>JBCCYE010000035.1:0-37521 GCA_039190425.1 Pseudomonadota bacterium | reverse complement strand
GTATAGAAATATATTTATATATAGCCAAATACTTTTAAAAAGTCCCGTCAAGGGTGTGGAAAATTACCAATTATCGGCGATACTTAAGTCGTGGCTGCCTATCCCCTAGTTTCAAACGGGCAGTCACGGGGAGCACACCCATGCTCCTTAACGGAAGCAATTCCTTTATGTTTCACTCCTAATGGTCTTGGTGGGTCCCTCTCGGGACCCATTTTTTTTGGCGCTGCCAGATTTTTCAATGGGTTAGAATCGACTTCGAGAAACGACTTGAAGCGTGCTGGCTCACATGGTGTGCGTCGGACGGTCGGAACCCAGAGATCCGGCGAGGTGATTTTCAATTTTGGCGTTGGCCGCCACGTCCTGTTCACTGAACTGAACGCCGATACCGGCGGTGCGATTACCCTGCGCGCCCCTGGGCGTGACCCAAACGACTCGACCCGAAATCGGTATTTTCTCGGCTTCGTCCATTAAGGTCAGTAACATGAAGACCTCATCGCCGATGTTGTAGGGCTTGTTGGTCGGAACAAATAGCCCACCGTTGTCGAGAAACGGCATATAGGCGGAATACAGGACCGCCTTGTCCTTTATGGTCAGCGACAATATGCCGTTGCGGCTATTGGGTTTTACGTCTGTCATCAGCGGCGCCCCCCGTCTGCCTTAGAATGGTATCACCTCACCCAACAACACCCAACCGCATGTGACTTTTTGCCAACAGTGACTCCACTATCAGTTCCCGGCTTGGATTCGCGCCCGTCTCCAGCGCGCGCTGGAGACGCAAAAGCTCATCCAGTAGTGAAAAGCCAGCTCTCATGCGACCGTCAAGAGCACCCTCCGACCCCAAAGTCCGCAGTCGCGCCTGCAGCGTGTCTGCCAGTGCCAGCAGAAACTCACCCGTCTCTTGATCACGCCACAACTCGGTGGCGTCACTGACCGAGGAAGTGCCGCTAAGTACCCCATGCAGGGCCTGTCGCCGCCGCAATACGGACTCCGCCCGACCATCCTTTAACAGTTCTTCGATGAGCAGCGGCACCTCACCAAGCACCTCCAACAGTGATTCGCAGTCTTGGCTGTCACCCATCGTCCTCTGGAGCCAGTCGAGGGAGGCTTCTCTATCCGGATGGGAGAGCTTTACCAACTGGCAACGCGATCGCACCGTGGCCGGAATGGCGCCAGCACGGCTCGCCAGCAACAACAGAAACGAACCCGCCGGAGGCTCTTCCAGCGATTTAAGCAAGGCGTTGAACGCGTTCTGGTTCATACTGTCCGCTGATTCAAAAACCAGGACTTTACGACGGCCATAAGCCGCCGTCTTGGCCAGGAAATCAATCGCCTGGCGAACCTGGTCCACCTTGATAACCCGGCTGTTATCTTGAGGAGCGATCCAGCGGAAATCACCGTGCGCCCCACGGCGGCTGAGCTCACAGGCCGCACAGCGACCGCAATTCAACCCTCCCTCCGGCGCGTGGCACAGCAACAGCCTGGCCAACGCTAAAGCGCTCAATGAACCACCGCTGTGCCTGCCCGCTTCCAGCAACAGCGCATGGCCAAGCTGGTTCTGCTCTACCTGTGATACGAGCTTGGCAATGGTGGAGGCGTGCCAGGGCACCCCTCGACTGACGTCAGGCAAGTTCCATTCATCCATGGGAAGAGCGCCAACGATCCACCGCAGCGTCTACCAGCACTTGCAGATCGGCCTGTACGGTTTCCAGACTACCGCCGGCGTCCACCACGGTATAGCGGGGGTACGAGGCCGCTCGATCGAGATAGGCTCGTCGCACGCGCTCGAAAAACGCTGTCTGCTCCCGCTCAATGCGGTCGGGCTTGCCCCGCGCCAGCGCTCGCGCTGCGCCGGTTGTGACAGGAGCGTCGAGCAGGAGCGTCAGGTCGGGGCGAAGCTCACCCTGCACCAGCGCTTCCAGCGCGCTAACCTGGTCCAGCGGCAACCCTCGCCCCCCTGATTGATACGCGTAGGTAGCGTCGGTGAACCGATCACACAGGACCCACTGTCCGCGTGCCAGTGCGGGCTCTATCACCTGACTGATGTGTTGTGCACGAGCAGCAAAAATCAACAGCAACTCCGCCATGGCACTCATGTCTTCCGCACGGTCGCGCAGCAGCGTGTCGCGCAGTTCCTCACCCAGCGCGGTGCCTCCAGGTTCCCGGGTTACAATCAGGTCTATACCCGCCTGCTCAAGCCGTTGCTGCAAAAAACTGAGGTTGGTGGACTTGCCAACCCCTTCGATGCCTTCGACTGTGACAAACAATCCTCTGCGCTTCATGGCGTTTTTACGGTTGGGGAGATGATCGGTAGTCCTTGCGTCGTTGCAGTTGGTATTTACGCACGGCCCGTTCGTGCTCCGCAAGGGTGTCGCTGAAGACATGGCCTCCGTCACCGCGCGCGACAAAGAACAGCGCGGTCCCGTCTGCGGGATGCAAAGCGGCATGCAGCGCCGCCCCGCCCGGCAGTGCAATCGGAGACGGCGGTAGCCCTGTATGACGATAGGTATTGTATGGATTACCGTCATCACGCAAATGGGAACGGCGCAGGTTGCCATCGTACTCGTCGCCAAGGCCATAGATAACGGTGGGGTCTGTCTGCAGGCGCATACCCTTGTGCAGACGCCTTGCGAACACGCCCGAAATTTCTGCCCGTTCCGACGGCTGCCCGGTTTCTCGTTCGACGATCGATGCCATGATCAGCGCATCGTAGGGCGTCTCGTAGGGCAGGCCCTCCGCGCGCGTTTCCCACTCGCGTTCGAGTGTGTCACGCATTATGGTGTGGGCACGCTGTAACACATCCCAGTCCGTATCTCCCCGTGTGTATTGATAACTGTCCGGAAAAAACCAGCCTTCTGTATAAGTATCGGGATGTACTAAAGCCCTGATTCTAGGATCTTCCTCTCCATCCAACTCCACTGCCAGACCTTCCTGTGATTGCAGGATTTCAATCGCCCGCCGCAGCGTGATCCCCTCGGGCAAGGTGACACGATACTGAACGACCTGTCCGCTGCGCAGCAGGTTCAACAACATGGCCGGTGTTGCAAACTCCCCGAGTCGGTATTCTCCCTGGTGAATTTGCTGATCCGCGCCGGATAGTCTGCCGTGCAAAGCGACCACGTCTGGATAGAGCAATACACCCTCCGCGTGCAGACCATCGACTACGGAGCGCAGTGAGTCGCCGCCGGCAACGGTGAACGTATAACCATGTGCGGGGACGACAAGGGGCGTTTCCCACTGGCGCAAGGCCTCCCGAGCCACCAGCATCGAAGCCACGAGGAAACACAACAGCAGCAAGACGGCAGCCCGGATTAGCACAGTTCATCCAGATAGCGCTTGAAAAGCGCCTCGCAGGTCGAATGATCTGTCCAGTTGCGCTGTTCAAACCTTTCCACGGGGCGAAGCCCGACGAGAGCGTTACTGTAAAAAACCTCATCCGCATCGAACAGTTCATCAATACCAATTTCGGCTTCCGTAACTACAAGACCAAGTGCCGGGCCCCAACGGTTCAACACCAGTTCACGACGAGTCCCGACAATGCCACACTCGTGCAGTGGCGGGGTCAGCAGTGATCCTCCGAGGCGCAGAAACAGATTGCCGCTGCTAACGGCGACGAGGTGATCACGCTGATCCAGCATGATTGCTTCATCCACCTCAGCACGGGCGGCGTCTCCTGCGGCCAGAACCTGTTCCAGGCGATTGAGATGTTTGACCCCGGCCAGCCGTGATTGCGGCGCCATGCGGACGCTCGAGCTGCACAATGTGGCGGGAGAACACAGTTGTGTGGCATCCCGGCCCAGTTCGCTGGCAGACATAATGATGCGCGGTTGCGACACCCGCGGGGGTCGATAACCCCTGGGCGCGCTGCCGCGCGTCACCGTCACTCGAAGGCTTGCCCAGGTCCAGTCCTTGGCCTCTACTGCCTCGCTCACAGCCTGCAGCTGGTCGCGAACGACGGCGACACAATCGGGCAGAGCAAGCGCGGCAAGACCGTGGGAGAGCCGCTCCCAGTGCTGCTCCGCATAGGCCGGTTTGCCTCGCCGGAGCAGCAGTGTTTCAAACAATCCGTCGCCGAAGTCCAGCCCTCTGTCTGGCAGGGGCAGGCGTTCAGTCGCTTTACCGTCAACCCAGGTCAGGGACTGCGAAGGCACCCTGAACGTCAGTCCACCGGGGTGAACAAAAGCGAGCCGTTGGTACCCCCGAAGCCGAAGGAATTCGACAGCACCGCAGTCATGGGCCGTTCCTGAGCCGCGTGAGGTACATAGTTCAGGTCGCAGCCCTCGTCGGGTTGATCAAGATTGATTGTCGGCGGGGCGACCTGATCCCGCAGTGCCAATACGGCAAAGATCGCTTCCACTGAACCCGCGGCGCCAAGCAGATGTCCGATCATCGATTTGGTGGAACTGACCGCCACCTGTTCGGCGGCGCTTCCAAGTACAGACTCAATCGCGCGGGTCTCAGCCAGATCGCCTGCATTTGTTGAAGTACCGTGAGCGTTGATGTAGTGGATTCTATCGACCGGCAGACCGGCATCTGCAATCGCATTGCGCATGGACGCGGCGGCACCGCGCCCGTCCTCCGGAGGCAAAGTCATATGGTGTGCATCACCACTCATTCCAAACCCAACCAGCTCTGCGTAGATGCGGGCGCCACGCGCTTTGGCGGTCTCATACTCTTCGATAAGCATAACGCCGGCTCCATCACCCAATACGAAGCCATCGCGATCCTTATCCCAGGGTCGCGATGCTGCCTGTGGGTTATCGTTGCGTGTCGACAATGCGCGAGCGGCGGCAAACCCGCCCAAACCAACCGGTGTAGTGGCCATCTCTGCGCCACCAACCAGCATTGCATCCGCATCGCCATGAGAAATAAGCCGAGCGCCCAGACCGATGTTATGTGTGCCCGACGTGCAGGCTGTGACCATGGCGAGGTTGGGACCCTGCAGGTTGTACTTCACAGAGAGATTGCCCGAGATCATATTGATGATGGAACCGGGTACAAAAAAGGGGGAGATTTTGCGCGGCCCCGATTGCTTGATAATCTCCGCGTTCTTTTCGATCTGGCCAATACCTCCAATACCAGACCCTATTGAACAGCCGACGCGGGGCGCGTTTTCCTCCGTCACTTCAAGTCCGGAATCGGCCATCGCCTGAATACCTGCAGCCATACCAAACTGGACAAACACATCCATCTTGCGGGCTTCTTTGGGCCCTAGGTAGGGCGAAATGTCAAAGCCGCGCACGCTGGCACTGAAGCGGGAGCTGAACGCAGACACGTCAAACGTGTCAATGGTAGCGACTCCGCTCTTACCCTGAAGTATGTTGCCCCATGTTTCCTGTACGGTATGCCCTAGCGGGCTGACCATGCCGAGTCCCGTGACAACAACTCGTCTGCCTTTCAACGCAGTAACTCCTCTAGCAAGAGTGCTTGGACCTGAGAAAAGAGAAAAGCCGCTCTACTGTGACATAGAAACGGCTTTTCCGGAACGTGGTGCAGCGTGTTTCAGGCGAGGTTGGTGTTGATGTACTCGATCGCCAGTTTCACAGTCGTGATCTTTTCCGCTTCCTCGTCCGGTATTTCCGTTTCAAACTCTTCTTCCAGGGCCATGACCAATTCAACGGTGTCCAGAGAGTCTGCGCCGAGATCCTCCACGAAGGACGCTTCAGTCTGAACTTCTTCTTCTTTTACGCCTAGCTGTTCAGCTACGATCTTCTTAACGCGTTCTTCTATGCTGCTCATTGTGTGTGTTACTCCTGAGGTTTTGGGGCTGAATCAAACCCGGTTAGACGGCCTAAACCGCGCAGTTTACTCTGTTTTTAAGGCTGAGTAATAACATTTTTTGGGGGCACCCCCATGGCCACGATTAGTCCAATAACTTCAGTGATTTAGGCCATGTACATGCCGCCATTTATATGGACCGTTTCGCCTGTTATATACGCCGCTGCATCGCCGCACAAAAAGCTCACAAGTGATGCAATTTCTGCAGCCTCTCCAAGCCGGCCAAGAGGGATCTGCCCGGTTAGAAACTCGCGCTGTTGATCGGGTAACCGGCGCGTCATATCCGTATCAACAAAGCCTGGCGCTACGCAGTTGACCGTAATAGCACGAGAGCCCAGCTCCCTGGCCAGCGCTCTGGAAAAACCCTCTGCACCCGCCTTGGTCGCTGCGTAGTTGCTCTGCCCGGTATTGCCCATCGCACCGACCACCGATGTGATGTTGACAATACGGCCCCAGCGCGCTTTCGTCATTCCTCTTAGGCAAGCCTTGCTTACTCTATATAGCGCACTTAGATTGGTATCGATAACGTCGGTCCATTCATCACTTTTCATTCGCATCAGAATGTTATCGCGCGTGATGCCCGCGTTGTTGACCAATACCAACGGCGCTCCAAACTGATCGTTGATCGCACCGATGACCGCGGTCACGCTTTGCTCTTCAGCGACGTTGAGGGTCATGCCACATCCGCTACTGCCAAGCGACTGAAGATAGGCAGTGATGGCGTCCGCCCCCGCGTCCGTTGTCGCGGTACCAACCACCAGCAACCCGTCGGCCGTAAGCCGTTCAGCGATGGCTTTTCCTATGCCGCGGCTGGCGCCCGTCACCAGGGCAACTTTCGTTGGGTCGCTCACAAGCATCTCCTCCTATGGCTTAACACACTAGCCGAGTTCGGTGACAGCGGTAAGAAGGTCATCCGGGGCCTCCAGTGGATAGCTATCCAAAGATGAGTTGATACGCCGATTAAGTCCACTGAGCACCTTGCCGGGACCGCATTCCACCAGGCGGGTTGCGCCTGACTCCGCCACGTTACCGACACACGCTGTCCAAAGCACGGGACTGTAAATTTGTTCAACGAGCAATTCCCGAATGCGCTCCGGTTCGGACTCGGTCCGCGCATGAACATTGTGAACGACCGGACTCCGCGGTTCAGCAATGTCGACGTCAGCAATCGCTTCCGCGAGGCGTTCGCCAGCCGGCTTCATCAATTCCGTATGGAAGGGCGCACTCACGGGCAGTGGCATCGCACGCTTGGCGCCAGAGGCCTTGAGTTGTGCAATCGCCGCCTCAACTGCCTCAGTATGACCTGCAATCACAACCTGTCCAGGCGCATTGAAATTGACCGGAGCGACAACCTGGCCGGTAACTTCAGCCGCGGCGTCGCAGTCACTCCTGACCCGATCATCTTCGAGGCCCAGGATCGCCGCCATTGCGCCCTCTCCAACTGGCACGGCCGACTGCATGAACTGCCCTCTGCGGCGGACCAGCAGAACCGCGTCGGAAAACGCGAGGGAGCCAGCGCAGACGAGCGCCGTAAACTCCCCCAAGCTGTGTCCCGCCATGATGCCTGGCACTGCACCGCTCTCCTCCTGCCAAGCACGCCACAGGGCAACGCTGGCGGTCAACAGAACAGGCTGCGTTGTCTCAGTGAGATTGAGATCTTCCTGGCTGCCGTTTTGCACCAGTGACCACACATCATACCCAAGTGCATCGGAGGCCTCTTCAATAGTGGCGGCGACCGCGGCAAATCGCTGCTGGGCATCCAGCAACATACCGGGCTTCTGCGACCCCTGACCTGGAAAGACAAACGCTAACGATTGCTTGGACATACGCTCTTGAGCCTCGGCTGGCAGATGGCGGTGATGTATTGAAGAGGGTCGGGTCCACAGCTGGGGCCTTGCGGCAGGGCCAGCGGCAGGAAGTCAAACAGGCGAGTGTTTACGCTGCTCACAGGCAGACCAGCGTGCAGTGCTGAACGCCTGTAGGTCGGTGGTTCAGGCCGCCCCAGCGACCCGTACACGGAAATGCTTACGAAGCAAGGCAGGCCTAATCGTCGTTGCCGGTCTCAACCACTTTTTTGCCGCGGTAAAAGCCGTCGGCTGTGATGTGGTGGCGGCGATGGGTTTCGCCGGAAGTCGGATCCACGGAACGCGTGGTACCGGCTAGCGCGTCATGAGAACGACGCATGCCCCGCCGAGAGCGGGTTTTCTTGTTCTGCTGAACTGCCATTGTGACAACTCCTGATCTGTATCAACGCAGCGCCCTCTGGCTGCCGTTGCGGTTATGGTTCCTGCCCAGTTTTAAGCTGCGCCAATATGTCAAACGGGTTCGATTTCACGCCGCTGGTCGTCAACTCACCGGTGTAAGCTACTCCCGTCTCCTCCAGCGGCGCATGACACTCTTCGGTATTGTGATAACTGAACGGCTTCATCGCCAGAATCAGTTCTTCTTCCACAAGGTCCCGCAGGTTGTACGTCTGCTCGGTAACGATCAGAGGGTCCAGATGCCTGGGTAGTTGCGCTGCCTGATCGTCGCTCCATACAATGGCTAACGTGTTCTCACTGCCCACTTCCTCGTCCATCACTTCCAGACAGCGCTGGCATATCACTTTGACCTGTGCCTGCACTTCTACCCTGACGAGACAGCGTTGTTGTTCGTCGCGAAAAAACGCCAGGGTGGCGTTAATGGCGCCCTCGTCCGCCGCCAGCATCCCTCGGAAGCGTTGCAGATCCAGGGGGTTCAAAACACCCTGAATCACCACCTCGCGAGCTGCCGCCTTGCGCACGTCCAAGGTGGTCGGTAGGGGCTCGGTCAACATAGGCGCGCATCATAGGTGCGGATTGTGGGTTTGTCAAAAAAATCTTTAGAATACAACCAGTTCAAGAACAGGTAGCCCTATGGAACTGATCCTTGCCTCCAGCTCTGCGTATCGCCGGGAATTGCTTGAACGCCTCGGGCTGCCATTTCAGGTCCAGGCACCTCGGTTCGATGAAACCCCCAGAGCGAGCGAGCAACCCGAAGAGCTCGCCCGACGTCTTGCGATTGGCAAAGCAACCACTGTGGCCGCAAGCCATCCCAGTGCCCTGGTGATTGGCAGCGATCAGGTCGCCACTTGCGACGGGCGGCTGCTGAGCAAACCCGGCAGCCCTGAGGCGGCTCGCGACCAGTTGCGCGCTTGCTCCGGCAGCAGCGCCCGATTCCTGACGGGTCTCGCTATCGTGTGCGTCGACAGGGATTTCGAGTGGAGTTGCGTGGAGCCGTTCGACGTGTGGTTTCGCAATCTCAGTGAGGCAGAGATCGAGCGCTATGTGGACCGGGAACAACCGCTCGATTGCGCGGGCAGCTTCAAGGCCGAAGGTCTCGGGATTGCGCTTTTTCAGAAGCTGCGCGGCGATGACCCCACCAGTCTTCAGGGTTTGCCACTGATCCAGCTCTGTGGTGCCTTGCGAGCAGCGGGCCTGGACCCCTTGCTCTTTGCCGACAACTGATCACGCTCGCAAACGCTTCAGCACGCCCTCGAGCGAAACCTCCAGTGGAGCATCCAGCGCCAATAACTCGCCGCCTGGCAACTCAAAGCGAAGCCGGCTGGCGTGCAAACACAGACGCTGTAAACCTGCCTCTCGCGCAACGATTTCACCCTTTTCGCTACCGTATTTACGATCTCCCAGAATGGGATGGCCGGTGTGCAGCGCGTGGACACGGATCTGATGAGTTCGGCCTGTGATGGGTCTCGCTTCCAGCAGTGTTGCACCGGACAGCCGCTCGATCACACTGAACTCGGTCATTGCGCGCTTGCCACTGCCGCTGACCTTGACCATTCTTTCGCCCGATTGCAGATGGTTCTTCTCCAGAGGCGCGTCCACCAGCTGACAGTGTTTTGGCCAGTGTCCCTCCACGATCAACAGGTAGCGCTTTTCCACTCGCTTTTCACGCAGTTGTCGATGCAGCTCCTTCAATGTGCTGCCCCGCTTTGCCAGCAGTATCAATCCCGATGTATCACGGTCAAGCCGGTGCACCAACTCCAGGTAGCGCTGTTTAGGTCGCATCTGCCGCAGACACTCGATCAACCCGTAGTCCAGCCCGCTGCCGCCGTGAACGGCCAGCCCGGAGGGTTTATCGATCACCAACAGATCGCCATCTTCGTACACGACTCGTTGCTCTAACTCAGCCGGCCAATAGCCGGGTATGACGGGACTGTCGTCATTGCCAGGACGACGCAGAGGCGGAATTCTCACCATATCGCCCGCCACCAGACGATAGTCCGCTCGCACTCTACCCTTGTTGACGCGCACCTCCCCTTTGCGCAGGGCCCGGTATATTCGAGCCTTGGGGACACCCTTCAATTCACGGTTGAGAAAGTTATCCAACCTTTGACCAGAATCGTGTACGTCCACTGCCAAAAGGCGAACCTTGGGACTGCCACCGCTCGAGCTGTCATCCATCTGTCATAATGCCCATGTCATTCACTTTCGGATGCTGGTATAGTCCACCGCTGTGGTTGCGCCGCCGAGGTCAAAGACCTTTCCGGTGACAAAGAAACTCCTGGCGACGATTTGAGCCTGCCTGTGAAACGCACGCTCCGCCAGTGCAACCACCCGCTGATAGGGAACAGTCGATGTTCGGCGGCGTGTCCAGACAGCTGAGCCTTAACACCGCCACAGCTAATGCCTCGATTAACGCCTCGATCGACATTTGATTAACCGCGCAGACATTGCCGCGGGCTTCCGAATCAGAGACAAAGAACTTTTTGTGCCGCAGTCGTTCAACTGCTGCGACACTAGCAAAAAGGCAGATTCAGTACCATACGTGATGATCTGCCCAGTGCTGCCATTAGCGAGATCGGCGCAGCAGCCAGCAGGGGTGACCCGCTGCATGCTCTGCACAGATTGCCGAAGCGAACGCTGCACTGCACTGGTTCAGCGCAAAAGGCTGAGCCTGCCGCCGCAGCTGTTCGAACGAGACGTTTGAACCAATCGGCGGCACCACTGCTACTGATCGGCAAACGCCGGCTTTGTCTTTGGTTCCGCCCCAGCAATGCTGCCCACTAGGCACATTGCACTATGAAAAAAATGCTTATCAACGCCACGCAACCTGAAGAGGTCCGGGTGGCAATGGTCGACGGTCAGCGTCTCTACGACCTCGACATCGAAAACCGCACTCGCCTGCAGAAAAAAGCGAACATTTACAAAGGCAAGATCACACGAGTAGAGCCCAGCCTGGAGGCGGCATTCGTCGACTTCGGTGCCGAGCGACATGGGTTCCTGCCACTCAAAGAGATAGCGCCCGAGTACTTTTACCGCAAACCCCCGGGAGGCGATGGCCGCACCAAGATTCGGGACGTGGTCAAGGAAGGCACGGAGCTTATCGTGCAGGTGGACAAAGAGGAGCGTGGCAACAAAGGCGCAGCACTGACGACCTACATCAGTCTCGCCGGTCGCTATATGGTACTGATGCCCAACAACCCTCGCGCGGGTGGCGTATCACGCCGCATTGAAGGCGAGGATCGCTCTGACCTCAAGGAGGCGCTGAGCGAACTGGACATACCCAACGGTATGGGCGTAATCATCCGCACTGCAGGCGTGGGTCACTCAGTAGAAGAACTCCAGTACGACCTCAACTACCTGTTGCAGTTATGGGAGGCCATTTCCAAAGCCAACAAGGAAGTCAAACCTCGCGAGTTGCTGTTCCGGGACAGCAACGTCATCGTCCGCGCAATTCGAGACTATCTGCGGGATGATGTAGGCCAGGTACTGATCGATTCCGACGAGGCCACGCAGCAGGCGCTGGACTTCGTTGGCCAGGTGATGCCCAAGTACAAAAACCGCATTACGAAATACGAAGACAACATTCCGCTGTTTAATCGTTTCCAGATTGAAAGCCAGATAGAAACCGCCTTCCAGCGTGAAGTCAGGTTGCCCTCAGGAGGCTCCATTGTCATCGATCCGACGGAGGCGCTGGTATCGATTGACATCAACTCGGCGCGTGCCACCCGCGGTGGCGACATCGAAGAAACCGCGTTGAACACCAACCTGGAGGCGGCGGACGAGATTGCCCGTCAGCTTCGCCTGAGAGATATGGGTGGTCTGGTCGTCATCGATTTCATCGATATGCTGGCGGCACGCAATCAGCGAGCGGTGGAGAATCGCATGCGCGACGCGCTCTCCATTGATCGTGCTCGAGTGCAGGTAGGACGCATTTCCCGCTTCGGTCTGCTGGAAATGTCACGCCAGCGTTTGCGCCCATCGTTGGGTGAAACTTCGGCGATTGTTTGTCCTCGCTGTGCAGGGCAGGGAACCATTCGGGATACCAAGTCGCTGGCCTTGTCCATACTGCGCCTGCTCGAGGAAGAAGCCATCAAAGAGCGCAGCGCCGAAGTACGTGCCATTGTGCCGGTCGATGTCGCTGCCTACCTGCTGAATGAGAAGCGCAATGCGCTGGGCGAAATCGAGCAGCACTCGAAAGCTCGCATGCTGGTCATTCCCAATCCGAACCTGGAAACGCCCCACTTCGAGGTTCAGCGATTGCGTGACGACGAAGTCGACGGCGATCATGAGACCAGCTACACGGTCGACATTACCGTGCCAGATGCCGAGGCCATCAGCGACAATCACAGCGCTGCCCTGCCCGTCCAACAGGCAGCTGTGCAGGCAGTAGCGCCTCAGGGGCGGGCGCCCGAATCGGCCCCCGCTCCGGCTCCGGCGACAAAACCGCCTTCACCCAAACGGGAACAACAGCCTCAGAGATCGGCTCCGCAAGTGCATGAAACGGCCCAATCGAAAGGCCTGTTCGCACGCGTGTGGTCCGCGCTGACCGGTGGCGAGACAGACGCCGCGCCGCCGTTGGAAGCCAAGTCGACGGGCGGTAAAGCGCCGCAGCAGAAGGAGCGCGGCCAGGGTCAGAGTCAGAAGCAAGGCAATCGAAATCGCAACCGAAACCGCAATCGCCGGCGTGGTGGCCAGGGACGCGCGGAGGGGCAATCCCAAAACGGCCAGGCGAGCCAGGGGCAAAAGCAGGCGCGGTCTCAAGAATCCAATCGAGACAAGCAGAGCGGCCAGAGCCAGGAGCGCCGCAGCGAGGGAGGTCGGAACGGCAACAATCGTCGCCGACGTGGTAATGAGCAAGATCGTCGGCGTCAGGAAGATGTTGCTGCTGATTCGTCGGCCAAGTCGTCTACAACAGAGGAGCGCCAGCAGGACAGTCAGGACAGTCAGGACAACAAACCTCGCAAGCGTCCCAATGATATGAAGCGAGGGGAACCGCAACGGCGGCGACGCAGTCGTGGGCGACGCAATACGGATTCGTCAAACCAAGCACAGCAAGCCGTTCAGCCCAAGACCAACGACACCGCGGACGGGATCGACGTGGCCGCGGTCGCTGACGCTGTGGCCGACACAGCTGCCCAGAACAAGCCGGCCGAAACGGTTCAGGAAGCGATCGCCCGCGTGCAAGCGACTCAACCGGAGCCAGCAGAATCCGAGAGCACCGCGCCCGCCACGCAGACAGCAACCGACGCAAGCGAAGCGCAGGCAGAGCCGGCGACAAAACTCGAGCAGCCGTCGCCACCAGAACCGGCACCTGCTCCGGCCGCTGAGCGTTCCCCTACGCCAACGGAACCCCAGGTGGCCGCCAGCGTCGACCCATCACAGGCACCGGTAAACGCTCCCAGTATTGGAGCCGTTGCCGCAAAACCTGTTTCGAGGGAAGGTCTGACCGAAGACGGTCGCGCCATCAACGACCCGAGAGTAGCACCGCAGCCGGTGGAGCATATCGAGGTCAGCACTGCGCATCCAACCCTGTTCAGAGAGACTGTCGCACCGCCGGCCTTGTCCAGCGGCAGAGTCGTACCCAGGGCGAGCAATGACCCTCGAGGTCAACGATCTGATGACGGTGTAGAACAGGCGGCGGGGTAAGACACTGGCTGGGGGCACAAGCACGCCCTGCGCGCTTGTGTCGCCCTTGCAGGACTGTATAATTCGCCACGCCCGAGGTAGACGGGCAGCAAGCAAAGCGTCAAACAAGTTTCCGGTGGGCTGGCTGAGCGGTCGAAAGCGGCGGTCTTGAAAACCGTTGAACCGAGAGGTTCCCGGGGTTCGAATCCCTGGCCCACCGCCATAACCTGAGGAGTCTCCCCAAGCGGAGACTCGTTCCCTTCGCCGCTTGTTGCGAGCGCATTCCACGCGCTCAAAGGCCGGACGGTTATCCGAAGATACTCCCACCCAGTGAGCGCAGGCTCCGTCACACACAACCGCTCAAGGATTGACGCAAGCCTCCGCAGACAGGTTGAGTCTACCCGCGTTGTTGCCCGTGGAGGCAGATGCTCCAGCCCAACAGCCTAGCTCGGCCTTTCACATAAGAGGTGCTACGACTAGACAGCTAGGCCAAGTGTGCCCCAGCTGTCCAATTTCTCACCAGCGACTGACGCACGTCTCGCCATCGACGACGGTAATCGGCCAGGCTGTAGCCCCTACTTGTGCCTCGCTTACTCGGACGTTGTGTACTCCGCAAAAGCAGATGGCAGGATGACGCGTACGGTGACGTGCTAATCATGTGCAACCTCCAGTGGGTCTCGAACCGCCGGGTTCGACCATGCGGCCCTGATATCGTTCGTGTTTGCGCACTCTGCGCAGGTACAAGGATCGCCGGCACTGTGATGAAATGGCATGGCGCCGAGCGACAAGTGCACGGCTGGGCCCGACAGCGGGGCGTGCAGCGGGCCGAGGAGCCGGATCTGCCTCCGTTTGGGGTCGATCGCCTCCACAACGAATGCGGCATGTAGCAGCGTTTTGACCGCGATTTGCCCAGTCCATAGCCCAGAATGGACGCTGGACATGCATTCCTACGTTTGCCTTTCGAATGTTTTTGCCGGCGCTATGCGATAGAACCGTGGCGTGGCGATCTGCTGCTCTAAAGTATCCCGCAGCTACCCCCCCCGCCACGACAATAGGCTAAGCTTGCATTGACGTTAAAAGCTCTTGGTCTCAAGAACCCCTTTCATGAATCGACAACGGCTATGAATACACTGAAGCTGCTACTAACAACCATAACGTGTGCCATAGGCCGTCGGCAGCGGCGCTGGCCTAAAGCACGCGGGGGTACATAAGGTTATGAGTGCATCCAACTTCTTCTACAATCGTCTTCTCAACCCCGCGGTGCGGTCACTGCTGCGATCGCCTATGCACGGTTTGGCAAGCGGCAGCATTGCAATACTGCACTTCACCGGCATACGCAGTGGCCGATCCCTCAATACGCCGCTCAGTTACACCCAAGAGGATGAGACGGTGCGTCTGCTGTCCAACCAAAACACTCGGTGGTGGAAAAACCTGCGAGGTGTTGATGTCCCGGTAGAGATGGAAATCGCCCGACAGCGCCTGCCGGGTATCGCTCGGCTTTACGAGGGCGATAGCCAGGCGCTACGCGACGGGGTGACTCGCTTTATCAATCGGCTCCCGCGCGACGCCGTCATCTACGGTCTGAAGCTTGACGACCGCAAGCAGCTTATTCCGGAGAGCCTCGAAACACAGATCGGCGACCTGGTGCTGGTGGAAATCCTCCTCTCAGGACACTAGAGCGACATCCTGTGCGGTCGCCGCTTTGCGAACGCGCACCTGCTACCGCGCGCCTGCTACAGGGACGCCTTCTTTTTCGCCTGGGGCTGCTGCTTTTGGGTCGCTTCAAGCTCTGAGTAGATTCCCAGACTCTTCGCGCACGCGTGGGCGACTTCTCTACCCTTCACCACAAAATGATCGCGGAAAAAGTCCGCGCGACCCCTGCTGGTGAAATCTTTCGGCGTTAATACTCCCGAGAATACTGGCACGCCGGTGTCCATCTGCGCGCGCATCAAACCATCGATGACCGCCGATGCCACAAACTCGTGGCGATAGATTCCGCCGTCGACCACCAGGCCACAGGCCACCACGCCGGCGTAGTCGCCCGAACTGCAGAGCTGCTTCGCCAGCAGAGGTATTTCGAAAGCACCAGGCACCTGGTAAATATCGACATCCCTGCCGTCAAAGGCTTTGAACTCCTCAAGGAAGGCGTCTCTGAACTGCTTAACAATGTCGAAGTGCCACTGCGCCAGAACCAGCGCAATCCTGGGATTTCGGACAATGGATCGGGTTTCAAACTGAAGTGTCGTCATCTGCTGTTTGTCCTTTCAAGAAAGTTAAACAACAGGGCAAATAAGGACGGATAGAGGACCACGAAAACATGGAAATTCAACACACCTTATTCTCATAACCAGACTGTAACTGTCGGCTCCGGAATCTCACCGGATCTGCTGTCCTCCTGTGTTGACAGGAGCGCCCGCGGGCTACGTTGTCACACGATCACCGCCGGTGGGGACTTTCACCCCGCCCTGAGAATCGCCGCATTTTGCGGCTGGAAAGAGCCTATTCCAATTAGGAATGCATGTCCAGCGTGCATTCTGGGCTATGGACTGGGCAAATCGCAGTCAAAACTCTGCTGCACACCGCATTCGTAGCGGGGGCGATCCACCCCAAACCGAGCCAGATCCAGCCCCTCGGCCCTCTGCACGCCCCGCTGTCGGACCCAGCCATGCATCTGTCGCTCGGCGCCATGCCATTTCATCACAGTGCCGGCGATCCTTGTACCTGCGCAGAGTGCGCAAACACGGAGGATCGGCAGCATGACGGAGATCGTGGAGTATTTGCAAAATGACTGGGGTGTATTGGCACTGTTGGCTTTTTTATTGGTGCTCTATTCACTGCGCAGCTTTCTGCCGACCCATCGGTCGAAACTGACGCCCGACACCGGTGAAGCCAAAACCATCATAAAGTCGGCTCGCAAGCGACTGTGAATATGGCCCCAACCGGCGACCTGCCGTCTGCGATATGGTTGAGGTTTTTCGACTAATTCCGCTATAGTATCCTGAAGTGGTGAAGAGGCTCGCAGGCCGTCTTTCGCCGTTATGAGTGTTTCGGCAAAAAACGTTGTATTTCAGCGTAGTAACATTGAACTCTCATGCTATTTCAAGGTCTGATGTAGGGACTTGATGAGACCGGCACCGCCTGTGCCGCTGATAACGGAGCAAGTTATGGAAGAGAAAGGTATCTATCGCGCAGATTCTCTGGCAGTAGAGTCGGTTCTGAGCACCAATAAGGTCCTCAGAAATACGTACATGCTGCTGGGCATGACATTGCTGTTCAGCGCGATGACAGCGGGCGTTTCAATGGCGATGAACCTGAGCCATGGTGTGGGTCTGATTCTGCTCTTAGTGGGCTTTGGCTTGTTGTTTGTCGTAAACCGCATGGCCGATACAAGCAAGGGGCTGCTGGCCATCTTCGCCTTCACGGGTGTCATGGGCGCCTCCCTAGGCCCGATGCTCAACGCTTACCTTGCGCTGCCCAATGGCCCCCAACTGGTGATGCAAGCACTGGGCGGCACCGCGGTCGTGTTCTTTGGGCTCTCAGCGTACGCACTGACCACGCGTAAGGATTTCTCCTTTATGGGCGGCTTCCTGATGGTGGGTTTGATCGTCGCAGTCGTGGCGATGATCGCCAATATTTTTCTGGCGATCCCCGCGCTCAGCCTGACCATCTCAGCGGCAGTCGTGATGATCATGTCAGGTCTCATCCTGTTCGACACCAGCCGCATCATCAATGGCGGCGAAACCAACTACATTCGCGCAACCGTTTCTCTGTATCTGAACATCTACAACCTGTTCATACACCTGCTGAGCCTCATCACGGCGCTCAGCGGCGATGACTAGACCGCTGATACGCAGCATCCAACCCCGGCCATGGCCGGGGTTTTTGTTTTCCTGCGACTGACCTGTGCTCTACTCCCTGCTGGTGTTAGCGACACCCTGGTCCGGCCATAGCAACCGACACGCTGTGTTGTTTGCAGAGGGCGCCCTAGCCCGGGGACATCGAATCCGGCGCGTGTTTTTTCTGGACGACGGTGTCTCCACGGGCAATTCCAATGTCATCTATCCACAGGATGAGGACTCGCCAGTCGATATCTGGCTGACACTTGCCCAAGACCATAATGTGGAGCTGGTTCTGTGTGTCAGTTCGGCATTGAAGCGCGGCCTACTGAACGAGACCGAGGCGGCAAGGCGAGAGCGGACGGTCGCAACGACACTGCCCTGTTTCACAGTCTCGGGTCTGGGACAGCTGCTTGAAGCAGGCCAGGAGTCCGACCGACTGGTAACGTTCGGGGGTTGACCACTTGGTGGAACGCGCAAAACACTGGTTGATCCTGATCCGACACAGCCCGTATGGAAGCAGCCTCAGCCAGGCCGCTCTCGATACGACACTGGCCGCGGCAGCGTTTGATCGACCGGTCGACGTGCTGTTCCTAGGCGCCGGCGTTTTGCATCTATTGCCAACGCAGAATGGCCGCAGCATTCGTAGGCGCGACCTCGCAAAGCAATGGGCGTCACTCCCTTTGTACGACGTGAAACAGGTCTACGCAGATAGCACGGCTGCGACCCACTACGGCGTGAGGTTGGACGAGTCGCCCATCAACGCAGAAGCCATTGCGGACGAGGCCATTCGCCTGCTCTTGGCTGACAGCGACGTATTGCTCGGTTTTTGACGTGATTTTGCACACCGTCAACGCACCGCCGGGTAGCGGCCCCTTCGAGGCGTGTCTCCGATGCGTTGCCGCGAAAGATCAGATACTGCTACTGGGAGACGGTGTCTACGCGTTGACCGGCAGCAGCGATGCTATCAATGGCCTGGTGAATCGCGGCGTGGGTGTGCACTATCTGCTGGAAGACGTCCAGGCCTTGGGCGTGGTTTTCGAGCCATCCATCGGACACGCGGTTGATGTGTCGGGTTTTGTCGAACTGACCGAGCGCTGCACCCGACAGCTGGCCTGGTACGTATGAAACCACCCGCCGACGCATTCGACGATGAGGGCTTCCTGCGTAATCTGGACGACTGGACACCGGCCATCGCTAGCGAGGTCGCGGCGGCGGAAGGTGTTGCCCTGACCCCCGCCCATTGGGAAATCTTGAACGTCTTGCGGGAGTATTACGGGACGTACGACAGTTCTCCTGCGATGCGCGCACTGGTCAGATACTGCGCGCTAAAACTCGGACCTGAAAAAGGTCGCAGTATTTATCTGCTCAAGCTCTTTCCAGATTCACCGGCCAAGCTTGGCAGCAAAATCGCGGGCCTTCCAAAACCGGACAATTGCCTGTAACTCATGAGCGCAGACAGCCCCGACACCTTTGAGCACCCTTTTGCTCCTTTTGTTCGCATACTCGGCAAAGGCAAAACGGGCAGCCGCTCCTTCAGTCGCCAGGAAGCGGAACAGTCCATGGGCATGATCCTGAGGGGAGAAGTACAAGACGTGCAACTCGGCGCGTTTTTGATGTTGCTCAGGGTAAAGGAGGAAACACCAGAGGAGATCGCGGGTTTCGTGGATGCGTGCCGCGATCAAATGGTCGAACCACCAACCGGTCTGACCGCTGATCTGGATTGGCCCAGCTACGCTGGAAAGAGGCACCAGCATCCCTGGTACCTGCTCAGCATCCTGCTGCTCTCCAGCGCAGGTTATCGAGTGTTTCTCCACGGCAGTGCCGGTCATACACCCGGTCGTCTGTACACTGAGCAGGCCATGCTGTCGTTGGGCTTGCCCGTTGCTGACGGCTGGCGGACGGCAGCCGCTCAACTGGACGACCGCGGTTTCTGCTACTTGCCTTTGGAAGCGTTCTGCCCGCGGCTACACGACATCCTACAGCTGCGTTCACTGCTTGGACTGCGCTCTCCCGTCAACACCCTGACGCGCCTGCTCAATCCGCTGCAGGCCAACTGCAGCATCCAAAGCATCTTCCATCCAGCCTACGCGGCCATCCATCAGCAGGGAGATCAGCTCCTCGGTCAACCAGCGGCACTGGTCTTGAAGGGGGAGTCTGGAGAGATCGAAGTCAAGCCCCATGCCGATGTACGCTTGAACATCCTGCGTGACGGTGCATCGCATGAAGTGACCCTGAACCGCTCGCAGAGTGAGCGACCCGACGCGGTTGATCAACCCGGAGTCGAACCCCTGCGCGCGCTCTGGCGTGGAGTTACAGTGAACCGCTATGGTGAAGATGCGGTTCTGTCCACCACCACCGCAGCGCTACTACTCCTGCGCGCTGATCTGAATACGCTTGGGGCGATGCAGTTAGCGCGTGAGCTTTGGGAGCAACGCGACCGGCACGCCGTGGCGTGAGGTCGATGAGCGCCATACAGCCCGACAATTACCAGGCGTTACTCACGGCCAAAGTCGCTAGAGCACAAGACCAGCTGCGCCCGCTTGGACCGCCTCCGCCGACGGTCACTCCCTCGGCGCCATTGGGCTATCGAATGCGTGCAGAGTTTAGAGTTTGGCACGACGGTGAGGCTTTGGACTACATCATGTTCGACCCTCAGGATCCGAAAAGTCGCCTGACCATCACCGATTTTCCAGTCGTCCACGACAGCATTCAAACGTTGATGAAACCGTTGCTCTCTGCGTTGCGCGGCAACAGTGTGCTGCGACACAAGCTGTTTCAAGTTGAGTTTCTCGCCAGCCTGAGCGGTGAGTGCCTGGTTACACTGATCTATCACCGCAAACTCGACAGTGTCTGGGAAGACGCGGCTGCAACCTTGCGCGCAGCATTATCCAGTCAAAGGGGCCCTTTGTCGTTGATTGGACGCAGCCGCAAGCAGAAAGTGGTACTGGGCGACGATTACGTCACTGAACGACTGACGGTTGAGGATCGCGAGTTTCAGTACCGGCAATACGAACAGGCATTTACACAACCCAATGCTCTGGTCAACCGGGCCATGATCGAGTGGGCATGTCAGCAGGCAGCCGTGCTGAGCGGTGACTTACTGGAACTGTATTGCGGGAACGGGAACTTCACGCTGCCACTGGCTTATCACTTTGAGCAGGTCATCGCTACGGAGGTGGCCAAGGTATCCGCTCGCGCCGCTCGCCACAACATCACCAACAACCGCATCGACAATGTCCAGATCATCCGACTGTCTGCGCAAGAGGTCAGCGACGCGATGGCGGGCACGCGCAAGTTTCGGCGCCTGCAGGAGCTGCCCCAAGCTCTTCACGAGTATCAGCTCGAGACCGTTCTGGTCGACCCACCCAGGGCAGGACTGGATGCGGCGACGCGTGCCATGGTCGCGGCCTTTACCAATATCCTGTACATATCCTGCAACCCCGACACCCTCACCCGAGACCTGGAACAGCTCTGCGACAGCCATACCATCGAAGCGTATGCGCTGTTTGACCAGTTCCCGTACACAGACCACCTTGAGAGCGGCGTGAGACTGCGCAAGCGCAATCGCTAGCAGCGGATACCAAAGTCCAGCAAACCGCGTCCCAGCACTTCGTCGAGGCGGTCCATGTCCTTCTCACTGACCTCAAGATGACGCAAACCCTGTTCCCGACATACCTCGCGCCGACGGAGCAACTCTGCCATACGCGCGGCAGAAGCCTGCTCTTCCCAACAATCGATGTATACCTGTCCTGCGGGCAGGAAAAAATCCGCAATCAAATCCTCTTCGATCGGCAACACCCTATGGATCGCGTGAGCAAGCTGCGCCAGATAGAGCCAGTTACAGACGCGGGTTTGTAGCGACGAGTCCAGCACATGTCCATCGATTCCCTGGAGGGCGTGACCACCACTACCCTCGCTGTCGAACAGGTCCGGTTCACCACGGGCGGTGGGTGGCTCAAACTGCTGTGATTGGCGACCCAGCTCTCGATGCACGACGGGATGGTCAATGATCTCGTGGGGCCAGGTCACATAGAATGCACCACTGGATCGGCTCTCCTCTTGCGCCCCACCGAGATCGCGCCCCCGCGGTGTGAGCTCCCAACCCAACAGCGTGTGTTGCTGCAGCCCAAGTTCCGCCAGAGCCCTGTTAATGTGCCGCGCGTGCAGACGGGGGTAATAACGACGAAGCGCACCCGCCGTCACCCGATGATTCGATTCGATGGCCATCAACAGGGGATGCTGTTCCAGCGACTCTGGCCACACAATGTAGGATCCGTAGCGTTGACTCTGATTGTACTGCCCGCCCTCGTACTCGCCCTTTGGCGTCAATCGCCAGGTGTCACCCACCCGGTCGATCCAGCCATAGTCCTTAAGGGTTGCAAACAGTTGCTGAACCGGTAAGTTCAGTTTTTTTGCCAGAGCCGTGGTGGACAGCCTGTTGTCCTCAGATGCCATGCAATCAAACCTGTGTCACCAGCTCACGGTAGCGGTCGTCAAGAGCCTGATACACCCTGTCGGCAAAATCTGGCGCCGATTTATCCAGACCCGCCACAAGATCAACCAGATGTTCGTTGTCTTCCCGTCCGTCCCAGGTTTTTACATAGGTGCCTTCCTGATAGCCGCGGTCTTGACGGAAAAAGTTGAGCACATTCTTACCCACGTAGGCACTGTAGAGGCTGTCGAAATCGAGTTCGACCGCCAACATCAGCTCCCAAAAATGCGAGGGCGAGAAGCCTTTGGTAGCGAGCGCATGCTGAGCGAGCGCTTCTGTCGCCTCACGAACGTCCAGTCCAACCGCGTGAAAGTCGGCCACTTCTGCCTCAATGGCGACGGCCAGCGCGGGAATATCCTTGCGCTCGTCAAACAGGGCCGACAAACCAAAATGCCAGATATCGATCACCTCCAGTCGCGCTTGCTCGAGGTCCGGCGTCTGCTTTTTCCACCACTTGTACCCGTAGTGTTCCATCAATTCACCGCACTCGATCCAGATGGCCCGGTACCATTCAAAATTCTGGGCGATCCAGTGCTCATGAACGCGAGTGTTCATGCGATCCTGAAGGCTGAGCATAGTAATGAGAGCATGTCTCAAGGGCGCTGTTCCTCGATCAGGGTAAGGGGACGCGTGGCAGGATAACAGCCGCCTTGAGGAAAAAACAGCAGCGGAAGCAGGTTACATGCTGAGTCGACTGTCTGGTCTCGATGAAGCGTAACTAGGGCGGGAGGCCGCAGCGTCCTGGCCCGCTGCGGTAGAGTGCTGCAGGGCTGCTAGACGGCGTCGCGCGAGTCCGGATTCGCCACCTGTTCTGCGGCAGTGCGATGCAGCGGGCCCATTTCGTTCGTGTCCGTTGCGAGCTCACGATCTTCAGCCATAGCATGCTTGAAGCCTTTCACACTGCTGCCCAAGTCTGCCCCTAAACCGCGGAGCTTCTTGGTGCCAAATAGCAACGCCACAATGACGAGTATGATTCCTAACTGTGCAGGACTAATGCCCATAGTGTTTCCTCAATATCAAACAAAGTGGAAGGGCCCAGCTCGCAAAAGGCGTGAGCTGGGCCCTCTACCGCTCCCCGCCTTTAACGGGGGAAGCACTAAAGCAAGGCCTGTTAGGAACCTATGCGACCGCCATTCTTACGCGTGATCACCAAGGTACAGTCGCGCGGGACGGTGACGCCGTCGAAAGGCGCCGGGAAGTTAGTCGAAGAGGGATCGCCATTGCCCGGATGTTGCAGGTTCACAAAGCCCGTTCGCCGATTCGGTGTCAGCGTAAAACCGGTGACCTCGTCACTGTTGACACCAACGAGTAAACGTCTGGGCTCTGGCTCTGCTTTGTTGGTATCGAAGACGACCAATTGATCCTGCAAACCATCAGGCTGGCCGCCATCGGTGCCGATGAACAGGCGATTGTCGGGGTCGATGTACGCGGCGTCCGGATCGGTGAACACGCCTTCTGTGCCCTGCGTGGAAGACGCCAGAATGTATATCTCCCACTCAAAAGTAGTACCGACGTGATGGTCCGAATCCACGGTCCGGATGATGTGGCCATCACTGTTCGGTGCCTCTGGGTTGGCGGCATTCGGCTCGGTGCGATCGCTATTGTTGGTAAGGGTCCAATAAACATCGCCATTCTTGCCAACGGTTGTCCACTCGGGTCTATCCATCGGCGTTGCGCCCAACAAATCCGCCGCAACACGGGCAAAAATCATGACTTCAGCCTGTGAGTTAAAGCGATTGGCTAACACAGGATTGTCGATGGTCAGCTCCAGCCACTCGCCGGTACCGTCTTCGTCGAATCGAGCTACGTACAGCTTGCCGTCGTCCAGCGGGCTATTCCCTGCACTAATGGTTTTGCGCCAGCTCTCGTTGGACACGTACTTGTAACAATAATCGAAGCGCTGATCGTCTCCCATATAGCAGGCAACTCGACCGCCGCTCCCTTCAACCATGGCAATCGCCTCGTGCTTGAAGCGGCCCAGAGCAGTGCGCTTTACGGGTTTTTGTGTGCCGTCGTGGGGATCGATCTCCACAACCCAACCGAAGCGATGCTGCTCGTTTTCGTAGTCGGGATCACTCAAGTCGAAACGTCTGTCAAATCGGTACCAACCGTAGCCAAATCCATCATCCGAAAAACCGTAACGTTCCTGCTCTTCGGTGGGCATGAGACCCATGGAGGCACCGAAATAGCCATTGAAGTTTTCTTCGCACGTCAGGTACGTATTCCACAAGGTCGGGCCCGAACCACAGTTATTGACAGTACCCAGGGCAATATTACCGTTGGGGTTTTGCAACAACTCCGATTCGGCCGCGGGGCCGGAGAAGTCCACGGGGGTATTGACCGTAATGCGGCGCGCATTCGGGCTTGCTTCAACGATCCATTCAGTGGCGCCATTGCGAACCTTGCGCACGATACTGACGCAAGACACGCCGTGAACATTCTGGGAGAGGCGGACATCTTCAAGGCTCTCTGGCTCTTCCTTGCCCAGCGCGTGTTCATTGGTTCCAAATTCATGATTGATACACAGCATACCCTTGCTATTACGCCTGCTCCGCTCCTCTTCGAAGAACCACATACCGTCGTGGCCCAGGCCGACCTGCAACGCCGCCTCTTTCGAGGTAGGACGGGTCATCGGATCTCCGGTGTATTCCTTTACGACGCCCGGTTCAATGGGTGTACCCCAGGGAATAAGCACCTGGTACTCGTAATCAGTGGAGATCGTGGGCATGGTGGTGTCGACCACATCCGAGATTTTCACGGGGTCAAAGCGCACAGTGTTGCTATTGGCGCTCCCGCCTGATTTGTTCGAAGCAAACGCCGCAGGGGCCAGGAACGAGGTGGCGGCCACACCCAATCCGCCCACCATGACTTTGCGCCGCGACAGATGCGCTTGTAGAACCTCTCTAAAGGGTCGATTGGATGAGGTATTTGACGGGATGTCCTCCATTTGATCGTGTCGTTCAGCGGTTGTCAGAGGTTTGTGGGGCTGATCTGCCATTGTATTTTCTCCAGAGCGTGAGTTAAGTGTTGCCGAGGGCTTATCGACTGCCCATTGGCAAACACCCAAGTACGTTATGGAGGTTTGGTGACATCGGTCCTACAAGGACGTGACATTCCGTTGACATTTCGATGACTGAAGCATGACGACAGGAAGCCGTCGATTTACGGGGCATGAAAAAAGGGAAACGGTGCTGGTGCGAGTGGCGGGACTTGAACCCGCATAGCCTTAACGGCCGTCAGATTTTAAGTCTGATGTGTATACCAATTCCACCACACTCGCGGCTGTGGACCACCACTGACTGACAGTGGCGCGGCATCATACCATACAATCAGCGGCGCTCCGGCTTACGCGGATGATGCTACACTGCCCTGAAAATAATGCAGGGTGAGTAACAGAATGGCTGCGGCGCGAGGAGAGTTCAGTTCCCGCTTTGGCTTCGTGATGGCTGCGGCAGGAAGCGCCGTCGGCCTCGGTAACATCTGGGGTTTTCCCACGCAGGCCGCCAGTAATGGGGGGGCTGCCTTTCTTTTGATCTACCTCGCGCTCGCTTTTTTACTCGCTTATCCGGCGCTGATGGCCGAACTCATCATCGGCCGACACGCACATGCCAACGCAGTCAGCGCGCTTCGCCAGATTGCTCCCTCCGCACTGACCGCCAGACTGGGGGCTACCACGGGCATCGTAGGATTTGTTGTAGCAAGCCTGATTCTTAGCTTTTATGCCATCGTAGCCGGCTGGATGATGGCCCACTGTCTGGCTTCGATTACGCAGTTGCTGAGCCTGACCGACCTCACCCATTGGCTAATCGAGTTTGGATTCGCCCGCAACCTGACGTTCATGCTGGTATTCATGCTCTTCACCATCGGCATCATCGCCTCGGGCGTGCACAACGGCATTGAACGCTGGTCGTCCAGACTGATGCCGATCCTGTTGGTATTGATGGCAAGCCTCGTTGCCTATGTTCTCACCCTCGAGGGAGCGGTGCAGGGGCTCGAGGTCTATTTGCTACCCGATTTCAGCCGTGCACTGTCGCCGACACTGATCATCTCGGCGCTCGGGGCCGCGTTTTTCTCGCTCTCCCTGGGAGTGGGAACCATGCTGATCTACGGCTCATACATCAGTGACAAAGAGAATCTGCCGGTGGTTGGCGGGCTGGTCACAGCGGTCGATATCCTGATTGCGATCACCGCGGGCTTTCTCGTTTTGCCGGCCATGTACGTAGCGTTACATAACGGAGTGGAGATCTTCAACGAGGCAAACGCTCTCATATCCGAGGACACCCTAATCTTTACCGTCCTGCCCGAACTCTTTACCACCATGGGCATGACAGGCAGTATCGTATCGGTCGTGTTCTTTTTTCTGATGAGCATAGCCGCATTAACATCCTCCATATCCATGTTGGAAGTGCCGGTTGCCTACACTATTGAAGAGCACGGTATGCGACGCAAACCCGCCGTCTGGATCATAGGCAGCGTCATCGCGGTGGTCAGTGTTATCATATTGCTGAACTTTCAGCAGCTGTTCGGCTTGGTTATCGCTGCAACCACTCGTTACAGTCAACCACTGCTCGGCTTTGTGTTCTGTATTTACGCAGGCTGGCTTTGGAACCGAGATCAATTGCTTGCGGAGTTGCGCAAGGGCAATCCGCAGGTCAGTAATGGTCTTTTCTGGAAGATTTGGCCCTGGTACGTGAAAGTGGTTTGTCCATTGATCATTCTGGCGATTTTTGCCCAGTCGCTGCGTGGGTGAAGGGCCTAACACCTCCCCGTCCCGCTGTCGTTACTGTAGGTTGATCTCGCCCGATTCCTCGACTCTCTGAGTCGGCACAAGCCCTGCGAAGTCAATTTTGGCTGAAAAACGATAGCTGAGTGGCTCATCCGCATTGCGACCAAGGCTCAGCAGCATTCTGAGGAGTTGAAACATCTGCAGCCCCGCTTCCAAGGTCACAATCTCTTCACTGTACGCAGCGATCAGCGGCACCTCATTGGTGACGCCGGTCATGACCTCACGATCCAGAATGTCAATACTGTAGCTGATGCCTACGATGTCCAGGTCAGTATCATTGGGATTAATCACCCTGAGCTGGATTTCAAAACGCGGCGCACCTTCCTGCGACGGTAGACTGCGGAAGCTCTCTACCGAGACTTTGGGAGGATCCAGACCCGGCGTGAGACTCGCGCAGGCCATCAGACACAGAGTGAGCAGTAATACAAGGCAGCTGCGTACAACCGTGGAATGGCTCATAGATCGTCCTTGCGACCGGTCGAATAGAAAAACACGACGTACGCGACACTGCCCAGCAGGAACACAATCGCCACCCAGTCGCCGGTAAGCATGTAGACGTAGCCACTGAAGATCAGCATGCCGATAGCAGCGATGAGACCGATCCAGCGGGCAGTTTGGGACATTGCGATTCCAGGCCGGACAACGGCACACGCTTCAAAGCGCAAAGTGTAGGACGTAGAACGGGACTCTACCAGTGCAATGGGAAAGGTCTTCCGGGCTGGGGGTCGACACTCGCCCATCGGCTGATCGCGGTGGCGTGCAAGGAATCCCTGTTGGCGTAAACCTGTTTTGGCAGGACACCCAGTTCAAACGGGTCAAAGTGGAAGCGTTTGAGACCGAACCAGGCCGACTCCGACTTGGCGGCCAAAGCCGCCTCTGGCCCAAGAGTCAGCCTTTGCAACAAGCCACCTGTCGTGACCAATTCCAACCAGGTGCGCTTGTCCGGCAACCGCATGGTCGGGTGCGCCGCACACCGACTGCGGGCTTGGCAAGGATCGCAGAATACGATCTGCGAATGCCAGTTGTCGAGCGTTGCCTTGGGGTCCAACACGGCAGCACCTGGCAGGATGGGGCCGGCGAGCGCTAGCGAACCCACCGCCCACAGTCCGACGATGCAAACCGTAATGCCGCGCTTGATGCCCTGAGAATTGACCACGCCCCCGCCCCATTGATGTGGGTCTGCCGCCCAGTCTAAGCGTAACGATTTGCCATTCAATGACCGGCTCGCCGGACTGTGAAGCGGAGCACATCACCCCAGCCAAACCGTGAGCTGAGTCTCATCCCGTCATTGGCGTCGCCGGCCAGTAACGCGTCGCGACTGGCCATGTCGATGTTCGGTTTGCGCGACGATAATGTCGCCCATCGGAACTCCGGGAGGAACACATGTCTTCCGACAAGACTCAGTATCATGACCGTGAAGACCGCTGCCAAAGCAGGGGCAGGAGCGAAGGCGCACCCAAACTGGCTATGCAACTTGCCGAGAATCTCTGGCAAGGACTACAGTCTCTGAAGAACCACTCTGAGGCACAACCACGGCAGTCCAACCGTCGACGACGCGACACCGCATAAGACCGTGACACACGGCTCACGCCAGCAGGGGCGACCCTCGACAACTCCCCCCAAAACGGCGAAGCCAAAGCCGCCCCACGGGCGCGATCCGCTAGGGCTACCAGCGACCGTCAATAAAAAACCGCCTCTCCTACTGACGCCTCTTTAGGGGTTCTGCTTAACGCCAGGTGGCGCCTCATTGCGGCCGACGTCCAGTCTGGTCGGCAACGCCTGTTCATTTTTTTTACACTCGCCCACCTTCGATTCGCAAAAAAATTCATAACGCATTGTTTTTAAAGATTTTTAAGGCTTGGTACGAATACTGCATGAACTTATTCATCAATGGTTCCAAAGGCGTTGGGCGCCGCAGATTGTATTGGTCTATCATTAGAGATGGTCCAGGAAAGCTGATACCGGGGCGACGATCAGCAGCGATTATGAATGAAAAAATCATCAATAACGCTCAATTGACAAGACAAATAAGGGTAAGCTAACCCCAATGACAATAAGTCTTGGCAGTGCACACCGCGAGATTACCGGCGGCAACCGTTCGGTGCGCGGGGTCATATCTGTATTGGCCCTGTCGGGAGCCCTGGCCTCACCTTTCGCCAATGCTTTAATCGTCACCCAGTGGGAGGTGGCCGTTGAATCCAGCTTCGACCCCGCCAGTATACTGGACAGCGATGGGGCAACCCCAGGCGCAGTAAACCTCAGTAACGACAATCGCACATTGAGTTGGGGCACAGGTAAAAGCGGGCCAAGTAGCCTGCAAATCAACGACACCCCTATAACGACCGTGGTGAGCACCGCCATTGCGCCGGACGTGTTACCACCGGTCGCCAACGTATCGTTCACTCACAATAATCAGACCATTGTCGGAGACACATTGGAGCAGGTGTCATTCCTGAACGAAATCACGCTGACACCGCTATCGCAAGCTGGCTCTTCACAACCGCCCACAGTGCTTAACTTTCTGATCGATTTTGTTGAAACAACGAATAATGTTGATGAGATTTGCGCCAACGGTACGCCAATCGGGCAAGGGATCAACAGTGAAGGCTGCGGCGACATCTTCGTCATTGGCGACGACGCACTGAATTATTCTTTTTTCTACGACGCGGGTGACGGATTTAACCAGGAGTATTTCATCAGCTTCGTCGAAGTCACGAATGGCTTGCAGTCGCTGTCGTCGGAGGCCTGCCTTAGCGCCACCGGCAGTGCCGACCCTTGCCTGGGTTTTGTAACCCCCGAGCGGGCGAGTACCTCGTTCCAGTTTGGCGCCCTGATTACAAGCGCTCCGCTGGTCATAGGACCTCCAGGACCAGGACCCAATCCGGTACCAGCACCCGGGGCGCTCAGTCTGTTTGGCCTGGGACTCATACTCATGTGTTTGGCGCGACGTCGTCCGCGCTGAGAGCGACTCCACATAAAGCGCATTCCAAACCTCTTCTTCGCGACTGACGACAAGACTGTCGCGGTTGTGATCACAGTCCTGTAAGGCAGCAATATCTGCTTGTATCATAGGTAAAACAAGTCACGAGGATGCTCTGCAACGCCGGACCGGGTGAGCCGGTCTGTCTTCGTTGCACGACGAGAACCCTGCATGCCCATCGCGATTATTCTCACAATAACTGCCCTACTCGCTCTCACGGCGTGCGAGGACGAGGTAACCGCAGAGGATCACTTTGCCCAGGCAAGAACCTATTTGCTGGAGGCGGACTATCCTGCCGCCACCATCGCGCTCAAGAATGTGCTGGTCCTCGACAATGGAAATCTGGAGGCGCGCTGGCTACTGGCACAAACCTACCTGCAAACCGGAGACATGCTGTCAGCCGAAAAAGAACTGCGACGGCTGGAAGAGTTGGGTTTCAGCCCGGGCGAACTGCGCCCCAATCTCGCAAAGGCGCTGCTGGTGCAGGGCAAGATCAGTGAGGCTCTGTCAATATCCTCGGAAGATCTTGAACCCACTGCAGAAGGCTCCCTGCTTGCAACCCAAGCCATGGCCGCACTGGCAGATCAGCAGACCGAGCGTGCTCTACAATTGATCGAACTTGCCGTTGCCGCAGACCCGGACCTGCCGGATGTGAAGATGGCCCGGGCGACCATTGCGGTAAGGATGAACGAGGACTCGGCGACCGATCTGATACAAGCGCTGCGCGAGGCAGACGATGAGCAAGACAGTGCTCACTGGTTGCAGGCACAGGCACTGATTCGAGAAGGCAAGCTTGATGAGGCTCGGTCGATCCTTGACGGCTACATTCTTCAATCTGAAGACGCTGCGATCGCAGATCGTGTGATGAGGGCCTTGGTAAGCCTGGGCATGAAGGATTATGACGCGGCTTATCGCGACGCCAATGAAGTGCTGAGACTCGCTCCGGAGAACGCCACGGCCAACTACATTGTCGGTGTCGAGCGCTTCCAGGGTCAGTACTACCGTGAGGCCATCACAGCGCTCACGTTTGCCGAGCCAATCGCCCAGGAGTTCCCCCTGGTTCTTTTCTATTTGGGCAGCAGCTACCTGCACGAAAGAGACTTGAGCCTGGCGGAGACCTTCGCACGACAGTTCCTGAAACTAGCCCCCAATAACACCAATGGCCACAAACTGCTGGCTGCAGTCATGTTGCTGCAAGGTCGCGAGGGAGAGGCCGAAGCTTTTCTACAACCCGTGTTGGCTCAAACGCCCGAGGATGTTCAGGCATTGAATCTCATGGCCAACGTCCTGTTACTCACTGATCGATCGGACCTTGGCATGTTGCTCTATACCAGAGTTGCTCAACTGGACCCCGATTGGCAGATCATGCCGCTACCGCGTGCGACAAATGGAGGCACCGCACTGCAGGGTGAAGAGGACAACTTTCCACAAAACGACATCCTTCACATTCTCAATCTGCTCAATCAGCGTGATTTCGACGGGGCCATCGAAGCGGCCGAATCGTATCGCTTTCGAGATGTTCACAGTGTCGCACCCTACAATGTCGAGGGTCGGGTACTGTTCTCAGCAGGTCACCAGGAACAAGCTCGACAGGTGTTTGAAAAAGTGCTGCGGCGGGAACCCGCCAACCCTTCGGCGAACTGGGCTCTGGCTGAACTTGCTCTCTTGGAAGGTCAGCCTGATCGAGCCCGCGAATACTACAAGAACGTCCTACGGACCAATCCAAACGACCTAACCACTCTACTGAAGCAGGCCTCTCTCGAACAGCAACTGGGCCGGGACGGCGCGATGGTGGAGCGCCTCTATGAGGCCGTCAGAGCACACCCAAGGGCTTATCAGCCGCGCATAACTCTGGCGCAGTACTATCTGGACAGCGGCAACCCTGACGCTGTGCGAGCGGTCTTCACGGGCATGGAGTCCTACCAGATGAGCTCTCCCCGCGTGCTGGAAATGATCGCCCGGGGCCAAATTGCTGCAGGTGATCTGGGTCCAGGCCGTGAAACCCTGGAAACTCTGGTCGCAGAAAACCCTCGTGACACCGTAGGACACTACCTGATCGCAGAACTGGCGTCGGCAAGCGGCGACACCGCGCGCAGCCGGCGCGCGTTACTGGCCATTATACAAATCGATCCGAGTCACCGGGCCGCTCTGACAGAACTGGCGTACATGGCCAGGGCAGCGGGCGAGCGCAACCAGTTCAACGCCTACGTGAATACGCTGCAGGAACTGGAGGCGGAAGCACCAGCGGTCCTTAGGCTGCGGGCGCTGGGTCATCTGGACCGAAATGAATACGCGCCGGCGTTGGAACTGTCTGAACGCGCACTCAATCTGTACCCAACAACTCGCACCGTACTTGAACTGGCTGCCACGCAAAAGTTTACGGACAGGATGAGCGCCGCCCTCGAAACACTGGAGCGTTGGGTTACACAGCATCCTGACGACGCCGACGCCCGCGTATTTTTGGCCAATTATCTACTCGAGGCCAATCGGCCCGAGGCTGCAGAAGTTCAGTATTTGGCAGTGCTCAAACGACAGCCCCAACACCGAGCGGCTCTGAACAACCTGGCCTGGGTGCTCAGAAGCACCGACCCTGAGCGAGCGCTTCGTTACATACAGGCCGCCGCTGAACAGGCGCCCGATCAAGTCGAGGTAATTGACACTCTTGCCGTGGTTGAATCGCTCAATGGTCAGCACGAAAGCGCGAAGAGAAACATCGCACGCGCTTTGTCGGCCTATCCTGAGGATCCTAGCATTCGCTACCACGCGGCGATGATCTCCCACGCCGCCGGAGACACCGAGGACGCATTGGCGACCTTATCCACGCTATTCGAGGCAGAAGCCGATGATTTTCCTGAGCGCGACGATGCCCTCGCGCTGCTACAATCTCTCCAGCAGGAGTGACACTGCGCAGAAATTTGGCGCGCTGCGCCGTACAGAGAAACCTGGGGTCATCGTGTCGAATAACGTCATATCATTAGATCACATTCGTTACGCCGAGACGTTTTCGGTATTCGTTAGCCGCTCCCAAGAGTACCCGGCCATGACCCGTCGACTAGTGGAGGCGAGCCAAGGCCTGCCGCCGAACTACGCCTGTCTGGATGTTGGTGCAGGTACTGGTAAAGTCGTTGCTGAGTGGCTTTCAGCCGGTGGGAGAAAACCAGGGCGCTATCGGGCAGTCGAACCGAACCCCCTGCATGCGTCGACTCTACAGGATACCTGTCAACGTCTGGCACTCGACGCGCGGGTGGACCAGGTCGCCTTCAATGTCGGCTACACTTTGGATGAGACATTTGACCTCGCTGTCTTCTCTCACTGCCTGTACTGGATAGAAAGCCCCGGCCAGAGCGTAAAGCACGCCTTCGCTTCGTTGAATTCGGGCGGCGTACTCATTGCCTTTCTCCAAGGCCCATATGCCATTCATTCGATGTATCACCTGTTTGAGACCGCTTTCGAAAGAGATCGCCCGGCTGGGCCAGACCACGGATTTTCCAGCGCCGAACTGCTGGCGGAGTTGCGCGACATGGGCCTAAGTCCCTCTGTGCACTTTGACCCGACGCCTCATGACCTGACAGGATTGTTTGACGCAGATAACGAATCAGTAATGAACGAGTATCTGTCCTTCTGCCTACAGATCGAGTTTGCTCAGTTAGCTGGCCAGCTGCGCGACGACATCATTGCTTATTTGAGAGCCGCTTGTACGGAGCAGTCGGGGCGATTGCTATGGCTGGCGCCTAATGCCACAGTATCACTCCACAAGGATTAACGCCTCGGCGTCCGTCCCCGGCCAGACCACCACCGGGTAGCAACCATTGGGCACGCTATCGCGCACATCAGGCAATCACAATGACAAAAGAGCGCAGCACCATCGGGAGCCAAAGCCCACCGAACCGAAATCTACCAACCTCCGCCTATGCGGTTTTTGAGGCCGGGGGCGACATGGGGCCCTTCGCGATTGAACGTCGTCCAACAGGCCAGCGTGACGTGCTCATTGATATCGACTTTTGCGGTGTGTGTCACACGGATTACCACTACGTCATGAACAGCTGGGGCAATGCTATTTACCCGGTGGTGCCCGGACATGAGATCGTCGGTCGAGTGCGTGCCATCGGAGCCGCCGTTACGGACCTGGCCGTCGGGCAAACCGTAGGCGTGGGCTGTCTTGTGGGATCCTGTGGTCACTGCGGCGCATGTCTCGACGGTGAGGAGTCCTACTGCACTGATGGACTGGTACTCACTTACAACTCTCCAACGATCGATCCAGGCGGAATCACCTACGGTGGATTCTCCAGGCGTATCACCGTGGACCGCGATTTCGTACTCACGCTCCCGGCCACTCTGGATATGGCAGCTGCAGCCCCGTTGCTATGCGCAGGCATAACCACTTACTCCCCGTTACGACACTGGAACATCGGACCGGGCATGCATATCGGCATCATTGGACTCGGTGGGCTTGGGCATGTTGCAGTCAAGATTGCCCGGGCGTTGGGCGCAGACGTCACCGTCATCACCACCACTGATCGCAAACGTCAGGATGCAGAGCGGCTTGGTGCCAAGCACTGTCTGGTGAGTAGCGACCAGGCAGCGATGTCCGCGGCCGCCGCCAGTCTCGATTTCTTACTGAATACTGTTCCGGTGCCGCACTGCTTCGACCCCTATCTGCCACTGTTGAAACGAGATGGTGTCATGTGTCTGGTGGGAGCTTTTGGCCAGACCCCCTCCTTCGATACCAACAACATCAACATGCAGCGGCGAACGGTGACAGGCTCCTTCATCGGGGGGTTGCGAGAAACCCAGGAAATGTTGGATTTTTGCGGAGCACACGGCATTGTCGCGGACATTGAGCTCATCCCAATGCAGGATATCAATCTAGCCTTCAATCGTCTGATCACTGGCCAAGTGGGGTATCGTCTGGTCATTGATATGTCCAGTCTTGCCGAGTAGCGGTGCGGTTGAATTGAAAATTGACAGCGCCACCATACTGAGACTGAGGGATTCGTTGATTGACAGCGGTCGTCATCCTGTCAGCGACGACACAGCGAGCGTGAGCGAGCATCGCCTGCAGGCCGCCACAGAACGCTTCCTTCCCTTTGGCGAAACCCTGTACCTAATGATGACCATCGACGGCGAAGCCAATGAAGCTGAACGCGATGCCATCCGCGGCACCATGCACATGCTGAGCGGCGGCGCCTTACCCGACCATAAACTTGACGATATCCTGGCGAACTGCGCAACTCGCGCGGCAGAGTTTGGCGTTGAAGCGTGTCTTCAACACATCGGAGCTCACCTGGCATCGGACCGACTCGAGCGAGAGACAGCGTTTACCCTGGCAGGCGCGGTAGCGCTTGCTGACAATCGACTGCGCGACTCAGAATCGGAGTTGCTGTACGAGATCGCGGAATGGTTCGGTATCTCTCGCAAGCGAGCAGATGAACTGCTAGGCGAACTCTAGAGTATCAGTCGAACTCTGGCAGAAACACCTCTTCGAACGCCATGTCGGTGTGGGTAATCTTCAATTCCACGTGATGCCGAAAGACATTTTCCCTGTCATCAAAGATTCGCGGCACGCGCGCCGCGTTGACAAAGACAATATCATCAACCTCTTTTAGCCAGGGTCTCTCGTCACCTTGCATTGTGCGCAGGTGCATATGACCGGCCAAGACTGCGAGTACCGATTTACCCATATCGCGGGCGTATTCTATGGTCGCCGCGAGATCCGTATCTCCCCAGTCCCCACCACCCGCTTTAAAATCGCAGCCCCACATGTCGGAGGATCCCTCCCCCAATCCAAAGGGTCCGTTGTGACCCAGAAAAATGATTTCGTCGCCGGCTTCATCAACCAGCTGCTTCAGCCTTGCCTCCGAATCTGCCAGAGTTTCAATACCGTAGGTTTCCGCCATGTACTCAGAGAATGTGAGCTCGGGTCCGCCCATGCTGTGCGGGCGACCGGCAATCAAACTGATGTTTCGTCCGGCCGCCTGAATCGGATGATGACTGTATCCGCACAGTGCAATATCGCCAGGTGCCTGTGCGTTGTGGGTTATCGACAAGATTTCGTTGATTCCGTGGTGCAGATTCAGCTCTGCGGCCAATTCATCGATGTCCATCGCGTCATTGTTGCCTGGCATCACCAGAGCCGGCCCACGAAGCCGCGCTATGAGTCTCGCCATGCGCAGACTGCTACTGGAGGTGCCGCCACCGAGATCACCGGTGAAATACAACAAGTCATAATTCAACGCGCCAATCTGTCGTACATCGGTTTCATCCCAGTGGTTGTGCAAGTCCCCAATAATGCCCAGGCGAAACGCACCCGGAGTTCTCCCGGACCCCACAGCAGTTTCATCATGCATACTTTACACCCGGCTCGCCAATCGGCTACGCATCCGCATCCGATAGAGCTCGCTGCAGACATCCCAGATATTCATCCACCAAAGCTTCATCCGGACCAGCACATAAGGCCATATCGCGGATCGGGAACAAGTCGTCACGACCGAACCAATCTCGGGCTATCGCTCGATTGCTGTCACGGTAGCGCGCTCTGATCCAATCCACGCTGGTTTGAGAGAACACCCTGCGCTCTCCGCCGAGACGATCAACGGACTCCAATAATGCCTTGGCGGCCACAACAAAACGGGGCGAGTCCAGCGCCGGTCCCATCTGTTCCAGAGCCAGTGCGGCCTCCAGGGTGAGACTGGCGTTATTGAAGCGACCCACTTTAAAATCCGAGAGGTCGTCAATACCCAGCAGTGCAAACAGATCAGCCACTGTCTCCTCACGGTGGTAGGTGAGTAGCGTAATGTGATCCGAGCCAAACACCCGGCGAAGTCCTTCCACCTTGTGCTGGGCATCTCGTTGCACCCAGTCGAAAGCCCTCCCCTGCAGCTGGTCATCGATCCGGCGTAGGCTCAGACTGAAGTCACCGGTTTTGATCCGTTGCAAAGCACCCGATGTTTCGAGTTCGACCTGTTCTCGCAGTACGTACTGTATCTGCGGCGTGTACCCAAGTCTGTTCAGACGATCGCGGACCTCCTGCAACTGCGTCTCCGACAGAAAATGCACTCCCTCCCAGGTCAGCAAAGGTACGGTCTGGCGAGGCGCATCCCTCAGCATCGTCAGCTCAATCGCCAGGGCATCCCAAGCGGTGGAATCGAAGTCCTCAAAGAGTTCGCCATGATGGCCAAACTCACTGCCGCCGGCGGCTCTGACAAGATGCACGCGATGTCTGTTGCAGCGGCGCTTGTTTCGCAACAGCCTGCGCTGGAAGGCGGTACTGCCCGTCTTATCAGCGCCTATGTGCAGGTGGATCCGCATGATCGCTCTTCGAGGGCACTAGAAAACAAGACCATTTGCGGTAAGCCCGCTGTTGGGCCGGTGGACACGCTCTTTCCGCCATTGAACGCACTAAAAAAGTTGGAGGCTCGGGTCGGAATCGATGGCCCGACAGTTCGGCCGGTGTACGCGCTCTTTCCGCTACTGAACGCACTAAAAAAGTTGGAGGCTCGGGTCGGAATCGAACCGGCGTACACGGAGTTGCAGTCCGCTGCATAACCACTCTGCCACCGAGCCTGGGTGCGGCACGGCTTTTAAGCTACTGTGCCTGAATGCATCTCAGTGATTACTCACCGGGAGCATGTTGGAGCGGGAAACCGGGTTCGAACCGGCGACCTCAACCTTGGCAAGGTTGCGCTCTACCAACTGAGCTATTCCCGCACTAATCTCGCGTTTAACCACCGCGTGTGGGCGCCGGAACCGTCGAGGCTGCGCGC
>JBCCYE010000034.1:0-39439 GCA_039190425.1 Pseudomonadota bacterium | reverse complement strand
TAGCAGAGTACTACCACATGGGCATTTATCCAGCCAATGTGGGCGACTTTGAAAAACATAGTGCTATTTGCGATGCATCCTTGTAGTGAGCTAGGAAGCGCGCTGTTTCTTAGAGACAAGGTGGTTTTGATACGAGGACAAAATGGCACAAAGCGGCCCCCTGCCCTTTGTGATAGATTTAGGCTAACAGCCCGCTAGCGACTCAAAAGCCACGAAACGACCGTCGGCCGACACAGATGGATTTTGACTGATGGCATTCCCCTCATCTCCAGTCCAACCAATGCTCAATCTCTGAACATGAGTACATCCAGAGAGTGCCATCAGGCACATGGGCGTAAAAATTAGAGCCGAGGACTGCATAGCGACTAACACTCCGTTCGATTTTGTTTTTATCTAAGCTGCTGCCCGTAATGCCGCTAGCCACTTGTAAAGCGACACGGAAAGGTAGCACTCCTTACATTTTCTGACAACGTTACTACTGTGTCAGCTTTGTACCCACGATTGTCTCACGCGCCCGGTCACTAGGCCTCAAACCGTCTTGACCCCTGAATGCGTAAGCTATGGCTCAATCGGCAATTTTTTATGAAACGCCCAAATTAAATCCGCAGCCGCGTAATCCCTGTTGGTACCTCCAAACACCCGCGGCAGCCTCATGTCCGGGTGAGGCGCATTGTGGCCGCCACCGTGCACAATGTAGTGAGCGACCTTGGGTTTGCCCGGCGCCACCCACCGCTCCACTTGAATTTTGGAGTCGTCTCCCAAGAAGCGATCCGCCAAGTACGACCTCTCCGGCCGTTTCGGCAATCCGCCAAGCGCCGCCCAGTAGCGCGCGCTGTCGGCGGACGACAGTACGTCGCCGCGATCGCCCACCAGTCCGTACAGAGCGACCTTGCCGCCTGCAAAGGGATTCATCGGATCGTCCGTGCCGTTCATCAGAAGCACATTCGCGGGCCGGCCTGAAGGTTCGCAACCCATGTTTTCCGGTACCGGCATTGAGGTTGCGATCGGCGCCGCGAGACGGATCAGTTCCGGTGCTTCCAGCGCCAGTCGCAGCGCCATCTGGCCACCGTTGGAGACGCCGGTGGCGATCACTGCATCTGAGTTGATCGCCATGTGACGGTGCAGCGTGTTGATCAGCTTGCGCATGAACGCAATGTCGTCGATATCCAGTTCATTGGCGCTGTAAGGGCCCTTTTTCCGACACCCATTGAAGTGCCCCTCGAACCCGTCGGGGAAGGCGACCACAAACCCTTCGCGTTCGGCCAGCGCCTCCCAGCGGTATCCGTACAGCATTCGAGCCATCTGGCCATCTCCAGCGGAACCGTGAAACACCAGTATCAGCGGCGCTCCCTCGGTCAGAGCGGCCGGTGTGTACACCAGCGAGCTGCGTTGAACGCCGTCGACGTCAAGGCGCAGGGTTGTCAGTTTTCCGGGCAGTGTGGGCTCTTCCGGAAAGGTGAAGCTGAATCCGTACCAGCCCAGAGCCAGCACGATGACCAGAGGCGCCAATAACGAGAGCAACTTTGACATAGCGGATTTTCCAAACGCGACGCGCGATCTTCTCCATACCAGAGCGCTCAGTCAACCGGGCGAGTCAGTTCTTAAACAGTAATGATACGCATTTACAGCGTATTGTGATCTCGCTAAACTTCGCACCAATTCTAGCGTCATGAGCTGCGACACAGGCGTCATCTACTGCCCCGCGGCACCGCACCGTCGTTGACAGGAATCGACCGCACGGCTCAGCCGCCCAAGTTTGCACTACAGGACATTCGGTATGAACTCAGCCTCAACCACCCCGCTCTGCATCGGGTTACTGGCCAGCGCGGTTACTCTGCTCTCCACCATGACCCTACCCGGTTACAGCTGGGCGCAGGATGCATCCGTGACTACCTCCGATCAGCCCGCCAATTCGCGAGCAGATAAGCTGGAGATCATCATCGTCCGCGGCGAAAAAATCGAACGTCCCTACCTGGAGACTTACAGCAGCGTCGGCGTGGTCACCGCAGAGGATTTCGAGCAGTACGACATTGCCGATACCACCGACGCCTTCCGGAGGCTCGCCAATGTACGCTCTGTGCCACAGGCCGGCGGTAACAGCATTCAGATTCGCGGCCTGGCCTCAGACGGCGTGACCCAGCCTGCCAATTCAGCGGCCTTAATCTCCGTCGTGATCGACGGTGTCACCCAGTCTGCGCAGGCACTCAAGCGCGGCTCGCGCGGAGTGTGGGATACCGAGCAACTGGAAGTTCATCGTGGCCCCCAGTCCACCACCCAGGGTCGCAATGCACTGGCGGGTACGGTGGTCATCAAAACCAAAGACCCTACCTACGAACCGGAATACAGCGTGCGCGGCGTGTATGGAGAGCTGGACCGTCGCGAGGCGGCGGTGGCACTGTCGGGCCCAATCATTGAAGATCAACTGGCCTACCGCCTGGCGGGGGAATACGCCGAATCGGAGCGGGACATCAAGCTGACGGATCCAGACAACAAGCCCTTCGTCGAAGACGAGTATCACAACGTGCGCGGCAAGCTGCTGTACGAGCCCGAGCAGGTGGAGGACCTTGCGCTGCTGCTAACGATCAGTGATATCTTCGACGCACCCAGTGTGGCGCCGGTCAGCGGTCCGGACTTTTTCGAGCGTATCTTCGACGCTTCCACCCCCTTTCAGGAAAAACGCGAGATGGACCTGATCAATTACAGTCTCGACGCCGGCTATGCGCTGAGCGAAGCCATGACGCTGCGATCGGTGACCGCCTATCACGACGCGGATCTGCAAATCGACAGCTTGCCCTCGGACAGCGGATATTTCCGTGACGAAAGCCGCAAAGATAAGGACTTCTCTCAGGAGTTTCGTCTGGAAATGAACGAGGGTGATTTGCCCCTGTCCGGTACGTTCGGCGCCTATTATGCTGAGTTTGATGGCGAAACGGACACGCTCATTCAGTTCGGTGATTTCGTAGTGCAGGACGGGATCATCGATCGGGAAACGGAAAGCTGGGCGGTGTACACCGACCTGCGCTACCGTCTCGTGGATTCAGTGTCTCTGATTGGTGGCGGGCGCTACTTGATCGACAAAGTGAGTCGCAGGGGTTCGAGTTCAGGTGATCGGGATGTCAGTGAGAATACCGAGTTTGATGAGTTTCTACCCAAACTGGGCATTGCGTGGGCCTTCATGGAAGATCAATCCCTGGCGTTCACCGCGACGAAGGGGTACCGACAGGGCTACGTCAGCAGCCTGACGACCGTCGATCTAGAAGTGGAAGAATACGATGTAGAGCCCGAGTTTGTCTGGACCTACGAAATCGCCTTCCGATTGGTCGCCCTGGAGCAGCGACTGCGCCTGGGTGCCAATCTATTCTACAACGACTACACCGATCAGCAGGTCGAAGTGTTTAACCCTGACGTGTCTCCCTCTCCGTTTGTCCTGAACGCCGGCGATTCAGAGGGTTATGGCGCAGAACTGGAAGCCCATTTTTACCTCGGAAGTGGCATCACCACCTATGCCGCCCTGGGGCTGCTAAAAACGGAGCTCGGTGCAATTCCCAGCGACGACTGCCCGGGCGGCAGCTGTGACGGCAATGCCTACCCACAGGCACCTGAACTGACGGCGTCCCTGGGTGGCAGCTATGAACACCAGTCCGGTTTTTTTGCCAGTCTGGCGACCGACTACACCGGCGACTATTTTCAAAACATCGAAAACGAGCCGGGCATCGAGGTGGACGATGTGTTTCTGGTGAATGCATTGGTGGGCTATCGATACAGTCACTACACGGTCAAGCTGTACGCCAACAACCTGTTCGATGAAGACTACCTACTGTCCGTGTTGTCCGAAACGCAGGCCGTGATCGGCGACGGCAGAGCCATCGGCCTCGAACTGCAGGCGGATTTCTGAAGCGGGTCTTCAGCCTCCCGCCTGGACGCCTCGACGGGATTCTCGGGCGCGCAGCCAGGCCAGCCCCAGCCCCGCGATAACGGTAATCACCATGCCTGTCACGCCTTGCCAGCCCAGTTCAGTGCCGAACAAAAACCGGTCCGCCAGCACGCCCACCAATATCGAGCTGTAAAACAAGGCTCCGACGAGATAAGCCGGTGAAATTCGGTTGGCGATGGTGTAGGCCAGGTTCTGGGGTACGAAAATCAGCGCCGGCAGCGCGAGTATCCACAGTGCCGAGGTGTTCAGGTCAACGCCCTCCCAGACCACCAGCGAGAGACTGAACGCCAGCATCCCAGCCGCGTAGTAAAACATAATGCGTTCCGGCGGCTCGGTTTCACCCGCCACCCCCGTGGCGATGCTGCCGGCAGCTCGCGCCACGCCCGCCAGCAGGGCCAACAGTGAATAAGGGTTCAGTAATCCCTGCGCACCGTGCTGCAGCAAAATCAGACAGACACCGATGAACGCCAGCAGGGCGAGCCCAATGGCCGCCAGACTCACCCGATGGCCCAGCCACGCCCAGGCCATCAACATGGCAAAAAACGGATTGGTGCTCTCCAACACCAGCGCGTCTGCCACCGGAATGCCCTGCACCGCGCCGTAAAACGCCGCGAAATAGATGAACCCCGCGACCGTTCGCAGCACCAGGATGCGTGGGCGTACAGGCACCCAGCCCGACCGGCCGTAACGCACCACCAGCGCCACCGCCGCAATGGGGGCCAGCAATACCACCTGTGCCGCAAGCAGCAAAAAGGGACTGAAGCCGGCACCGGCCCCCAGCTTGCCCGCAATGCCAATGCCGCCCATGAGGATGCCGCCCAACAAGGACAGCCCCACACCGAGCAGGTGGTTGCTACGGCCTGACGACACGCCAGAGCCCTGTTGCGGCAACGCTGTCGTTCAGACTCCGCACAGAGTCGGTTGCGTGCATCATTGCAAAACCTATCTCAGGATCCATCTCAAAGTCCATCTCTAGGGCCATCTCAAGGGGCATCTCAAGGTCTTTCCCAAGGAGGATTCCCAGGCGCCTTCCAGTGATCACTCTCGGCCGCACCTCGCCCTTTACTTGTTACCCGATACTTCGTCCGAGCACGCCATCTGATCCTTATGCAAATGCAGGCGGGCGCGCAAGAATCGGCAACCCTTCTATACTAGTCTGCGTGGGCTTGATCGTCTCAATGCAGCCGCAGCCGCTCTTCTGAGGATTCCCTATGGACCACACGATAAGACAGCTTGCAGACACCTTCCCCGTGCTCACCTCCAACATGAACGTCGTGCCTCTGCCGTTTGGCGAGGGCTTTTACCAGGGTCTGTCGGAACGGTTTGGCAACTTCGAGCAGCATGTTCTCGTCTCCTGTCACCGCTTCGATGAAGGCTGGCAGACCTGGGAACGTCATCCTCATGGGGATGAAATTGTGTGCCTGATGACGGGGGAGATCACTCTGGCTTTGCTCGTCAATGGTGAGACCCGCTCACTCAAGGCTACTCAGGCCGGTGAGTACGTCGTCGTGCCGAAAGGGGTTTGGCATACCGCGGTAGACGCCAAGGCTGCCACAGTGCTTTTCATCACGCCCGGCCAGGGAACAGAAAACCGTACCGATCCGGATGATCCGGCCACCGCCTGTTAGGGCGAATGCTTTGCCAACTGTGTCTGGAGCTTGTCCTTCATGGGGAGCACCCATTCCGTTTTTAGCTGCGGTGACAGCAAGCCGGCGTCTTCGAGTTCGTCACACAAACGCATCTGATGGGCAAGATCGAACAGATCAAACTGTCGACAGATGCGCGCGTCGGCATTCAAGGTAATGAAGGAGATACCGGGGGTTTCAAAATAGCTGCCGTCCGGCCTTTCGCCCGGACCACGGTTCATCCAGTGGGTCACCAGCGTATCACCGGAGCCAACGTAAACATCGATGTAGGGAAACGTCCATCCCTCCCAGCCCACCTGCATATCGCGCCCGTAATGAGTCGCCTTGATTTCATCGATACCGTTTGCCGTCACATCCATCACACCGGCGTATTGGCAGGTATAGACGCAATCGTCCGCGTAGATCTCATCCACGAAAAACAACCAATCCCCCGTACGCGAGGCCTGTTCGTGGGCAGCGATGAGTTTGTCTGCAGTGGCACGCAGCGTGGCTTCGCTCAACTGGCGCATTTCAACCTCTTACTCTGGTAGGTAGGCGGCGACAACCTGACGAACGGTCTCGCCAATAAGGCCGGTGGTATAGCCGAGCTCAGCGTTGTCCGGCACGTAGCTTATGGTCGCGTTACGCCCGGCGTACAGAATCACGTCGGGAAACAAGGGGTGCTCCTGGTCCGAAACGGGGAGGTCCTGCGGGTTGCCCGCGGCGGCAAAGAACAGCTCCAGATAAGCCTTCCAGCTGAGATTCTCATCGCCCACCAGATACGCTTTACCGCCTTCACCGTGCGCCAGTGCGCCCACAATGGCTTCGGACATGGACTGACTGCTGATGTGGTTAACGCCCCCTTCCGGCGCGACGGCCGGCAGATCCGGCATCCGACCCGCCGCATAGTGCACCAGACCTTCCAGGTGCGGCAGCGATACACCGGGAACACAGCCCAGAATGAACGGCGCGTTCAGGCTGCAGACTCTGAATTCGGCCGTGTTCAGAGCGCGCAGACCGGTGTCCGCCAGATGCCTAGAACGCACGTAGGGGCTGGAATCGATCTTGTCGGGCACCACCTGCGGATAGTAGGTACCAATGTACACAGCCGTTTGCACGCCCGCCTCTCGAGCCCAGCGAAAAAACTGCGGTACGCCCTCCGAATTCACTCGGGTGTAGAATGCTTCTGGATCTTCATCCGGCGGCTGCTGGCGGATGTCTGCTCCTGCGGCAAACACCAGCTGATCGAACGCCCCGAGTCTGTCGCGAACCACCTCGTCCAGATAACTGCCACGAAGGTGTGGCAGCCCCGCCAAGGACGCTGGCAGATCGCCGCGCGACATGACCGTAACGTCTTCGCCCGCCGCCTTCAGATGTAAGGCTGCGTGGGCCCCGGTCAGTCCGGTCCCTCCTACGATCAAGACACTCACTCCGTTTCTCCCTTTCGCGAACGATTGAGCCGACACTACCCTTAACTGCGTACACTAACAAAATGCCTACAGCGCGCGAAGCACTCTAGGTTAAGGATGATAGACTCATCGAGATTCTGTTCCGACTAAAGCTGTATTTTCCGAACACGGCAGGGAGCCCAAGGGCCACCATGAGAAATCACCGAAACACGTTGCTGGCGATGCTGCTTCTCACATTGCCGATCTGGGCCTGCGCGAGCAGCAAGGTGACCCAGGATCCGGCTGACATCACGGCACCGTTTGACGGCGAGCGATTTCAAAATCTGGAGCCCTTCGAAGACAAACACTTCGGCAACGTACTGTGGTGGCAGCTCAAAGCCCTCTTTTACCGTGAGCGTTGGCAAGACGTCGATGACCAGGCCTTCTACCAGCCTGAGCAGGCTCGCTCAGAACCCCTTAAGGTTGTCGTGATCAATCACGCCACCGTGTTGATCCAGATGAACGGCTACAACATTCTCACCGACCCCCACTTCTCCCAACGGGCGTCACCAATTGCCTGGGCCGGGCCGAGGCGCGTGGTTCAGCCCGCCATTCCGTTCGAGGATTTGCCGCCCATCGACGCGGTATTGATCAGCCACGACCACTACGATCACCTCGACGTCTCCACTCTGCAGCGGCTGACGGAGCGCGATCGCCCCGTCATCTTCGCCGGCCTGGGTAATCGCGCGCTGCTGGAAGACAGCGGCATCGACCGCGTGGTCGAAATGGACTGGTGGCAAACCGAACGCCTGGGCGATCTGGAGTTACACATGGTGCCCGTGCAGCACTGGTCAGCGCGCGGCACCAACGATCGTCGCACCACGCTGTGGGGCGGCTATGTTCTGCGCGGCGAAAAGCAGGTGTTCTTTGCCGGCGATACAGGCTACGGAACCGGAAAAGTATTTCGCATGATTCACGAGCGGCTGGGCGATATGGACCTGTCGCTGATCCCTATCGGTGCCTACCTGCCCCGGCAGTTTATGCGCAACGCCCACGTATGGCCGCAGGAGTCGGTGAAGATTCATCAGGACGTCCAATCGGCACAATCCATCGGCATCCACTTCGGCACCTTTTACGGCCTGACGGACGAAGCCTACGCAGACCCCCCACAACGGCTCAAGAAGGCCTTGCTTGAGGCCGGTTTAGACGAAGGCGTTTTCATTGCACCGGATTTCGGGAGAACCTACGCGTACTGAGCGTCTCCGCCCGAGCCTGATCCGAGTGTTTCAACCCGGTTGCTTCAACCCGAGTGCTTTGGCAATCAACCGATGCCCAGCAGATCATCGCGCTGGCCGATCATTACCTCTGCGCAATAACCAAAGTCCACCGGCAGATTGACGCCACTGACGAATCCCGCCAATGCGCTGTTCAGCAACACCAGTGGCGCGCCCATTTCCTCTCCGGTGGCGTAGCGACCGTTGGATGGCAGGAACAGCTCAACCGCTTCTGCCGGTATCTGCCCCTCCCCTTGCAACTGCTCCATGAAAGCGCTGGCGGTCGGTGAAGGTGCTATGCAGTTGATGCGAATGCCGCGAACCGCCAACTCCCGCGCCCTGCTCATGGTATAGACGATGATGCACTGCTTGGAAAAACCGTAGCCGTCGGTGACCTCCGGATGGGCCTCCAGCCAAGCCCTGGCGGTGGCAAAGTCTGGTTCCAGCGCGATAAAATCCTGCGCAAGTTGCAGGTTGGCTTTCCAGCCCATACCCGCCGTCGACGCTATGGATGCTATGGCTCCACCCTGTCCGATGCGCGGCAGCAGCAACTCCGTCAGATAGCGAAGGCCGCAGTAGTTGATCAGCAGCGTATCCAACGCGCCAAAGGGCGGACTGGGCACGCCCGCACAGTTAAACAACGCATGAATGTCGTCGGGTAGCTGCGCCGCCGCCGCATCCAGCGACTCCGCCTGCTTCATATCCCCGCTTATCCTGCCGGCCACCGGCAGCGACACCTCAGCGACATCCACTGTATAGACGTTGGCACCCAGATTCATCAACAGCTGCGCCGCCGCCTCGCCCATGCCCGATGCAGCTCCAGTCACCACCACGTTTTTGCCACTGTAACCCAGAACATCTGTCATCGTGTTTGCCTACCCTGTCGTTGTTTTCAGTCGAAGGTTTTGGGCGTGCGCAGGTTTGGACGAATCTCCAAGAGGTCGACAGCCACACCGGGCGCCAGACCCAGCGCATAGCTCACCGCCTCGGCGACCTGCTCAAGCTGCATACCCATGTCCATAAACTCGCCGACTTCCCGCCAGCCCGCCATTGCATCAGCAAAACGCTCGGGATCCCACTCATCGGCAAAGCTGGTGAAGGCGCCGCCCGGACGAATACAAGTGACGCCAATGTCGTCATTCTGCAGTTCGACGCGCAGGTCACGCGTAAACCGCTCAACCGCTGCCTTCGTGGCCGCGTAGATGGACAGGTGAACGATCTCATCGTAGTGCCAGGCAGAAGCAGACGAAATGTTCACGATGCGCGGATTGTCGCTGCTGCGCAGCAGCGGGATGGCGGCCTGGCAGCCAAACACCGTGCCCAGAAAATTGGTGTTGACCTGCTGTAGAACCTCGTCTTCGATCAACTTCTCGACGCGATTGGGGCGCGCCATACCGGCGTTGTTGACCAGACCGTCGAGACGACCAAAGTGAGTCGCAATGGCGTGGAAGGCTTCTTCCACAGCGCTACGGCTACCGACATCCGCCGCCACTGCCAGCGTTTGATCGTTGCCCAGGATCTCCATAGCGGCTTCGAGCCCCGCCTCGCCACGACTGACGAGACCAACCGATGCGCCTTGGGCCAACAATTCCCGCGTGATGGCAAGTCCAAAGCCACGGGACGCACCTGTGACGATGTACGCGCGTCCCTTCAACTCATCGCTCATACGCTGACTGCGATGGTTTTCGTTTCGAGATACTCCTCAAAACCCTCCGGACCCATCTCTCGACCCAGGCCACTCTGCTTGTATCCCCCGAACGGGGCATCCGCTCCGTAATAGATGCCGCCGTTGACGGCCACGGTTCCGGTACGAATCCGGCGCGCAACGGCCATCGCCCGATCTTCATCCGAGGACCACACTCCGCCGGATAGACCGTACGCAGAATCGTTGGCAATGCGTATCGCCTCCTCCTCATCGTCGTAGGGAATGACAGCCAGCACCGGCCCAAAAATTTCCTCTCGAGCGATGGCCATATCGTTGGTCACATCGGTGAAGATGGTAGGCTCAACGTAGTAGCCTTTGTCCAGGTGCTGCGGCACGCCGCCACCCATCAATAATCGCGCGCCTTCCGCCTTGCCTTTCTCGATGTATCCGAGCACCCGCTCGCGCTGTCGGGCATTCACCAGCGGACCCATGATCTGACTGTCAGAGGACGGATCTCCATACTCAATGAATCCAAAAAAGCTCGGCAGCAGCTCCTCCACCTCCTGCTGTCTTGACCGCGGCACCAACAGGCGCGTGAGGATTGCGCAACCCTGGCCAGCGTGAAAACACACGCCCAGGCAACTCAGCAGACTGGCGTTCAGATCCGCATCTTCCAGCAGAATGTTGGCGGATTTGCCGCCCAACTCCAGAAACACCTTTTTAACCGTTCCTGCCGCCAGCGACATGATGTGTTTGCCTACGGCTGTGGAACCTGTAAATGAGATCATATCGACACGAGGGTCGGTCACCAGCTGTTCACCCACCGCCTTGGGATCCTCTGCAGTCACGACGTTGAACACACCGGGCGGGATATCCGTTTTTTCCTTCACTATTCGGCCCAGCAAGGTCGCGCTCCAGGGCGTGTCCGGAGCGGGTTTGAGTATCACCGTGCAGCCAGCCGCCAGAGCGGGAATGCACTTGGCAAGATTGATCTGCAGCGGTACGTTCCACGGTGTGATACACCCGACGACGCCGCCCGCTTCCTTCTCGACAATGCGGCGGCTCTTGATGCCCATGGTTTCTGAAACACCCGCATCCCGGCTCCACTGGAACTTCGGCAAATGCTCGAGCGTGTACTCAATGAAGCTGATCGGCAATGTACACTGCGGTCCCATGTCGCCACAGATGCCCAGCGGCGCGCCCGTTTCGGCGGCTATCTGCTGCTTGAACGACTCTTCGACCTCCCTTAAACCATCGTACAGCTGTCGGATACAGCGCAGACGCAGCGCGTGGTTGGTGGACCAATCCGTGGTATCGAACGCCCGCCGCGCCGCACCGATGGCTCGATCCATATCGGTTGTGTCCGCGTTCGCCACCTGACCAATGACGTCTTCCGTGGCGGGATTGATGTTCGCATAGGTCTTGCCTGAAGCGGCGTCGACCAGCTCACCATCGATGAACAGATGGGTTTCCGGATGCATACGTTTTGTTCTCCTACTGTGACGGCGGCCGCGACTCGTCCCGGGCCAGAAAGACGCGCTCGATGCGCTCCTGTACAAATTCGGCGGTAGGCAACTCGACACCCTTTTCCGCAGCGGTCGCCAGTACACAGGCCAGGTCCTTGTAGGCGAGGGTACCGTGCGCGCCAAAAATCTCCTGCATCTGTTCATCCGTGCAGACCGGGGCCAACCCATTGCGACCGCTGACAAACGTGTGCATCTGATCGTTCACCACGCCGTTGGCCAAACCCACCTGACGCAACACATCGAGCTCCAGACCGCAGGCGTCGGCCAGGCGCGCCGCCTCCGCCATGGCCACGAACTCGGTGTATTGAATATAGTTGTTGCAGAGCTTTAGAGCGATTCCCGCTCCCAGTGGCCCCGCATGGACGATCTTTTCGGCCGAGGTTTCCAGAACCGGCGTGACCTCAGCCAACTCTTCTGCACTGCCGCCAACCATATAACAGAGAATCCCCTCTTCCGCCTTGGCGGCACCGCCTGTCATGGGCGCATCAATCAGTCGAATACCCCGCTCGCTCGCCTGCTTTGACAAGTGCAACAGATTTGCCTGTGTCACCGTGCTGTGCACCGCGATGAGCGTTCCGCTTGCCGCGTTGGCGACCAATCCGTCTTCTCCGCCCAGAATGGCTTCCACCTGAGCATCGTCACGGACACAAATTCCTACATAGTCACACCGCTCCGCCAACTCGGCGATGGAGCCACAGCTGCGGGCGCCCGCTTCCACCAACTCGGCCATTGCGGATTCAACCAGATCGAACACATGGGCCTGAAAGGCATCGGTCACCAGGTGTTTGGCCATGGGCCGGCCGATGTCTCCGAGGCCGATAAAACCGACGTTGTTCAGAGTACTCATGGACGTTTCCTTGCCTGCAGGCTGTCAGCGATTGCGCCGGATCGTTGCGCGGGACCCGCAGTGTAGTGGGGCCACTTTCCTTATGTCAAGCTGATTGACTATTCGTCAATTAGCCTTTACTATCCCCCCCATGACTGCCAACCAGGCCAACACCGCCCGCGTCCGTCTGCCCTGGAGCCGCTACCGGGATAACCTCAGCCGTCACGTCATCGGGCTGTCGCGCCACCTTCAGACCAGTATGATGAGCACTTTGCAGGATACCTGTGGCCACGCCCATCTGCGGCTCGGCTTTGCTCCCTACATCACATTGCTCGGTTCCCAGGGTCGCAGGCTGTCGGAACTGGCCGATACCCTCGGTGTCTCGCGTCAGGCCTGCAATCAGGCGGTGAAGCAAATCGAAGCGGCGGGTTACATCGAGCGCCAGCCCGACCCTCTAGATGGGCGGGCACGTCACCTGATGCTCAGTGAGGCCGGCGAGGCGCTCCGGCAGGATGGCGTGCGCGTGGTGCGCGAGCTCGACCAACAGTTCGCATCCATCGCAGGCGATCGGGCGGTGGTCGACGCCAGTCGCACACTCGGCAAAATTTACAAACAGCTGGCCCTGGGCCTTTCCGGACGAGATGAACCACAGATTTTATACGGCGGGCTCGGCGGCCTGTTGCCGCGCCTATCGGACTACAGCCTGCAGCGCCTGATGGCACTGACACAGGCGAAAGGTCATCCAAGCCTAAAACTGTCTTACGGCCAGGTGCTCACGCAGATAGGTCCTCAGGGGGGGCGTATTCAGCACATGGCGGCCATTCACGACGTCAGCAAACAGGCCATCAGCGCCATCGCCAGCGAACTGGAAACACTGGGCTATGTTCGCCGCGAGTCTGATCCGGCAGATGCTCGACAGCTGGTCCTGCGATTCACCAACCGGGGTGAAGTACTGATCGCAGATTCGGTGGCCAGTGTGGAAACACTGGAATCCGAGTTTGCCGATATCACCGGCGCTGTTGCGCTGCGCCGGGCCGCTCGAACATTGAGCACGTTGTACCACGGGCTGGGACTGGAACGAGAACTGTTCGACAAGGAACAGCAGGACCTACCAACGCTGGCACGCCAGCTGCAGCACTCGCTTGGCGCGGAGGCGAGCCGAGCGCTGGCTCAATTACTCCTCGCCCCTGAACAGAACTAGAGGCACACCATCATGGACAATGGCTTCATCGCAAGCGTCTGGGCCCACTACAACATCCTGGGCTCAATGCTGTCGCTGGCGCTCATCGTCGGCATCACCATCATCGGCAAAAAACTGCTGTTCCGACATCCCGCTCTGGCTGAAATGCGTCGCATCAACCAGGCGGAAGACAAACAGAAGTGGAAGAAAGAAAAATACCCACCGATGGTGCGCTCCAGCCAGAACGTCGGAAAGTACCTGAACATCACGTTCTTCTTTATTCTGCTGCCATTTTGCGTCACCCTGGCCGCACAGCCCTGGTGGAAAGTACTCCTCGACATGTTCGTCATTCTGATGGTGTACGACTTCTTCTACTACCTGGCGCATCGATTCTGGTTCCATGGCAACGGGCCCATGCGGCAGGTCCACGCGGTACACCATCAGGCACGCAACCCCACGTATCTGGACGCTCACTATGTGCACCCGCTGGAAACCTTTGTCGGCCTCGGCGGCTTCATGGCGACTGTGGTCATACTGTCGCTGTTCATGGGTCCGTTCCAGGTCACTACGATCGTTATCACCTTCGTGATCTACTTTCAAATCAATCAGATTAATCACACCCACGTGAACCTGCCACACTTCCCGTTTAAGACGCTGCACTGGGTTGTCGCCAAACATCACGTGCATCACGAGAACATGCACAAGGGCAACTACGCGACGATCACCCTGTTCTACGACAAGCTGTTTGGCACCCTTGATTAGCGCAGAACACTATGAGGAGCGACACTATGGATGATGCCCAACGCCGGGCACTCGGCGAAGAAACCATCATGGACGTTTACGCGGGCGACGTCGTCGTGCCGCCGGAAGGCTATGCGTTCACCGATGTCATGCTCAAGCAGTTGTTCGCCGAGCTCTGGACACGAGACACCCTGTCGATGCGCGACAAGCGCATTCTGTTGCTGGGAATCATCGCGGAAAAAGGTGAGCCCACGACGTTCAAGATTCAGATCAAGGCCTCTCTGAAACGCGGCGAAATCAACCCGGACGAAGCGCGAGAGTTTTTACTCTTTATCGCACAGTACGCAGGCTATCCGCGAGCGGCGGCCCTGATCGGACCCATCGAGGAAGCCATCGCAGAGTATCAGCAGGACGCCAGCGCCGCAGAATCCTGAAGCGGCCCCGGCCAAGCTCTCAGAAAGCTTAGGCGGCCGCTGTCGCGGCTTTCGCCTCCGGATCGAAGATGATATGCATGCTCTTGATGCCGTTCACCAGATTGGAGCGCGTGTAGCGAATCTCCTCCTGCAGCTTGGGATTGCGCAGCCGCGGAATGATTTCTTCGAACATCACTTTCACTTCCAGCCTTGCCAGATGGGTACCCAGGCAAAAGTGCTGACCGACGCCAAAGGCGCGGTGCTCGTTGTACAGGTTGGGCATCCGCTCTGGGCGCCGCACGTCGAACTGCATCGCGTCGGGTCCGAACACGCTCTCATCGTGGTTGACTGTGTGATAGTGCAGGATGATCTTATCCCCTTTCTTGATCAGCTTGCCGCCGACCTCGGTGTCTTCGAGACACTGGCGCCGCATCATGATGAAGGCCGTGTTGTAGCGAATCATCTCTTCCGTAGCGTTCGCAATCTTGTCGGGATTGTTGACCAGATACTGTAATTGATCAGGGTTCTCCATCAGCATGCGCATGCCGTGGCTGGTGATCGTGCGGGTCGATTCGTTGCCGGCGGCGATGAGCAGCAGGAAGAACCAGACGAACTCCTCCTCGCTCAAACCATCGACACCACCGTGACCGCGCGTGAGCGCCCCGACAATATTGTCTTCCGGGTTGTCCTTGTGCATCTCAGCCAGCTTCAGCGCATAGTTGATCACTTCCACCGAGGCCATTTCAGCGTCCTCCTGCGAAGCGGCCATCTCAGGATCCTGATTGAACATCATTTTGTTGGTCCACTCGAAGAAATCCTTGCGATCCTCAGCCGGGACGCCGCACAGTTCTAGAATAGCCAACAATGGCAGCTCCGCAGCCACCTCTTCGACAAACTCGCATTCACCTCGGTGGGCAACGCGGTCCACAATATTGCGCGCGTGCTCTCGAAACCGCGCTTCGTAGGAACCCACGGCTCCGGGGGTAAAGGCGGCGCGAACGATCTTGCGAAACTTCATCTGCCGCGGTGGATCCATATTAATGATCATGTGGTTATGGATGTTTTCGATGTCCTCCTGCGGGTGCTCATCGGCCAGGGCGGTGCCTACTTCACTGGAGAACAGCTGCGGGCTCTTGGAGATGAAATCGATTTCATCGCGCCCGGTCACCAGCCAGTAAGGCACACCCTGATAGGAGCCGTCCATCCAGTGAATTGGACCGGATTCACGGATGGCCTTCAGGGTGTCGTAAGGCATCCCGTTGGCATAGGTATCCGGGTCGATCATATTGGGGAAACTGGCAAACGGACATTCGCTCATCGTATCGGCCTCCACAGCGCCTTGGATTTGCCGCGACTATAGGCTAATAGGTATTAGTTGGCAAGACCTGCCCGCCCAGAGTGCTGCGCGAGTCAACGACGCAAAAGGCCCAACACTCGCCGCAATGTCGCCCGATCCCAAAGCCAGATGGCCAGCCCGTATACGACGACGCCGATGCCGATGCTCCCGGCCAGCACCTGCCAGTGGAACAACTGCCCCTCAAGCTCGCCCTGCAGCCAGATCACCGTTGCGAACATGACCACCGCAGCGCCGGCGGACCGAGCGAAGGATGCCAGGTAAGTCCGCAGTCCAACACCAACGTGCGCGACCGTGCGCCCGGCCGTCCAGGCAAACACCAGCGGATACATGGCCAGCCAAGCCCAGGCCAGCCCAATCGGCCCGAACTGTGCGCCCACGATGAAGGCGATCGGCATGCTGATAGCAGCCACGGCGAAGTTACCGGCGCTGATACCGGGCTTGCCAATGCCCCACAACAGCGGGGGAAACAGATTCGCCAGTAAGCGCAGGGGCATGATCAAGCCAAGCAGCAACAGCAGCGGCGCAGCGGGTAACCACTTGTCACCGAGCAGCAGAGCGACCAGCGGCTCTGCAACGGCAGCGAGACCAAAAAACACCGGGAAAGCGACGATCGCCAGGGTGCGGCTGGCGGTCAACAGGTAGCGTCGCACCTGTTCGCGACTTTCACTGGCGTGCGCTTCCGAAAAAGCCGGGAAGGCGATGGCGTTGAGCAAGCCCGTGATCTTTTGGATGGGTAACGAGGCAATTTGATTGGCGACGGCGTAGAACCCCAGCCCCTGTGAACCTAATACCTTGCCACCGATGAATTTGTCCGATTCCGCGAACAGAAACCAGAGCCCGCGATCAAGGGATACCAGATTCCCAAAGCGCAGTTGGGGCCCTAGGCCACGCAGGTTGAAACGCGGCGCGATCCAACTGCGCACAATCCAGTTCAAACCCAGCACCCGGACACCGGTGACGCACACGGTGCCCCACACCAATGCCCAGACGCCCTGATCCAGCAGTGCCAGAACCAGCGTCACAAGACTGCCCGCCAGCATGGCCAAAAAGTCCACCACGGACCGCCGCGCGAAATCGAGCGCTTGCTCCAGTGCCGTCAGGGGCAGTGTTTCAAACACGAGCATCGGGAACTGCAGCGCCAGCACCCGCAGAATAGGCGCCAAACCCGGCTCTTCGTAGAACGCTGCGATAGGATCAGCCAGCATCCATATGGCCGCAAAACAGGCCATGTTGAGCAGGATGATGGTGCCGAAGATTTGCTGCCGGGCAGTGGCGGGCAGGGAGCGGTGCTGGACAAGCACCGCATCCAAGCCCCAGGTGTTGAGCAGTACCAGCAAGGACACCAACACGGTCGCCATGGCCATCAGGCCGTAGTCGGCGGGCGACAGCAACCGAATTACCCAGATTGTGATGATCCAGGACACGGCCTGGCCGAGGAAACGGGCCGCTGCAGACCACTGCAGGGCGGTGATGACCCGTCGACGAATGTTCAACCGCGGCGGCGCCGATCAGCGCTCATTGCGCGGGGTAACCGAGACCAGTCAACGTCTCGCTGATTTCATCAAGAATTCCAGGATCATCGATGGTTGCGGGCATTTTCCATTCGCGGCCATCGGCCATGCTGCGTAGCGTACCGCGCAGAATTTTTCCGGAGCGGGTCTTCGGCAAACGCGCCACCACCGCACACAACCGAAACGCCGCTACCGGCCCGATGCGCTCTCGTACTCGGGTGATCACTCGAGTCACCACTTCCTGCTCCGATTCCTGCGTACCCGCGTTCAGCACTAACAGTCCCAGAGGCAGCTGCCCCTTCATGGTATCCGCCACGCCAAATACAGCGCACTCCGCCACCGCAGGATCGTCGGCGAGCACCTCCTCCATCGCACCGGTCGACAGCCGATGACCGGCCACGTTAATGACATCGTCGGTGCGCGACATCACGAATACGTAGCCTTCATCGTCGAGGTAACCCGCGTCTCCGGTTTCATAAAAACCAGGGTAGCGCTCAAAATAGTTGCTCTGAAAACGCTCTGGCGCATTCCACAGCGTGGTAAATGTGCCTGGCGGCAGTGGGTTCTCGACCACCAGCGCACCAATCTCCCCCGGCGGCATTTCGCGGCCCTGTTCGTCGAGCACCTTGACCCGGTAGCCAGGCACCGCCCGACCCGGAGAGCCCGCCACCACCGGCAAGTGCTCGATGCCCAGGCAGTTGGCACAGATGGGCCAACCCGTTTCCGTTTGCCACCAATGGTCGATGACGGGCACATCCAGCGTCGACTCCGCCCAGTGCAGCGTGTTCGGATCGCAGCGCTCTCCGGCGAGAAACAGGGACTGGAGGCAGGACGTATCGAAGTCCTTCACCCGCTCGCCAGCGGGATCCTCTTTCTTTATGGCACGGAATGCCGTTGGCGCTGTGAACAATACGCGCACCCGATACTGCTCGATCACTCGCCAGTACGCACTGGCGTCCGGAGTGCCGACCGGTTTGCCCTCGTACAAAACCGTTGTGCAGCCGGCAAACAGCGGGGCATAAACAATGTAGGAATGGCCGACCACCCAGCCCACATCAGACGCCGCCCAGTACACATCACCCACGCCGACGTCGTAGATGTTGCGCATGCTCCATTTCAGCGCCACGATGCTGCCACCGGTATCCCGCACCACACCCTTTGGCTGCCCAGTGGTTCCCGACGTGTAGAGAATGTAAAGCGGGTGATTGCTTGCCACCGGCACGCAATCCGCCGGCGCCGCTTCAGCGACGCACTTTCGCCAGTCGAGATCGCGCTCCGGTACCAGTCGCGCGGGCTCAGCCTCCCTTTGCAAAATCATGCAATGCTGCGGTGCGTGGCTGGCCTGGTCGATGGCCTCGTCCAGTAGCGGCTTGTAGGGCACGACTCTGGACGGCTCGATTCCGCAACTCGCTGACAGGATCACCCGCGGTGCGGCGTCGTCGATACGCACCGCCAACTCGGCACTGGCAAAGCCGCCAAAGACCACCGAGTGCACCGCCCCTAGCCGCGCACAGGCCAGCATGGCAATCACCGCCTCGGGCACCATCGGCATGTAAACCAGCACCCGGTCGCCCTGCTCTAAACCCAGAGCCGCAAGCGCACCCGCACAGCGAGCCACCTCATCCAGTAACTCTAGATAACTGTAGCGCAGTGTCGTACCCGTTACCGGTGAATCGTACAGGAGCGCGGTCAGTTGCCCACGCCCTTGCTCGATATGCACGTCCAGCGCATTCCAGCAGGCATTGGTGACCCCGTCCGGAAACCAGCGATAAAACGGCGGTTCACTGTCATCCAAAATCTCGTTGGGCGAGCGGTACCAAGCAATGTCATGGGCAGCGCGTCGCCACAGCTCGGCGTTGGTCATGTGTCACCCAGACGGTTGTAGGGGGACAATGGCCGACTGGCTTGTGCGGCGATCGGTGCACCACTGTCGCGTTCCTGGACCGCCTGTTTGAACCCAACCTCTTCGGCCCGCTGTTTGAACCAAACGCCCTCGGGGCTGTGGCGGGTAATGCCGTCAAACAGTGTGGCGAACATCTGGGTGTTCTCCAAACCCATATTGTCAAAGGCCTGATTAATCATCAGCTTTTGCATCATCAGTTGATTCTTCGGGACGCCGGCCATCCGCTCGGCGAGCGCCTGTACGCGCTCATCGAGGTCAGCCAGCGGCACCGATTCCAGCACCAATCCAAGATCAGCCGCTTCCTGACCCCCTATCAGATCTCCGGTGAGCAGCATCCGTTTGGCGCGCTCAACGCCCAACCGGTAGACCCACATTGCGGTCGTCGGGCAGCCCCAGACTCGCGCCGGCGGATAACCGATCACCGCCTCCAGCGCCATCACCGCTAAGTCGCAACACAACGCGATGTCGCTGCCACCTGCCACCGCGGGGCCGTGAATTCTGGCGATCGTCGGCTTGTAGCTGCGCCACAGTGACATGAAATTCTCGGTGTTTTTCTTCATGCCGTAATAGTCCGTCATGGGATCCCAGGGGCGACTGTCGCCGCCGCCAAGCTGGGAGCCGGGTTGCTCCCCGGAGCTCTCCGCAAAATCGATGAGATCGTAGCCGCTGCAAAAAGCGCGGCCTGCTCCCGTCAGCACGATCACATGCACCTGATCGTCCCGATTCGCCAGATCGACAGCGCGGGCGATCTCGCCTGGCATACCGAGAGAGATCGCATTAAGACGGTCCGGGCGGTTCAAAGTAATCGTCGCGATTCGGCCCGCCGTCGTGTACGTCAGTTCCGTAAACTCCATAGCTGCTCCATAGGGTGAAAGTGCTTGAGAGTGAGCTCGGCATCATACCTAATTCGATCACCCCCGCGACAGCGACGCTGGCCCGGCGCCGGGCGATGGCATAGACTGCGCTGAACCGGAGGTGGCCCAGACCATGACCATAAGCGATCCGATTGCCTACTATCAGCAAATGGCAGGCAAAGACCCCTACGCTTTGCCGCTTGAAGAACTCGACGTCGCCAATCCTTTTATTTTCCAGGCGGACAGCCAGGAGCGCTGGTTCAAGCGACTGCGCGATGAGGCACCGGTGCATTACTGCAGCGACAGTGTGTTCGGGCCCTATTGGTCGGTGACCCGCTACGCCGACATCATGGCCGTAGATACCTCACACGACGTCTACTCCTCGGAGCCGTCGATCACCATAAGAGATGCGCAGGACGACTTTCCACTGCCCATGTTCATTGCGATGAATCGACCGAAGCACGACGAACAGCGTGCCGTGGTCAGCCCTGTCACCGGGGCAGAAAACCTGCGCCTGTTCGAGCCGATCATTCGTGAGAGAACCATCGACGTCCTGCAAAATCTGCCACTGGAAGAGCCCTTCGACTGGGTGGATCGCGTCTCCATTGAACTGACGACTCGCATGCTCGCCACTCTGTTCGACTTTCCCTTCGACGAGCGACGCAAGCTCACGCACTGGTCCGACGTCACAACGGCCCTACCGGGCATGGGACTGATCGACTCGGAGGAGCAGCGGCGAGAGGAGTTGTTGGAGTGCCTGTCCTATTTTACGAATCTCTGGAATGAGCGTGTGCACCGCCCGCCGGGCAACGATCTGATTTCGATGCTTGCACATGGCGAAGCCACTAAGAACATGGAGCCCATGGAGTACCTGGGAAATCTGATTCTGTTGATCGTCGGCGGCAATGACACGACACGCAATACCATGAGCGCCAGCGTCCTGTGCCTTCACAACCACCCGGATCAGTTCGCAAGGCTCAAGGCACGCCCCGATCTCATTGACAGCATGGTGTCTGAGACAATCCGCTGGCAAACGCCTCTGGCCCATATGCGCCGCACCGCCAAGGTTGACACCGAACTCGCGGGTCAGCGCATTCAATCGGGCGACAAAGTGATCATGTGGTACGTGTCTGGCAATCGTGACGAGCGCTTCACCGAGCAACCCAATCAATATCTGATCGAGCGGCCCAATGTACGCAAGCACCTGTCGTTTGGTTTCGGCATTCACCGATGCATGGGCAACCGCCTGGCAGAGCTGCAACTGCGTATTCTTTGGGAAGAGCTACTACAGCGATTTGAGCGTATCGAGGTATTGGAAGAGCCCCAGCGCACCCTGTCCGCCTTCGTGCACGGTTATACTTCCATGCAGGTGACGCTGCACCCTCGCAGCGGCTGACCTCACCCTACCGTTAACGACCACGACGCGCCAGATAGGCGTCCAGCGCACTGGCAAAGGCCTGTTTGTCGCGTGCGTGCAGCGCAGGAGGGCCACCACCCACTTCCATACTGGAGCGCATGGTCTCCATAAAGTCACGCATGTTGAGCCGCTGCCGGATATTGTTGCGGGAGTAGCGCTCTCCACGAGGGCTGACCACATGAGCGCCCTTTTCGATCACCTCCGCCGCCAGCGGTATGTCTGAGGTGATGACCAGATCACCCTCTTGGACCTGCTGAACGATGTAGTTGTCTGCGACATCGAAGCCCGACTCAACCTGGACCGCGCGAATACTCGGTGCCGGTGGCACGGGCAGCGCATGGTTGGCAACAAAGGTAAGGGAGACTGCCGTGCGAGTGGCTGCGCGACAGAGAATGTCTCTGATCGCCCGCGGGCAGGCGTCGGCATCGACCCAAATCGCTGTGCTGTCCGTCACACCTGCCCTCCCCTGTGCCTGACCGTGCCGTTCTTCCATGCGGTCGCTGGTATCCGAGCTCAGCAGAGACGCCGGCTAGAGCTTGGGAATCTCGGCGAGATCGATCGGCAGCACCGCCCGACCAATCCGGCTGGCTCGGTCCTGTAGCGTTGCTTCTGCCTCTTCCACTCGGATCATGATCACGAACCGCTTCTCTCGCACGCCATCCAGGCAGTAACGTGCCAGTTCATCCAGATCCTGAAACTGCATTTCGTGGCCGGCCTCCTTCATGGCGACCTTGAAGTCCTCCAGGGTGGGAACAGGCTCGGCCGGCTTTTCCCTGGCGAGATCACTTGGCCGGTTGCGGTCCGTCGTCCAAATGCCGGTGTCCAGCAGGCCACCCGAGGGGTAGAACACTGAGGCGCGTAATTGCGTTCCCTCGCTCTCCAACTGCGCCGCAAGGCACTCGCTGATGCAGGATACAGCCGCTTTACTGGAAGCGTACACGGACTGATAAGGCAACGGGGAGATGCCGCCATCTCCCGAGGAGGTATTGACAATGTGGCCCTCTTCTCCGCCTTCAATCATTCGAGGTACAAACGCATGTATCCCGTTAATGACGCCAAGAACGTTCACCCCGTGCACCCACTTCCAGTCATTGGCCGTCGTTTCCCAGACATTGGCTGAGGGGGCGGCAACGCCAGCGTTATTGAACAGCAGATGACATGCGCCATGCGTGGTGTACACATAGTCCGCCAGCGCGGAGACAGAATCGGCACTGGATACATCCGCGACCTTGCCGCTGACCGTACCGGCACCTTCGAATTCAGCCAGCACCTTGTCCAGGGCGGACTGCTCTACGTCGCCAATCACGACCTTGGACCCGGCGGCCAACAACTCCTTGACCAGTGATCGGCCAATCCCGCTGGCGCCGCCCGTGACTACTGCTACTTTGTCTTGAAGATCTTGCATGGCATCTACCCCGCTGCGAAGTGGGCGGCTGTTATGCCACACTTTTCGACGGGACTCCAGCGCTCGAGGCACTGCACACAGCCTATGATGGCTTTAAGTCCACCAACCAATCCCGTAGGATAAAAAGTCATACGCTCTTCTATAGCGCTGCTGATAAACGCCTCGTGATAAAACAAATACGCATCGATGTGCATGGCCAGGGTTTGTACCCCATTACCCGTCAGGTAACGCCCCTACTCAGGCATTGTTCGGGTGAGGATGGGCTATGCACTCTGTTTATTCGGCACACCTCCGCCAGCCTTCTGATCCAGGAGAATTACGACGACAGTGCCAGAGTCGACCTGGAAAACTGGCTCAATCGTCTGGTCCCAGAGCGTGACCCCCTCTATACCCATACCGCCGAGGGTCCGGATGACATGCCCTCGCACATCAAAGCCGCACTCACAGCCACCCAGTTGAGCATTCCCTACCAGGAGGGTGAGCTTTTGCTCGGCACCTGGCAGGGCATCTACCTATGGGAGCACAGACACCATCCTGGGCAGCGCGACATCGTCGTACATTTCTAAGAAATCAGGTGGTAGCATGCGAACCCCAGTCAATCGCCAGGACTCAAAGCGACCGTGAAAGACGATGTATTATTGCTCGATGCCGCCTACGAATGGGAGCGCAGTAGCCCCGACCGCGTCTATATGACCCAACCCGTGGGCGACGGCCGGGTCGTCGACTACACCTGGGGTGAGACCATGCGCCAGGCCAGGAGCGTCGCCGCCCATTTGCGCTCGCTGGAACTGCCCCCCAACAGCCACATCGCACTGATATCCAAAAACTGTGCGCATTTTATCATGTGTGATTTGGCGATCTGGATGGCAGGACACGCCACCATCGCACTGTATCCGACACTGAATGCCGATACCGTTCGCTACATTCTGGATCATTCGGAATCCAAGCTACTGTTTGTCGGCAAGTTGGACGACTGGGACGATATGCGTCCGGGCGTACCCGACGACATGCCAAGGATCGCCCTGCCCTTGGCGCCACCGAACGACTACACACAGTGGCGTGACATTGTGGCTGAATACGATCCAATTCCTGACGACCCGTCCCCACCGGGCGATCAACTGGCCTTGATCAGTTACACGTCTGGCAGCACCGGCCAACCCAAGGGCGTGATGCACTCCTTCGCGTCGGCGGCAGCCCCAGGCCAGCGCAATCTCGAGGTGCTGGGCGTCACCGCCGACGACAGGATGTTATCCTATCTACCGCTGGCCCACGTCATGGAACGGGCGACCGTGGAGTGTTCGTCGTTCTACGCTGGTTTTCATATCTATTTCGCCGAGTCGCTGGACACCTTTATCGAAGACCTGAAAAGGGCAAGACCCACCTTGTTCATTTCCGTACCGCGGCTGTGGCTCAAGTTCCAGTTGGGTGTGTTTCAGAAATTTCCGCAACATAAACTGGACCGAATGCTCAAAATACCAATACTGGGGCGTATCGTACGCCGCAAGGTTCTGGAAGGTCTCGGGCTGTCACACGTGCGGCTGGCGGGCAGCGGTTCAGCACCCATCCCGGCTGATCTGATCGATTGGTATGAGAAACTTGGTATCTCACTGCTGGAAGGTTACGGCATGAGTGAGGATTTTGCCTACTCGCACATGTCCACACCCAAGCTGCGCAAAGCCGGTTACGTCGGCGTACCCGGCGAGGGCGTAGAAACGCGCATTTCGCCACAGGGCGAGATACTGGTGAAATCTCCCGGCGACATGGTGGGCTATTACAAGCAACCGGAGCTCACGGCCGAAAGCTATACTGAGGATGGGTTTTTCAAGACCGGAGATCGCGGCGAGTATTCCTCTGACGGGCTGCTGAAGATCACCGGACGCGTGAAAGAGCTGTTCAAAACCAGTAAGGGCAAATACGTAGCGCCCGTGCCCATTGAGAACCTGCTCAATGCCGATCCACACATCGAATTATGCTGCGTGGCGGGCGCGGGCAGACCCGCCTGCCATGCGGTCGTGCAGCTGGCGGAAGAACTGCACCCACGCCTGGCCGACCCTGCGCTGCAGGAGACGCTGACGCCGAAGCTGGAGTCGCTTCTGGACAGGGTCAATCGCGCAGTAGAGGACTACGAGGGACTGCAGTTTATCGCCGTGGTCAGTGAGGTGTGGGGTATCGACAACAACTTTCTTACGCCGACTCTGAAAATCAAAAGGGATGTTATCGAAGCGGCCTATGCGCCAAGTCTGGACGAGTGGTACAACAGCGGCCGCAAGATTGTTTGGGCCCACTGAGTCTTACGCCGCTTCGCTGTCGACCCTTACGGTGGCACTCTCGATCTCTGAGGCAACCGGGCTCTGCACCGGCGACTCCAGAGTGGGCATCAGTGCCGCCGACAGGGTCAGCGTTCCGGCAAGTGCGAGAGCCATCAAGAAATGTGTCATTGTGCTGTGCCCTCCCTGTACCCATCTGATCTGGTTACGGCGAGATTCCACTGAGCATTTCGTCAGGCCGCGCCGCGCGGGGCTGTTCCACCCACTTTCCTACGGTATCTAACGCGGGCCTTACTCACGATGGCCGCACACGACGGACGCATGGCCGGGGGCGACATGGCGGGTAATAAAAAGCACCGTCTTTAGGACGAAACGTTAGTCGACTTGGCGCTCGCGGTCTGGTCTTATGGGAGTGTGCCTACGGGCACCTTCGATGGTGGCAAGTCGCTCCTCAGCGAGCCCGGCCGGCATCCAACAGATCGATATCACTTACCACCACGCCCGGACAGACCTCCACAAGTGGGTCGCGTCAAGGGCGCAGTCCCCGCGAAGGAGACACGCTGTATGAGAAGACAGAAGCGCGACATGAGCACGAGAGCTTTCGATAAGGGTTATCAGGCGGGCCTCGCCGGGCGCAGCATTGACTACTGCCCACACTCCGAGGCGGCGCAGCGACAACATTGGATTTCTGGATGGCGAGAAGGCCGCTCAGACCAGTGGGATGGCCTTACGGGAGTCTCAGGCGTGCACAAGATTCGCGCGCTTTAGTCGCCCTTCGTCCGGGTTGCCAGGGTCTTACCAGCCGGTCACCTGGTGGCCCGATCGGCCCAGCCCACACTGACCTTCAGTCTCTGTCACCAGCGCACGAGCCGCGTCTGGGCTCAAGTCCGCCGGAAACTGATTACGACCTGCCCAGTACTCCTGCTCGGTGTCAGAGTACAAGACCCCTTGCGTGCGGACCTGGTAGTTGTAGGCCAACCAGAGTTCGGTGCGGTCGCTGCCAACTACCTTCTGGGAGTCCAGCCCGCCGAGCACAAAGCCGCGACAGTACTCCGGCCGTTGCTCGGTGTTGTCGGCCCAGGGGCATTCCCACGCCATAGTCTGTGCCCCGGCCATGGCGAGTAACAAACCGCCAATCAGTCGCATAGTTTCTCTCCCGAATCGTTGCTTATGACGATGTTACGCGAATCAGCCGTCGCGACAAGCCCCGATGGCATCGCGCTCATGACACCGCTTCCAGCGCGTACCGCAACCCGGCATTGCAAATCCATGCACCTCCCCTAAACTGGAGCGCTGGGCTGTTAGAATGCCGGTTCCCACCAGAACTGGACGATGGGGTGAGAGCGATGTTTGATCTGGAAGACGAGCTGTATAGAGATGAGCGCGGGCTGCGCGTCACCGATGAATTCAGCGCCACCGAGCTGCTGGCGGCTTTGCTTCTGTATGTCGCCAAGGGCGATGGCAGCATCTCTGCCATTGAGAGTGACAAAATGATCGATCTGCTGTCCAGCCATCTCGGCCTGCGCAGTGCCCAAGCGTTGGAGACGCTCTCGAAGATGGTCATCGCACTGCAAGAAGATCCGGACATCGCGCGAACCCTGCGTCAGGTGGGAGAGCAACTGGAACCCGCCGAGAAACGCCAGGTCATAACCATGATGTTGGAGGTTGCCGCAGCAGATCATGTACAGGACCCTGGCGAACTGGAGGCGATCAATATGGCTGCACGCATTCTCAATATGAGCAAGGCCGCCGTGCACGACGCATACCAACTGTACTTCAATAGCCGCTGATGACGACCCAAGCGGAACTATCCAAAACCGCTTAGGTCCCAAGTGCGCAAAGGCGGCGATTGGGGTACTGACGCAGGTGCGGTAGGAATGTATTCGTTAAAATACCAAGGCACCTGCAGCGGGCAGTCCGCAAAGTTTGCGAATCATTGATAGACCTGGCGGAGGGGCAACGTGGCAGACGCGACACTTACGGCACTGAACAAACTGCAGGGAATGGACGAGCTCGGAAAGGGAGACACTGTGGCGGACGCAGATTTCAAAGCACTCCAGCAATGGCTCAGCGGCCAGATCATTGGACAGGCACACCTGATAGAGCGCCTGATGATCGCTCTGTTGGCCGATGGCCATCTGTTGGTTGAGGGCGCACCCGGTCTAGCCAAAACGCGCGCCATCAAAACCCTTGCCGACGGTCTGGAGGGTACATTTCACAGGATACAGTTCACCCCGGATTTGTTGCCGGGCGATGTGACCGGAACAGACATCTACCGTCCACAAGAAGCCAGCTTTCACTTCCAAAAAGGTCCCATCTTTCACAACCTCGTGTTGGCAGACGAGGTGAACCGGGCTCCCGCCAAAGTTCAATCAGCACTTCTGGAAGCCATGGCAGAGCGCCAGGTCAGCGTGGGCAGTCAAACCTATCCACTGCCTGAGCTGTTTCTGGTTATGGCAACGCAGAACCCCATCGAGCAGGAGGGCACCTATCCCCTCCCTGAGGCGCAACTCGATCGCTTCTTACTCCATGTCAACGTGGCTTACCCCGATACAGCGGCGGAGCGGGATATTCTCCGGTTGACGCGCAGTGAAGCGAGCGGGGTTGCCGGCGACACACCACCGACTCTGACGCAACGAGCGGTGTTTCAAGCCCGACGCGATATCCTGGCGCTGCACATGGCGCCGCCCGTTGAAGAGTATCTTGTGCAGCTGGTGATCGGCAGCCGCCAGCCCGAGCTGTACAGCGAACAGCTGGCTGGTTGGATCGAGTACGGCGGCAGTCCTCGCGCCACCATCGCACTCGATCGATGTGCAAGGGCGCACGCCTGGTTGGCTGGGCGCGATTTCGTCAGCCCGGACGACGTGCAGGCCATAGCCCCCGACGTGCTCCGCCACCGCTTACTGCTCAGTTTCGAAGCCGAGGCCAATGGTATCTCGCCAGATCATGTGATCAGCGAGTTGCTCGCCGTCGTGCCGGTAGGCTGATATGGCTCAGGCTGACGTTACAGCCCCGGCCCACGGTGCCTACCCCGAACTGACGCAGCTGATCGCGCACCGCTTTTGTGCTCGCCAGTTGACCTTGACCCGCCCCAAGCGAGCCTTGAGCTTACTGGCCGGCCCCAACAAGACCAATTACCGGGGTCGCGGCATTGATTTTGAGGAAGTCCGTAATTATCAAAGCGGAGACGATATTCGCACGATCGATTGGCGAGTGACCGCACGCACGGGTGTTGCCCACACAAAGCTGTTTCGCGAGGAACGCGAACGGCCCGTCATGGTGGTCGTGGACCAGCGCAATAGCATGTTCTTTGGCTCCCAACACTGCTGCAAGTCGGTGCTGGCTGCCGAATTGGCCAGCATGCTGGCCTGGAGCGCACTGGAAGGCGGAGATCGCGTCGGTGGCCTGGTGTTCAACAACGAGCGCCACCGGGAAATCAGACCTCGACGAAGCCGTCGCAACGTACTGTCTCTGCTCTCGCAGATCGTCGAATACAGCCAGCAGTTGCCTCTGCAAGAGGCCGCCAGCGAGGCCAGCATGGCCAACGTGTTCGCCAACTTGCGCCGGATCGCGCGACCCGGTTCGAGCCTCTATCTGATCAGCGATTTTCATGGTGCAAACGCAAAGGGTGCGCGCGAGCACCTTTACGAACTGGCCAAGCACACTGAGATCACCGCTATTGCCTGCGCGGATCCACTGGAATCGGAACTGCCCAGGGCCGGCACCTATGCCGTAACCGATGGACGTGATCGCAGCGAGCTGAGCACCGGGGATCGGCAGTTGCGCAAACGCTACCGAGCGACGTTTCAAGACCGTCACGAGGCTTTGGCACAGCAGTTCACCCGGCTGGGTGTTCCTTTATTGGTCGCCAGTACCCAGCACAGCCCTTTCGCACTGCTGCAGCGATATTTCGGGGACCATCGACGATGAATCCCCAGGATCCGCTCGCTGCCTTGCATCCGCTCCGGAATCCCGAAGCGATCGGCTGGTGGCCGTTTGCACCGGGTTGGTGGATGTTGCTGACGCTCATGATCACCGCCATCGCACTGGGTGGCTGGTGGGCATGGAGGCGTTATCGGCGCAACGAGTATCGGCGTACTGCATTAACTCAGCTCGAGTCGCTGGCGTCCAGCGACACCGACTCGCCTACGTTTTTGGCGGATCTCACCGAACTGCTGAAAAGCGTCGCTCTTTGCGCTTTCCCACCGCGTGAGGTGGCGGCAAAGCACGGCCACGACTGGTGGATGTTTCTCAACCGAAGTGTCGATCGAGATGATCTGTTTGCGGTGACGCTGGCCGATTCGGCTTACCGCTGTGTACCGCATGAGTTTGATCGCGACCAACTCGCCGCCGCGGCTCGCTTTTGGATCCGTCATCACAGGAGCATCCCGTGATCCAGTGGCTCTGGCCGGCGATGTTTCTGCTGCTGCCGTTGCCGCTGCTGGTGCAGTATTTGCTGCCCGCTACCTCGCAGCAGACAACAGCCGTGCGAGCGCCCTTTTTCCGCCAATGGCGCGAGCTCAACGATGTTCAGATAGGATCAGGCAGGCACCGCTCGATAGTCGCCAGCGCATTGCTGTGGTTGGTATGGCTTGGGCTGGTCTTCGCCGCCGCCAGACCGGTGTGGATTGGCGAGCCAATCGAATTGCCGGACAACGGCCGCGACCTGATGCTTGCCGTGGACATTTCGGGCTCCATGCGGATCGAGGACATGCAGGTAGGCCAGGTGATGGCCCGACGTATTGATGCCGTCAAGCAGGTGGGCGCTCAGTTCATCACCCGTCGCAGCGGCGACCGGTTGGGTCTTATTTTATTCGGCAGCAATGCCTATGTGCAGTCCCCTTTGAGTTTCGACACCCGCACCGTGGGCCGCTTCTTAAACGAGGCTCAGATAGGATTCGCGGGTCGGGAGACCGCTATTGGCGATGCCATTGGGCTTGCGGTAAAACGCTTGAAAGAGCGCCCGGCCCAGAGCCGGGTATTGATCCTACTGACCGACGGTCAGGATACCGCGAGCTCGGTCAGCCCCCTCGACGCCGCTCGACTGGCAGCGGATCTGGGCATACGCATTTATACGATAGGCATTGGTGCTGACCAGTTGACGCTGCCTGGCATGTTTGGTTCCAGTTTCGGGGCTCGCCAGGTCAACCCCTCTGCGGAACTGGATGAAACCACACTGCGCGAAATTGCGGAGGTCACTGGGGGCAGCTATTTCAGGGCGAGAGACCCTCAAGAGTTGGTCAACATCTATGAGCTGGTGGACCAACTCGAACCCGTCGAACAGGACGTGTCGCTGTACCGTCCGCGTCAGGCTTTGGGTTACATCCCTCTGCTCATCGCTTTGTTTGCCAGCTTCGCTTTGGCCTCCTACAAAGGCCGCAACGGCCTTCGGTTGCCCGCTGCTGGATTGTTGCGGGAGTCTACTCCGTGAGCCTGCACTTCATGCGCCCGGAGTGGCTCTGGACACTCGTGCCTGCGGTCCTGCTGATCCTGCTACTCTGGCGCGCGCGCCAAAATAGCGGCAGCTGGAGTGAGGTCATCGCCCCGCATTTGCTGCGCCATTTCGTAGCAGGCCAAAGCGCTGCCAAATTGAGAAACGTGTTGCCGCTGATTCTGCTGGCCTGGTCGATCGCCGCAATTGCCGCCAGCGGACCCAGCTGGGAACAGGTCCCACAGCCAGTGCACCAGCAGCAGGACGCATTGGTGATACTGCAGGACCTGAGCCATTCCATGAAGTCTGCGGATCTTGCGCCTTCGCGGCTTGATCGCGTGCGCCAGAAAATTCTGGACCTGCTTGCGGAGCGTAAGGAGGGCCAGACCGGACTCATCGCCTACGCCGGTGATCCACACATTGTGACCCCGTTAACGGACGATACGCCAACCATTGCCAATCTATTGCCAGCGCTAAATCCGGATATGATGCCCATTCCGGGGAGTAATGCCGCTCCCGCCGTCCAAATGGGTATGGAGCTACTTCGATCCGCAGGCATTTCCAGTGGCACGCTACTACTGATCACCGATGGAATCGACGAGCGCAACCGTGCACTCATAACTGAGGCTCTGGAGGGCAGCGCCATCCGACTTTTGATTTTGGGCGTCGGCACGACTACGGGCGCGCCGATCCCGCTCCGCGAGGGCGGCTTTATTCGCGACGACGCAGGTGCCATTGTGCTACCTGGGCTCGAGGAACAACCTTTGCGAGCCCTGGCCTCTGCGGTCGGTGGACGCTATCTACCCATGCAGATAGACGATCGCGATCTGGCGATCATCAGCGATCAGCAGCCGCTGGTGCAGAACCAGCCCAGCCTGGCCTTGGATCGCAGCGCCGACACCTGGGACGACAAAGGGTACCTGCTGGTGCTGGTGCTACTGCCTTTGGCGTTGGGTTTGTTTCGACGAGGCTGGGTCCTGAGCCTCTTGCCATTGCTCTGGTTGGCTCCGTCACAGCCCACTTACGCCGACGTCTGGAACGATCTCTGGCTCACACCCGATCAGCAAGGCCAACAAGCACTGCAGTCAGGCGACGAGGCAGCGGCCGCAGAGTTGTTTACGAACCCCGACTGGGCGGGTACGGCCGCTTACCGAGCAGGCGATTACGAGACAGCCTCTGAGCAATTCGAACACAGCGACGGCGCTGACAGCTGGTACAACCGGGGCAATGCCCTGGCACGTGCGGGGGAGTTTGAGCGGGCCATCGAAGCCTACCGACAGTCGCTCGAGCGCAGACCGGAACAGGTCGACGCGTTGGAGAACATTGCCCTACTGGAAGAACTGATGGAGCAACAGCAACAGTCCCAGGATCAGCAGCAGTCCGACGATCAGCAGCAGTCCCAGGATCAGCAGCAGTCCCAGGATCAGCAACAGTCCCAGGATCAGCAACAGTCCCAGGATCAGCAGCAGTCCCAGGATCAGCAGCAGTCTCAGGACCCACAACAAACCCAGAATCAATCCCCGTCTCAGAGTCAGGAACAAGCGGAGAATCAACCGCAAAATCAGAGCCAGCAACAAGCTCAGGAACAACAGGCCAGCAGCGAACCGGGTGAACCGCCCGAAGCTGACCACAGCGAGCCAACCACCGAGGAACAAAAACCGGCCGCCGACGAAGAGCAACTGGCGCAAGCGCCTCCCTTGGATCAAACGCCCGAAGAACTCGAGAGAGACCAAGCCATGGAGCAGTGGCTGCGACGTGTACCCGACGATCCGTCGGGTCTATTGAGGGAAAAATTCCGCTACGAAAGCAGACAGCGAGAGCGACAGGGTAAGACCCATGAACCATCGACCAACTGGTAACGCATTCATATTGACTCTACTCATGCTTTTGGCGCCTACGCTGCAAGCGGAGGTCACCGCAAGCGTTGACCGCCAGCGAATCGCATTCGGTGACAGCCTGCGACTGACCCTCACGGCGGATGATGATGAGGAACTCTCCGAGGCCGATCTACGCCCCTTGCTGGACAATTTCGATATTCTGCAGCGGTCCACCAATAGCAGCTTGAGTATTGTGAACGGCGTGAGAACGCACACCAAAGAACTGCTGGTCGACATCGCTCCTCGCCATGAAGGCATTCTCTCCATACCGGCGATGCGCGTCGGTTCGACCATGACTAATCCGGTCCAGGTCATCGTATCGCCTGCTCCCGATGTCGCCAGCGGCGGTCAATCGCTGCTGTTTGAGGCCGAGGTCGATCGAGATCAGGTGTACGTGCAGGAACAGATCATTCTGACGTTGAGAATTCTGCAAGCCATCAACCTCGAAAATCGCAGTCTGTCAGAATTTACACTGGACAATGCGTTCATCAAGCCACTGGAGCAACAGTCTTATCAGAGGGCGATCGAGGGCCGACCATGGCTCGTGCACGAACTGCGGTTCGCCATTTTCCCCGAGCAAAGCGGCCAGCTGGATATTCCCGCGCAGGTGTTTACCGCCACGGAAGCGCAGGGTCGTCGCAGTTTCTTCGACCGTGGTAATGGCAGACGCCTGCGGCGCACATCAGAACCTCTGACCGTCGAGGTGTTGCCGCGTCCGACGGATTTCCCCGGGGCGACCTGGCTACCTGCTCGTAATCTTCAGTTAGAAGAAACCTGGTCGACACCACCCGAAGAACTGCAGGTGGGCGAATCCGCTACCCGCACGATACGCATTACCGGCGAGGGCTTGCAAGCCGCGCAACTGCCGCCCGTTCAGTTCAGGCCCATCGACGGGCTCAAATACTACCCTGATCAACCGCAGGTCCGAGAAATGGAGGTCGCCAGCGGCCTGGAAGGCGTTCGTATTGACAGCGCAGCGCTGGTACCCACCCAGTCCGGGCAATGGCAAATTCCTGAGATCCGAATTCCGTGGTGGGACACAACAGACAATCAGTTACGCTTTGCCGTCCTGCCCGCCCGTGGTATTGACGTGGCGCCCGGGATCCCCCTGGTTTCGACGGTGGAACCTCTGGCGCCTCCAGCACCTGCAGTACCAAGCGACGGTGACGCGGCCGCCATTCAGAGCGGCGCTGTTTGGCCATGGCAGCTGTTGGGGGGCATCAGCACCGCCGGTTGGCTGGCGACGCTTTGGGTACTATGGCGTAATCGCCAAACGCCCACCCCCGAGCCAGCCCAGTCAGTGCCAGCGACCAGCCAGAAAATTGCGCTGAAGACCCTGCTTTCAGCTTGTCGCGATAATGACGCGACACAGGCTCGCAGACGCTTAATCCACTGGGCGCGGTCCTACAGCAACAACCCGTCATTGAGCACACTGGAGCAGGTGGCCGCACTGTTCAGTGACAAGACCTTGACCGAGAGCATGTTCGAATTAGACCGGGCCCTTTATCAAGCGAGCAACTCGAGCTGGTCTGGACGCGACCTGGCGGCCTGTGTGGAAAGACTCGATCGTCTAACGGCAGGCGCCGGCAGGACGACCAAACCACTGCGCTTGTATCCGCAGGCCGCCTGAGCGATGCGCTGGTGATGCCAAAGCCACTCCGCGAACAGCGCTGGAGCACTCAGCTCAAGAGATAGTCGGCAGGGTCAAAGCGCTTCATGGCCCGGCGGTACTCACCAACGGAACCTGGCCAATTGTTGGTGATCAGTCCTCCGCTCTTGTACCAGCTTGCGTCGATGCGATTCCAAACCATTCCATTGAGGCGTCGCTGCAACGCTTCGTTGTAACGGCGCTCGACATCCCTCAGTACTTCAATCGTGGCGTTTTTCCCACCCATCGCCGCAGCGATTGCCTGCACGAGATACTTTGCCTGCGCCTCTACCATCAGCAAGATCGAATTGTGACCCAAGTTCGTATTCGGGCCATAAAGAAAGAACAGATTGGGAAACGCATTGGTCGCCACTCCCAGATAGGCTGTGGCACCCACCTGCCAGTGATCAGCGAGCCGCTTCGCGCGCCTCCCGGTGACCTCAATCTCGCTCAGGAAAGGGTTAGTAACAAAGCCGGTACCCAGTATCAGTATGTCACACGCCACGTGGCCGGCCTCTGTCTGCACACCTGCGGCATCGACACGGGTGATCGTGTCGGTGAGCAACGTCACATTGTCCCGAGCCAGTGCCTCGTAGTATCCCGACGCCACCAGAATTCGCTTGGCGCCTACCGGGTAGTCTGGGGTCAGCTTCCGGCGCAGTTCGGCGTCATCTATACTTCGGTCAAGATACGCGAGGCAACCCAGTCGGATGAGTTTCGCCATCAATCGATTGCCCCGCATTGCGGGATAAACGAACATTTCATTGCGCAGATAGGTCTTCAGTCGCGCAGCCTTCTTGATGAACGGGAAACATCGCAGCAAGGTTTTTTCCCAGTCGCGGTAGGGGCGGTCCCGCTTTTCGGAGACCCAGTTGGCACTACGCTGAAAAATCTTTAACTGGCTAGCCTTCTCCGCCACGTGAGGAATGAACTGGACTGCACTGGCAGCATTACCTATCACACCGACCGTCTTTCCGATGAACGAGATGTTGTGATCCCAACGGGACGAATGAAAGCATGGACCCCCAAAATCTCCCAAACCCGCAATATCTGGAATGTGGGGTCGGTGCAGCTGACCCACCGCGCTCACCAGGAAGCGTGCCTGGAGCAGTTCGCCGTCCGCCAGTTCTACCTGCCAAAGGCCGGCTTCTTCCTGGTAATTCGCAGCGATCACTCGACAGTTACAGCGTATGTGCCGTTCCAAATCGCGCCGGTGTGCGACGCTGCGAATGTAGGAAAGAATCTGGGGCTGCTCGGACCATTGGTAATCCCAGTCCGTTTTGTTGTCAAAAGAGTAGCTGTACAGTGCTGATGGTACGTCACACTCGGCACCCGGATAGTGATTGTCCCGCCAGGTTCCACCCAGTTCTGCTGCCTGTTCGAGCAAAACGAAGCGGTGCATTCCCCTGCGCTGCAGCATGCTAGCCATACACAGCCCGGAAAAGCCAGCGCCAATAATGAGGCAATCAAGTGGCTCAGTCATGCACTGCGGCGCTACTGGAGCGATTTGGTCACGACTTCATAAACATCCGGAGACAATTCCGGCACCGCGGCCAAACGCTCCAGCTCTGCGCGCATCATGATGTCACCACCACGGTAGTTGCGCCATTTGGTCAACGGACCCAGCAGGCGAGATGCTATCTGTGGATTGCGACTGTTCAACTCAAGCACAACGTCCACCAGCAGGCGATAACCACTGCCATCGGCTCTGTGAAAGCCCGTCGGATTTTGCGCAGAGAAGCCACCTATCAGCGCTCTCACTTTGTTTGGATTACGCAACTCAAAGGCCGGGTGCTGCATCAAAGAACGGACCCGCTCTACTGCCGCACCATCAGGGATGCCGGCTTGAATCTGCAGCCATTGATTAACCACCAACGCCTCCTCTTGCCAGGTGCCGTAGAAATCCGCCAGCGCGCGCTCGCGCTGCGCGTCATTGCCATACCAGGCAATGGCTCGCAGTGCCGCCAGTCGATCCGTCATATTGCGTGCCGTACGAAACTGATCCAGAGCAAGCGGTAGCTGCTCAGCGGTCGCACTGGTCAGATAGTCCAGACAGACATTGCGCAGACTGCGCGCCGCGATTTGCCCGGCATCCGGCTGGTAAGGCTCATCGGTTGCAAGCTCGTGATAACGATCCAACAGCAACGGACCCAACTGCACCCCAATGTGGCGTCGCAGAGTCTCGCGTGAACAATGAATAGCCGCGACATCAGCACCGGACTGCTGGCTGGCCAGCTCCGCGAGATAGTTTTCCGAGGGTAGTGCCAGCATCTCTGCCACCATCGCACTGTCCAGGGAGGCATCATCCAGCAAGCCGGCGAAGGCTCGAGTCAAAATCGGATCGATCTCCACCGTTCCCTTCGCCACCGTCTGATCTTGCAGGGACTGCAACACCTTGGTCGCCAGGGCCTGCGCACTATCCCAACGAACAAAGCCATCAGCGTCGCGCCCCATCAGGGCGCAGTAATCTTCCAAACTGTAATCGTATTCCAGGCGAACAGGCGCGGAAAAGCTACGCAGCAGCGCAGGAACCGGTCTTTCTGGAACACCTTCAAACACAAACTGCTGCGCGACTTTATCAATAGTGAGCACTGCGTGAGTGTTATCGGCGCTTTCGCCATCAGGCTCTTGCCCCTGCTCACACAGACGCAGATTGCCAGCATCACCCACCAGGCCCATAGCCAACGGGATAACAAAGGGTGCTTTGTCCGGCTGCCCAGGGGTTGGCGGGCAAGACTGCGTCACATGCAGGGTGTACAGGCCCCTGTCCTCGTCGTACTCATCTCTGACGCTGAGCACCGGTGTGCCTGCCTGTGAATACCAGGTTCGAAACTGAGTGAGATCCACGCCGCTGGCATCCTCCATGGCGCGGACAAAATCTTCGCAGGTGACGGCCTGTCCATCGTGTCGATCAAAGTATAGATCCGATCCGCGGCGAAACGCCTCAGCCCCGAGTAGCGTGTGGATCATACGGACGACTTCCGCGCCTTTCTCATAGACGGTCAACGTGTAGAAATTGTTGATTTCCATGTACGAGTCTGGACGCACTGGATGCGCCATTGGCCCGCCGTCCTCGGCAAACTGGGCGGTGCGCAGTAGCGTTACATCCTCTACCCGTTTTACCGTTCTCGAACCCATGTCCGCAGAAAACTCTGAATCACGGAAAACGGTAAAGCCTTCTTTGAGGCTGAGCTGAAACCAGTCTCGGCACGTGACACGATTGCCGCTCCAATTGTGGAAGTACTCGTGAGCCACGATTGCCTGCACACGTTGAAAGCCCATGTCGGTGGTGATGTCCGGACTGCAGAGCACACAGGACGTATTGAAAATATTGAGGCTCTTGTTTTCCATCGCCCCCATATTAAAGTCGTCTACCGCGACAATGTTGAAGATGTCGAGGTCGTACTCTCGCCAGTAGACCTCTTCATCCCAACGCATGGCCTGCTGTAACGATTGCATGGCGTGATCGCACTTATCGAGATCCTTGGGCTCGACATAGATGCGCAGACAGACACCGCGGCCACTGGCGGTCGTAAAGCCGTCTTCGATGAACGATAAATCACCGGCTACCAGGGCGAACAGATAGGCGGGCTTGGGAAATGGGTCGTGCCAACTGGCCCTGTGCCAGTCGCCCTCAAGCTGCTCCTCACCCACAAGGTTGCCATTGCTCAGGAGCACGGGATAGCGACTGCGTTGCGCATCGACGGTTACCGTAAACACCGACATCACATCGGGGCGATCAAGGTAGTAGGTTATCTTGCGAAAGCCCTCGGCTTCGCACTGGGTGCAGAACATCGTCCGAGACTTGTACAAACCCTCAAGCGATGTATTGTCCTGCGGGCGTATGCGGGTGACGCAGGCCAACTCAAAGTGCTCCGGCGGGCTGAGTAGTTCGAGACCCTGGGCGTTCAAGCTGTACTCATCGGCTGACAGAGTCCGATCATCGACCGCAACAGACACCAACTCCAGCTCTTGGCCATCCAGCACCAAAGGTGGCCGGCCCAAATAGTCTGGATTGCGCCGAAGGCTGAGCCGGGAACTTACCAGCGCATGATCTTCGTATAGTTCAACGTGGAGCTCAGTCCTATCGATCAGGAAGGCAGGAGGCTCATAGTCCTTGAGATAAATTGTCTTGGGATTCGCATCGCGCATAGCTTTACTCACACAATTGCAGCGACAGCTGGTAACCCGCGTACTTGCGTACATTGATCACACCGCTGTCAAGCATCAGGTACTGGCCTTTGATACCCATCAATACGCCTTCAACCACGGGGGTTTTATCGAGGTTAAACGATGCAACCTTGGTGGGATGTTCAAGTACGGGGTATTCAATCAGCGTCACTTCCGACTCTTCCAGCACCGAAATCGACTCCAAACCGTGCTCGTTTTGTAGCCGTTCGAGTGCGGGCTGACAGGCGTCCAGAAGATCTCTCCGGACCTGAATGAGATCCTCCTCGGCCGCACTGCCCTTCAACATCGCGCGCCAGTTAGTTTTATCGGCAACGTGTGGCTTAAAGGCCACCTCGACCAGGCCCGACTGCAGCCGGGACGATACTCGCAACATCGGCAGTGCCTGGATGGCACCCTGATCGATCCAGCGAGTAGGAATCTGCGTGCCGCGAGTGATACCCACCTTCATCCCCGAGGTATTCGCGAGATAAACATAGTGGTCCATCATGCAGTGCTGCTCACCCCACTCCGGCTCTCGGCAGGTACCGGCAGCGTAGTGGCACTTCTCGGGGCTGACGATGCAGCTGTCGCACTTGGCCAGGCTTTTGAAGCACGGGTAACAGAAGCCCTGGTTAAAACTCTTGCTGGTCTTACGGCCACATTCAACACAGTGGATAGCGCCTTCGTACTTGAGGCGAAGACGTTTGCCCAAACAGGGGTTCATTGCCACCTCGTGGTCGCCAAGCGGCATGACGTACTCCACCGGCTTACCGAGGGACGCCTTCATTTTTCGTGCGGCCCCACGGGCCAGCTCAGTGCTCAAGAGGGGTCTTTCCAGTTGAGAGGTGTCGGTAGGTCTGGCTTATCACGCCCGTTTACGTCGGCCTTCTTGGGAGGCACATAGCCAACGCGGTCTTCAGGGCCGAGATGCAGCTGATCCCAGGCGATGATGGCCTGCATCAGTTGCTCCTTCTGTTCTGGCGCGAGCAAGCTCCCATCAGGCCACTTGCCGAGTTCCAGGGCCTGCTTCAGACGCCGGTAAACCTC
>JBCCYE010000033.1:0-40562 GCA_039190425.1 Pseudomonadota bacterium | reverse complement strand
GGTAGCTGGCCTCCTCTGGCGGTGGACAGGGCTGCAGCGCCTCCCACATCAGCGGCACGCCTACTTCTGGATCACGCGATAGCAGCTCGTAGAGAATGGAGGTGCCAGAGCGGGGCAATCCCACGATGAACATGGGTGACGCCACTGGTTGATCCAGAATGTCGGGTTGCCGCTTCAATTCATCGGTGACCCGCAAGCGGGTACTGAGCCATATCACGATATCACTGCGCGCCATAAGTCGACCCAGGAGTGTCAATTCGGCCTCGTTGTTCAAACCGTGCAGCAGCACTTCAAAGGGTGCGCGCCAGAGGTCGTCACCAAAGTCCCGCAAACCCGTGGCACGTTGCGCATGATCTAGCAGAGAACGTTCATCGAGTGGCACGACGGCAGGAAGGTCGAAGTAATCGCCTTCTCGATTCATTGCGGTTACCCAGTCCGGTTGCTCGGGAGGTGACCAGAGAGTGGTCTTACGATCTGTCATTGGCCAATCACCCTAGTATGGAAAACGACGCAGGGCACCCCGCCGCCGGCTTTGCAGTTGGTTACGACGCTGCGTTTCATCACAGCGCTTTACCCCAGCGGGTAACCGTTGCTCCAGTTCGCTCAGTTGCACTTGTTCACAGTGCGGCAGTGGGCATTCCCCTGCACCGATCCACCGCACCGTGATGTACCCCTCTCCATGACCGGCGGGATCGAGCCAATTGGGTAACCCAGGATCCCGGTGGCTCACCACGAGCAGCAGCTCTCCGCTGTCTTCCAACACCGCGTGATGGCAATTGGTGCTGCACAGGCGATATCGGTAATCCATGGTCTCCCACCAGTAGTTGCCAAACTCCACCGACCAATAGTCAGCCACCGGAGGCGTCACACGCACAATCAGTGCCTCATCTTCCGGTACACACCAATAACAGATCAGTGGCTCACCACCCGGGGTAGCGTCAATCGCGTTGTCGTCAAGCTGACGATACGACAAAAAGCGGTTGGGCTGCCGTTGCCAGCGATCAATCATGTCTGCCCAGTACGTTGTGGATTCCCGTACCCAGCGCGCCGCCGCCTGCAAACTGCCCAGCATGTCGGCCGGGGCACGCACGCAATCTCGTGGCAGCGCGCCCAATCGATCAATACGTGCCACCATAGGCCGCTCATTTTCCCAATCGGCGAAAAACTGACGAACGGTCACACGCCACGTGCCTGGGCGGGTCTGAATCCAGTTTCCAGGCTGCGCCTCCGGGCTGAGCGTAATCTCAAAGCGACCTTCATCATCTACTTCGATGTCGCCATCGATCAACTGACCCACCACCGCACCGCCCCAGGGAGTGGCTCCATCCTCCAGAACGGTGACGGCGAAATAGCGCGCTGTACCCCGCTCTCCGCTAATTCGGTAAGTGTCCGTTCCGTTGACTGGTGCACCGACATAGAGGGCGTCGGCGTTATCACCGCCCTGCTTGCGCAGCGGATCAAAGTAGTGCAGCAGTTCGGGGCAGCTGGGATCGTTGTTTTCTGTGTGAAACTGCAGCCCAAGCGCTAGGTTGCGCGCCAGCAGGCGGAAACCTTTGGCACGATCAATCGCTCGGGAAGGCGCAGTGGATCGGAAGACCAGGGCACCACAGCGCTTCAGCTCATCACAGAATGCATCCCAGCCGGCCAATAACTCCCGTTCGCTGTCGGTGTGTCCGCCTTCGTTGTCTGCACTCATGGTTATCTCCCTCGTCCATGGCAGGATAGGTGATGCCCGTCGCGCAGGCAATTGAGGACAGGTACTTGCCACGGGTGTACCATGCCAACACCCCAGCCTCTAAATGAACTATGAATCCACACCTGCAAAAAGCCTTCTCTCCCGCCGAGCTTGGCGCACTGCGGCTGAAGAATCGCATTCTGAAAGCCGCCACTTACGAGGGCAAATCGCCCGACGGAGTGCCCGGCGAATCCCTGTTAAATTTCCATCGGGCGATTGTCGAGGGCGGTGTCGCGATGACGACCATAGGCTATTGCACTACTGAAGCAGATGGCCGCATCAACGATCAAATGTTGTGGATGCACGAGGGCATTCGAGAACCACTGTCGGCCATGAATCGGTCGCTGAAGGAAGCCTCTCCAGGCGTCGCGATCTCGGGTCAGATGACCCACTGTGGTAATTTTTCTCGAAATCGCAAGCTGCAGCGCCTCAAACGTCCCCTCGGTCCTTCTCGACAATTCAGCATGATCGGCGCTTCGGTGGGCAGACCCTTCAGTGGTGCGATGAGCCTCACGGATATCGATACACTGGTAACCAGCTACCATGACGCTGCGCGTTTCATGAAATCGGTCGGTTTCGATGCAATAGAAATTCACTTTAGCCACGGCTATGGACTTAGCCAGTTCATTAGCCCACGCACTAATCACCGCAAGGACGAGTACGGCGGCACACTGTTGAACCGCATGCGGCTACCGCTCAGGGCTCTTGAGGCCGTACGTCTGGCTGTGGGTGACCAGTTTCCGATTCTTGGCAAGGTCGGTCTGACCGATGGCATCAAGGATGGGCTGCACCTTCCGGAGGCCATCGAGGTTGCCGCACTGCTCGATCGCGCGGGTATCGATGCATTGATCTGCTCCGGAGGCACGAGCAGCTTCAATCCCATGGTGTACTTTCGCGGTGATACCTTGGAAAAAGGCATGATTGAAGTGGAGAAGAATCCGCTAATGAAGCTTGGTCTGAAATTGATCGGCCCGCGCCTGTTCCGCCACTATCCCTATCAGGAACTGTATTTCCTGGAGGACGCCAAGCAGGTGCGCGACCGGGTCAGCTGTCAGATGGTTTACATCGGAGGGTGTACGGAATTAGCTTCGATCGAAACCGTGATGCGTGAGGGTTTCGACTTCGTACAGCTCGGCCGTCCGCTCATCAAAGATCCCCAATTCGTGAAGAACGCCATGCAGAATCCGGATTACCGCAATGGCTGTATTCACTGTAATCGCTGTGCAACTCTGATCGAGGCACCGGGCGGCGTGCGCTGCCCACTGAACGACCAGGATGGTCGTTCCCTGCCCGCATAAGGAACTGTGTCAGTAAAACACCAGCAGCCGTGATTCAACACTTTCTCGCGGCGGCGCCCCGTCCGGGGCCGCAGGATGATCAAAGGCGCAGTGTATCGAGCGCTCCACCACACCGTCCGCTCCACTGTCAAAGGTCTTGATCAACAACACTTCCGCGGGCTGCATCGCTGAAAAGTAGTACCACCGATGATCCGGGCTGTAAGCGGCCAGTTCGATCTCGCCGGTGCGTTCAGCGGATCGCCGTTCGCTGGCAACCAAATCCGCTGCCGCAATCGTCGCACCATCACAGCAGGTCATCGGACTGGTGAGTACGCGACCGGCGATTGAACGCCAGACATTGATAATGGCGAAACGGCTTTGCAATCGGCGGTCGGCTTCAGCGGGCGGCAAAACATCGCGCAAACGCTGCACGCCCGATGCCCGGGTGTAATCGTTGTGCACAACGCTGGCGGGCTCTCGAATATCGCGCTGCTCCCGGACCTGTGGAGAATCAGAACGCAACGTGTGATCGAACACTAGCGCGTCCACGGCGCCAGTCACTTCGACCATCAGCGCCCGCAGTTCCGCTTCGTACTCCCCGCGATGGGTATCGAGCGCATAGAAATCCTCAACGGAGGTGCAATGCGGACGCAGGCAGAAGCCATGACGATCCAGCGTCGGAGCTGCAGTGAGACCGCGTGCGTCGCGTATCCGTACGCGCCTGCTCTGAAACTCCGCACCAATCTCCATCGCCGCGTCTGCGCCCCCCGTCGAGGCGGTGTAAGAGGGCTTTTTGGGGCCGGGGACAAGATACACAAGCTCGGCCGTCACATCGGATTCTGACAAGGTCGTTCTCTAACGGTTGATCGCGGTGTTCTGACAGTAACAGGGTCTGGTATTGTTCGCACTTCGCATCATGCTAATCTGTGCGCCGTCGCCCCACACTAGCCACCCGACCGGAGACACTCGCGATGGATATCAAGCTTTCTGATGCACCCAATGGCCCACTCAAAGGCATCCGAGTCATCGATATCACCTCAATGATCACAGGGCCGCTCTGTGGCCAGCACCTGGGCGATCTCGGTGCTGATGTCATCAAGATAGAGCCGACCCACGGTGAAATTGCGCGCTGGATGTCCCCACCCCAGCAAGCAGGCCTGACCGGTTTTTACGCACAGCAAAACCGCAACAAGCGCTCCCTGTCAATCGATCTGAAAAAGCCCGAAGGCATCGACATCATCAAGAAACTGGCGCTAAGCGCCGATGTGCTGGTGGAGAACTTTCGTGCCGGCGTAACCGATCGACTCGGCATCGGCTACGACGACCTGAGTGCCATCAACGATCGCTTGATCTACCTTTCCATCACCGGCTTTGGCCCCACAGGCCCCTACGCAGATCGCCCCGCTTACGACCCGATCGCCCAGGGGCTGGTAGGCGGCTGCTTCATACAAGGCATGCCGTTCGGCGGCCGGCCTCAGCTGATCCAATCAGCCATTGTCGATAAGACCACCGGTCACACTGCCGCGGGGGCCGTGGTGGCCGCCCTGTACGCGCGGGATCGTCCCGACGGCACCGGCCGCGGTCAGCGAGTGGACGTTCCCATGATCGACGCCTGGGCGGCATGTTCGTTATCCGACATGATGCCGGTCGATGCCTTTGTACCCAGCGAGCTGGACGATCCGGCACCACTGGCCGTGCTGCGCACGTTCGAAACACAGGACGGCTACGTCGTCGGGATGGCGTTGCAGGACAATCACTTCGCAGGACTCTGCGCGGCCCTGGAGTGCGAGGAACTGTTGGAGCGCGAAGGCATGCGCAATGTTGGAGAGCGTGTGGCGGACTTTGGTCCATGGCTGGACGCAATTGGCGAGGTCATGCGACAGTTCACCAGCGAGGATCTCCTGGCCCGCCTGGATGCCCACGGCGTCCCGTTTGGACCCGTCAAAACCATTCGCGAGTTCGCTGAGGATCCGCAGGCGCAGCACAACCGAACGCTGTTCGATGCGGAGCATCCCGAGGCAGGCACCATGCGCTACATCCGCCACCCAGGACACTTTTCCGAAACGCCTGCTGCCCTCTATCGACATCCGCCGCGGCTGGGGGAGCACACGCGGGACATTCTCGACGAGGCCGGTTACAGCACGGGGGAGATAGAACGTCTGACCAGTGAGGGTGTCGTTGGCGCCTGACCGCCCCTAGGCATCACATCTCTGGCACCGGCTGGTAAATGGTCTCCATGATTTGATCGACAGTAAAGGTACCCGGCCGCTGTCGAGGTGGAAACTGGCGCAACGTCAAGACAAATCTTGTCACACTGGTCAGACCAAGCCCTCCGATCGCGGCGATCTTGTGGTCCCACCAGACGTTATAACTGTTGGAATCGGTATCAGCACGTTCAAACGGATCGCGACGCAGGTGAAACACCTTCGGAACTCGCAGCTGCACGAAGGGCTGGCGCCATACGGCGAAGCGATGCGCCAGCTGCTCCGCAAACACCATCTTCCAATCGTCGATGCGAACCGCAGTGAGTAACCCGTCGTCGCTGAAGTAGAAAAAGTCTTTACGCTGCGTCTCCTCAGTGTCACCAAGTAGATAGGGCAGGAAGTTATACCCGTCCAGATGCACTTTGTAGTTCTTGCCGTTGATGGTCTTGCCCTGCTTGAGGCTTGGGACGATGTTGTCATCGCCCACTGCAGCCATGAGCGTCGGCACCCAGTCCAGATGAGACATGACCTTGTTGCTGATCCGACCCGGTTCGATGCGACCAGGCCAACGCACCATGGCAGGTACGCGGAAGCCACCCTCCCAGTTGGTATTCTTCTCGCCGCGGAAGGGCGAGATCGCCCCATCGGGCCACTGATTGTAGTGTGGACCGTTGTCTGTGGAATAGATGACGATGGTGTTGTCGGCGATATCGAGATCATCCAGCTTTTTGAGCAGAACCCCGACATGGTCGTCGTGCTCCATCATCGCGTCGTTGTAGAAACCCTGGCCTGATCGACCCAGCTGCGACGGCTTGACGTGCGTGTAATAGTGCATGCGCGTGGAATTGAACCACACAAAGAACGGTTTGCCGTCCTCATTGGCCTTGTCAATGAACTTCAGCGCTGCGGCAAGGAATTCTTCGTCAACGGTTTCCATCCGCTTGCGGGTCAGCGGGCCACTGTCTTCAATGCGACCGTCGGCGTAACTGTGTATCACGCCTCGCGGGCCAAACTTTTTGCGATAGGCCGGCGACTTGGGATAATCAGGATCCTCAGGCGCCTCTTCCGCGTTCAAGTGGTACAGGTTGCCAAAGAACTCATCGAAGCCGTGATTGGTGGGCAGAAACTCATCCCGGTCGCCCAAATGGTTCTTACCGAATTGTCCGTTGGCATATCCATAGGGCTTGAGCATTTCCGCCAGGGTAGGATCTTCGGGTTGCAAGCCAATATCAGAGCCTGGTATGCCAACCTTGAGGAGGCCAGTGCGAATAGGGTGTTGACCGGTAATGAACGCAGACCGACCCGCCGTGCAGCTCTGCTCACCGTAATAATCCGTGAAAATGATGCCCTCATTGGCAATACGGTCAATGCTCGGGGTCGGGTAGCCCATCATCCCGAGGCTGTAGCGGCTGATGTTCCAGTACCCAATATCATCGCCCCAGATCACCAGAATGTTGGGTTTGTCATCCGCTTGAACGAGCGGCGCTGAGAGTCCGATCAGCAGTGCGATGATTACAGACACGCGCGTCAGCAGGGAATAGCAGTTCATGGAGGGACCTCGTTAGCCAAGCACAAAGCCTTAACTCTAGCTGGACGTTTTGATATCGTCCAACCGAAGGTCGCAGATCAGCTAAAGTCACCCATGTCAAAGTAGTCACGCCAGGCCACGATCTTGCCATCCTGGACCTCAAACACGCCCATGACTCTCACTTCCACCGGGTTATCGTTCATGACCAACCGGTCGGTGCGCTCATTCATGACGATCCCGGCCGAACTTGCCACCTGGTGATGCACTAGGAAATCGATGCTGGTGGTCATCGCCATAAAACCGTCGATGAATTCTCGGATCGCAGCCTTGCCCACATGGGGTGGCCCCATGGGTACGTTGGCGTACTCTGCATCCTCGGTAAAAAAATCCATCACCGCGTCAATATCCAGCGCATTCCAGGCCTGGATGAAATCATTGATCGTTCTATTGGCATCACTCATGGGTGTGTTCCATTAGGTTACCTCGTTCACTGTATCTCGCCATAGCGTTCATCCCACTGTTTGATAATCGCCGCGTGAGAGCCATCCTTCTCCACTTCAATCAATGCCTTGTTGAAGGCGCCAATCATCGCTTCGTGGCCCTCCCATGAACGACTGGCCGCCACGTGCCGTTCAACATCGGGTAGCTGAATAGGCGTGACAGCAAATTCATTGAGCCGATCTTGCAAAAACTCATTGAGCTGCATGGTCACCGTGCGTCGATCGCCTATGACGGCATCGACAGAGCCGTTCAGCAGCCGCAAGAGAAGCTGTACGAGGTGGTTTTCCTCAACCAGCTGCAGACCGGGCACCGATCGGAAGTCCACACCGTAGGCATAGTCGGTTCGAACACCCAGGCGCTTGCCCGCAAGATCTGCAAGCTCTCTGTAGTGGGTCGTGTCTGTGCGTCGTTTGAGAATGATCAGCTCGCTGCGCAGATAGGGCTGTGAAAACAACAGGTCCTTGTCTCGATCCGGTGAATACCAGACGGACGCCAGCGCCTGATAGACACCCAGACGCGCGCCCTCTACCGCGCGGGACCAGCTTTCAATAGTGATTTCGGGTGTGTAGTCGGTGCGGGAAAACACGTGTTTCACCAGCTCCATCGCCAGACCCTGATCGGGTAGCTGATTGTCGGCATACGGTGGTGAGGTATTGGCAATTAAAGTGAGCTCCTGCTCCGCGGCGACCTTGCCGCACAGTAGCACGAGAAACAGAGCGATGATCAAACGAGTCATGTGAGTACCAGGCTAGCCAACAAGAGGCCCGCTATTGTGCACTCTGTCGACGTCGACCGCCAGCAGCGACTCGTTCTCCCGGATGCCCTCACCCTCGTGAAGTGATATCCTCGGCGCCCTCTGCGCATGCGACATCGGGAGACCACCAGGTGAAAAAGTCGACGCTGATAGGATCTGCCGCCGGCCTGCTGATCGTGGCAGCACTGGTCTACCAGCTGCTGCCCGCTCCAGAGGTCCGCATACCCGCACAACTGCCCCCATCCGAGCGGCCGGAGCATCGACTGCTCAACTTCGAAGGCATCGCCAACTTCAGGGATCTGGGAGGTTATGAAACCGTCGACGGGCGCCGTGTGAAGTGGGGACGCCTCTATCGGACTGGTTCCATGGCGCACACCACAGACGCGGACCGGCAGGCACTGGCGGCCCTCAACCTGACCGCCTTGATCGATTTCCGCTCCAGTCTGGAAAAAGCCGAGGAGCCCCATCGCCTGCCCTCTCCCACCACCTTCAGCGTCATCGAGATTCCGATCCTCGATGAGGGCAACGAGAGCATGGTGTCCGACATCCGCAATCGCATTGAGAACGGCGATTTTGACGGGTTTGATCCCGACCAACTCATGCGCGGCGCCAACCGGCAGTTCGCCGACGAGTTCACACCTCAATTCAGCCAGTTCATAGACCAGGTTCAGGCCGCACAGGGCCAGCCCATCGCCTGGAACTGCAGTGCCGGCAAGGACCGCACCGGCTTCGCAGCCGCCGTGTTGCTGAGAATTCTGGGTGTGCCGCAAGCGGTTGTCATGCGCGACTATATGGCCAGCAAAGAGCCGTCGGTAGAATCACGCCAGGGGATGCTGCTGATGCTACGCATACTGCAGGGCGAGGAGACCGCCGCCAAACTGGAGCGTTTGATGGGGGTTGAAGAAGATTGGCTCGCGGCCGCGTTTGACGAGATCGACCAACGCTGGGGTGGTTTTGACAACTACGTGAGCGAAGGCCTCGGCCTATCCGATGACGACGTTGAGCGACTTCGCGATTCACTGCTGGAAACGCCGGACGCCACCTGACGTGATGTGCCAGGCGAGACCACGCGTCAGGATATGCCCATCACAAAAATAATCAGCACGGCGGGAGGCACCACAAAACGGATCAGAAATCGCCACAGCGAGTAGCCGATATCGCCCAGCGCATGCAACTCATCACGGGTCGACTCACGGGTCATCGCCCAGCCGGCGAATACGGCCATGAATAACCCCCCGAGCGGCAGCAGAATCTGATTCGAAAAATAGTCCATCGTGTCATTGAAATTGCGACCGGCTATGCTCAGGTCGCCGATGACGTTATAGGACAGGATGGACAGAACGCTGAAGCACGCGACCGAGCCGACGACCAGTAGCGTGCTGGCATGCCTGGCCATAGCGAAGCGATCTTCCAACCAGGCGGTGCAGGATTCCACCAGCCCGACCATGGAGGTAATGCCCGCGACAGACAACATCAAAAAGAACAGCACGCTGAACAGATGCCCCCCGGGCATTTGCGCAAACGCCACAGGCAGAGTCTGAAAGATCAGTCCGGCTCCCGCTGCCGGGTCCAGTCCGTTGTTAAAGACGGCGGGGAACACGACCAGACCGGCGAGCAAGGCAACGGAGGTATCCACAATGACGATGATCAGGACCGATCCCGAAATGGAGATGGTCTGGGGCAGATAGGCGCCGAACACCATCATACCGGCCATGGCAATGCCGAGGGAAAAGAACGCCTGGCCAACAGCGGCCAGCGCAGACTGGAAATTGATTTTGCTGAAGTCTGGCGTGAACAGCCAGCGCAGTGCTTCTTCAAAGCCTCCCGCGACATAGTTGTATGCGGCCAGACCCAACAGCAGCGAGAACATGACCGGCATTATGACCCGCACCGCGCGCTCGATACCGTCCCGGACGCCCGCGTAAATGATCAGCCCGGTTAGAAACAGACCCAGCAGAGTCCACACCAACATGCCAAGATTGTTATCCAGCACGGCGGCGAACTCCGCATCAGCGGCGGCACCATCAACGCCGGCAAAGCCGGTGGTCAGCGCCTTGAAAAGGTACCAGAGTACCCAGCCGACCACGACCGCGTAGACGACTTCAATGGTATAGGCCGCCAACAGGCCCATACCGCCCACCAGTCGCCAGTGGCGGGAGCGCCGATTCTGTTGTGCCAGGTTGGCCATGGCAGTGGTGGGGCTGCCCGTACCGCGTCGACCAATCAGCAACTCCGCCATAAGAATTGGCATGCCAATACCAAACGCGCAGGCCAGATAGATAAGCACAAAGGCGGCACCGCCGTTTTCACCGGTAACGTAGGGGAAACGCCAGATATTGCCAAGGCCAACCGCAAAGCCCACGGACGCCATCAAAAAAGCAAAACGCGATGACCAGTGTGCCCCGCTGGCCGCTGCCATAGTCCCCTCCGACTGTTTTTGTTATCGCGATCAGTCTACACAAAAGCCCGCTAACATTCAGGCATCGATAGGCCGCACCGCCGCCTGCAACCAGGACTGCTCGCCCGCTTCCAACAGTGGACCGACCTCATTCAACACGCGCTCGTGGTAGGCGTTGAGCCAGTCCAACTCATGCGCGTCAAGCAACGTTGCATCGATGAGGCGCCGATCAAACGGCACCAGCGTCAGCACTTCGAAGCCGAGCATGGACGACTCACCACCTTCTAACGCCGACACCGCGAGCAGATTCTCGCAGCGCATGCCAAAGGCGCCGTCGCGATAGTAGCCCGGCTCGTCGCTGACAATCATGCCCTCCTGCAGTGCGATACTGTTGGGTAGCTTTGAGATTCTCTGCGGGCCCTCGTGAACGCTGAGAAAAGCGCCGACGCCGTGACCTGTGCCGTGTGCGTAGTCCAGCCCTTCCTGCCAGAGGAACTGGCGTGCCAACACATCCAGCTGCGAGCCCGTAGTGCCCACGGGAAAACGCGCGCGGGCAAGCGCCATATGCCCTTTCAAAACCAGCGTGAACAGGCGTCGAATTTCCGGCCCGGGATCCCCTATGGCGACACAGCGTGTGATATCGGTGGTACCGTCCCGGTAATGGCCGCCGCTGTCGTTCAGGTAGATGCTGTTCATGGGCAAGCCCGCTGCGCGCCCATTGAGGTGATTGTAATGGCACATCGCCGCGTTGGGGCCGGCGGCAGAAATGGTATCGAAGGAGGAAGCATGGAAGTGCGCTTGCCGCACGCGCAAGGACAGCTGCTTGTCCGCAAGCACGGCTTCGTCGTGTAAACGACCGGCGCTGACCTCCTCGTCCAGCCATGTCAGAAAACCGATCTCCGCAACGGCGTCACGCCGATGGGCAGCGCGCGCGCCCTGCAGCTCCGTCGCGTTTTTACGAGCCTTGGGTAACATGACAGGATCGTCGCCTGTGGTGGGGTTCGCGCCAGCATTTCGCAATGACTGCACCACCCAGGCACTGGCGAGGGTATCGTCCACCAGTACGGAGAGACCGCTAACCTCAGCAAACGCCTCCGAGGCGTCCGACTGCGCGACAAGCCGCACACCTGAACCCACGTGGTCTGCAAACCCTTCGGGTACGTGGGTCGGATCGCTGAACAAAATCACCTCAGCCGTAGACTTCAACAGCGCAAACCCCGACACGACCGGCATCTGCGGCATCGCAGTACCTCGCAGGTTCAACAGCCAGCTGACCGTATCCGGTGCGTACAGCAGGCTGGCATCGTAGCCTCGCTCGGTGATGTCCCGGGCGATCCTATGCCGTTTGTCGCGGCTACTTTCACCGCTTAAGGCCTCTGGCTGCAGCAACACCGTCTCGATAGCGGCGTCGGGTCTATCCTCCCAGCACAGGTCCAGCAGATTTTCCTGCGTTGGGGTCAAACTGAGGCCACCGCCCTGCAGTGCGGCTTCCGTGCGCCGCCGCCACCGCTCGGAGTGCAACCTTGGGTCATAGCCCAGCGTGGCCGGTGTCTGGGTGTGTGCCGTAAGCCACTCCAGTTGTGCGGCATCGGTCAGTTCACAATAGGCGTAGTACTCTGCATCGACCTGCGCCCGCACCTGCACCGTGTAACGGCCATCGACAAACATCGCAGCGTGGCTCTGGCCGATGATCGCCATACCGGCAGAACCGGTGAACCCGGTCAACCAGCGCAGGCGTTCCTTGTTCGCGGGTATGTACTCGCCGAGATATTCATCAGCCCTCGGGACGAACAGCGCATCGCAGCCCGCCCTTCGCATTGCGCTGCGCAGCGACGCCAGGCGGCTGGCGTGGTCACTCACCGGTGCGCTCTCAGTGTCGCAAGCACAGCGGCGCTACTCTTCGTAGAGATCAAAGTCTGACTTGGAGATACCGCAATCGGGGCACTCCCAATCATCCGGGATGTCTTCCCAGCGCGTACCGGGTTCAATACCGTCTTCCGGCAAACCCTCTGCCTCGTCGTAGATAAAACCGCAAATAACACATTCATACTTTTTGAAGTCGCTCATGACTGTTGTCTCGTTGGGGTTGTTTTGTCATTACTGGCAAGCGTTTACCACCCAGGCCACCGGCCTTCGGCAGAGTGGGCCAGTATACGCCATAGCACTCAGACGCCGATCAGCGGCGCGGCCAGGTGTCGCGTACTGTGCCCTAGAATTCGTTGCTAAGAATGACGCGCCAGGCATCGCCTTCCGGGTTGGCAATCAGACTCAGGGCCTGGCGCAGACCGGCGGCAAAACCGTTTTCATCGCTGAGCAGCAGGTCGATGTCGTAACGTCTGCCGGTAAGACCAATGGTCCCCGACGCCTGCAGCGGCCCCGACAGGGTGACCACCTCACCCAGCAGGGGCTCATTCTTCGGTTGCTGAACCTCCAGCGCGTAGCTGCCCAGCGGCACAAGGCCCTGCGGTGAGCGCCAGGCGGCCTGCTGCCAGACCACGCGACCGGCACTTTCCGTCGGCAGGCCGTTTTCGAGTGTCAACTGTTGCAATTGAACGGACAGGCTGCCATCCAGCGCCAGCGGGGCGAACTGGCGGACCAAATCCGCATCGAATCGCGCGTCCAGGTCGCGCATTTCCAGATCTCTGCTGCCCCTCAGGATCACCTGCCCGGCAATCACCTGGTTGCCCCAGGCACTGGTCAGTTCCACATGCGGCGCGAGCAGCACCAGCGAGAGCGGTTTCAAGGACCAGCTGACCCGGCCCAGATGCAGCGCACCGTTCGGCAAACGCAGCAAACACTGCGCGGCACTGCCCTGCCAAATCGTCCCGGAAAAACCCTGCAGGACAATCTGATTGGAGGGCGCGACCAGGCCGATGAGGCGCGCCGGTGCCACAGCGACCAGACCGACCAGAAGGACCAGTGCCAGAAGCGCACCCCAGGCTAAACGCGACCCCTTCATCTCATGACGCCTGGGCGATTCTCACGGTGGCGTTCACCCGCCCTACTGTGCCGGTCTGCGTGATGGAGACCTCCCGGACCAGCAGGCCCTCCTCGTACTCCATCTGATACAGCCACTGCAACAGATCATCGAACGCGGCGCTCTCCAAACGGACCTGAATCTCGCCGCGGCTGTTGGGCTGCAGCCGACTGACCGGCAGTTGCAGCTGACTGGTGGACTGGTTGACCAGGGCCATGAGATTTCGCCCACCTCGATTTGACTGCCCGTTGCTGCTGCGCAGGTGCACGACTTCGGACGCCATGGCGTCGACCCGCGTCAACGATTCCGCGATCGCCGTGTTCTGCGAGGCCAGCTGATCCCGCCGGTCATCCAGCGGTGACCATACCAGCACGTACAGCAGGTACAGGGCAACCACCACCGCCAGCACCAGCACGCTGACCTGTTCTCTCTGATTAAGCTGTGCGAACCACTCTTTCATTCAGCTTTGCCCCACGCGCAGTCGCGCCCGTACCTTGCCGTCCGGCGTGGCGCTACTGGTTTCTATGACGGCTTCCAGACTCGCGTCGGACATGTCGGTGCGCAGCTTTTCCACCGCGCCGTAATCCGGCGCGACAATGTTCAGCCGAATCTCATCACCGCGATCACTGTAATTGATGCTGACGATCTCCGTACCCGGCATGCCCGCAATCGCCGCACCGACGGGCTCGATCAGCGTAATGAAGCCGCTGCTTTGCGAGGTCCCCCTGAGCGCATCCAGCTGGCGCTGCAGCTGTTTTTCAGGGTCGACGACGTTGCCGCTCGGATAGGCCCGCCGGTAGCTGTCCATGACGGCGCTGCGCAGCGCCACGTTTTCGGTATTCAGGCTGCGATAGTCTGCGTACACCGCCGCCACCTGCAGCATAAACGCCCCCGCAAAGGCCGCCGCCAGCAGGCGCCACTGTCGCCACCAACGTCCCAGCGGCAAACGCACGGCGTAGTCGCCCTGCAACAGGTTCAGATCCACCAGGTTGTCATCCTGCAGCATCATGGCCGCGTACAGGTTGCCCTGACGCCACTGCACGCGATCCTGCAGCGCCTCGGGCAGGATGGCCGTATCCTCCGCCTGATCGCTGCCGTACACCACAACCGCTTCGGGACTCGCCGGCTCGTCGCCATCGTCCGACGCCTCTTCCGCCAGCACGCCCGACAACAGCGCTCCCACCATATCGCGCTCGATGGCAAACCCGTGACACTGGCCGGTGCGAATAATGGCGTCGTCCCCCTCCAGCACGATGCACCATTCACCCGGCTGCCAGGGTAGCAGCAAGGGCTCGGGTATCCACCGACCGGCACCGGGAAATGCCGCCAGCCAACCGGCCCATTCATCCATTTTATTGCGCGAACAGACGGCTACGCCCAACAGCTCTTTGTCTATGAAGCGCGACGAAAAGTGCAAGTCATCAATATCGTCGGCGACGTCTTCCTCCAGCGTGAACGGGAGTGACTTGGCAATGTGCTTTCTTTCTGCGGGACTGACCGCCAGGGTGAGCAGCCGTGTATCGGCGCCGGGGGCGGCGAAACACACCGGGGTGCGGCGCTGCGACAGGGTCAACCGCAGCTCATCGGCGGTGGCCTCGTCGTCCAGCCAGCGCGGTTCTTCCCCGGCACCGGCAGGGTACCAGGCCAGACGACCCGCTACTCGGCGTATTACCGCAATGCTCTGCACTTCCCCTCTCCCCCGGTCAGGTGTCGTTGTGGGGCCAGGCCCCGGTGCTTCCCCTGTTGTGCGGGGCTGGCACACACAATCCATCGCTGACATGACCATCGCCGCGGCGTTTGGCTTGCCACCGGGGACTCCTGAGGGGGCGCGCTACGGCCCATCACAGACTCCCGCTCACCCGGGCGATGGTGTTTACCCGTCTCTGTTTACGGTCCAACACACTGTACAAGCGCTGCACCCTGTCGGCAACTGTCACCTGAACCGTGACCAGGAAGTAGTCCGAGCGCTCCCCGAGCAAGCCGCTCATGGCGGTGCGCACCTCCGGCCGGTCCGCCAGGGGACCCTGTGCGTAAAAGTCTTCCATATCCACGAACCCGACGCTGTTCCGATATTCGACGAGCTGTTCTCCGTCGGACAGGCTCAGGGGTGCCAGGTCCTCCAGGTCACCGATGGAGCGCAATACCGGCAGCTCGGCAGTATGGATATTGAGGGGCGCCGGTTCCTGCGGCCAGACAGTGACAAAAGGCCGCAGGGCTTCGAAAAGCTGTGGCGTCATCCCCTTGACCGCTCGCAGCTCGCTGACGCTGGCCATGGGCCGATGCGGCGCACGGTATGAGGGGCTCAGACCGGCGTAGTAATCATCCTCGGCGCCGTCTCGAAAGGGACTGCGGTCGCTGTCGATCCAGTCTCCGACGGCGTCGGTGATGGCTATGGCCTCGAAATCACTGACCCGTGGCTCCTGGAAGGTCTGTAACAGGCGGATGAACTGCGCCTGGGCCGACGTGAACTTGCGTTCGCCCGGCTGCGCCTCCGGCCGCTCACCCAGCCGATTGAGGTTGAAGCGCCCCTGCAGGTCGCTGAGAAAACCGCGCAACTCGGCGTTATCGAGCAGCTGAGGTGGCGCATTCTGCGCCCACTCTTCGGTCAAATCGTCGCGATAGCGGTTGGCGAGCTGATCCTGATCGTAATCCCGCATCAACACGGTCTTTGCCAGCTCCTCGCCCAGGCGCAGGTAGGCTGACACCTGCTCCTGCTGCAGAATGTTCGCACTGCGCTGAAAAAAGCGCGTGAACTCGCTCTGCATCGCCACCACCAGGGAGGCGCAGAGCGCGAAAATGAGCATGGCCACGACCAGCGCGGCGCCCCGCTGACGATGCACAGCAGCGGATATCTCAGTACGGCGGTAACGCATACAGTCGCCTCATCTCACCCCAGTCCTCCAACTGTAGGCGGATTTCCATCGCCGCCGGCGGCGCCAGCGCCGCATTGGGTGCACTGGTATCCCCCACCCAATTCTCGGACCAGTTGTCGGTTTCGATCGCGGTGCTGCCACGGCGCGTGCGCAGCTGCTCGATGGAGGGAAGAAACGCAATCTCGAAGTCCTCCACCCCCTCCAGCAGCAGCGCACTGGCCGGTTGTGAGTCCGAGGCGCGATCCAGGACGACGAAGGCATCCCGGTAAAGCGTGTCGTCCTCCAGACGATAGTTGATGCGCTGCAGGTGACTGCGCGCGTGACCGTTGGGGTTGTGCCAGCCACCGCGGGTCAGGCTGAGTGGGTAGAGCGCGAGGCGGCCACCCATCAACGCCGGCTCCAGCTCGCCGAACTCGTCGCGCACCGGTCGCGGCATGAATTCGCCGATGTCCCGGGAAATGATCTGCCACGCGCGGTTTATTTCGAAGCTGCGATCGGCGTTGCCGCGCAGTACGTCCAGGCTGGTCACAACGCTGGACAGGCCGCTGTAGGCGATGGCCGCCACTATCGCGGTGATGGCCATGGCGATCAGGACTTCAATCAAGGTAAAGCCGCTGCTACGCACCGTCGATTAACTCCTGTAGGCGCTCCGGGTCGACACCGGGGGGGAGATTGCCGTCGCCAGGCGGTCTCTGGACGTCGTCGGGTGAGTCAGACCCCGGATCCGGAGTGTCCGGTTCATCGGGTGCAGATTCCGGCGGATCATCGGGGTCGCCGGTGTTGAGAACGCCCTGATCCTCGCGCATGTCTGCGGACATGAAGGCCTGCAGCGTATACAACGGATTGTCCTGACCTTCCTCGTCCAACGCCACGGCAATTTCGATACGGAAAAACGTGTCCACTTCTTCAGGGGTAGTGACGATCCACCAGTACCAGTCTCGGTCCGCCATCTCCGTCTCGCCGCTGTCGCGACCGGCGGTCAGCGAACGGGTGGAATTGACCACCAGTCGAAACTCGGTCAGCTTGTTGGCCGCAACCTGGGCGGCGACGGTCCGATCCCGCAGGTAGGCGGTGTCGTCGGACTGGCGGTACAGCGTGACCAGCAGTGACGGCAAAGCAATCGCCACCACCGCCAGTGCAACCATGACCTCCACCAGCGTAAAGCCGCGCATCAGAAGTCCTCGTCCTCTTCTTCTGCTATGCCCCTGGGCAGCAGTTTGAAACGACCAAACAGATCCCACTCAATACGCCAAAGCAACTCGCTATCCTCGGTGCGACGCACGTTGATCGCACCCACCGTCGTTTCACCGCTGGCGTAGAACACCACCTGCGGTGCCTCACGTTTTTCATCGTCCGCGTCGTTGTCCAGCGTCTGATACGCGGCCTCTTCCAGCTCGAGCTCCACCTCTATCCCGAGCGGGAATTGACGCGGCTCGAAGACATCGGGGGCACTGACCGGCTGGGCCCAGCCGTCGGGCCCGGTGGTGCGCTGCCGCCAGGCATAGGAGTAGACCGTGCCGGCACGCTCCAGCTCTTCCTCTAGCAATAAGCCGAAATCACTACCGGTGAACTGGGCTTCGTCCAAGGCGTAGGCAGCAACGTCCTGTAGATTGCGGACCTCAGACTCCAGGCGCAAATCCGCGCCGCCCGAACCGATCGAGAAGGAGACAAGCGACGTCAGCAGGACCACGACGATGAGGGCAACCAGCAGCTCGATCAGACTGAAGCCACGCTGCGCCCGGTCCGTGTGCGACGCACGGCATCGCGGGCAATGTTTCCGCCGGGCCGCTGTCGCCACAGGCCCCGACACGGTTTACTGGCCCTCGTCCTTCCAGTTGCCTACCTCGGCATTCTGGCCTTCGCCACCAGGTAGCCCATCGGCACCCAGCGTATAGATGTCGATTTCCTTGCGCTCACCGGGGCTCAGATAGAGGTAGGGGCGCCCCCAAGGATCCACAGGGAGCTCCTCCAGATACCCTCCCTGGCGAAAATTTCGCGGTACGGGATCCAGGCTGCTGGCTTCCACCAACGCCTGGAGACCTTGCTCCGTTGTGGGGTAGACGTAGTTGTCGAGCCGATAGAGCTTCAACGCGGTTTCAATATTTTTGAAATCCGCCTTGGCCTTTTGGATACGGGCGTCGTCTGCCTGATTAAGAACCGTGGGCGCGACCACACTGATAAGCAGACCCATGATGACCAGCACCACAAGGATTTCCACCAGTGAGAAGCCACGATTCAAGTTGCGCTTCATCATTCAAGTCACCATCGTGTTGAGATTAAAGATTGGTAGCAGCACGGCGAGCACGATGATCAAAACCAGACCACCCATGAACACCACCATTAAAGGTTCGAACAGCGCCATGGAGCGGGTCAGGCTCATTTCCAACTCCCGCTCCTGATTGGTGGCCGAGCGTTCCAGCATGGTCTCCAGCTCGCCGCTGGTCTCACCGCTGGCGACCATGTGCACCATCATGGGCGGAAACTGCCCGCTGTTCTGTAGCGCCTTGTTCAGGCTACTGCCCTCGGCGACCCGCTCCGCCACTTCCTCACTGACATCGCGCAGCACCAGGTTGGTTAACACCTGACCGGCGATGCGCAGGGACTCGAGCAGAGGAACACCCGAAGCCATCAAGATGCTCAGGGTGGAGGCGAATCTTGCCGTGTCAATCGCGACCAACAGTCGCGACAGGATGGGCACCTTCAGCAAAAAACTGTGCCAGCGGCGACGACGGTTCGGGTTACGCAGTAAGCGGCGAAAACCGATCACAAACACCACCAAACCCACGAACATCCAGACAGCGTATTGCTGAAAAAATTCACTGGTGGCGATCAGGCCCGTGGTAAGTGCGGGTAACTCCTGTTGACTGTGCGTAAAGATCCCCACCAGTTTCGGCACTACGAAGGTCATCAGCAGCGCGATCACCGCGACCGCGACCCCACTGAGAATCAGCGGGTAAATCATCGCATTGCTCAGCTTCTGGTTGGTGTACTGACGCTGCTCCGTGTAATCGGCCAGCTGCTGCAGGACTGGACCGAGAAAACCCGCGTGCTCCCCCGCCGTCACCATGGCGCAGTACATTTCATTGAAGACATGAGGAAACTCACCGAGCGAGTAAGCCAGCGTATGACCTTCGGCGACCCGAGAGCGGACCTGCAGCAACATGCCCTTGATACGGGCACTGCGACTTTGCTGGGCGGCTGCCTGGAGTGCCTCATCGAGAGGCAAATTGGAATCCACGAGCGTGGCAAGCTGGCGCGTGACCAGCGCGAGATCCGACGCGCTGACCCTGGAAAACAGGTGGGAAGGGCGCCAGGTGCTGCGCTTGTCTTGCGCACCCTTGTTGGCTTCCGCGACCTGCACAGGCCGCAGATCCCTGCCGCGCAGCTGAGACCGAACCTGACGCTCCGAGTCGCCCTCCAGCAGACCCTTGACGAGCTTGCCCTCGAGATTAAGGGCTTGGTAGCGATACGCCGTCACAGTTCACCCCTCGCCGTCAGGCGATGGACGTTACCCGCAACACTTCCTCGAGACTGGTCTCCCCCTCGAGGATACGCCGGCGCCCATCGCTCTCTATCCCCGGATAGCGCTCACGGGCCACCTCGAGGATCTCCTGCTCGCTGGCGCCTTTGTAAATCATGGTGCGCATGCGTTCATCGATCTCGATCAACTCATAAATACCTGTACGTCCGCGAAAGCCCGTGTACTTGCAGGATTCGCAGCCCTTGGGGTGGTGCACGGTGACGTCGGTCCGCCCAGCCAGTCCGAGCAGCTCCAGCTCGGCCTCGGTGGCGGGGGCTTCCTCCTTGCAATCATTGCACAGCAGGCGTACCAGCCGCTGCGACATTACCGCCAACAAACTCGATGAGAGCAGGAAGGGTTCAATGCCCATGTCCTGTAAACGGGTCACAGCGCCAATGGCCGTGTTGGTGTGCAGAGTCGACAGCACCAGGTGCCCCGTAAGGGAGGCCTGGACGGCAATTTCCCCCGTTTCAAGGTCGCGAATCTCACCGACCATGACCACGTCCGGGTCCTGCCGCAGAATGGCTCTGAGACCGCGCGCGAAGGTCATGTCGACTTTGGTGTTGACCTGAGTCTGGCCGATGCCCGGCAGCATGTATTCCACCGGATCCTCGATCGTCAGAATGTTCCGCGAAGGCTCATTGATCTCGGCGAGCCCCGCGTACAGCGTGGTGGTTTTACCCGAGCCGGTGGGACCCGTGACAAGAATAATGCCGTGGGGGCTGTGCAGATGTTTCTTGTAGGCCGTCAGAACCTGCTCATTCATATCCAGCTGTGGCAATTGCAGCTGGCCCGCGGCGGTATCCAGCAAACGCAGGACGACACGCTCACCGTGCGCCGACGGTATCGTCGACATACGAATGTCCACCGCGTGCCCGGCCAGGCGCACCGAAATGCGACCGTCCTGAGGAACGCGCTTTTCTGCGATATCCAGCTTCGCCATGACTTTCAGGCGCGATACCAGCAGGGGTGCCAACATCCGCTTGGGGGACAGCACCTCCGACAGCACGCCGTCGATGCGATAGCGCACGCTGAGCCGATCCTCGAAGGTCTCTATGTGAATATCCGACGCCTGTTCGCGCACCGCCTGAGATAAAATAGCGTTGATCAATCGGATGATCGGCGCGTCATCTTCCGTATCCATCAGGTCGCCGGACTCTGGAATCTCATCCGCGATCCGCGACAGATCTTCGTCCGCACCGATGTCCTCGGCCATCTGCACGGCCTCGTTGTTGCCCCGTTGATAGGCGAGGGTCAGGCGACGCTTGAATTCTTCTTCGGGGACAGACTCCAACTGGAAGGGCCCACCAATCAGCCGCCGCAGCTCCGTCAGAACGGCTACGCTGGGCTGGCCCAAATGCACCACGACCGGGGAATCGCTTTCATTGTCGAGCAGCACGCCGTTTTGCTGAGCGTAGGTGAAGGACAGTCCCTGACGAACGTCGTCCTCGACCGGCGCAAGCTCGTCCAGACCTTCTTCGACAACCGTGTTCACGGGGTGGCCTCCGGTACCGGCGGACTGTCAACTCCCTGGCTGGCCTCGTACTCGTCCAGGGTCTGTAGCTGCTGAATTTGGGCTTCCCAGTCCTCCAGTAGCGGCAAACTGTCGTCGTTGAGGAACTCAAGGCCCGCGTCACGACGGATCAGCTGCTGCTGCCGAATGTAGCGGTATTTATCCGCTGTCGCCCCGGCCAGCTGCTCATCGTCGCGAATGATCGTCGTGCGCAGAAACACCATCAGATTGGTTTTGGTCAGCTGCTCTGAGTCCGTGCGAAACAGACGACCGAGAAACGGTATGTCACCGAGTACCGGCACTTTCTGCTGGGCGTCCTGAATATCGTCTTTGATGAGGCCGCCGAGCACCACCACGCGTCCGTCCTGCGCCAGTACCTTCGTTTGTAGACGGCGTTCGTTGGTGACCACATCGGAGGCAACGACCGAGGCGAGACTGATACTGGAGACTTCCTGCAGAATGTCCAGCACCACGGCATCTCCCTCGTTGACATGCGGTGTGACCGTCAGGGTAATACCCACATCTTCCCGCTCAATCGTCTGGAACGGGTTCTGAACGCCGTCACCAGAGCCGGTGCTTGTGAAAGAGCCGGTAACAAACGGCACTTCCTGCCCCACCGTGATGAAGGCCTCCTGATTGTCCAGGGTCAATATGCTCGGCGTGGAGAGAATGTTCGCATTGCTGTTCTCTTTAAGAGCGTTAAGGATAACGGTCATGGACAGGCTGTCGTCCAGCGTTCCCCAACCCAGCGACAGGCCGGGCGTTGCCGCCAGGGCGCCGGCCAGCGCGCCCACGTCAAAATCGCCCGTGTTGTTACTGTTGTCACTGTTGTTCGGCAGTACCGCCTCTGCAATCGCCGCCGCCCGGGCGTCGCCCGCGTTGACGTTGCTGCCGTAAAACCCACTGTCTTCTACGAACAACCACTGTAAGCCGAGATCCTGATTGTCCGTGATTTCCATCTCGACAATGATGGCTTCCACCAGAACCTGGGCGCGGCGAATGTCCAGCCGGTGGATCACCGATTCCAGCGCCGCCATCTCATCGGCATCGGCCGTGACAATCAGTGAGTTGGTGCCTTCATCAGCCTCAATGGTCGCTTCACTATCGCTCTGGCGGGCCGCGTTACCGCCCTCGGTCTGATCCATCTGGGATATGCTCTGCACAACCCGCTGCAATACCTCCGCCAATTCCACCGCGTCGGCATACTCCAGGTAAATCACCTTGACGTTACCGCTCTGCTGCAGTGGCGTATCCAGGTGCTTGATCAAGTTCGTGATTCGAGCTCGTTCCAATTCGTCTCCGTTGACCAGCACGCTATTGGTGCGAGCATCGGCCACTAACAGAACTTCAGGCTCTGCACCGCCGGCCTGCTTGGCCTCCGACTTATTCAACTGATCGAGCATGCGCACCACATCTTCAGCGACCGCGAACTTGAGCTTGACGATGTCCGTCTGTTGCACTGCGGTACGGTCCATACGCTCGATGATGCCGCGAATACGATCAATATTGGCAGACACATCGGAAATGATGATCGCGTTACTCGGTGCGTAGGCCGCCATGTGTGCCTGCTGCGGAACCAGCGGGCGCAGCACCGGGATCAACTTTGCGGCGCTGATGTTCTCCAGGCGAATCACCTGGGTGATGTATTCGTCCGTAGGGTAATCGGCGGGACCGTCCGTGACCCGCACTGGCGCCGAGCGCGCATCTTTGGCCTGCACTACTCGAACCACGCCATTGGAGCGCACCGCGGTGTAGCCATGCACCTCCAGAATCGACAAAAACAGGTTGTAGAGTTCGCTGCTGGAAACGGGCTTGGAGGAGATGACCTTGACCTTGCCCTTGACGGAGGGGTCTACCACGATGGTCGTGCCGGTGGCCTCTGCGACAAACTTGATCAGCTCCTGGATATCAGTCTCTTTGAGGTTGACCGTATACTCTTGCGCCGTCACGAGCGGACTGACCAGTAACATAGCCAGAAGCAGCCCACGCGTGCGCTCAATTGCAACCTTCAGCAAACCCGTTCCCCTATCATTTTCTCACCGACCCAAGTGGCCGGTGGACTGCACCTACTGGGGCGCATCCCCCCCCAGACTGACACTCAACGTCAGCGGCTCACCGCCTCGTTCCAGGTCAAACACTACCTCTCCGGCGGATCGCATTGCATTATACAGCCGCATCGTGTTGGCAGGGTCATCCAGCGTAATGCCGTTGACGCTGGTCACCAGATCACCCGCTTTAAAACCCAACTGCTCAAACTGATTCCGATCACTGCCAGGCGCCAACCTGTAGCCCTTTAATGAGCCGTCCTGCCGAACAGCACTGACTTTAACCACCTCGGCAAGCGACTGCGGATTCTGAAACAGTCTCTGGCGATAGTCACTGGCCAGTGCGGTGACGTCGGCTTGTTCACGCTTGTCGATTTCTTCGCCATTGTTTGCCTGCTGCGGCGGCGGCCTCAGCGGCGCCTGGGTAGCAATGTCGGACGCTTCAAACAGCACCAGTCGCTCGTAGGTGCCCCCGTTATCAAGGATGACCTGTCGCGGCATGACTTTGGCCAACTTGACATTGCCGGGCAGAGGCAGCTTGTCCTCCACGGCGTACACTGCCTGCTTGTTCTTATGCTCGATGATGGCGTGGCCCAGACCGTCTTCGGTAGAGGCTACGATACCACGCAACTTAACGTTCAGCCGAGTCTCTCTGGCACCCTCTTCAATCCCCTCCAGCGCGCTGGCCTTTTTCGCCTGCTCCGCAAGTTCCTCGGGTGATGGCCCGGCACCGGCCTTGCCGAACAGATGCCAATTGCGCATCTGTTCGATATCGACGTCGGTCGCCTCCAGCTGAGAACCGCCATTGCTGACCGGGTTGATCACAACCGATTCGGCGAGCACCACAGGTTCCGGGGCCGGTAACAGTGCCCACACCAGACGCATCAGGGCAAAGACCGCCCACAGTAGGATGATCAGCAGCAACATTCGGCGCAACCGTCGGGCGTTAGCGGGCTGAGAGAGGGTGTTGAAAACCTCAGCAGAGGCCGCACCCAGCCGCCCGGTTAAGTCACTTGAATTACTGAGCCATTGCGCCGCCAATGGGAGACTCCTGCTGTTCCGGCTGGCAGTGATCTACCGGTCTGCGTTAAACATATAATTATAGGGTGCGCCCCCTCAAGATAAAACAGCGAAAAACGCCTATTTGGCACTGGCGCGCACCTCCCGTATGAGCAGTTGACAATGCTCACCCGTACCTGTTCAAGTGCGTTGTGTAAAGAATTGTGAGTTTTTCATGTCTTTCGCCCCCGGGGCCGGCGTTCAAAGGTAGTGCTGGCCGATGCCAAGCAAAATCGAGAGAAACACCAAAGGCCAAAGCCAACGCTGCAACCGGGCCATCCGCTCTGGCTCCATCGGACTGGCAAACCGCTCCCCCAGAACCACCATCAGACCCACGCCGACAAAGATGCCCAACAGTAACAGTATCAGTGTATTCAACCGCGGCCCTCCCATTGCGGTGCTGTGCCCCGACGAACCCTGGCGTACCAGGCGGCGGCATCGACAATCTCACCCTCTGTGTCCAGCGGCGGATAGCGAAGTCCTCGACGGCGGCAAAACTCCGTCACGCTGGGATGCCCCCACTCGAAGAATAGCCGCTCATAGGTGGCCGCATCAATACGCTGCTGTCGATACATGCCCGCGGTTTCTCGCTGCCGCTGGGCTTCTGTGAGAATCACACCCGCCGCCACGCTCACGTTCAACGATCGCACCATACCGACCATTGGCACGCGGACCTGACAATCTGCCATGGCAAGCGCCTCCTCACTGACCCCCTGTCGCTCTGCCCCCAATAATAAAGCGGTTGGCCGGGTGTAGTCGATGTCCCAAAATGGACGCGCATGGACACCCGGGTGTGCCGCCACAATCTGCAGGCCGGCCTCGCGGAGCGTCTTGAGCGCCTGAGTACAAGTTGCATGCCGCTGTACTTACACCCAGCGATGGGACCCCGCCGCCGTTCCCCGAAAGGCTCGAAAATCCTCTTCCTCCAAAACCGCATGGACGCGCAATACACCAACCGCATCACTCTGTCTGAGCAGTGCCGACAGGTTGCGAGGCTTGTGCACAAAATCCGTCACCACCGTCAGGTCGGGCTGGCGGCTCGACAATACCTCGCGCAGCCGTGCAATCCGTTCCGGTGTCACGTCCGCGCCGCTGTCACTCCGGCGACTGCCGGGCTGGGTCATCCAGCGTTTCAGGTGCACTGCGTCCGGCGAATAGGGCCCGTGCAAAGCCTTCGGACAGCTCCAGGATCGTGGTCGAAGTCACTTCATAGTGGGAGCGATTGATCCACCAACGGCCTTCACGATGCACGAAACCGTCCTGGTACTCGCCTGCAAGCTGTGTCACCAGTTGACGCTCTGTATCAATCATGAAGTAGTACAGCCCCCATTGTCCGCTTGCACGCTCGCCGTCGTGCACGTGAATCTGAGGGTTCTGACCATGGTGCATCTCGACAATATGGGGATGACAGGCCAACTCCGAGAACACCGATACCAGCTGTTCGCGGCTGTGGAAATTGCCAATGCGCCCAAACCGAATGTCGATCTCTCCCGCTGCAAAGCAATCCAACACCTGCTCGGGACGCTTGCGGTCGCAGGCCTGGAAGTAGCGACTCTTGAGCTGTTTGATGGCCTCGATCGCTTCCAGTCTTGACAGACGTTGTTCGATATCCACGACCCTGGGCTCTCAGGCTGCCGTCCAGGCAACGGCGGGCAGAAGACCGCCAGCAGAAATTCCGGCAACCCTGCTCAGGCTTTGCGGTACTGACGGGCTTTGGCCAGCGCTTGGTAACTCGACCATCGCCCAGTTTCGAGTCATCCGATGCCTGATCAGATCAGGATCCATGGCAGCCAGGCCCCGGGGGTTCCTTCACCGATTCATGCCTTATCAGGGTCACACCATCATGGTGCTGAGACGCGCCTGCGCGACACAGTTGCCACCCTTGGCCTGAGCAGCCTCCAACCCCTGGTTACCCACCGATTCCATCTGTCGCGCCAGACGCGGCATGTCCACTGCCGGATACTGTTGCGGCTCCCAACTGACCATTCCGATACTCACCGTGACCTGCAAGCTCGCACCGCGACCGTCGTCAATGGCAAAGGCTTCGATGTCCGCCCGCATACGTTCGGCGACCTCCTGCCCGGTCATTTCACCACTGCCGGGCAGTAGCACTGCAAACTTGGGCCGCGCCAGCCGGGCCAAAAGATCTGTGGCACGCAAATTGGATGACAGCCGTTCAGCTACTTTCCGCACGACAAACTTGCCTCGCCGCATACCGTAATGCTCGTGAAACTCCTCGTACTCGTCGATCTCCATGATCAATACCGACAGCGGTTCTTCCTTGCGGCGCGCGCGTGCGATCTCGCGAGCGATGTCTTTCTCAAAGCCGCGCAGATTACTGATCTCGGTGAGAGGATCCAGCAGTGTGAGCTGTGAGATCTGCTGGCGCGCCACCGCCGCCTTGAAGCATGATGAGATAATATTAGATAGGTGAGCTAACAGCGCCTCTTCCCAGTCACCGAGCACAAGCGTGTCGTCCTGCAGTCCAAGATGCAGGCTGCCGATCATGCGCCCACTGTCAGTGAGGGGCATGAGCAGTGCGTGATCAATGCCGTGCTCCGACTTGAGCACCTCAAACATACGCGAGTCGGTCGCATCAACCATCACAATATCCGGTTCTGATTCGTACAGGTCCTGCATCGGAAAACTGTCGTGCAGAAGCTGCAAATTCTGCCCGTACCGCTGACCGCCAACGATCAGACCAGCAAGAATGTCTTCAGGATCGTAAAGCCAGAGCTCCGAAACACGCAATGCAAAATGCCGAGGCATACTGACCAGTAACACTTCAAACAGTGCCTGCAAATCCGGAGCCTGCAGCAGCATGTTCTCCAACTGCTGGGTTTGCTGGTAGAGATAGCGATTGACGGTAACGGTTTCCGTTAGCCGGCGCTCACGCAACTCGGCCCGAGATACAGCAGGGGGGGCGCCGAGAATTTCTTCTCCCAGGCCACCTCCAAGGTCAAGTTCTTCCTCCATCTACCCCATCCGTTTGCGTATCGCGCTGAGCGCACTGCCGCTCTTTATTATGATTACCGCAGTGTAAGCATGAGAGACGCCTGTTGCCAAGCGGTGTGATGGCTATGCGACTGTGAAAACTACCGCTTGTCCATACGGTTCGTCTCAACTCCGGTGGAAATCTGCCGACGGCGCCAGACGATCCCGACGCAAACCGAAACCGCTAATCGCGAAAGTTATTGAACTGCAGCGGCGCGCCAAAGTCTTCGTCTCGCAACAGTGTCATCACTGTTTGCAAATCATCTCTTTTCTTGCCGGAAACCCGTACCTGCTCGCCCTGTATTTGCGCCTGCACTTTCATTTTTCGATCTTTTATGTGCTTAACGATGGATTTACACTGCGCGCTGTCTAGCCCATGGCGCAGCTGAATTGCCTGACGCACGAGTTTTCCAGACGTCTCAAGCTCGCCGCCCTCCATCGCCGCAGGATCGATGTCACACTTGATCAGCGCGCTGCGCAACATGTCCTCCATCTGCGTCACCTGAAACTCTGCTTCTGCCGTAATGACAACACGTCGCTGGTCGCGTTCGAAGGACGCTTCAACACCTTTGAAGTCGAACCGGTTGGCCACAATTCGACCGGCCTGGTCGACCGCATTGGTCAGTTGGTGCATGTCCACTTCCGAAACCACATCGAAGGATGGCATAGTGCGACTCTCCAGAGATTATGAGAAACGCCCCATACTAATGGCCCACCAACAGTTTTCAATCCCGTCGTTCTCGGTATCCAGTGTCTGAAGAGACGTGGCACGTGCTGGGTGCGGGCGCCATAGGCGGCCTGTTCGCCGATGCCCTGACTCGCGTGGACTGCGACGTGACGCTGCTGCTGCGCGACCCCGCGCCGCCAGGCTACCGTGAATTGATCGTCGAGCGCGATGGCCAACGTGAACAACGTCGGGTCGCTGTCAGCAGCCCGTCACACTGCCGAGACGTTTCGCGCGTACTGCTTACCACGAAAGCCTACGATGCAGTGACGGCACTGCAGGCCCTGCAACCGGCTATGGCGGAGGATTGCACTGTTCTGGTCATGGTGAACGGTATGGGCATTGTCGAATCTCTGCGCGATTCGTTCCCCAATGCTCGGCTGTACGCAGCCACGACCACGCAGGGCGCCTATCGTACCGGGCACTTGAGTCTTCGACACGCAGGCTTCGGTACAACCCGGGTCGGATCACCCGAGAACAACAGACTCCCCGGCTGGTTCGACAACTTCTCCAGGGCGCTACCCCCCTGTGACTGGGATGATGAGATCAATACAGCGCTGTGGGCCAAGCTGGCCGTCAATTGTGTCATCAACCCATTGACGGCGGTGCACCGATGTCGCAACGGCGAGCTCGCCCGCGACCGTGCGCTGCGGGACGAGGTGGCACTGTTGTGCCGCGAAGTCGCGCAGGTAAGCTACGCGGCTGGTTACACACAAACCGCACAGAACATATCCGAACAGGCCGCTCAGGTGATTGCAGATACCGCAACGAACCGTTCATCCATGCTGCAGGATGTACTCGCCGATCGACCAACAGAGGCTCCCCATATCACGGGCTATTTGCTTCGGGTGGCGGAGGATCACGGCATACCCGCACCGCGCAATCGCGCTTTGCTGGAAGCGGTTTTGGCGTTTGGCAAGGCCCGCTGATCGGTCTAGTGAGACGCCTGAATGACACGCCGGGTGGTTTGTCGGACCGCTTGTCGCCATTGCACTGCGTTCATACCGGCGACCAAGACAGACTGTGCACTGTTTTGTAAGTCTGCCTGCTGCCGACTGATCGTCATCACGCAGGTAGCTTCAACGCAGTTCAGTGCCAGTGTGTAGGACGGTATCGACGCAGAGGCGGCTCCGATCGCACCGTCGGGGCCAGTAATCACGGACGCGCGGTGCTGCGTGTCCAGCAGGTTAAGGTCACCCAGCTGCGCGCGAAGTGCCGCATTCAATTCTTCAGCCAACCACTGCGGCGACAGCTCTTGAGGCAAACCGAACGCCTGGTCGAAGGAGAGTCGGGGTTCCGCCACCTGCACCGAAATCGGCTGAATCGCCCACATCCATCCACCCGCTAACAGCGCCGACGTGGACACCCCGAAGGCGAGCAAGCCGTGCGAACTGGCTTTCGAAAGCGGCCCTCTCAACCCCAGCCTGCGCAGCAGGGCACGAGGCGTGTTGCGCCGATTAAGGCCGGGCGGCAAATCAATGGATCGGTCGACGTTAGCTTCGGGTCGAAAAAAGGCTTTAGCTTCTCGGAGCACACTGCTACTGGCCGCCAGTGGCCTGGCATTACGCAGGTGCCGCAACACTCTGCGCACCTCACGCATCGTGGGTCGTTCGGCGGGATCGATACGCAAGAGTCCGCCGACCAGTTGCAGGAGTTCTGGTGGTGCGTCGTCCCAGCGCACATCGGCTGCGGTGAGTGAAGGTGCAGGTCCGTGACAGAGCCGTTCAACATCCAGCCTACCCTGCTTCGCGAACGGGTGCTCACCGCAAAGCATGCGGTACACTACCAGCCCCAGTGAAAATAAATCGGAGCGCTCATCCAGAGGTCGACCCCGATAGTGCTCCGGAGAAACCGCCGACAAGGCGCCAGGACGACCGCCGACTGGCAGTTTGGCCATGGCTCCGGCGATACCAAAGTCCGTCAGTCGAGCACCGCCACGATCAGTGATCAGGATGTTTGCTGGTTTCACGTCACCGTGCACCACACCGGCGTGATGGGTGGCCGCAAGCGCCATAGAAACATCGGCCGTGACCGTCAACACCGTGTCCACGGATGGCTGTGCACCGCGCAGGAAAGTCTCAAGCGTGCACCCGGGAACATACTCCATAACCATGGCAAGATGGGTGTGGGAATCGATGAGGTCGTAAACAGCCACCACCTTGGAGCTGTGCAATCCTGCAATGACCCGCGCTTCTTTGAGCAGCCGACGTCGCGCTGGCCGCGCGTGGGGCAAGGTGTACAGCTTGACTGCCACATGACGCTGCAAGCGGGGATCGTAACCGAGAAAAACGCTGCCCTGGCCGCCCTGATCGATCAGCCGCAAAATGCGATAGGGCCCAATGGTCTGTTGCAAACGGGCATTCACAGCTCGGTGTTCCCTGAGTGTCGCAGCCGAACTCGCAGACCCGACAAAGATACCTGCAAGAGACGAGCCGCAGCAGCGCTGTCTCCCCCACTGACCCGCAGCGCGCCGTGTAACTCCCGCTCGGTCAGATCCTGCACCAGACGGAAGCGATTGGATGCTCGGATGCGACGGTAGACGGCGGAGCGTGATACACCGAGCCCGGCCGCCACTTTGGCGATCTCGAACGCGTGATCCTGCATCGCACTGCCAAACTCCCTATCGGACACCTCGCTCATTGGCCTGGTGCGATTGGCCGGCGCACGCGGTTGATCGCGCCCGTGCTCGCAACGGCCCTGCTCCTTCCGCAATCGCTTGCTGACCGATGGCGGCAGCGTAACCTGCTCGTGACTGGCGAGCACTATCTGTGCCGCGCAATTTGCCAGCTCGCGCACGTTGCCCGGCCATTCGTATTGCAGGCACAGGTAAAACACCTTGGCCCAGAGAGCAACGCTCAGCGGGTCGGCATCGGCTGTCGGCAATACGGCCCTACCCTCGGTCTGTTCGCTCTGTTGCAAGAAATGCAGCAACAGTTCGCCGATATCCTCCGGATGATCGCGAAGCGCCGGCATGACAATCTCCAGCGCACCCAAGCGGTGCTTCAGAGCTGCCTTAAAGCGCGTGTCTAAATCCGCATCGGTCGCCGAGATGATCCGCAGATCGACGCGCTGCACAGCGCCTCCAACAGGCTGAATCTCGCGTTGTTGAAGCGCGCGCAACAGTTGCGGCTGCAGCGTTGCAGCGAGGTCGCCAATTTCATCGAGGAACAGACTGCCCCCTTGCGCCCGCTGGAAAAAACCCTGTTGGCTGCGCTGCGAGCCCGTGTAAGCACCCCGAGTGCTGCCAAACAGCGCCGCAGCTGCCAACTCACCCGGTATGGCCGCCATGTTCACATTCACCAGTGACGCATCGGCGCGCCGGCTGCCTGCGTGCACGGCGCCAGCCGCGAGCTCTTTACCGGTTCCGGTTTCGCCGCGAATCAAGACATCCAGATCACTGCCTGCCGCTTCGGTCAGCCGCTGGCGTACCCGAGCCATGGTGGCGCCACTGCCAAGTAGAGCGGCAGTGCATGAATGAGGGGTTTCCCGCGTGACTTCCCCGGTGCGCCTTAGCAGCAGTACGATGCCGTGACTCAATAACAGCGCTACACCCCGAGCCAGACGTTCACGCGTCAGGGTCAGATCACCGACCAGTTCCTCGCCGTCTACCTGACAGCGACTGGCCCGGCCGTGGCGGCGCAGTAGCAGGCCGTCTCCCTGCTGCCTGAACTCAAGCGCTCGTCGACTGACGTGCGGATCCGCCAGCGGCGCCGTGTCGCGCCCTGCACGGGCAAACGCCGGGCCACTGCGCCCGAGTACCCAGACAGTATCAAGACGCTCGGGCACCTCGGCGATTTCGCCGATGCGCGAGGTATCGGGGTGAAACACCACGGTAAGGTACAGCTTTTGAGCGCCGCAGCTGGCGGGCAGCGAGGCCACCAGCGTGGGCAGCGTGGACTCCAGGTCTGCTTGGTCGAGCATGTGCTCCTCCCGCCGACGTGCCGTGACAACAGCTTAGCAGGCGCAGACGAAACCGCTCGAAGCGGCTAAAAATGATGGGCTTGATGGTCCAAATCAGATGGCGCGGTCGAGCAAACTGCGCAATAGCAGCCAATCGAAAGCGGGGCCGGGGTCTGTCTTGCGACCCGGGGCAATGTCGCTGTGGCCGACGATGCGCTCGACATCCAGACCGGGATAATGCTGCAGCAGAACCGTAATGGCGTTGCCCAAGGCTCGATACTGGGCTTGCTCGTAAGGCACATCGTCACTACCTTCCAGCTCAATGCCGATGCTGAAGTCGTTGCAATTGTCCCGGCCACAATACTGCGAGACACCCGCGTGCCAAGCACGCTGATCGAAACTTACAAACTGCACCAGCTCACCGTCACGGCGTATCAACAAGTGCGACGATACCTTGAGCCCACGGATGGTCTTAAAGTAATCGTGCGCATCCCAGTTGAGGGAGTTGGTAAACAGCTGTTCGATGAAGGGGCCGCCGTATTCCCCGGGCGGCAGAGCGATATTGTGAATGACCAGCAGCTCTGGCACACAGCCCACCGGGCGATCCTCCTGATTGTCGGAGGGCACCCATCGGGCCGCGTCCAGCCGACCATTTGTCAGGGTCATAACAGCGCTCACCTTCCCAGTACCATACCCGCGCAGTGTAACGTGATTTGCCATCGCGGCGATGGTTAACCCGCCTGTGGCGAAGCTGCTACAATCGCCCGCCGTCGCTCTTTGAAAACCACCGGTATGTCTAATTCCGCCAGCCTCGTTCCGCCACCCTTCCGGGTCATTCAGGACAATGTCCGCGCTGCTCTGGCCGAAGATATCGGCCCGGGCGACATCACCGCAGCCCTGATCGTCGCCGATTCTCTCTCGGAAGCTACCGTGATCAGCCGTGAAGCCGGCGTGCTGTGCGGGCAACCCTGGGTAGATGAAGTGTTTCGGCAGCTGGATTCAGGCGTTACCGTGCACTGGCAGCTGGAGGACGGTACAACCATCGCCCCAGAAACCACGCTGTTTACGCTGCGAGGGCCATCCCGCGCACTGCTCACCGGCGAACGGACGGCGCTTAATTTTCTCCAGCTTTTGTCCGGCACCGCCACCCGCTGCCGCCAGTTTGCCGACCGGGTATCGGAGACGGCCGTCAGACTGCTGGACACGCGCAAAACGCTCCCGGGACTGCGCGAGGCACAAAAGTACGCAGTGCGCTGCGGCGGCTGCCACAACCACCGTATGGGTTTATACGATGCCTTCTTAATCAAGGAAAACCACATCCGTGCGTGTGGGAGTATCGCCGCGGCAGTGGCCGCGGCCCGCGCCCTGTCGCCGAACAGCCCGGTGGAGGTGGAGGTGGAATCGTTGCAGGAGCTCGATCAAGCGCTGGCGGCCGCGAGCGATCGGGTCATGCTGGACAACTTTTCGCTCGAGGATATGCGCGCCGCCGTCGCACTGGTGGACGGCCGGCTTGAACTGGAGGCCTCGGGCAATGTTACCGACGAAACGCTGGGCGCCATTGCCGCTACCGGTGTGGACTGCATCTCGATCGGGGCTCTCACCAAGGACTGCAGGGCCCTGGATTTGTCGATGCGACTGTCATAGCAGCGCTTCGGCGCTGATCAGAACACCATTGTTATCGGCGTATACGTAGTCGCCGGGCTGAATCTCAACGCCGCCAATGTGGAGGGCGATATCGCGCTGCCCCACACCCCGTTTCTCTGTTTTCACTGGCACAGTACCCAGAGCCTGGACACCCAGCGCCATCGCGCCAATGTCATCGACATCGCGAATCACGCCATTGATCACCAGGCCGGACCAGCCGTTATCCATGGCCTTGGCGGCCAACATATCACCCAACAGCGCTCGTCGCCGGGATCCACCGCCGTCCACGACGATGACACGTCCCTCTCCGGGCTCCGCCACCAGCGCCTTCACCAGTGAGTTGTCCTCGTGGCACTTGATGGTGACGGCCGCACCGCAGAACCGGCTCCTGCCGCCAAAGTTGCGCAAAGGCAGCTCCAGGGCGCGCGCCTGGGGCGCTTCGTCGGACAAATCGGGGGTCGTAAATTCGGTCATGAACACTCTCCAGCGGTTGCGCGCACAGCGCGCAGTATACTGTATCGCCCCCGCGTACGGCGCCCGGCTCGACGGCGAACAATGCCCCTGCAGCAGCGGCGACCGGTAGGCGGGAAGCCGTATCCGCCCTGCTACCCTGGGCGTCGCGAGATTCAGCATTGGCAAACACCACAAAGCCGCTATAATTTGTTAGGCAAATATTTGCCTTTCGAACCATTCATTTAGTGAATACAACCACCATGCCCGCAACCTCCATGGAGTGCGCCCCGTGAACGTCAATCGAATCGATCTCAACCTGCTGGTCTACCTCGATGCCTTACTGCGCGAACGCAATGTCACGCAGGCTGCCAATCAGCTGAGTCTGTCCCAGCCCGCCATGAGTAACGGGCTGCGCCGTTTGCGGGAGCTGTTCGATGACCCGCTGCTGGTGCGCACCAGTGAGGGGATGACACCCACCGAACGGGCGCTGGAGCTGGAACCGGTGGTACGCGAGGTACTCTCAAAAGTCGATCATGCCGTGCAGCCTCGGACGGCGTTCGAGCCCGATAAAGCCAACCGGGTGTTCCGCATCATGGCCAGCGACTACGCCGAATCCACACTGCTGCCCACCGTTCTCGGCAAACTTCGCTCGCTGGCACCTGGCGTCACACTGGACATCATGACGCCTTCTGACGTGAGCTTTCTCGATGTAGAGCGGGGAAAGGTCGACGTCGTGATCAACCGCTTTGACTCCATGCCCCAGTCGTTCCATCAGATTCATCTGTGGAACGATTCGTTTACCTGCGTCCTCAGCCCCAACAACCCCGTATTGGACGACTTCACGCTGGAAAACTACCTGCAGGCCAACCATGTGTGGGTGAGCAAGACGGGTATGGGCGTCGGCGTCGGGGTTGACCCCAGCGATGTTCAGCGGCTCGGCTGGGTCGACGTCGCCCTGAACAAGCTGGGCAAGAAGCGCCAGATTCGCGTATTCACCCGCCACTATCAGGCTGCCATGACGCTGGCCGAACAGAACGATCTGATCGTCACATTGCCAACCCGGGCAGCCGAGCTGAAGCTGAACAATCCCAAGGTTGTCCTGCGCGACCCGCCGCTGGATATTCCACCGCTGGAGCTGAAGATGGCCTGGAGCCCCTTGCTGCAGCACAATCCAGCCAACAAATGGCTGCGTAAAATGATCGCCGACACCGCTCGAGAACTGGACGGGCTGGAGGCGACGCCCTGACGCCGCAATAGGGGCTATACAATTCATTTGCGGAATGGCCGCGATTGAACCGATAAATTCGCTAAATTCTACCTGCACTCCTAGAATCGTGCCTGACACGCGCCGGAGACACCTAGCGAGGGCGACCCGTTCCGGCGACCAGTGAGAGGAATGACACCATGACCGAACGCATTTCACAGGGTGGCCTGCAAGTCGCCGCGGAGCTGCACCGACTGCTGGAACAGGATATTGCCCCTGGGACCGGGGTCACGCCGGAGCAATTTTGGCAGGGACTCGAGTCCATCATCACTGAACTGGGGCCGCGCAATCGGGCACTGCTCCACACCCGGGACGAACTGCAGGCCAGCATCGATGCCTGGCACCGCGAACGCGGCGGCCAGGTCGATCCGGCAGAGTATCGCAGGTTTCTAGAACAGATCGGCTATCTGCTGCCCGAGGGTGACCACTTCGAAATCAGTACGGAAAACGTCGATGAAGAAGTTGCCCGACTGGCAGGTCCCCAGCTGGTGGTACCCGTGATGAACGCCCGTTATGCGCTCAACGCCGCCAACGCGCGCTGGGGCAGCCTCTACGACGCCCTGTATGGCACGGATGTGATCGCCGAAGACGACGGCGCAGAGCGCGCCGGTGCGTACAATCCCGTTCGCGGGGACAAGGTCATCGCCTATGCGAGAGCGTTCCTCGATCGACACTGCCCACTGGCTGACGGGAACCATGCGGAGGCCACAGGCTACCGAATCGCAGACGGCGCACTGCAGGTCACACTGACGGGTGACACCCACGCCGGGCTCGCCGATCCCGAGCAGCTACGCGGCTACACCGGCGCGGCCGATGCGCCCTCCTGTGTGCTATTGCGACACAACGGACTGCACATCGAAATCCAGATTGATCGGACATCACCCATCGGCTCCGGTGACGCGGCCGGCGTGAAGGACGTCGTGCTGGAAGCGGCGCTGACCACCATTCAGGACTGCGAAGATTCGGTCGCCGCTGTGGACGCAGAGGACAAGTGTGTGGCCTATGGCAACTGGTTGGGGCTGATGCGCGGCGACCTTGAGGACACCTTCCGCAAGGGCGATGCGACCATGACCCGCCGGTTGAACGACAACCGGCACTACAGCACCACGGATGGCGGTACGCTGGAGCTGTCCGGTCGCAGCTTGTTGTTCGTGCGCAATGTCGGCCATCTGATGACCACACCCGCAATCCTCGACGCTGAAGGCGCTGAAATCCCCGAGGGCATCTTGGACGGTATGTTTACGGCTATGATCGCGCTGCACGATTTGCGCAAGCAGGACCCTGCCCAGCGCAACTCACCCAAGGGCAGCGTTTACATTGTGAAGCCTAAGATGCACGGTCCCGAGGAGGTGGCTTTCACCTGCGATCTGTTCGCTCGCATCGAGGGCTGCCTGGACCTGCCCACCCATACGCTGAAAATGGGCATCATGGACGAAGAGCGGCGCACAACGGTCAACCTCAAGGAGTGCATTCGCGTTGCCCGGGAGCGCCTGGTGTTCATCAACACCGGTTTTCTGGATCGCACCGGCGACGAAATCCATACCAGCATGGAAGCGGGTGCGATGACACCCAAAGGGGCGATGAAACAGGAGCCCTGGATACAAGCCTACGAGGACTGGAACGTCGACATCGGTCTGCAGTGCGGCCTGCTGGGCAAAGCACAGATTGGCAAAGGCATGTGGGCGATGCCGGATCTCATGGCCGATATGATGCGCGACAAAATTGGCCACCCGAAGGCCGGTGCGAGCACCGCCTGGGTCCCCTCCCCGACCGCGGCTACCCTGCACGCCATGCACTACCACGATGTCAACGTCGCCGCGGTACAGCAGAACCTGCTGGGCCAACCAAGAGCCACGCTGGACAATATCCTCTGTCTGCCACTGAAAGGCGCCCAGGGGTTGTCGGATACGGATATCCAGCGCGAACTGGACAACAACGCACAGGGTATTCTCGGCTACGTGGTGCGCTGGATCGACCAGGGTGTCGGCTGTTCCAAAGTACCCGACATCAATAACGTGGGCCTCATGGAAGACCGGGCAACCCTGCGCATCTCAAGTCAACACATCGCCAACTGGCTGCAGCACGGCGTATGCTCACCGCAGCAGGTGCGGGAAACGCTGGAAAGAATGGCCACCATCGTGGACGAGCAGAACGCGGCGGACCCGGCTTACCGCAACATGGCCCCCGAGTTCGATAACAGCATTGCCTTTCAGGCGGCCTGCGATCTGATCTTCTACGGTCATGAGCAGCCCAGCGGCTACACAGAGCCGGTGCTGCACGCCAGACGCCGAGAGGCAAAAGCCCGTTACGGCGGCTAGGCCTCGCCCTCTTCCGGTGTGTCCTTGAACTGCAGATTGGTCAGCTGCTCCGACAGCAGACCAATCAGGAAGACCACCACCCCGGCAAGAATCAGCATGGTGCTCATGTTGGTGAAGCGCCAGCCGGAATTGAACACCGTCATCGCGTAGTTGAGCAGGCCCAGACTCACCGCCACGGCAGAGACCGGGAAATACACCTTCAGGGGCGAGTAAAGCGTCCCGACCTTAAAGATGATCAACAAAAATCGTACGCCGTCCTTCAGCAAACTGATGTGGCTTTTGCCCAGCCTGCGCTCGACAGTGATCGGCACGAAGCCCACCGAGTAGCCCGCGCGAAAGAAGGCCATGGTGGAGGTTGTGGGATAGCTGAAGCCGTTGGGCAGCAAGTAGAGAAACGTGAGGAACTTTTTGCGGTTGACGCAGCGGAAGCCCGAGGTCAGGTCGTCGATCTTGCGATTTACCATCCAGCTGGCAAAGCGATTGTACATTGCATTGGCGCTCCAGCGGGCGACACTGGCCTGCGCTTCAAGACCACTGCGCGCACCAACGACCAGGTCGTACCCTTCGCCTACCTTATCCAGCAGCCGCGCAATGTCATCGGCGCGGTGCTGTCCGTCACCGTCCATGAATACCAGATAGTCGCCGCTCGCCGCGCGGGCACCCGATTTGATCGCAGCGCCATTGCCCTTGGGATACGGATGGGTGATGACCTTGACACCGGCATCGCGGCACACCTGTTCGGTGGTATCCACAGAACCGTCATTCACGACAATGATTTCTGCGTCGGGGTATTGGGCAGTCAGGTCAGGCAGCAGTACGGCCAGGCCCTGCTCTTCATCCTTTGCGGGAATCACGATGGAAATGTTCAAGCGTCAGTTCTCCAGATAGAGTGACAGGGTTTGTTGCTGTCGCACCGTCAGCCGGCCGGTATCCTGCAATCGTTGCAGCACCTCCAACGTCTCCGCGATTGCCGTCTGATCTCCGATCGCGGTGGCGAAGTGCAGATGCATCAACAGGCCACGCCGGTGCCTCGGTGCCAGCTCCAGGAGTTTTTGAGTATAGGCGAAGGCCCTATCATAACGTTCCAGCGCATTTTCCAGTAGCGCCAAATTAGCGTACATGTTGGATGCGGCGGTGGCCGGGTTCTTGTCTCTGAGATAAATGCCCGCCAGGTGATCTGCAAAGTATCTGCGATCAAAGCCCGGACAAAGATCGTCCTGCAGCATCCTCATCAACGTCCCCAGCGTTGTCACCGACGCAAGCGGCCGGCCCCCAAACTGCTCTCCGACCTGATCGATGTCTTGCCGACTGGCTGGCGCACCCCCGATGCAGGATAACGCGAGGTTCCGCACCACGTAGTCACTGTGTCGTTCCAGTGGGTCGGCGCGGTACGCACGCGTGGAATAGTCGAGTGCGTCATCAACCGCTCCCAGTCGCGCCAACTGAACCGCCATATCGATGTTTGCCCGTGGTGAATCCGGGTGCGTGTTGACGTGATGCAGAATCAGCAATGGGCGGCTGGACCAAATCTGGACCTGCGAGGACGTCTGCATCGCCAGCGCAACCGCGCCGATTGCCAACCAGGCAAGCAGCGGCGGCCCCACCGGCGGAAAGCGAACGATAAGATATGCCAAGCCGGTGCCAAACATCAGCAACAAACCAATCGCGGGAAAGTAATTGCGGTGCTCAAAATAGAGTTCGAGGGGCAGCACCGTCGACTCGACCGAATGGCCGAGGAGAAACCAAGCCAAACCAAAAACCAGATATCGGCCCCATTCGCTGCGCAACATGAGGACACTGGCACAGAATACGACGACCCACGCCAGCAGCGAATACAAGGTGCTTATGGGAGAGGTTAGCGACCTCGACCAGGCGTAATCGTCGTGGTACAAGCCCATCCGCGCAACGTCGGGATAGAACCATTGGCCCGTGTAGTCCCACAAAATACGGCTTTGAGTCAGCAACCGTTCGGTAAGATCGAATGGCCTACCCACGTAGCGGGCCGCTAACCAGTCCCAACTCATCAGCAGAGCCAGCGTTGCAACCAGCGCGCCACCGACGATCGCCGCAAGACTGCTGTAACGCAGCCAGGTGACCTCTGCCCCGTTGACGCTGCGGCCCTGCAGCCACCACAGCTCCATCAGCACAATGACCGGAACGACGGCCGCGGTATTTTCCTTTGACAACAGTCCGAGGACAAAAAACAGACCGACCGGCAGGAGTCCCCATGCGTGCATTCCATTCGAACCCAAGCGGATGCGCCATTGCAGATAGCTGATCATTGTCAGCAGCATGAACGTGGTCGACAGCATCGCCATCCGCTGCACCGCATACAGTACCGTGCTAACAAACAGAGGATGCAGCAGCCAAAGAGCACCCAACAATACGGCCAGTGATCGGTAACGCGGCACTCCAATCCAACGCAACAGTATCGCGAGCAGCCAGATGATCAAGACCCCGTTGACCAGATGCAACAAGATGTTGGTTCGCTTGTAACCGCTGATGTCGTGCCCAAGAAAACGCTTCTCCAGCACGAAGGTCGCCATGCTCACCCGACGGCCCAGGGGTCCGGACTTGTCCCCGGCGATGTAATCCCATGTGGACTCGGGCTGCGCCTCTAGATCACCAATCACCATAAGACTGGATCGATCGTCCAGCAGCTCCGGGCCCGAGATGCCGGGCCAGTATATCCAGGCCGTTGCTGCCAGAGCGACGCTCAGACCCAGCACTACTGCGCCCAGCGCGGTGAGGCTGGCTGCGGAAGCGGATTTCAAACCTGTCACTGAGCGAAGATCCGGCGCATCACCAATAGATCTCGACGCTGGTCATCGTGTTTCAGCCAACCCCCAACGCTGCCAAAAGTTTCTCCTAGACGATTCGT
>JBCCYE010000032.1:0-42955 GCA_039190425.1 Pseudomonadota bacterium | reverse complement strand
CGAATACGTTTCATAAGGGGTGTACTGTACTCTCTCGCCCGCTCAGCACCCTTACGTAACACCGATTCGATGTGCCCAGGGTCGTTCATGAGCGCTTCATAACGCTCTCTGGCTGGACCCAGCTCGCTGTCGACAAGTTCGAACAGTTGTTTTTTTGCTTCTCCCCAGGCAATACCGTTCTCGAATTCTTTGCGCATGCGTTGGACTTCTTCTTCTGAGGCAAAGGCGGCCCAGATTTGAAACACGGTTGAAGTATCCGGATCTTTGGCTTCACCGGGTTCGAGCAGGTTGGTTTTGATCTTATTGATGGCCTTGCGTAGCTGCTTCTGCGGTAAAAACAGTGGGATTGTGTTGTTGTAGCTCTTGCTCATTTTCCGTCCGTCCAGACCCTGCAGAACCGCAACGTCCTGGCCAACCACGGCCTCGGGCAAGGTGAATAGTTCAGCCACGTTGTGATTGAACCGTTGCGCGATGTCCCGGGCCATTTCCACGTGCTGAACTTGATCCTTACCCACAGGGATTCGCTCGGCATTGAACATGAGAATGTCGGCCGCCATCAGGACGGGGTAACCGAACAAGCCCATGGTAATACCGAAATCCGGATCCGCGCCCGCCTCTTCATTAGACTGCACTGCGGCCTTGTACGCATGCGCACGGTTCATCAGACCCTTGGCGGCACTGCAACATAAGACCCAGGCGAGTTCGGTGATTTCGGGCACATCCGACTGCCGATAAAACAGTGCGTGATCAGTATCCAAACCCAATGCTAGCCACGTAGCCGCTATCTCCTTGCTGGATTGCCTAACAAGCTTCGGATCTTCTGCCTTGATGAGGGCGTGATAGTCGGCGAGAAAAAAAAATGAATCGAGGCTGACGTCTTTGGAGGCCTCAATAGAGGGGCGAATAGCTCCCACGTAGTTGCCCAGATGGGGCGTCCCAGTTGTCGTTATACCGGTTAGCACACGTTGCTTTTTCATCGGTAGAGATCGCCATTGAAAAGGCGCCAATGATACTGTCATTGCTCAAGGCTGGCTATCCCAGACAGTTGCTTTAACGAGGCATCGTACTTGATCCGCAATGCAGCAGACTCATAGGATGCCAGCGAGGGCGCCGATAGTGTACCAGTCCTTACGCCTTCCCCAAGTTCCATCAATAGATCTACTGCTGCTCGAGCTTCCTGTTGCAGGTCGGAGCAATGACTGGCATACAAAAACCGAGCGTCAAAGACTTCAGGGTAAGACAGTCGATTGGGAAGCAATGGTACACAACCTTCCTGCACTGCTTCCATAACGGCCAGACCCTGGAACTCGTGGACGGCCGTCGACAGCACAATGTCGGCGCCCGCCAGATAGCGCTTATAGCGATCCGTTGACGCCACGTTACCGAACTGAACCAAGCGGTGGGAGAAGTGACGCTTGACTGCCTGAATGTCCGTAGGCACGTTCCTGAATTGTTGCCCGATCATCGCCAGCTCATAATTCAGACCTCTCGCTTCAGCCTGCCGCAGCAGGCCCAGCAGACGGTCGGGGCCCTTGTCCCACTCAAATCGCCCCACCCACACTATTCTTAAGGGACTCATGCCGCCGTCTCGTTCCGTGCCAGGCCACAGGGGTTCGACATCACGTCTATCGGGGTCCACAGGCACCGGCAGAACGTCGCTGCGGCTTCTCAGATCATCCACCACTCCGACTGGCACAAAGTCGGGTAGCTTTTCAAGCAACGCCGCACAACCTGACAAAAACGTACGGCGATTAAACTCAGAATTGAACGCTATCCGATCAGCCGCCAACGCTGAATACAAACTTACGACCTGCGCCTCTAGGGATGTTTCGCGCCCGGGTGCGGCCGGGTATGCAAACTGATTCTCATGGAAATACAGCAAAGAAGGCCGGCAGGCCAGTGACGGGACCAGGCCCCGTAAAGTGGCGAGATCCACCATAGAGGTGGCAATCACCAAGTCCCATGGCTGCTCCAGGCAAACGCGTTCCGCGCGGCTCCAGTAAAGTGCGTTACCACGCACCCGCCAGCTAAAGTGTCGGGGGGGCAGAGCTAGCGCATGCCACTGCCATTCTGGAAACATTGCCATTAAGGCCGACCGCCAATGCTCGTGGCTTCGCGCTGCATAGGCAGAGAGGAGTAAAACGTTCATAGGGCCGGCAAGATCTTCAGGCGTCCAGGTAAACCAACTTACCTGACCGCACGGCAACCAGCATCGTGGTGTCGCTGCCACGGCCGCGGGGGCAATCCAATTCCCGGGTCTTGATAATGGCCGATGTCGTCCCGGGTGAATGCAACGCCCGGTTCACTCTTTACGGGCGAGCTTCTGCATTCGTGCAAACAGGCTCGAGGTATCCCACCGAGCTCCTCCCATATGCTGTACCTCCCCGTAAAACCGATCGACGAGTCTTGTAACGGGCAGGTCCAGTGCCATGGCATCTGCCTGCGCCAGCACCATCGCCAAATCCTTGCGCATCCAATCCACCGCAAACCCGTGCTCATAGTGTCCCGCTAGCATCGTGGTAGAACGATTCTCCATCTGCCAAGACTGGGCAGCACCTTGAGAAATAACCTCTATAACCGCCGCAGTGTCCAAACCGGCAGACTCTGAAAATGTCATGGCCTCCGCCAGACCCTGCACAATCCCAGCGATGCAGATCTGATTGACCATTTTGGCCAGCTGCCCTGACCCTGCGGGACCGAGTCTCCTGATGCAGCGGGCATAGACTGATAGTGATTGCCTTGCCTGCTCAAAAGCCGCTTCCTGCCCACCTACCATGATGGTCAGCGTGCCCTGCTCCGCACCTGCCTGACCTCCCGATACGGGCGCGTCGAGAAACCCAACACCAACGCCTTGTGCGGCATGTTCCAGCTCACGCGCGAGCTCGGCGGACGCGGTGGTGTGGTCAACCAATACACTGCCGCCTGGCATGGTCTGCAGTACACCGTCCTCTTTGTAAACAACCGAGCGGACATCGTCGTCGTTGCCGACGCAAACACACACCAGGTCCGCGTCGACAGCAGCCAGAGCCGGTGTCTCTGCCACGCCACCGCCGTACTCTTTAAGCCAACGAGCAGATTTTTCGGCAGTGCGGTTATACACAGTGACGGCGTGTCCCGCCAACTGTAAGTGCCCCGCCATTGGGTAGCCCATCACACCAAGACCAACAAATCCTATACGCATTACGACCCCATCCGCTTCAATCACTAAAACAACCAAACGTAGTAAAGCAACAGCGCCAATACCACGCGATAGTACACGAAGGGCATCATTCCAACCCGGCCCACCAAGCGAATGAACGCCGCGATACAAAGATACGCCGACAGAGCCGCTACCGCGGTACCGATCGCCAGCAAATACCAATCAACAGGTATCGCACTGTCACTCAGCTCCCAGGCCTTCAGAGATCCCGCACTGGCGATGATAGGGATGGACAACAGGAATGAAAAGCGGGCCGCCTGCTGGCGACCTAGACCCAGAAAAAGCGCCGCGGTGATGGTCACACCCGACCTCGAGACACCCGGCACTGGTGCCAGCGCCTGCGCCAGCCCTATCGCTAGCGCCAGAGGTAGGGTCAACTTTGTCATGGCCGGTCGCTGTCCGCGATCTGCCACGCCCAGGAGGATACCGAAAATTAGGGTGGTGCTGGCTATGACTGGAAGCGTCCTCAAGTGACTTTCTATGACCCCACCCGCCAACAGGCCCACTAGACCAGCGGGAATGGTTGCCAAACCTAAATACCACACTAGGCGACTGTTCTCTGTACTCGCCCCTCCCGACAACGATCGAATCCAGTCACGGACCATCGCGATCAGGTCTCGACGGTAGTAAATCACGACCGCAGCCAAGGTACCTACATGCACCGCAACATCAAACGCCAAGCCTTGATCCGGCCAGCCGAGCAGCAGGGACGGCAGCACCAGGTGGGCAGAACTCGAAATGGGAAGAAACTCGGTGATCCCCTGAATAAGCGCCAGAACAACGGCCTGAAAACCATCCATCAAGCGGTCTTCCCCTGCTCGCCGACTTTCTTCCAGCCAATCTCATCCCGGACATAGACGGGCTGCACTTCGAATGCAGACTGTGAATACCCACCCTGTGCGGCAAGATTGGCAAGGCGCACCATGTCCCTGGCGCGAGGTAGTAGATCAGTGCAATTGCCGGTGATGATGCTGCGTAATGCAGCGGGAAACTCGTCGATACATCGTCCGCCAGAGCCAATCGACACCAGGGGATCTTTTGTAGAGATCGTCAGTTGGCCTGGTGCACAGGCCCACGGGCCTTCGCACAGCACGGGCGCTCCGTTGCGAAACTGGTAAACAGCTGCGTAGACTTCTTGTAGGCGCGCATCGAGCGTGACCAATACCGTTTGGTCTGCGCTGACAACACGCTCGTTTAGCGCCGTCATTGCCATGGTAGCCAGCGTGGGGACGGGAACAGCAGGCAATCCGCTAGCGTATGCAAGGCCCTGAACAGCGCTTGCCGCTATCCGTAGTCCGGTAAATGAACCCGGCCCGCTTCCGTAGGCCACCAGCCCTATACCGCTGTCCGTAAGCGGACCGGGAGCCACCAATTCCCGCAGCTGCGCAAACAGCAGATGGCTGTGCTGACGCGGCAAACATTGATGTCGTTCGCGTACGTGGCCGTCCAACCAGACCGCGACGGAGCACGCATCTGTAGCGGTTTCTATGGCCAAGGTGCCAAGCATAAGTGCGAAAATCCCCTTTATTCTGCAGCGCTGGGCAAGCCGTCGCAGAGCTGTTACGGTGATCCCGACATTATCCCACAGGCGCCGCCTGAGGCGCATCATCGTTGCTAGAATTTAGACACGGGCCATGCCACCATCACATCCTTCTCGCGTGTTCACGCGATGTCTTTAACACCTGCCATCACCGGCATTATCCTGGCCGGTGGCGCGGGCAGTCGCGTCGGGGGGCAGGATAAGGGACTTATGACCTTGCAAGGCCAACTGATGATCTCGCACGTGTCTGAAAGGGTTAGAAGGCAGGTGCACACGCTGGTCATTAGCTGCAATCGAAATCCCGAAATTTATCACAGATTCTCCGATCGAATCGTGCAGGATCTACGACCTGGCTTTCAAGGTCCGCTCGCTGGTCTCGAAGCTGCTGCCGCGAGCGTATCGACCGAATACGCTCTGGTCGCACCCTGTGATACACCTTATCTGCCGCATGAACTGGCAGCTCGACTCTGGAACGCATTGTCCAAAGCCAGTGATCCTGCGACGATTGCATATGCACACGATGGGCAACGCGCGCACTACCTCTGTGCTCTGCTGCGAGCGACCTGCCTGACTTCCCTAGAGCCGTTCATGAACGCAGGCGGTAGAGCGGTCCATGAATGGTTCCGACAACAGGGCGCCGTTGCCGTCAATTTTGCTGATATGCCCTCGGCCTTCGCGAACCACAACCGGACTATTCAGCAAGCATGACGCCAATGTCACCGCTGTGGTGAGAACATCAAAGGTTATCCCGAGTGTCTTGGGAGGCGATAGAGGACATACTGAGGTAAAAAAAGAGGCGCAAAAAGCGCCTCGCTGCTAAGAATGCGATGCTACCCAACCCGCCGGATATCGCTCGACGGGCTTTTGTTGGATCAGCGCTTGCGACGAGCCGCTGTTTTAGCCTTGCGCTTGGGTGCCGACTTGCGCTTAGGTGCCGCTTTTTTCTTCGCTGGCTTGCGTTTGGCAGCCGCCTTTTTCTTCACTGGCTTACGTTTGGCAGCCGCCTTTTTCTTCGCTGGTTTGCGCTTCGTCGCCGCCTTCTTCTTGGCGGGCTTGCGCTTGGCAGCCGCTTTTGCCTTCGCCTCTGCTTTCTTTGCAGCGGCCTTAGCCTTGGCTTCCGCCTTCTTCGCCACAGCTTTTGCTTTCGCAGCTATCTTGCGCTCTGCGGCCGCTATCTGTTTCGCCAGGCGCTTCTCTAGTGCGGCCAGCTTCTTGGCATCTGCCGCGGAGCGGGCCTTAGACCACCGTGAGGCCAGCTTCTTAAGCTCTTGAACCTGATCCTTTTTTGCCTGTCTGGCGAGTTCGGCCTTACGAGCAAGAATCAGCTTCTTGGCTTCCGCTGCTTTCGCCTTCAATTTGGCCTGGTCGGCGGCTTTGCCGACTTTGTCTTTGGCCACAGAGACTTTGCCACGCAGCGCCCTCACCTTCGCGGAGACGCGCGCCGCTGCTTTGGCGGCCGATTTCGCGGCACGCTTATCAGCAGCTTTGGCGGTTTTCTTTGCAGCTGCCTTTCGAGCGGCTTCTACCTTCTTACGCGCGGCGTCGAGAACTTTCTGTTCAGCGTCGAGGGCACGCTCAGCTTTCACCAGGATCACACTGGCTTTTTTCAAAGCAGGTGAACTTGGCGCGCGTTTTGCTGGCGCCTTTTTTGCCTTACTTGCTTTCCGCTTCGCAGCGGGCCGCTTTTTTGCTGGCGACTTACGAGCCGTTTTTTTCTTAGCAGCAGCTTTCCGCTTTGCAGGAGCCTTGCGACTCACTTTTTTCACTGCCTTGCGTTTGGTTGGTGACTTTTTTCGCGCGGCTTTTCGCTTTGCCGTAGCTTTCTTCTTAGCAGTTGCCATTACCCATATCTCCGAAGTGTGAATGTGGATACCGCGTAGGCAAAAGTATCAACATTAGCAAGCAGTGACAATAGTATGACAAGGAGAAAAAGCGGAGTTATTGCACGGTCATTTTTAACAAAACTGGTGCGCATAGCGCCGCGATGTTTAGAAACGCAATGAACTAACTGCGCAACGAGTTCATTACTGCGTTTCGAATCGACTCAACGCTTCCGACACCATCAACCCGATGATAAGCCGGCGAAGATGCACCGACCATGTTTTGATAGAACTCAATCAGCGGACTTGTCTGCGCATGGTACACCTCTAGCCGCTTTCGAATCGTTTCTTCGGTGTCGTCATCGCGCTGCACAAGAGGCTCACCCGTTTCATCATCTAGCCCTTCTTGGCGTGGGGGATTGTGTTCGATGTGATACACCCGACCCGAGCCTGGATGCACGCGACGACCGCTCAGCCGTCGAACAATCTCCTCGTCTGCAACCGCTATTTCAACAACGTGATCAATGTGGACCTCCGCATCAACCATCGCTTCGGCCTGCGGTATTGTGCGAGGGAAACCGTCAAACAAAAACCCATTGGAGCAGTCCGTCTCTTGAATGCGCTCCTTGACGAGGCCAATTATGATGTCGTCTGACACCAGGCCCCCAGTGTCCATGACGGCTTTAGCCTGCAGCCCCAGCTCAGTTTGAGCCTTAACGGCTGCACGCAGCATATCTCCAGTAGAAATCTGCGGGATTGCAAAGCGCTCACAAATGTATTGTGCCTGTGTGCCCTTACCGGCTCCTGGCGCGCCCAAAAGGATCAGTTTCATTAAATGTTTTCCTCGTATCAGGACCCGAATTGTCTCCTGCGCCGGAGTCTTCGTCCGCCCACAAAAGGGCGCTAACCATACACAGCGCGGTTATACCTTACAAGTCCCTGGCCGGCTCCGCGGATTTTGCCTCAGCCCAGAGCTGTTCCAGCACATCAGACGTGAGGCGAACCAAATCCTCTCCCCGCTGTTGCGCAGCGGCCTCCATGCAACTGAACCTCTGCTCGAACTTTCGAGACGCACCCCGCAGGCAGCCTTCGGCATCTAAGCCGAGATGGCGCGCTAAATTAACGCAGGTGAACAACACGTCTCCGAGTTCCTCCTCGATACCAACGGCGCTGCGTCTTTCCATCGCGCCTCGCAACTCGTCCAGCTCCTCTTCAAGCTTACCAATCACTGGCTGCGGGCCAGGCCAGTCAAAGCCGATCCTGGCAGCTCGCTTTTGCAGTTTCTGGGCGCGCGACAACGCGGGCAATGCCAGGGGCACATCGGCGAGCGCACCCTCTTGTTTGCGCTGCTGACGCTCCTGCTGCTTGATCGTTTCCCACGTTTCACCCACTGTCTCGATGGAGGTTTCACCGCCAACACGACCCTCTATCTCTCCCTCTGCAAAAACATGCGGATGCCGCCTGAGGAGCTTGTCTACCAGGCCGTGCACCACATCTTCGAATCGAAAGAGCCCTTGTTCTTCTCCCAATCGCGCATAAAAAACAACCTGGAAGAGAACGTCTCCTAGCTCATCGGCGACAAGATCGAACTCTCCTCGTTCAATAGAGTCTGCAAGTTCGTAACACTCCTCCAGTGTGGAGGGAACGATCGAACGGAAGGTCTGCTGTAAATCCCAGGGACACCCGAGTTCCGGTTCACGTAGCCGCTGCATAACGCGCAGCAGGTCTGCCACCGAGTGGCCCTCTTTGCCCACTTTGTCCATCAGTCGTCGACTCGCTCTGCAGAGACGATATTGGGCAGCTCCGAGATGCGCTGCAGGACCTCGACCAGTCCGGACTCATTGCGCATTTCTACGCGTAATAGCATGTTCGCCATGAGGCTTTCTCGATCCGTTTCTGTGTTGACTGTGAGCACATTGATTTTGGCGTTCGCGAATAGTCCTGTGATGTCTCTGAGCAAACCCTGACGATCATGCGCTGTAATCGCGACGTTGATCTCCTTGCTTGGAGGGCTGTCCGAGTCAGCCCAACATACGTCCACTACGCGGTGCATGGCCTCCAGCTGCAGTCGCGAGAAGCGTGGGCAGGAGGCATGATGAACGGTGACACCGCGAGACTTGGTCAAGTAGCCAACCACCGGGTCGCCTGGAACGGGCCTGCAACAACCTGCGATATGGACGTCACCGGATGCTGCATTGGCTATTTCCAAAGTGCCCGTCAGCGCGGCAGGGCCCGGCTGTTTGCGCACAGATCCAGGCATCGCCCGTCCAACCACTTCACGCGCGCACTGGTCTACCTGCACAGCGGTGACATCGCCGGCACCTACCGCGGCGAACATGTCTTCCACCGAACCGTAACCAACCTTTTTTGCGACCAATTGATAGTCCACGCTGGTCAATGCCAGCCGGCGAAAGCCCTTTTCAAGCAAATGTCGCCCGGCCGCAATGTTATCTTCACGATTCTGGCCCTTAAACCAATGCTGTACTTTCGCGCGCGCTCTGGAGGTTCGCAGATATCCCTGATCCGGCTGCAGCCAGTCCCGCCGCGGCTCAGCGATCTTGCTCTTCAATATCTCGACGCGTTCACCCGTCTGAAGCTGGTACGTCAGTGGTACAAGGGTGCCGTTAACCTTGGCGCCCCGGCAGCGATGGCCGATTTCGGTATGGACGTGATAGGCGAAATCCAGCGGCGTCGCACCATGGGCAAGATTCACCACATCACCGGCCGGTGTAAACACATACACCCGATCCTGAGCTACGTCAAAGCTGAATTGCTCAGCGACACCTCTTGCATCACCGGTCTCCTCATGCCAGTCAAGCACTTGCCTCAACCAGGCAATTTTTTCCTCATAGGTGCTGGCCATCGCACCGCCGGCATCGGAGCCTTTGTAGCGCCAATGAGCACAAACCCCAAGCTCTGCCTCTTCGTGCATTTGCTCGGTACGAATCTGCACTTCGAGAATCTTTCCCTCAGGGCCAATCACTGCCGTGTGCAACGATCGGTACCCGTTTTCCTTCGGATTGGCGATATAGTCGTCAAACTCGTTGGGGACAGTACGCCAAAGACCATGCACCAGCCCGAGCGTCGTGTAACAGTCTTGCACCTCCGAAACCAGTATTCGGACTGCACGGATATCGTACACCTGAGAAAAGCCGATGCCTTTGCGCTGCATTTTGCGCCAGATGCTGTAGATATGCTTGGCTCGTCCGGCTATATCAAACCGTAAACCGGCACGCTGCAGTTCGCCGGTTAACTCCTTTGTGACCCTATCGATGTAATCATCTCTGTCCAGGCGTTTACCATCCAGCAGGCCAGCAATTTTACGATAGGCGTCCGAATAGATGTAACGAAATGAAAGATCTTCCAACTCCCACTTCAGGTGGCCGATGCCCAGCCTGTGAGCTAGAGGTGCGTAGACATCGAACACTTCCTGGCCCACGCGTCGCCGTCGTTCTGCATCTTCCTTTACGGAGCGTATCGCACAGGTCCTCTCGGCCAGCTTGATCAATGCAACACGCACATCGTCAACGAGAGCAATCAGCATCTTGCGAATGTTGTCTTTCTGCCCATCGGCTTGACCGAGCACTGGATCGTCGCCCTGCAAAGGCAGGTCCCCAATGGCCCCCATTCTCAAAACGCCCTGCAGCAAACTGCTCACCGCGGGGCCGAAGGGAGATAACTGATCGGGATCGAGACGCTCTTCACGTACCGCTCGATAGAGAATTCCGGCGACAAGGCAATCCAAATCCACCTGAAGATCAGACAGTATGAGGGCAATCTCCAGGCCGGCGATCAGGCAATCACCGCCCCGAGCCCAATCCTGGCTGTCTACGCCCGGGGTCGTGCGAGATTTATCCACCAGCTCACAAGCTGAGAGCAGCGTTGACCGATCGCTGTCACGCAACGTGATTGGCAGCTGGTCTAGCCAGGCCTGCAGATTGATGCCACCAAAATCGTCCCGTTCGGGTGCCTGCCTGACCTGAACCATTCTGCTGAATTACCTGGTATCGAACACGCCGGTCGACAGGTAGCGGTCGCCGCGGTCACAGACAATGGACACGATCACCGCGTCTTCTACCTCTTCGCTGAGGCGCAGGGCTGCAGCGACCGACCCACCGGAGGAAACGCCGCAGAAAATGCCCTCTTCCGCGGCCAGCCTCCGCATCGTGGATTCAGACTCACTTTGCGTGATGTCGATGACTCGATCGACGCGCGCCGCGTCATAGATCTTTGGTAGGTAGGCTTCAGGCCAGCGGCGTATACCGGGGATACTCGAACCCTCGACCGGTTGCAGCCCAACTATCTGGACATCGGGGTTGCGCTGTTTCAAGTACGTCGAACAGCCCATAATCGTACCCGTGGTACCCATGGAGCTGACAAAATGCGTGATGGTACCTCCCGTTTGGCGCCACAGCTCCGGACCTGTGCCGAGAAGATGCGCCCGCGGATTGTCCGGATTGCCAAACTGGTCCAGCACTTTGCCTTCACCGTTGGCCTGCATCTTCAGCGCCAGGTCTCTAGCGCCTTCCATGCCCTCGGCCTGGGACACCTCGATCAGTCTAGCGCCGTATGCCGACATCGCCAGCTTGCGTTCGTCACTCATATGCGCCGGCATAATGAGCACCATTCGATAGCCACGAATGGCCGCTGCCATCGCCAAGGCAATACCGGTATTACCACTCGTCGCTTCTATTAACGTGTCTCCAGGGCTGATATCCCCCCGCGCTTCAGCCTCAGCTATCATGCTCAAAGCCGGCCTGTCCTTAACCGAACCCGCCGGATTGTTCCCCTCGAGCTTGGCAAGCAGGGTATTGCTGGTGCGGCCCGGTAGCCGTTGCAGGCGCACCAGCGGTGTGTTGCCGATGCAGGCTTCGATGGTTGGATAATCTGGCATAGCTAGTCGTCACGTGGCGGCGCAAGGATTATATAGAACTTGCATCGCCTCGTGTATCAGCTTGCGTCGAACTGTCCTTCACTGACGTACCACCTCGTGTGGGTTCGGAACGATATCGCCGCGCGAACAGCTCTCGGCTGCGCAATGGTTCCGGTCCCAACTGGACCGCGAGCGCCTCCCGAAACAAGTACTTTGCCACGCGCCGAGCGTCACCTTCAAAATCGCCGGCAGCAAGCTGCAGCAATGCAGCGCCTGGGTAGCGCTGCCCTGGACCATCGCGGTCGGATTGGACCAAGCCGTACTCCGCCTCATAGCGGTAGTACTCGCCAGCCGAAACAGGAATACCGTGGTACGAATCGCAACCGAAATCGAAGCTGTAACCAAGCTCCTCCAATAGCCTAAGCTCGAATCGCCGCAATACGAGATCTACACCGGGTACACACTCCAGGCCCTGCAAAGCCTCGGCATAGGCTGCGAATAATCTGGGGTGCGGATCGTGACGATGGAGCAGTCTGACCAGAAGTTCGTTCAGATACAGGCCGCTGTAGAGGCGTTCTCCCGTTAGATTCATCGCCTCGGCAGCCGGCTCCGCTGCGACCAGAGTCTTGAGCTCTGAACGACCGCTGAAAGAAACCAATAGCGGCACAAAGGGCTGCAGCAAGGCCGCCCTCGATCCGTGCCGGCCTTGCTTGCGCACACCGCGAGCAACCAAATCGATACGCCCGTGCTGCGCACTAAAGGTATCCAGCAGGAGACTGCTGTCGCGGTACGCCCGATGATGCAGGATAAAGGTGGGCTGCAGCAAAACTCTACTCACTGCCGTTCCTCATAGCCCAGACTGCGTAATGCCCGCTCATCATCAGACCAGCCCGTCTTCACTTTCACCCACAGACGCAGCATGACCTGCGCGCCAAACAGATCCTCCATATCACGTCTCGCATCGACCCCAATAGCGCGAATCCTGGACCCTTTCTCTCCGATGAGAATCCTTTTCTGGCCTTTGCGCTCGACAAAAATCAGTGCGGCAATGTGTAATACACCCTCTTCATTTACAAAGTCTTCAATCTCCACGGTAACGGCATACGGCAATTCGTCACCCAGTTGCCGCATGATCTTTTCACGAACCAGTTCCGCCGCCAGAAATCGTTGGCTTCGATCTGTTAGCTGATCCTCTGGAAAAAAGTGCTCCGACGCCGGCAACCGCGCCAGAATCTCTTGCTCAAGCGCAGCCACGTTGTGCTCGCGCAAAGCAGACACGGGCACAATCGCAGTGAAATTGGCTTTTGATGCAAGTTCTTGCATATAGGGTAGTAGCAGATCCTTGTCCTTCACCAGATCGACCTTATTGACAACCAGGATCACGGGCAGACCCGCTGCCATTATTCGGTCGAGAACCCAGGCATCTTCGTCAGTCCAGGCACCTCGGTCAACGACAAACAACACCAGGTCCACATCGCGGATGGCCGAACTTGCCGCGCGGTTCATGTATCGGTTGATTGCCTTGTCGGCACCGCGATGGAGACCTGGGGTATCGACGTAGATAATCTGATGATCTGCCTCGGTTTTGATCCCCAGTATCTGATGCCGGGTGGTCTGAGGCTTGCGCGAGGTGATACTGAGCTTTTGTCCCAGCAAATGATTGAGAAGTGTCGATTTGCCAACGTTCGGACGCCCCACAATGGCCACAAAGCCACACCGAAGCGTAGATTTAGGATTCATCACCCGCCAATGCCGTCAACACCGCGTCCGCAGCCTGCTGTTCGGCTTTGCGACGACTGCTGCCGACCCCCTCCAAGCCAATGTTTGGCTCCTCCAGACGACAGATCACATGAAACTCCTGGGCGTGGTCCTGACCCTCTACTGACACCAGTTGGTACTCTGGCAGTGGTCGACCCAGTCCCTGCAAATACTCCTGCAAACGAGTTTTGGGATCTTTGCCAGCACTGTCTTCGGTGACACTGGCCAGTCGCGCGGCAAACCAAAGGAGCACGCAATCGCGGCTGGCCGTTGCATCGCTGTCCAACAAGATGGCCCCAAGCACAGCTTCCAGCGCATCGGCCAGTATCGATGTCCGCCGTTGTCCACCACTTTTCCGCTCGCCACTGCCCAGCATCAGGCAGTCACCAAGGCCTAACTCGCTCGCCACCGTCGCCAGAGTCTCACCGCGTACCAGCGAGGCTCGCAGTCGGCTAAGTTCGCCCTCCCGGGCATGCGGAAACTGTTGATAAAGTGCCTCGGCAATGACGTAGTTCAGCACCGCATCTCCCAAAAACTCGAGACGCTCGTTGTTGCGCGTGCCCGCACTACGATGGGTGAGCGCCAGCTCCAGCAACTCCTGATCGCTGAACTGGTAACCCAACGCCTGCTGCAGGCGTCCTGTATCGCTCATTTGGAGGGGTTACTGAGGGGCCGCCTCTTCACTAACCGGCTCGGCCTCACCCATCCTGTACAAGAGGTCGTCAAACTTCATGACTCCATCTATCCGCCACACCAATGGCACACGCACCTCGTACCCAGCATCGATATAGGTGTTTCCCTTTTTGCGATAGATTTCGATTGCTCGAGCATTGAGACCCGTAATCTGATTGGTGTTAAAGACGTTTTCGAAGTGACGTCTAATCTGCCCGATGCTGTCATTCTCCATCTCTGGATCTACCGCTGTACGACTGACAATATCCCGTACGCTGAGATATTCGAAATAGGGAGGCGCCATGCGAATTGCGCACATGGCAAAAAACCCTACCATGATCAATATTGCCAGTATGCCCGGTATGGACATACCGCCCTGCCACCGGTGTACCTTCATCGTGTTTCTCTCCTGCGCCCCTGATTTATTGTATGCGGCCAACGCGCTCGAAACTCGGTAGGCTAAACAGCTTTTCCCAATGCATCCATACCGCGAAGGCCTTGCCTACTATATCTCGTTCAGGCACTTGACCCCAAATCCTGCTGTCGCTGCTATTGTCTCGATTATCGCCCATCAGGAAATAGTGTCCGGGGAGAACGACCTCGCTGAAATCACGTCCCGGACGGTCAAGATCGATTCGGACAAGGTGTTCTTCCCCTGCAAGCTCCTCCAAACCGACACGATACCCAGGACCAGACATTTCTGGCAGAGGCTCTACTGGCACCTGCTCACCGTTGACGAACAACCGCTTGTTTCGATAGGTGACTGTATCGCCAGGCAAACCCACAACACGCTTGATGAAGTAGGTGTCGTTCATATGCGGCGGAAAAAAGACCATGACGTCCCCACGTTTCGGCTCGTTCAGCGATAACACCTTGGTTCGCAGTACGGGCAGACGAATGCCGTAGGTGTATTTGTTGACGAGGATGTAATCGCCTACCTCCAGCGTCGGCACCATGGACGAAGAGGGAATCTGAAAAGGCTCGACCAAGAAGGAGCGCAGCACAAAAACCACCAGGAGCACCGGAAAGAACGAGCGGGCGTACTCAACGATGACGGGCTCACGCACGGTTTCCACAAGCTGCGTTTGATAGTTGTTGGCATCTGCGGTGCCTTCTCTCTCCCAGCGAGGGTATTTACCCTGCAGATTCTCCACCCGCCGACGTCGCTCTGGGGCAAGGAGCAACGCATCAAGTAGCCATATCAAGCCGCTCCCGAAGACAAGAATCACTAGAATCAGAGGAAAATTAATGGTCAGATCTGCCATGGTCAGTTGTCCACCTTGAGCACAGCGAGAAACGCCGATTGGGGAATCTCCACCTTACCCACCTGCTTCATTCGCTTTTTACCGGCCTTTTGTTTTTCAAGTAGCTTGCGCTTTCGAGTCGCGTCGCCCCCATAGCACTTTGCGGTCACGTTCTTGCGCAAAGCCTTTACCGTTTGACGCGCAACGATCTTACCCCCGACCGCCGCCTGAATTGCCACATCAAACATTTGTCGGGGTATTAGCTCTTTCATTTTTTCAGTCAGCGCTCTGCCCCGACCCTGAACCTGATCGCGATGCACAATCACCGCCAAAGCGTCTACTCGCTCACCGTTGATGAGTACATCGAGCTTCGCCAGAGAGGCGGCCTCGAAGCGTACAAAGCTGTAATCAAGGCTCGCATAGCCACGACTTACCGACTTCAGCCGGTCAAAGAAGTCGAGTACGACCTCAGCCATCGGAATGTCGTAGACCAGAGAGACTTGTGAGCCGAGAAACTGCATGTCGCACTGAACTCCTCTTTTTTCTACACACAGAGTAATCACGTTGCCGAGATAGTCCTGCGGAACCAGGATATTGCAGCGTGCAATGGGCTCACGCATCTCCTCGATGTCACCCGGATCAGGTAGTGACGATGGGTTGTCCACGTGAACAACCTCACCTCCCGCTTTCACAACTTCGTAAATGACCGTTGGAGCAGTAGTGATAAGATCCAGATCGTACTCTCGTTCAAGCCGCTCCTGAATGATTTCCATATGCAACATGCCGAGGAATCCACAGCGGAAACCGAAGCCAAGAGCGTCAGAGCTTTCAGGCTCATAAAAAAGCGAAGCATCGTTCAGCGTTAACTTGGCAAGCGCTTCACGAAAATCCTCATAGTCGTCCGAGGATATTGTAAAGATACCTGCATAGACCTGTGGCTTAACTCGCTGGAAACCTGGGAGGGCAGCAACTTCAAGATCCTGCGCGTGGATAAGCGTATCGCCAACGGGCGCACCATGAATGTCTTTGATACCCGCCACCACGAAGCCAACTTCGCCCGCCTGCAGAAGGTCCTGTTCAACGCGCTTCGGAGTAAATATACCCAGGCTGTCTACCTGATGGGAGCGACCAATCGACTTGGCGACGATTTTGTCCCGTCGACGCAGTACGCCCTGTTTTACCCTCACCAGCGAAACGACGCCTAAATAATTATCAAACCAGGAATCGATGATCAGCGCCTGTAGAGGAGCAGACCGATCACCCTCTGGCGGTGGGATCTGCAGTATGAGGTTAGCCAGCACGGACTGAATGCCCTCACCGGACTTGGCGCTCACCCGGCAGGCCTCGGTGGCGTCAATGCCAATGATCTCTTCGATTTCCTGAGCTACCCGGTCAGGGTCTGCCTGGGGCAAATCCATTTTATTGAGCACAGGCAGGACCTCCAGCCCCTGTTCGATCGCCGTGTAACAATTGGCCACGGACTGAGCCTCGACGCCCTGGGCCGCATCCACGACCAACAGCGCACCCTCACAGGCGGCCAACGACCGGGATACTTCGTAGGAAAAGTCGACGTGCCCGGGCGTGTCAATAAAATTGAGCTGGTAAGTTTCTCCGTCCGGCGCAGTGTGGGACAGGGTTACGCTTTGCGCCTTGATCGTGATCCCGCGCTCGCGCTCAATATCCATGGAATCAAGGACTTGTTCGGCCATTTCTCGATCCGAGAGGCCGCCGCAGTACTGAATAAAACGATCGGCCAGCGTGGACTTGCCGTGATCGATATGCGCAATAATGGAAAAGTTACGGATGTGATTGAGGTCGGTCACTCGTCAGGCCCGGTTGCCGGACCGCCTACCGCAGCCCGTCTCACCCAAAAAACGCGCGATTGTACCCCATGGCCCATAGATTCGTCACGGCGCTCGCTTCTGCCGCTGCAGAAGCGCACAACGCTAATCCGTCAACTTCAATCCAATGAACATGGGCGAGCCACGCCGAATCAATCGAAGTGGTACAGAGCTACCCGGCTTTAGCTTGGACACAACGGTTTCGTAGGTGTCACTCGTTTTCACCGGAGTCGTGTCGACCATGGTAATAACGTCACCTGCCAGAACACCGGATTGGGCTGCTACAGAGCCGGGCACAACCTCCCGTACGATGACACCACCGTTGATTCCATAACGCTCAAGGCTGTCCGGTGTGGCATCTTCAACCACCAATCCCAGCCGCCCTCCCCGGCCTTCGTCTGCACTGTTGGCGGCCAGAGAGTAACTGTCATCGGCTCCCAAACCACCCACTTTGACGCGCATTGTTTTCTCTTTCTTGTCCCGGACGACGATAACATCCACGGTTGTATCAGGGGCTATCAGACCAACGACGTGCGGCAAATCGGCTGAGGTAGGAATCTCTTTGCCGTCAAATGTGATGATGATGTCGCCTGCCTGAAGGCCTGACTGGTCGGCCGGGCCACCGTCCGCCAGCTGTGCAATCAGCGCGCCCTGTGGGCGATCAAGCCCAAACGACTCCGCGAGGTTCTTATCCACGTCCTGAATGGTCACCCCTAACCAGCCACGCGTGACACGACCATCACTTTGCAGTTGATTCACGACGTTGCGCACCACACTCACAGGGATAGCGAACGACAAACCAATGGAACCACCGCTACGAGTGAAGATTTGAGAATTCACACCAACGACTTGTCCATCCAGATTAAACAGCGGTCCGCCGGAGTTGCCGGGGTTAATCGCCACATCGGTCTGGATAAAGGGCACGTAGTTTTCGTTGCGCTCTGTAGGAAGGCTGCGACCTTTCGCGCTGACGATACCGGCGGTAACAGAATAGTCCAGACCGAAGGGCGAGCCTATCGCGAGCACCCATTCACCCACGGAAAGCTGATCCGTACTGTCTAACTCCAGAACGGTAAGATTGTCTGCTTCGATGCGCAGCAAAGCCAGATCGGAACGTGGATCGGTGCCAATAATATCGGCCTCGTACTCGCGCCGGTCACTCATACGGACCAGAACACTGTCAGCGCCCTCGACCACGTGGTTATTGGTGACGATGTAGCCGTCCTCGGAGATGATAAAACCCGAACCCATGCCCATGCGCGGATTCTGCGAGGGAGGCTGACCCCTGTACTCAAAGAAACGTCGCAAGTACTCAGGAATTTCCTCGGGCACAGCCTGATTCTGAGCGTTCGCCGACGACTGCTCTACCACGATCTTCACCACTGCAGGCGAAGCCTCACGGACAATTTCCTGAAAATCGGGAAGCTCAGACGCCTGAGCCAACCTACCAATGCTCAGCAGTGTGACCAAGCCAATGAAATGGATCAGACGCAATCGGACATTCATACAACGACTCCAACTAATGGCACACAACCTGGGCAAAGGTTGCGGGATAGATTCAAATCAGGGGTGCGGCAGAGGGTGACAGGGGTGTACGTACCCGCATCAGCACGGGCTGATAGCGGGGATCGTGTCGATGCTTCATTGCGTGCAGCCGGACCAACACGAAACCCACACCCAGACCCAGCACGGCGCCGATGGCCGCTGCGCCGTCGGCGGATTCCGGAAACCATTGCGCGCCGGCGATTGCGGCCGCCAGCATGGACAACAGCGGCAGCAAATAGGCGACAAGTGAACCCCGCACAATGACATCCTCAGGGATGCTGATCTCGGCTTCGTCGTCTATCCGGCAATTCGCAATGGCCACGTCACCTGTCAAAACCTTGACGTAGCCGCGCCGCCCCTCGCCCAATTTATTGATCAGACCGTGTCCACAGCCCTTCTGCGCTGCACAGCTCCCGCAAGTTGTCTTGCGAACCGTCTCTACCCAGACGGCATCGTCATCCAAGGCCACAATGCGACCTGTTTCGGTCAACATAGTTACTTCACCCAATTCACTGAGGCGGCCACCATACGGGCCGTATTGGGGGGCACTTCTCCAATCACAGTAACCAGAACCGGTTGCCCACCAAGTTCCGCACCAAGGCTGTAGGATGTCGTGCACCCGTAGCGCACCAGACCCTGCCCGGCACGGAGTTCTCTGCCTTCCTCCAAAAACACGGAGAACACCGACAGACCATCAGTATAAGTTTTGCGGCCCGATACCCCAAGCCCGTTCTCGGTCGCCACGAATCCAGGTGGCACCCACTCTGGCTGCCATTCCGAGTCGGTGGGCGCACCGCGAACCCTGCCGTCGATGTCTTCCCCGGCCCGGACTACGACCGGCGCCGGGCGCTCTTCAGCGGCACCAGACAAAAACTCTTCCCCGATCTCGATACTGGCAAATTGGAACTTTTCCAGGACTCTGGCACCGGACGTCGTCTCTGTCTTGAGCAACAGACCCGTCGCTTCATCAACGACCATGACGTACCCAAACCGGAACATATCTCTGGGTTCTAGACGAACGCGCACAGCCTTGCGCCCCGCCACACGCTCGGTGCCCATCATTGATAGTCGATAGTATTCACTAATGCCGCATTGACCCGCCGCCAGGTCGCGCTGCAGCCTGCGCAACTGGCAGCCAGTCTGCACGCAATCCAGCGGCTGATTGGCCCGCTCCACCACAGCGCCCTGCCCCGTCAGCTGCACCAGCCGATCGGACACACCTTCAGGTCCGACCTGACGCGTCATCTCGACGGCCTGAAGCTCGCCGCTGCGCTGCAGTGTGACAACGCCGCGGTAGCTGAGCTGCTGGCCACTTTCGGTCATCTTGTCGAGCCAGGCGACCGCCTGGGGGTCGACGTCTGGACAGTCCGCCAAGGCGGTGCCACCGACCATCACCAGCACTAGCAGACCTGCTTTCCAGGCCGCAAAGCACGCACTGATGCCGTTATCAATCACCGATAACACTCAGCGTCGAATGTCTGGCACGCGCGCATAAGGAATGAGACCTTGAGGTGAATTCAGAGACGCCTGCTCGGCATGCACCTGCAGGTACTTGCCAAGCCGCTGCCTTGCCAGATCCTCATAGGCTCCACTGTCTACTGGCTCCAGGGACGGCAACGGGAAGCTGGCATCAACAATACTGCCAGTGTGTGGAATGACGGGAGCCGGGCTACCGCTGTTGACCGCAAGTGGCGAAGCGGCTGCTCCCTGGTCCACCTGGGCTAGCTCCTGACCGCCCAGCACTACAATGGCCGCAACCGAAGCCGCCACTGCGAAACTGGCCAACGGCTTGAGTAACTTTTCGCCGGATCTAGCCGGTGTGCCAGCCACTCTCTCACGTGCAATGGCCGCCTTGACTCCGCCGGAAATATCGACGTTTGCATGCGTCAGCTGCGTGCCTGACAGCGCTCCTCTCGCCAATTCGTAACGGACGTAGGCGGCGCGCAGCTCCGGATCTTCGTCAATATTCTTTAAAAAACGCTGCAACTCTAACTCGTTCGCCTCGCCATCCATATAGGCGGACATGGTTTCACGAATGTTCTCTGTCATCTGGCTTTACCCTAGGCTTTTTCAGTCTGCTCCATACTGACGGCTGTTCACTGTACTGTCTGACTCCGTTCACAGCAGCTTACAGATCACCGTCAAGCTGTTTCTTCACGTTGCTGTCTATGGCCTCTCTGGCCCGAAAGATGCGCGATCGCACCGTTCCGACCGGACAGTCCATCACGTCGGCGATGTCCTCGTAACTGAGACCATCGAATTCTCTTAAAGTTACCGCCGTGCGCAGGTCATCGGGCAGCTCACTGATGGAGCGTTCCACAACCCTTTTTAGTTCATCTCCAAACAAGGCGCTTTCTGGCGTTTCAATATCACGCAACGCGCCACCGCCCTCATAGTATTCCGCATCCTCCACCTCGACGTCCGAGCCTGGCGGTCTCCGCGACTTCGAAACCAAATGGTTTTTGGCAGTGTTGATCGCGATCCGGTATAGCCAGGTGTAAAACGCACTTTCACCTCGAAACCTCGGTAATGCCTTATAGGCCTTGATGAAGGCTTCCTGTGCAACATCTTGCACCTCATCGGCGTCCCGCACATATCGGCCGATCAAGCCAAATATCTTATGCTGGTACTTCAGGACCAGCACATCAAATGCTCGCGAATCACCCTTCTGGACTTTGGCAACCAGTTCCTGATCCGTCTCTGCGGCCGTCATGTCTGGATTCTCTCCTTAGCTCCTGACACCAATACCGACAATGACGAGGAATTCTGCGGCAATAGACAGCCCTTGCGAAGATTAGTTCGCATTACTGCGTGTAAAACGTGATGAGTTTGCGAAATTGTCTACTCGCGCTTACCTTATGCTGTATCACCGGGGTTTGCACTCTCCTGGGCAACGTCCGTAATTGAAGCTAAGTTATTGAGTACTATAATATATTTGCAGAACATTCACGACAACCATTGAACCATGACCAGCCAGCATCAACACGACGTTCTCATCATCGGTAGCGGCGCTGCCGGACTCAGTCTCGCCCTGCATCTGCCGGAACAGGTAGAGGTTGGGCTTCTCACCAAGGCCGAACTGAATCAGGGTTCTACCTACTGGGCGCAGGGGGGCATGGCAGCGGTGCTGCACAATCGCGATACGGTCGACTCACACGTTGCCGATACCCTCGAAGCCGGTGCCGGTCTATGCCGACGACAGGCCGTTGAGTTCACTGTTCGCAATAGTCGACGATGCGTCGAATGGCTGGTCGACCAGGGAGTGGCTTTTGATCTACGAGAAGACCTGCAAGGACCCAAGGAATTCCATCTGGCGATGGAAGGAGGACACAGCCATCGCAGGATCATTCACTCGGGAGATCGCACCGGCCGAGCGATCTCAGAAGTTCTGACCGAGCGAGCGCTGGAGCAGGACAATATCGCTATCCTTACACAACGTACTGCGGTCGATCTGGTTGTGGCGGAGGGCCGCTGCCAAGGTGCCTATATCCTCAATCAGGACACAGGCCACGTAGAGTTGCACAGCGCCCGCTCCGTTGTACTGGCGACCGGTGGGGCCAGCAAAGCGTATCTCTACACAAGCAACCCAGACGGTGCCAGCGGGGACGGAATCGCGATTGCCTGGCGGGCAGGTTGCCGGGTAGCCAATCTCGAGTTCAATCAGTTTCATCCCACCTGCCTCTACCATCCGAACGCAAAGTCATTTCTCATCACAGAAGCCATCCGGGGTGAAGGAGGCAAGCTGTTTCTCGCCGATGGTGAGCCGTTTATGCACCGTTTCGACAATCGTGGCGAACTGGCCCCGCGCGACGTCGTTGCCAGGGCAATTGACCATGAGATGAAGCGCCTTGGGTTGGATTGTGTCTTCTTGGACATATCCCACAAAAGTGCATCCTTTCTGCAAAGCCACTTCCCAACGATCATGGCGCGCTGTGCAGAGTTTGGCATCGATATCACTCAACAGCCGATACCCGTCGTTCCCGCTGCGCACTATACCTGTGGCGGCATTGTGGTCGATCAGCACAGCTGTACCGATTTACCCGGCCTGTATGCAGTCGGTGAAGCGTCCTGCACAGGTCTGCATGGCGCCAATCGCATGGCCAGCAACTCACTGCTGGAGTGCGTTGTCTACGCCGAGTCGGCGGCTCGGCATATTGCTGCCCAGTTACCGAGCATTCCCAGCTCCGGAGAAGCGGCTCCCTGGGATGAAAGCCAGGTTACAGACTCGGACGAAGACGTGGTGATCTCGCACAACTGGGACGAGCTACGCCGATTTATGTGGGACTACGTAGGCATTGTCCGAACCAACAAGCGCCTGCAACGAGCACAGCACCGGGTCCAGCTCTTACAGGCGGAAATCGCCGAGTACTACGGCAACTACAAAGTCAGTAACGATCTGCTTGAATTGCGTAATTTAGCGATGGTGGCTGAGCTGATGATCCGCTGCGCGTTGTCACGCAAGGAAAGCCGTGGTTTGCACTTCACACTGGATTACCCTGGAGCGCTGGGCGAGGCGAAAGACACAATCCTTGTTCCTGACAACCACCACTCAAGCGGCAATTCTGTCAAGATCGTCAGCGGCGGTTGAGGCTCTAATACCGCTCCGCTCGATCCGCAGACGCACCCTCAGCTGGCGCATCGCCTGCATCGTTGTACTGTCTGGGAACACGATCAGTCGCAGCCGGTCGCCGGTATGTACGTTACGCAGCACGAGCAGGACGACCCACGGCCCCGCCACACTGCCTGCCTCAAGGCGCACCGGCATCGATTGATCTACTGACTGCAAGCACCAGGAACCCGAGCGCCAGCGGAGCGTCATGCCACCGCGGATGCAACGCTGCGCGTTGAGCAGCGCCAAGCTCCCCGAAATGAAAAGACCGATTGCCAGCGCACTCGCGCCATTGGTAGCCGCCAGCCAGACACTTTGCAGCAACGCCATCGACACAACGGCCAGCGCCAAATAACCCTGGCGCGTCGATTCAACTCTGACGACGACTGGCGGAGATTGCGCGAATCTTTTGGACAATGGCTCCCAAGCCCGGATCAGTCGGATGCTCGCGCTGCAACAACCAGGCGTACAGTTCCTGATCCTCACATGTCATTAATAGAGCAAACTGACCACGCTCTTCGGGCGTCAGGTCCTGATACCCATCGCGTAAGAAAGGCTCGAGCACCAGATCCAATTCAAGCATGCCGCGCCGAGCGGCCCAGCGCATACGATTCAGTTCTTCGGGGGGTATCATGCTGGATTCCAATCGCCATGGCCACGTCCTAAGCGGCCATTATAAACGTATTCACCTCTTTGATCTGTTGCCAGCGGCTTCAAGCTGACAGTGAGCGTTTCACCGCCTATCATACTAGTCCTGTTTTTCCGAGGGGAACGTTTTGACATCTCATATCGCGCAACTCGCCAGCGACGCACTGCTGCGTATCAAGGGCCCTGACGCTCTTACTTTCCTCCAGGGCCAGACCACCGCCGACACACGCGAGCTCAGCGAAGTACGCGCATTGCCTGGGGTCTACTGTACGCCTCAGGGCCGCGTTGTTTGTGATTTTCTGCTGTGCACGCTGAACGACGATGACTACGGCCTGCGCATGCGGGCGAGCATCCGCGATCACGCCGCAAAGGTGCTGTCGAAATACATCGTGTTCTCCAAGGCGGAACTCATTGAGGACGATTCAGACTGGCAGTGCTGGGGGCTCTGGGGAGATGAAACGGCACAGATCGTCCGCAAGGTATTCGCCGCGGATACCTCACAACAGTTCGATTGCCATCGCGGCGACGGTTACGTATTGATCCAACGTGATGATCAGGGCAGTCGTTTCGAGTGCCTGCTACACCAGCGCGTCGCGGAGACCCTAATCAGCACGTTGCGTGAGCATAGCGAAACTCGACCGGAAGCGGCCTGGCAAGCACTGGACATCGCCAGCGGGATCGCTCGAATCGAACAGGAGACCATCGAAGAGTTTGTACCACAGGTGCTCAATTTTGATCTTACCGGGCACATTAGTTTCACCAAGGGCTGTTACACGGGCCAGGAAGTTGTTGCGCGGCTTCATTATCGCGGCAGGAGCAAAAGGCGCAGCTACTTGAGCAGCCTGACACCGAACACAGACGTGTCGCCAGGTCTGCCCCTGTACTGCCAAGCGCAGAGCGCGGGTCATCTGGTAAACCACGCTGACGGCATGGCATTGGTATCCGCTACAGAGCAGGGAATGACTTCCGGCATGAGCCTGGAACCGGCCGGTGAACCTTTGCTGAAGCTGCAGAATCCACCCTATCCTTTCCCGGAGGGCGACCAGGCCTGACGCTGCATCAAGGATCTGCGGGCAGGCACCAGTCTATCGGGGTCTGTCCGTTCGCCGTCAGATAGTCATTGGCGGCTCGAAAATGGCCGCAACCCAAAAAACCTCGATGAGCACTGAGCGGAGACGGATGCGGTGCCTTCAAGACCCGGTTGCGGTCGGTGTTAATCCGCTGCCCTTTGCGTTGTGCGTAGCTGCCCCAGAGCATAAACACAACGCCCTCACGCTGAACATTGATGATGTCAATGACGCGATCGGTAAACTGCTCCCAACCGCGACCCTGATGGGAAGCCGCACGAGCAGACTCCACCGACAGCACACTGTTGAGCAGCAGGACACCCTGCTCGGCCCAGGCATTCAGGTAGCCATGCTGCGGCATAGGGAGCCCCAAGTCATTGTGAATCTCCCGATAAATGTTCTGCAGCGACGGAGGAATCTTCACCCCTGGGCGGACCGAAAAGCAGAGGCCATGGGCTTGGTTAGGCCCGTGGTAAGGATCCTGCCCAAGTATAACGACCTTGACGTCCGCCAAGGGCGTCTTGTCGAACGCGGCAAAAAATTCGTCACCCTTTGGAAAGATCTGCTTGCCGGCTCGTTTCTCATCGAGTAAAAACTGCCGCAGTTCCACCATATACGGCTGCCGAAATTCCGTTTGCAAATGGCACAGCCACGAGGGTTCCAGCTGCACGCTTCTTTCATCGGCCACTGCCAGCCCCATCAGTTACACGAGGCCATTAGCATCATCTGCTGATACCAGTCGGACTCACGCCGGCCCGAGTCAGAAATGACCTGAATCACCTGTGGCAAGTCCGGTTGTTCCGCTGTCGGCCAGTGCTTGCTGGTTTGCCTCTTGCCGGACGGACCGTTGACAACGGCCCGTAGGGGTGGCGCTGTAAAAGCGGCCCGGCGACGCTCCTCAGAAACTTGCCGGTACAGCGTGTCGCGCTGCCAGGGAATCCGACCAATTTCCTTAAGGTGAGTCTCCATCGCTGCCGGCGGCCACTCCTGTCCGTGTTCAGAACCTGCTGCACGGGTAATACTCTCGTTCATGAGCGTACCGCCCAGATCATTGGCGCCCGCATCGAGACAGATCGCGGTACCCAGTCGGCCCATTTTGACCCAGGATGTCTGGATGGAGTCTATCGCGCCTGTCAAAGCGATACGTGCCACAGCATGCATCAGCACGGCCTCTCGAAAACTGGGACCGCGCCGCGCATTGCCGCGCAAAAAAACCGGCGCCTCCATGGGCACAAAGGGCAGGGGCACAAACTCAGTAAACCCACCCGTTTGCTGTTGCAGTCGCCGAATTCTCAACAAGTGTCTCGCCCAGTGCCTTGGCGCTTCGATATGACCGTACATGATGGTCGCCGTTGAGCGCAGACCGACCTTGTGCGCAGCCGACATGACCTGCAGCCATTCCTCGGTGTTGAGCTTATCTGGACACAAATCGGCGCGCACCTCGTCGTCGAGGATCTCCGCGGCTGTTCCGGGCAGCGTGCGCAGACCCGCCCGGTAGAGCTGTCGCAGAAAATCGACCACACCCAGCTGCAGTGTATCTGCGCCCTGCATGACTTCCAGGGGCGAAAACGCGTGCACGTGCATTTGCGGCGTAGCAGCGCGCACCGTCTGCAATATGTCGAGATACGTCTGCCCTGTGTAATCCGGATGAATGCCTCCCTGCATGCACACTTCGGTCGCGCCACGTTGCCAGGCTTCCAGACTGCGGCGGGCGATCTCTTCCCCTGTGATATCGTAAGGCTTGCCGCGCAGGTCTTCGCTGTGCCGACCTTTCGAAAACGCACAGAATCGGCACTTGAAGTAACACACGTTTGTATAGTTGATGTTACGATTGACAACGTAGCTGACTCGATCGGCATGAGCGTTTCGACGCGCGGCGTTGGCGGCCTGTACAACCGCTACATAGTCGGCACCGCGGCTTTCGAAGAGCGTGGTAATGTCACGCTCGGACAGCTCCTCACCTTCTGCATACCGGCCCAAAATAGAGTGCACTGCCGAGCTGGCAACACCCGGATGACCTTGTCCGCGCAGGAGATCGGTCTCGAGTTTTGGTATGGGCCGATCTGCTCCTGGCACCCAGTCGTCCCGGCGGCCAAAGCCGTCCCCATCACTGAGTCTGCGTACGTGCGGCATGACCCCTGCATCGAGCCAGCGCTCAGCGTCGCGGACATAAGACGGGTATACCGTGAGTCTTTGGTCCAAGAACTTGCCGGCACTGGACGTCTCTCGGGCCAAACGCTCGAGATGTGGCCAGGGGGCCTCCGGGTTGACGTGATCCGGGGTCAGCGGAGACACCCCTCCCCAATCGTTGATACCAGCGTCGATCAAGCGAGGCAGCACGCCGGGGCTTAAGTTGGGTGGCGCCTGCAGGTTCATGTCGGACCCGAAAATCAGCCGGGCGGCCGCGATGGTCCACAGCAGATCTTCCAGATCGGGTTCGGGCGCATTCGCCATGTTTGTTCCGGGCTTGGCACGGAAGTTCTGAACGATGACTTCCTGCAGGTGGCCGTGGCGAGCATGCACACGACGCAGGGCCAGCAGTGACTCGATTCGCTCCAGGCGCGTCTCGCCGATACCAATGAGAATACCTGATGTAAAAGGTACCTTAGCCTGTCCGGCCAGCTCGAGCGTCCGCAAGCGCCGTGCAGGCTCCTTGTCGGGTGAGCCGTAGTGGGGCATGCCTTTCTCGCACAGTCTCGGCGAGGAGGACTCGAGCATAATGCCCATGGAGGCGCTGACGGTCCGCAGAGCAGCTATTTCTTCGGCATTCATGCAGCCCGCATTGATATGCGGCAGCAGGCCGGTCTCCTCCAGGACCCTGCTCGCCACGGCAGCGACGTACTGCAGGGTGGTTTCGAATCCGAGCGCCTGCAGTGCCTCTCGCGCGGCTCGATAGCGTAGCTCCGGTCTTTCCCCGAGCGTAAACAAGGCTTCCTGACAACCCATACGCGCCCCTTGTTCACAGAGACTCAACACCTCATCGATCGACATAAAGGGCCGTTCGATGCGCCGGGGCGTTTTCGCGAAGGTGCAATAATGGCAGACATCGCGACACAACTGCGTCAGCGGGATGAATACCTTACGTGAATAAGTGACAACGTTGCGATGACCCTGGTCGCGCACTTCACCAGCCAATGCAACCAACGCCGAAGTATCCACCTCGCCCGCGAGGGCAAGCGCGGCCTCCTCCGACAGCATCGTGCCGCCGCCCTGCAGCCGATCGCGCCAAAGATTGACTCTGTCCATCAAATTTGAGATTCCCTATTGTTCGTCTTTTCCGCCACCGTGAGCGATGACAGCGCCAGCGGCAGTCTCGCCGCCAGGCCCTCGTTTTGAAACAGGCTGCGAGTCTGGTTGACTCCCTCGACATCCCCAAGTAACGCCAGTAAGTCGTGTAAGTCGGTGACACTGTCGACATCCAAACCCAAGCCCTGGCGCTTCAGGGTCTCTACCCTGAATCCGTGTTCACCACCTGCGGCAATATGGGCCTGGTAACTGTCAGAACCAAAGCGAAATACTGGAAGATTCGGACCGTGAAAAGCCAGCAGATTGGTGCCTGTACCGGCGAGATCAGGCCCGATCAGAAGGCCATCTTCGGCGGGCAGGTGTGCCAGCACGGCATCAATGTCCGCGACCGATAAGAGAGGCAAGTCCGCGTGCAAAATCAGGAGTGGGCCCTGGCCCTGCGTCAGCAGCGACGCGGCCGCTGAGCTCAGTAGAGCGTTTAGGCTACCACGTGGCATGTCGGCTTCTGGCAGATGCTGAGCGCCCACGTGGGATGCCAACAGCGGTGCACCTGGATCGTCAGACAGCAGTGTGACGCACTGCAGTGCGGGATGGGCCACGAGCGTGCGCAACACATCTTCGGCCATAGCCTGCACCAAAGCCCTCCGTTCAGAAGGACTCAACACACCGGCCAGACGCGTTTTTGCCTTGACCAGATCTTTCAGAGGAACCAACGCTTGCGCCACAATTCAACCCTCCGCGGCGACTGCCAATACGGTAGACGCCAGTTGTGCCTTGTCTTGCCGTGTTTTCATTACAGTCGGTGTTACCGTCACCCTCAGTCCCATTTGTTCAATGTCAGCCGCCAGTTTAGCGTCACTTGTATCGATCACGAAATGGTTCAACAAGCCGGGATACCGGCCACAATAGTACTCCGCCACACCCAAGGCAGTTACCGGAACCCCGAGCTCCGTCATCATTTTCGCCGCCGGTCCTTTCAGCGCCTGCCCCGCTACAATGGGACAGACAAGCACAACAGGCGTAGGGCTTTCCTTAAGCGTCGTCCAGAGGCCCGGCAGTTGGAGAATCGGATCGATACTGACGAAGGGATTTGACGGACAGACAATGATGGCAGCCAAAGGCTGCTCCCGGAGCAACGCCAGTACCTGCTCGTTGGGGCGCGCCTGATCGATGCCCTCAAAGCGAAAACCGGTCACGGACGGTGCGCATTGCTCTCGGACAAAGTAGTGCTGAAACGGCAGCTCGCCCTGCTCACAACAGACCAGCGTGCTTACCGGGTCCGCACTCATGGGATGGATGCGGCTGTGAACACCCAGCCGCACCGCCAGGTCGTGCGTCACTTGCAGGAGATCATGCCCGCCTGCCAGGCGCTCAGAGCGCCAGAGGTGAGTCGCCAGGTCGAAATCACCCAGCTGAAACCAGGTGTCACCGCCTAGTCTTTCAAGACCCTTCAGGGCATGAAATGTCTCATCCGCCAAACCCCAACCTTGCTCAGAGTTGGAAAGCCCAGCGAGTGTATATACGACGGTATCGATATCGGGACAGACCTGCAGGCCGAAGTGTCGAAAATCGTCGGCCGTATTGACCAGCACGTTAAGCCGTTCACTGTCCATCACATCGGACAAACCCAGGGTCAGCTTGGCGCCGCCCACGCCACCGGACAGCGCCAGCACGGACAACGGCGTGGTCGCACTCACCGAAAAAGATCCTGTGCGGGATCACGGATGAGCGAGGCGCTGCCAACCGCGCTGTTCACCGACGTCATTCCACGCACCAACACGACCGGACAACCCTCTGCCGCCTGCCCCATTACCAGAGATGCCGCAGCGGCTAGCTCATCTGCCACCGCCGGCTCAGTGACCTCCAAGGTGTTGCCAAACAGATCATGCTCACCTACCTGGTTTTTCAGCGGCGTAAGCCCGGCACACCCGATTGCAACTCCGACAGTACCGTTGCGCCAGGCACGGCCGAAGCTGTCATTGATCACTACCGCTATGGGAGCACCCCATTTTGCCATGAGCGACTCCCTAAGCCGCTGCGCCGACAAATCCGCATCCTGGGGAAGCAGGAGCACCTGGGGATCCTGCTCGGAATTTTCTATGTTTGACCGGTCAATTCCGGCGTTGGCGTGTACATAACCATTGCGATGTTCGACGATGATGACGCCTCGCCTGACGCGCAACACCTCACGGCTCTCACGCAGGATGAGCTCCACCAAACGTGGGTCTTTATCGGCCTCAAGAGCCAGTGCTTCCGCGTCAGTTGAAGGTGTGATATCGCCCAATCTGACATAACGGTCCTCAGACTTAGACACGATTTTTTGCGCCAGCACAAGCACGTCACCTGCCACCAACGCGAGTCCGTTCGTCGTCAGTGACACGTTGATCAGCAGGGCCAGATCATCGCCAGGACACACCAGGGGGAACCCTTGAAGTGGGGTTATGTGCAGCGCCATGTTCATGACGGTCCAGTTCGGCTAATCGCCAAATACTGATGAACCTGCAGCAGCGGCTTGACCATAGGACCAGGCATCAAGGCCCGGCCGTCGTCATTCCCCCAGGCCGCTGATCTTGATACCCGCGTGGCAGCCATACTGTTTATTGATGGTGATCAAAACGGATGTCAACGCTTCTGCAGCGGCGGCATTATTAATCATTCCCGCATGGAAGCCGCGCATACCGGCTGCTTCTATAAGCTTTATGACTTCCTCTCGTGCCGCCTTCTTGTTGCCGGTCACTAACACATCACACTCAACGCCGTGCCCTTCTTGCAGATGGGCGGCGGCCACGTTCTGGAAGGCAGACACAACCGCAACTTCCTCGCCGAGCAACTCCTGGGCAATCTGGCCCGCACTGCCCTGCTCAGGCAACTGCACTCTGGCAACTTTGGGTGGCACCAGTGGTACAGTAACGTCGATCAGTATTTTACCCTGCAGTGCCGCCTTCACTGCTTCGAGCGTGCTGGCCTGATGGCTGAACGGTACCGTCAAGGTGACAATGTCGGCGACCTCTGCGGCCTGCATATTCTCCATCGCCTCCACAGAAACGGTGCCGACGCCCCGTTCCGCCATGACTTCTTGCAAATCCTGTATTGCCGCCTCCGCTTTTTCCTGCGTTCGAGAGCCAACGATCACGCGATACCCCGCCTGAGCCCAGCGTCGGGCAAGACCCGTTCCTAAATCCCCCGTGCCACCCAGAATGGCAAGCACCGGCAAGTTCTCTGAAGTCATACGTCTCTATTCCTGATGAAAATGCGAATGGCGGACAGCGCTGCGACAGACTGCTAGGATAGTCGGAGCCCGAGCATAGTAAGTAAATCACTGACTCATCACAAGGCCGATGCCAGCTCATCGGGCAGTGGATCAGACCAACCTTTAAGTACAGGAGTCGCAACATGATAGATGCCCTGGATTTCAGCGGACGCTGTGTCCTGATCACAGGCGGCGGCAAAGGCGTTGGCAAGGGTATCACCGAGCGCTTTCTGGCCGCCGGTGCCGATGTGGTGATCTGCGGCCGCTCTGCCCCGGAGACCCTACCCAGCGTTGACGGCCGCGAAGCCGTGTTCACAGTCTGCGACGTGCGTGACTACGAGCACATAGAGGCGTGTATCGAGTTTACAGTAGCCCGCTATGGACGCCTCGATGCGCTGGTCAACAACGCCGGTGGCGCACCCTATGCCGAAGCCGCGACCGCATCACCACGCTTCTCAGAATCTATTATAAGGCTGAACCTGATTGCTCCACTCAATTTTGCACAGGTCGCCAACCGCATCATGCAACGACAGGATTCAGGGGGCAGCATCATCAACATCGCCAGTGTAAGCACCATCAGACCGTCCCCGGGCACCGCAGCCTACGGAGCCGCCAAAGCCGGCCTGGTCAATCTCGGCACCTCACTGGCGGTGGAATGGGGGCCCCGGGTGCGCGTAAATGCTCTCGTCGTCGGCTTGACAGTGACCGAACAGGCGCACCTGCACTATGGGGACGAAGAAGGCATCGCGGCAATCGGCGCCACGATACCCCTTGGGAGAATGGCCATGCCCGCCGACGTGGGCAACGCCTGTCTATTCTTGGCATCGCCGCTCGCAGACTACGTCAGCGGGACCCACTTCGCGGTGCACGGTGGTGGGGAAAAACCCGCCTTTCTGGCCGCCGCAAATGTGGATCAGTAGCAACCTCGCCGCACCGTGGGCAGCTTGACACCCAGTGTGTCGAGAGCAGCAATACCCAAATTGCTCAAGGCGGTCGTCTTGTGACGGTTCGGCTAACAGGTATAATTTCCCTATGTTATAAGAATCGCTGGGCGGCGCCAGGATGACATCGGTGCTGGGTGACAAAGCACTGTCAGAGGTCTAATGTCCAACGCACCGACAAAAGCCGGCAAACTCCCGGTGACCTTGACGCTTGAGAACGCCGTCAGGTTGGAAGGGCAGCTTTCTGCCCTAATGGACGGCAACCTGCAGCTAGAGTCTGTACAGGTGCTTGACGATCCTCGTTCTCAGCAGACACTGCCCTTCCCTACCGGCACCATGGGTTCACTGTGCCCCACTCCGGGAAACAGCACAGGTGAACGGTTATCGGCCGTCACCGTCTCCATCACCGGGAGCTTTGGCGACACTCTGACGCTGGGGGTTTCGGAATCTCAGCAACACCTCGCCAGGGAGTACAGGCAGCTCATCGCTCGCGGTGTGCCGGCGGCAAAGCAGCCACAGACATCGACTCCCGCGGCGACCGCGGAGCCTGCCAGCCAGCGCGGCCAGTCTTCTGCCCGGCGCAGCCTTGCACTGTCAGCGGAATACGGCCTGCTGGTCGAAGACATCCGCCAGAAGAGTCTGTCTCAGTTGAACACCGCGCTGCCGCAATACTTTCGCGATCTGACGGAACATCTCATCGATTTATCTTCTCGCATGCAGCAGGGCAAGAAACACGGTGAGCTAAACTACGAAGCCGCCATCGAAATTCGCAACCACGGCAGCCAGATGGCGGCTCAGTTCATGCAGCAGATCGGCGCTTACTTTGACGACCTGGTCCCTCAGCAAGGCGAAGACGAACTGTGGGAGTACCAAAGCGAAAACCCTACAGAGCTCAACGTCATCGATGAAGAAGAGTTCGAAGACTTCCTCGCCATTGACCGCATCGTTGCCACCGGAGAGCACACCCACGCCGAACAGCTCAAGGCACTCACAGGCCGGTTTGCGGAACTGGTGGATGCCAGGCCGGAAGAGGTTCGCCTGCCTGTTCATGTGCGCCAGTTATGCAGGGCCTACCAGAATGGCCTTGAAAAGCTCGATATCCCTAGAGCAGTACAACCCGACATTCTGGAATTTTTCGCTGCCCGCTTTCTCACACAACTTGATCAATTTTACGCGCCGCTGGATACAGCCCTTGAGCGGGCGGGCATCGAGCCTCGCTCGGCTGCACAAAAGCCCAAGACGGCTGCATCACCCAAGCCGAAGACTGAAACCAAGCCGCCGCCCGCCACTGAAGAGCCCGCGCGCCCCCACTCGGACGGAACAGCAAGCGCAAATGCGGAGACCGCCAGTGGCGACGGACTCCATCATCAGCTGGGCGAGCAGATTACTGGGGCATTGGGACGTTTCAGCCCGGTTGGCTTGTATCGCTCAGTGGTGGACGCTCTCAACTTCAAGCGTGAAGCAGAGGGCATGCTGGACGGCGAAGCATTGGAGAGTGGCGCAGAACTCAGCGGCACCTGGGACGGTAACACAGTCGCCAGCACGGAATTAGACCAGTCGACTCTTGCAGACGCCCAGTCAATCGCACGCGCTCTGGATACGTTGCAGCGCAACACAGCGGCGAGGGACGCTGTCCAACAGGCAGATTCGCTGCGCGCTTTTCTCGCTGAAAACCGCGAGCAACTCGGTGAACTCCGCAACAGCAGCGGTTTGACCGCAGAAAGCCTGAACCAACTCGACATGGTAGACAACCTGTTCGGCACCATTAAATCGCAGCTGGATGTCAGCTCCGAACTCAAACCCTCGCTGGGTAATCTGCAGATTCCCCTGGCTAAACTGGCACTCACTGACGCACGCTTTTTTGTCGACCATGGTCACGCAGCACGGGCGGTAATAGACAAACTTTCGCAGCTCGCGACCTCTGCAAATTTCCCCAACCGCGCTCTCGAAGGACGCATCAATACCATCGTCGACGACATTGTTACCGGTTACCAGGACGATGAAACCGTGTTCGAAGAGGCCCTGCAAAAAATTGAAGGGTTGAGCGCCCAACAAGAACGCGCTTTGAATCGCAACATAGAACGCGTTGTGCGGACGCAGGAGGGACAGGAAAAACTCGCCAGAGCAAGACGCGCCGTTGACCGTGCGATAGGTGACAAACTGCAAGCCCCCACAGCACCCGAGGTACTGCTTGACCTGATTGACAGCGGTTGGCGCGATTTACTGGTGCTGACCCACGTAAAAGAAGGTCCGAACAGTAGCGCCTGGAGCGAGCATCTCAAACAGTTCGACGTGCTGTTCGACTGGTTGCTGCACCAACAGGCCGGGCAGGAGGACGATAAGAGTCTGCAACTCGGGCTGGAGGCCGAACCCCTGATTGAACTGGTCGAACAACAGATCACCACCGCGCTGCCAACCAATCTAAATCACGAACCGGTGCTGGCTCAGTTACGCGATATTCTTGCCGGCAGCAAGGACGTCAAAATAGCCGATGTAAACAGCCGGGTCGTCGCACCTGAACCTGAGCCGGAGGAGGTTCGAGCACGCATAGACGATCTCCCGCGCCTGCGCCGCTGGGTACAGCGTGTTGAGCAGCTTGAATCGGGCAGTTGGCTCACCTACAGAGACCGGACGGGCCAGAAGAAACGAATGCAGCTCGCATGGATCAGTCCCGCCAAGGATCGCTACATTTTCGTTAACGAGCGCGGTCAGAAGAACGCAGATCTCAGTGCCATCCAGCTTGCTCGACAGCTGAGTAAAGGCGTGCAGCCCCCCGCTCCCGCTGACGGGCTTTCTGTGGTCGACAAAAGCATGTACCACACCTTGGAACACGTGCAGAAAACACTAAGTTTTACGCGGAACCACGACACGCTCACCAAACTGATCAATCGGGAAACCTTCTATGACCAAATCGGGCGGGCACTCAGACACGCTCGTTTAAAGCACTCACAACACGCCGTGCTGTATCTCAATATCGATCAATTCAGCCTGGTGAACGATGTTTATGATCGAATTTCCGGTGATCAGGTATTGCTGGAGTTCGCCCGTTTACTTGCACAGTTGCACGGCAAAAAGTCATCTTCTTCCCGAATTCGTGACGATGAATTTGCGGTGCTGTTGCTGGACAGATCGGTAGAGGACGCCTTGAGCGCAGCAGAAAAAATACGCGCTGACATCGAATCCAGCAGCATGGATATTGATGGTGAAAACGTCAGCTTCACTGTTTCCATCGGCGTGGCCGGTATTCTTGAGCACAGTTCCGGGGTCGAACATATCGTTGAATCTGCACGTGCCGCCATGCAGCTAGCCAAAGAAAAGGGCCGCAATTGTGTGATGCGCTTTGAGGAAGATCAAAGTGAAGCGGTGCAGTACAAGGCAGAGAAGAACCGCACACGACGCGACCTTGAAGAAGCTCTGGCAACCGATCGATTTGTGCTGCGAGCACAACCCATAGTTCAGACCGCAGTCGATGGCACGGGCAGCACAAGCCTTCACTATGAGTTGCTGCTTGGCCTCGTCAACAAGGACGGCTCACTGGCCTCACCTCAGGACTTCATACAGTCTGCCGAGCGCTATGGCTTCATGACGCTTGTTGACCGCTGGGTAGTCAAAGAATCTTTCGGCTGGATTAGCAAGCTGATGGACGAACAGAAAGTGATTCCCAATCTTTCAATCAACCTGTCCGGTGCGAGCGTTACCGAAGACAGCTTCATGGAATACCTATTCGAACAGATATCAGAGTTTGGTGTCGGTACCAGCAAGCTGTGTTTTGAGATTACCGAGACGGGCACGATCTCCAATCTCGTAAAGGCAGCCGACTTCGTTCGCGCTTTTCGGAATATCGGCTGTAAGTTCTCCATCGACGATTTTGGAACTGGGCTGGCGAGCCATAACTACCTGCGCGAGCTTCCTGTTGACTATGTGAAAATTGATGGCAGTTTCATTACAGGCATCCACAAGAATCGCAACGATTATGCCATGGCGCGCTCAATCAACGATCTCGCACACTTTTTAGGCCAGGAGACGATAGCCGAGTCTGTGGAGAACGAGGATATCGTCGAGAAGTTAGAAGATATTGGCGTTGACTACCTGCAGGGCTGGGGCATCGGTCGTCCGAAAGTCCTCACTGAGGTGGTCCAAGATCTCTCCAGTGTAGAAACGTAGTTCGATCCAATGAGCATCGATCCGCGGCGGATCAATCCCCAGTATGATTCATTACTCCAGGCGATTTACGCGGGGCCACTCGAAAGTCGCCCCTGGCAACGTGCCCTGCTCGCCTTACGAGAAGCACTGGACGCCCAGGTTGCATCTCTGATACTTCGCCCACCCTCCAACGAACATGAGGGGGTTATTCTCAATTGTGTCAGGCCCGATTCAGACAGCTCAGTGGGCGACGAGGTACTGGCCGACCCAATGGACTGGCAAGCTATAGCCTATCGAGAACAGTTTTTCTCACTCGACCCCTTCATTGATCTGCCACAAGACACAGTCGTAACGCTGGAAGAGATCATGCCGGATAGAGCACTGGTCGCCTCCGATTATTACCAACACTATTTACAGCCCATAGGTCTTTTCCGCATTCTGGGTGTTGATACCGCGGAGCCAGATGGTATGCAGGCGCGGATTCGACTCGCCCGACGAGACAGCGAGGCGCGTTTCAATAAGCGCGACCGCGATCTACTGACCTCGCTGGTCCCACATTTGCGACAAGCGCTGGAGCTCTATGCACGACTTCACCGTACCGCGTCAGAACGCGACGTTTACGCAGGCGCTGTCGATCAACTCTCGGTCGCCACCCTCATACTCGATGAACAGGGCCGGCTGCTGACCCGCAATTCAGTGGCCAGCGCCCTCTTGGACGAGGGCGGAGTACTGAGTCTGAGGGATAATCATCTGTACATCGAAGGCAGAGATATAAACCGCGAATTGCAGGATGCACTTACCACCATCATCAAAGCGCAACAACGCGGCGAGACATCCATAGTCCGAGCACTTCGCGTCCCTCGCAGTGGCTCGCGAACGGACCTGGGCCTTGTTGTCCGGCCCGTGCCCACCGCACCATGGAACGAGGGCGAATCCAGTCCCTCTGCCGCCGTGTTCATTTCAGACCCAGAATTGCAAGAATCAACTTCTGGACAAATTTTATCGGAGCTGTTTGACCTGACACCTGCTGAAGCGAATGTGGCCACGCTACTGGCCAGAGGCCTGTCACTGGCAGAGGTCTCCGACGCTCACGGAATATCTCAACATACTGTGAGGGCACAGCTTAAATCAATCTTCGCAAAAACCGGCGTTTCGCGCCAGGCAGAACTGGTCCGGCTTGTACTAAAAAGCGTTGCTGCACTGGCGTGACGACGAGCAACTTCACCAAAATGACAGTGCGATCATGCGCAGCGCCAACAGTGTCACCAGCGCCTTGAAGATGTACTCGAAATTCATCTGCGGGATAAGGGTTCTGATGCGTGTGCCAGCCCAAGAGCCTAGGAAGGCGGCAACGATCATAGCCGCCAACACATGCCAGTAGGGCCCAAAGCTGAACCCAAGTGCCACGAAGGCGAACAAGCGCATACTATGATTCAGGCTCATGTACAGCGCTGTATTGACTACCAACCAGTCACGTTCCCGATTGCGACGCAATAAGACTGCTCCACCAACTGGACCTGTTGCACCGGCAAGCATACCGAGCCCTGTCTGGTAAAAGCCAAGGGTCGCCAGAGCTAAGCGGCCGCCGCCCGGCGCTTTGGGAAGCGGCGCCCAGGTGAATACGAGGATAAAGCCGCCAATCAGCGCGGGCAGCCATTGCATTTGAATACTGCTGTAAATCTCGGCACCCAACCAAGCCCCTACCAAGGCACCTATCGTGAACGCTGGAACAATGCCCAGATCTATATTGCGCCAACCAAGTGCGGCACGGGAAGCATTGCTCGCCAACTGAGTTGCAGCGTGCACCGGTAAGATGGCCGCCGCCGGTATCAAGCCAGGCATACAGGCGATCAGCAAGATGCCTCCCCCCATGCCTATAATGGCGGCAATGGTAGACGTCAAAAATGCGATGGGAACGAGCGCGAATTCCATCCAAAAACCCATGGAAATTGAATCTGGGCAGGATTTACCCGCCACTGGGGCGAGTTTACACTATGAGCCTATTGGAATGGGGAAAGCAGGTGTAACGTACAATTGGATACCGTCAAATCCGGGGCAGAGCATGCCATTGTGCCAGGCTGGTACGGAGCAGATCCGGCATCGCCTAGCCATAAGGCCAATCCGCATGAACCCTACGCCAGACTTCGCAACGCGCAACCTGTCAATTTGACACCTGACGGGACGTGGCGACTGACCCGCTACCAGGACTGTCAAACGCTGCTCAAGCACAGTCACAGTGGTGTCCGCAATCTGGCAGGTATTCTTCCCGGTGAGACAGCGGAGGACAGCGCCAACAGCCTTTTCATGCTGCGTACCGACCCGCCAGATCACGATCGCTTGCGTAATCTGGTCAGTAAGGCCTTTACGCCTCGTGCACTGGCTGCCATTCGACCCGCCATACAGCCCCTGGTTGATGGCGAGCTCGATCGCGCGTTGGACCAAGGCCATATGGACCTGGTCGCTGATCTGGCGCTGGCCGTCCCTGCTGCGTCCATGTGCGCAATGCTCGGTGTTCCTTTTGAAGATCGGCACTATTTATCAAAACTGGTTTCAGTAGCCACTTATCGGCTGGCGATTGCCTCCTTTCCCCATTTGCGCAAAGAGTCGGAGGCAGCCTTGCTGGAACTGGCGGACTACATGCTCCGACTGATTGAGGAACGGCGGCGCGCGCCATCGGATGACATTCTCGGATTGTTGGTACGCGCCGAGGAATTGGGCGATAGCCTGTCCAACGACGAGCTACTGCAACAGTGCCTGGGTCTTCTGATTGCGGGCCTCGAGACCACTATCGGACTGATCGCCAACGGCATGCTCTGTTTTTCCCGCAATCCAGAACAGTTCGAGCTGCTGACCATGCAGCCAAGCCTGATCAATCGTGCAGTGGAAGAGTGCCTTCGATATGAGCCCTCAGTTCCGGCCACCCTGCGCATCCTCTGGGAAGACACGGTGTTCAATGGTGTGTCCATCCCCGCGGATGCCACCGTGCTGGCGGTGCTCATTGCAGCCAACCGCGACCCCGCTGTGTTCTCCCATCCCGACACTTTCGACATCACTCGCAACGAGGCGCGCCACTGTTCATTTGGGGGTGGAATACACTTCTGTCTGGGCTCGCACCTGGCGCGTATGAATGCAGCGATCGCATTTGAAGGTATGGCCAAACGCTTCAGACAGGTTGAAGCTCACGAGCAACACCTTGAGTGGGCGCCTTCTCTGTTTAGAATTCCGGGCAAGTTACCGGCAACGCTGCAGAAGCGCTAGGAATAGCCCCGCGATCAGCCCATAGGGTAGCGGATCTCCTCGCACACCTCGTTGATGGCGACTAAGGTCTGCGCGTCCAGCGTCACATCCGCCGCCGCCAGCAAAGCCGGAACCTGGTCCTCACGAGAGGCGCCTACAATCGTCGACGCGACAAAATCGTGCTGCTTGCTCCATGCTATCGCCAAAGTGACAACAGACATATCGATTTTATCGGCGATTTCCTGAAAACGCTGCGTAGAGGCGAGTGTCCGTTCATTAACGAAACGCTGCATCATCGCCTGCTGCCGGGCGGGTGCGTCGCGATAAAGCGTAAAGCGGGCGCCGTCCGGAAAAACACCACCATTGTACTTGCCGCTCAGAACGCCACCGGCAAGCGGTGAGTAGGGAATCAGGCTGACCTGCTCTGCCCGACAGGCCTGCGCAAGCTCATCCTCGAACCGCCTGTTGTTCAGACTAAAATTGTTCTGGATAGTCTCGTAACGCGCTAGACCGTGGACATCGGATGCCCAGAGGTTTTTCATCAGACCGTAGCTGGTCTCGTTGCTGCAGCCTAGTATTCTAACCTTGCCGGCGCGGACCAGCTCGTCCAGGGCAATCATAATGTCCTCCTGGGGCGCATCCCAGTCAGGCCAGTGGGTCTGGTACAAGTCAATGTAGTCCGTATCCAGCCGACGCAGACTCATCTCTACCGCTCGGACAATGTGATGCCTATCCAGCCCGGTCTTGCCTCCGCGGAGCGGCGCCTCTATCCATACGTGGCTGGGACCGGCAACCTTGGAAGCTATGATCAGCGCGTCGCGATCCTTGGTCTTCATCCAGCGTCCGACGATCTCTTCCGTAACCCCGGCGTATTTACGGTCTGGTGGTACCGGATACATCTCCGCCGTATCGTAGAAGTCGATACCTGCATCGAACGCCATGTCCATGATGCGAAAAGCCGTCTTTTCATCTGTCTGACTACCAAAGGTCATAGTGCCCATACAGATGTCTGACACAACGATGGAACTTTTACCGAGTCGATTGCGCTTCATGGTGTCTCCCTGCACTTCGCCAGCCGAACACTATATCGCCAGGGCGGCGACTTGGATAGTTACAGGGTCCTAAAGCTACTTTACACTGCCCCGATGAACTCTGCGCCATTAACAGAGTAAGAGCCAACGTGCGCTTGCTAAAACATCTGCTTCTGACGCTGGTTGTGCTCGCCGCTCTGACCCTGAGCTTGTCCGCTGTGCTGTTAAAAACCGCGGATCGCTGGTTGCCAGCGCTCGCCCAGCGTGTGCTCGAAAATCAGGGAGTAAAGCATGTTTCCGTCAAAGGGCTGACCACCGCCTGGGGCGCTTTGTACGCCACAGAAATTGACCTGCAACTCCTCCGACCAGCGGAGACGATCAGCCTTTCCATCAGTGAACTGTCCATTACATTAGAACCTGAGGCTCTATTGCGTGGCCAATTGACCGACGTCGCGATCGCCAAGCTGGATGCCAGGATAAGTGGTCTGGGTGATACAGCGAACACTCCAGACAGCCCAATCATCATCGAGCAGCTGCTACCCCAGGAATGGTTAGGCCTACTTCCCATGCGGAGCCTGACGATCCACGAACTGCTACTTCAATACGACACTCCGGAGCGTGAGGTGTTGGAACTGTCCGGAGACCTGAGGCTTACGGACGAACTCAACGCCCAGCTGGCCATTCAATGGGCCGCCCTGGATTTGGCCCTTACACTGACCGCGGCACGCAGTGAGCCCGTGTTGTTCACCGAGCTGATGGCCAGTTATCGGCAGGGCACTTTGATAAACGCAACGCTTAAATTCGAACGTGACCAGGCGAACAGCTGGCTTGCCCAGATAGATGCTTCTCTCGCTCACTCGCCACTACTCGATTGGGTGAATTCACCCGAAGCGGCTTTTACCACCAGGCTGCCGAATGATCTCAGCATCGATGGGCAGTCAAGGGTCGAGTCGACCGTCGCACTGCCAAATCGTTTCACGCTACAGGCGGACCACCCCCTCTATCTGTTGGCGCAAGTGACAGCGCAGGCGTTGATTGAGTCCCAACTCACACACGTCAGTTATCCGCCCCACTTAGAGGACGGCGCAGGTCTCTGCAAGCTGCAGCTAGGCTATGAGCGGGGCGACTGGAGCCTGGTGACAGACGCCGGTCAGTTTTCCGGGCAGACCGCAGCCAAAGCCCTGAGTCTGGATAGCGACACACTCGCCTGGCTGGCTTTGTCGGAGCAACTGCCAGTGAGCATAAGCTGGGGCGAGGGGCATGTTTCTCACGCTGGAAACAACAGCCTGGCCTCCCTGAAGGGCGTCCATCTCGATGTTGGCGGCGGACCAAGCAGCATTGCACTAGAAGACGCGGCCGCAAGCGTTGAATACGATCACGATGGCGAACTGCAGGTATCTTTCGCCACTGAACTGGTGTCGCGGCTGCGCGGTAGCGACCTACCGACGTTCAAACTATCCCTTGGCCAGCGCGGTCCACTGGACGCCAGCAAAATTGAGGCCACACTGGAGGATGAGACGCCGGTGTTGCAATTGACCAGCAAAGGGACGTTGAACCTGAACTCCAGAACAGGTCAGCAAACCGTCACACTTGCCATTGACGACGTCGGCGCCGGTTGGGAGAAATTCGGCCCGCTGGTCGACCGTTACAGTGGCTCGACTCTACCGCTGAAGCTGTCATCGGGCGAAATCACTCTGATAAGTGACTGGTCCAGGGATGCTACGACCGACTCGAAATGGTTACAGCAGTCAAAGCTGCGAAGTTCCAGCATAAGCGGCGTCTACGATGACTTCAGCTTCCAGAACCTCTCCCTCAGCGGCCACTGGCAGGGGCTTGAGCGCTGGCAAACGCTAACACCATTCACACTGACCATGACCAGTGTCAATGTGGGCTTCCCACTCAATCCGATTGAAGCGCGCCTGTCGCTGCCGACGCCGACACCTTACGCTAAACCAGCAGTGCTGATTGAGGATTTCTGGGCCGGTATGTTTGGAGGTCGTTTGCAGTTAACCGAACCGACCCGATGGGATTTCGCGTCCGGGCGCAATGCCCTCACACTGGAAGTCCAGAATTGGCGTCTCAGCGAACTGGTCGCGCTTCAGCAAGACGAGAACATTGAAGCCACCGGCATTCTGCAGGGTCTGCTACCCGTGACCCTAAATGCTGGAGAAGTAGAGATAGATCGAGGCTACCTCAACGCCAAAGCCCCGGGAGGCCGAATCAAATACGGCGCCAACGAGGCTGCTCAGGCGCTGGCCTCCAGCAGCACTGACCTGAGCCTGGCACTGGAT
>JBCCYE010000031.1:0-43623 GCA_039190425.1 Pseudomonadota bacterium | reverse complement strand
GTTTTGCAGCACAAAGAGCGCCTGCACGAGAGGGCTTTGAGTTGAATTCCTCGGTATTTTGAGGCCATCGACCACGCGCTCGAGTGGGAACTCCTGGTATGGGATCTGCGCCATCAACCGCCGTTTGAACAAAGCCAAAAGCTCTGTGAATCGCGGGTCACCCTCAAACTGTGCTCGCACCGGTACTACGTTTACGAAAAACCCCACCAGATCTGCATCGGCGGCAGAATTTCGATTTGCAACATCGGTTCCTACAACGAAGTCTCGCTGGCCGCTTTGCTGATGCAGCATGATTCCGTAGCAGGTCAACAGGGTAGTGAACAACGTCGCTTCATGATTCCGGGATAAAACTCGCAAAGCTTCGAGCAAGTCCGCGTCAAGATGCACAATTTCGCGCGCGCCGCGGCGACTCTGCTCAGCTGGACGCGGAAAGTCCGGTCTCAGTTTCAACTCGTGGTCGACACCCGCCAGGGACTCGCGCCAGAAGTCGAGCTGCCGCTGGCTCTCGGCGACACTAAATCGCTGTAACTGATCACAGGCAAAGTCCGCATAGGATTTTTCCAAAACCGGCAGGTCAATTGGAGGAACAATGGAGTCGCGCAGATAGAGTGCAATGAAGTCCCGAAACAACACACCCAATGACCAGCCGTCACACGCAATGTGGTGCAGTGATATGACCACCGCATGCAGATCTTTGGCGTACCTGAGGATATTCGCTCGGATCAGGGGCGGGTTTTCGAGGTCAAATTCAATGGCCGATTGCTGGATGGCTATTTGATTCACATCAGAGCGCAGCGTATCCAGCTGATCGCCGGCAGCTCTCAGCAGATGACCTCGTTCCCGTATCACCAGCGGCAGCGTGACCTCTGACACCAGTGTCTGCATCGGCTCATGCAGTCGCAGATGATACGCGGTCCTCAGGGAGGACTGTCGCCGCAGCAGCTCTTCAAGGGCCAGCTGCGCGCGAGCCACGTCAAATTCGCCCCGTATGCCAAAGGCAAAGGTCACATTCAGTGCCCTGCGATTGTCCGCACTCAAACTGTGCAGATACCAAAGGCGTCGTTGACCAAAGCTCAGCGGATAGTAGCGATTCTCAAAACCCTCTGCTCGAAGCCATTCAATAACGAGCTGTTTGTGACTGCGAAGGCTCTCAACCAGGTCTTCATCTACCAGAGCCCGTGAGCCACTGAGCTGCAATTGCCCCTCCTCGACCCACAAGGATAGGCCCCTACTCATCAGGCGGGCTAGCTTCTGCAGCAGTGTCTTCTCAGCCACCGTGGCAAAGTCAGGCGATGCGGAGACTGCCGTGCTCATAGAATCGCTCATAAAACCATCGACACCTGTTCCTGTTGCCGTGCCGAATCAAGCGAGTTGGCGCGAGCGTCTTCAGGAGAGGGCAACTCTCTAAGTACCTGGGCCGCAATCTCGCTGATACTGGCACCCTGCAACAGCACCTCCATGGGGAGGTCCACTCCGAGCATCTTTTGCAACGCCATCTTTAGTTGCACTGCCAGGAGTGAGTCCATACCCAGACTGACAAGTGACTCATCCACCGACAATTCCGCCTCTTCAAAGCCAAAACCGATAGCGATCTTGCTTTTCAGTTTTTGCGTCAAGGCGCCACGCTGCTCCTCCCTGGGCAGGGCAAGCAATGCGGCGACCGCCTCATCGACACCAGACTCCAGATCGTCATCCTCACTGAATCGCTCGGCCAGCCGGGCAAACTGTGCATCCTGTCGCCCTCCGAGCACGGTGAGAACACGAGACCAGTCCGAGACCGGCATCACGATCGGTGTATCGGGCATGCGCTGACCGGACTGATTAGCGATCATGATTCTCTCAAGCGCTCGCATGCCGTCCCCAGTGCCGATCAGTCGCCATCCCTGCGCGGCCTGCCGCTTCAGATGCATCTGGCCAAGCTTCGCTACCATGCCGACTTCGGCCCAGGTACCCCACTGGATACTGAATCCAGCCAGCCCGAGACGCCTGCGCTCGGCCATAAGAGCATCCATGTAGAAATTTGCGCTGGCGTAGTTGGCCAAGCCTGGTGCGCCCAGCAGTGCAGACGTCGATGAGAAACACACGAAGAAGTCCAAAGGTATGGACCTTGTGTGCTTGTCTAGCAAGCCAGTGCCAATCATCTTTGGTCGCAGGACGCGCTCGAAATCTGCCGGTGTCAGATCTTCCAGCATGCCATCGGCGGTCGTCCCTGCCGTATGAAACACGCCCCGCAGCGGATGGCGATCGTCCATTGCAGAGAACAACTCAGCGACAGCCGCGGAATCTGCTACATCCAGCGTGGGGGTGTCCACCTCAATCCCACTGTCACGCCATCGCCGCACGGCGGCAGCGGCATCTTCCGTAACCGGCCCCGAGCGGCTTACCAGACACAGATGGCGCGCACCGCGATCGACCAGAAGCTGCGTCAGCGCGAGACCGATGCCGCCGAAGGGTCCGGTGACCAGGTAACGCGCATCGCCATCCAAGCTCCAGCGCCTGGACCGACCCGAGGGCAGTGAGGGCGCGGCTTGCAAACGAGGTACAAACACCTGTTTGCCGCGCAGCAACCACTGATACTCGTGTTGCGATTGCACACCGGCGAGCTGATCAATGGCTCCCACCAGCTCGCTGGTCGGCGCACCACGCTCCAGATCGATTACCGCGCCCACGCGATGCGGCATCTCGCGATAAAGATTACGCATCATAATCCACAGCGGGCTGTGCAGATGGCCAACTCCCGGTTCTGTAAGCCCGACATCCCAGACCTGGACGGTGGGTATCCAAATGCGTGCAGCGCTTCCCATTAGCTCAAGCCGTTGGGCCAGCACCAACAGGAGATCGACCGACTGCGACCTGACCGCATCAAAGTCAGTATCACTGCCATCTGCGCCATAGCCATCAGCAGACCAGTGTGAGAGCAGCAAACAGTGGTCTACTGCAGGTATGGTCGGCAAAACGTCTGCAAGAAACTCTTCTATTTCGGAGGATGTAAGATGCCCTGTTTCCACTACGCTGACCGAGTAGTCCGCCTGCTCCAGCGCCCGCTGCATCTGGTCGGCCATGCTGCAGCCGGCGTTGTCTATCAAGACCAGCCAATGCGATGGGCCGGGCCGCTGCTTTGGAACACCGGGTAATTCGGAAGACTCCCAGCACAATTCATAAAACCAGTCATCCAGATCACCGTATTCACAGGCCAGGCTGTGCCAGGCCCGCAGCTGATTCAGAACCTGCTCAGCGACGGATTTCTGTGAGGAAGTCACACAACCTTGCTCTGTCAGGCGGCCCATAAGCGCTGCGACGCCCGAGGCATCAGACCCGTTGAGTAGCGCATGCAGTGGTGAACCGCTCGGCAGCGTATCTTCATGCCGCGTCGAATCACCCTCGGGCCAAAACCATTTTGGCTCGAAGGGATAGTTGGGAAGCGCTATCCTGCGCGGCGCAGGGCCGCCCTGCACCGCGGACCAATCCAGATCGACACCTGCACAGTAAGTTCCGGCGATCGCCAGCTGTATCTGACGGCGAGCTTCCGACTGATCGTCCGTTCTTGGCCGGCGCAGGGTGGGAATCCAGCGAGCATCGCGGTCGAGGTGACGTTCAACCACCTGCCCCATGGCGCACAGCACAGGGGCCGGTCCGATTTCCAGGAAACAGTCGTACCCCTGTTCCAGCAAACGCTCGATGCAGCCGTTAAAGTCCACCGCTTCACGAATATGCCGCATCCAGTACTCAGGCGTGAGCATTACGTTCAGATCGGCAAACTCTCCGCTTAAATTGCACATTAACTCGATGTTGGGTGAGGCAAACGAGACTTTCGCGGCGCTATCGAGGAACTGGGTAAGAATCGGCTCCATCAGCGGAGAATGGAATGCGTGCGACACGTTCAGCGGCTGGCAACTGATTCCTCTGCGCTCGCACTCTGTCAGGATGACATCAAGCTTGTCGGCATCGCCCGACACCACGGTCTGCTGCGGCCCGTTGATAGCGGCGATATCCAACCGACGCTGATCCTGCAGCATGGCGCCGACCGTCTCAGCATCTGCAGCGATCGCCAACATGCCCCCGCCCTCGGGCAGCTGCGCCATCAGCTGGCCACGCAGCGCAATAAGCCGGGCCCCGTCTTCAACGGTGAATACTCCAGCCACACAGGCCGCAGCGTATTGGCCGACGCTGTGACCGACAACGGCCAACGGCTCCACACCCCAATGCCGCCAAAGAGCAGCTAAAGCCACCTCCAACGCGAACAGCGCGGGCTGCGTGAACGCAGTGTTGCTCAAGGTCGAGTCGTCGCCGTCGAACACCAAGGCGACCAGGTCTCTGCCCAAGACGTCCGATACAGCAGTATTACAACGATCAAATACGTCGCGAAACACCGGCTGGGTATCGTACAGGTAGCGGCCCATGCCAACGTATTGCGCCCCCTGCCCGGTAAACATAAAGACGGTCTTAGCCGGGCGACTGCTGCCGCCCTGCACGAGATTAACGCTGTGCTTGCCATTGGCGTAGGCAGCCAGCGCTGCAACCATGTCCTCGGCACCGTCCGCTGTCACGGCAACACGATGAGCAAAGTGATCTCGATATTGTGTTGCCGCGCGGCAGACCGCATCGAGATCACCCGCTTGCAGCCGAGTAGCGTACAAACCACACAGGCGGGACAGCGCGTCAGGATGCTTGGCACTCAATCCGAGCAGGGGCGGTGCCACATCGTCAGCCACCGCAAGCTCAGTCGACTCCTGGCGTGCCGGTGTGTATTCCTTGAGTATCGCGTGCCCGTTCATTCCGCTGAAGCCAAAGCCGTTGATGCCTGCTCGGCGAACAACACCTGGCGGGACTACCCACGGCCGCCCTTCAGTAGGCACTTCTACAGACATCGACTGCCAGTCAATCTGCCGACTCGGCTCAGAGAAACCTGGCTGCGCGACGATCTCCCGTTGTTGGAGCATCATCACAACTTTCACCAGAGCAGCCATGCCGGACGCCGCTTCCAGATGGCCGATGTTGGCTTTGCAAGAACCCATTAACAGAGGCTCAGAGCGATCAGGTCCACCCAATACACTGCCGATGGCTGCTGCTTCGATCGGATCGCCAATCGGTGTGCCAGTACCATGTGCTTCGATGTACTGCAAATCGTCAGCTTTCAGTCCGCTACGCCGCAGCGCGCTTTCGATCAATGCGGCTTGGGCGTTGCCGTTGGGAACCATCAGCCCGCCGCTGGCACCGTCCTGATTGATGACGCTTTCTTGCACAATGGCGAGAATAGGGTCGCCATCTCGCTCAGCATCGGATACGCGCTTTAACAGAACGACCGCACCGCCCTCACCTCTGCCATAACCGTCGGCCTTATCGTCGAAGGGCTTGGACATGCCGTCGGGGGCAAGTGCCTGAGCGTGAGAGAGCGCAAGGCAGGATTCGGGTGTGCTCATCACATGGGAGGCACCGACAAACGCCAGCCCCGTGCGCCTGTTACGCAATGCTTCTACTGCCTGGTTGAGGCAGACCAAGCTGCTTGAGCAGGCGGTATCCAACGTCATGCAAGGCCCGTTGATACCCAGTAAATAAGACATGCGACCGGAAGTGACGCTGTAGTTATTGCCGGTCGCGACAAACCCATCCATCTCATCGAGCGTGTTGTATCGGTTAAGCCGCAGTGAGTAGTCCGAGCTGCTCTGGCCCATAAACACTGCGGCATCACTGCCGCGAATCGACGCGGCGGTGATGCCGGCATCTTCCAGAGCGTGCCACATCAGCTGCAGCAGGATGCGTTGGTGTGGGTCCAGACTACGCGCTTCCTTGGGCGTCACGCCAAAAAACTGGCAGTCAAATCGTTCTATGCCGTCGACGAAATTGAGCGCTTTAACGTACATCTTGCCCGGCGTACCCGGAACTGGGTTGTAGTGTTCGTCTGTATCCCAGCGAGAGGCCGGCACCGGACCAACAGTTCTTTCGCCTTGTTGCAGTAGTGTCCAGAAGGCTTCGGGTGTTTCGCAGCCGCCTGGAAAACGACACGCCATGCCCACGATGGCGATATCTTCTGTCGCCCTGTGCCGTTCGGCTGCCAGCTTGTCTTTCAGAGACGATATGGCCACGAGGGCTTTTTTTAGTGTTTCATCTCGCCCAGTGTCCGCTTCAAGATCCAGCGCCTCAGTTGAAATCACACCACTGGAGTCAGTCACTGCTTTATTCACGAAAGTACCTCATCGATGTCATCCAGAGAGGCAGCCAGCAGTGCCTCCAGCTCTTCGCCACTCAGGTCGTCAAGATCCATCAGAGCAGCGGTCTCCAAGGACGGTGGCGATGGCTCGGTTTCTTTGTGTGCGAACTCTTTGGCCATTACGCCCAGTAGCGCATCTGTTAGTTCATCCAGATTTCCGGCCTCAATGAGCAACGTTGGTTGCAGGCGCACGTCCAGTGCCTGCTCGAGCCGACCCTTCAGCTCCATACCCATCAGCGAATCCAGACCAAGATCAAAAAAGCTGGCAGTGGAGCCCACCAGCTGGTCTCCAGGAAGACCGAGCGTGGACGCCAACTGGGTCTGCAGATGCTGGTGCAATGCCCTGCGTCGCTGCGCGGTCGCCAAGGCAAACAATTCACGTTGTAACTCACCTCTCTGCACGTCTTCCTGCCCAGCCCTCTCCTCAGTGGGCTCGTTCAACAACTCAAACAATGTGTCCCCTGCCACACTGTTGAACGTCTGCCATTGGGTATCAGAGACCAGCAGACGACCGTTGCGTGGCGGCGTGATCATTGCCCGGCGCAGCTCGGCGAGGGCAACACCGGGCTGCAGCGGTCGGACACCAATGCGCTCGAACATACCCTCCATCCCCGCCGCCATGCCCGAGCCCGCCCAGGGGCCCCAGTTGATACCCAGAGCCGGTAAGCCCTGCGCCCAACGGGCATCCACCAGGTTGTCGATGGCGGCGTTAGCCGCGGCGTAGTTGCTCTGCCCAGGTGTCGCGAACACCGATGAGACAGACGAAAACACCACGAAGTGCTCGAGCTGCGTGAGTTGCTCGGTCGACTGATGCAGGTGCCAGGCCCCTGCGGCCTTGCCCTGGTAGACGGTGCAAAAATCGTCCCAATCGAGGTCCGCGAAGCGACCGTCCGCAGTGCTGCCGGCCGCGTGAAAAATACCCGCCAGGGGCGCCATCGCTGCTGCGACTGCCACCGACTCCGCCACATGATTCGCCGCGGCAATGTCCCCGCCTAACCAGCGCACGCTGACACCTTCAAGTTCCAGGCGCTCCATCAGGCCTTGTAGTTCCGTACTGGGTTTGCGACTGGTAAGCAACAGGTGACGAGCGCCTTCTGCCGCCAGCCACTCGATCAGCGCGCGTCCAATACCGCCACTCGCACCCGTTATGAGATAACTGCGGTCTGGCCGAATCGGTGATTCCTTGTGAAGCTGCGGGAATCTCAACACGACTTTGCCGATGTGCCGAGCCTGGCTCATATGTCGCATGGCCCGCTCGGCCTCCTGCACATCGAATACCTCAACGGGCAAGGCCTGGAATTCGGCGCTTTCAAGTCGCGCCCACAGAGATTTCTGCAAATCGCGATAAACCTGCGCGTCTCCCGAGGTGACATCCGCGAGATCGAACAGGTGATAGGCCACATCGGGGCGATGGTCTTGCATCCGCTCATGACTCCAGACTCCCACCTTGCCGATTTCAACAAACCGGCCGTTCTGGGCGAGCGCTTTCAAACCCGCTTCGATAAAGTCGCCGCTCAGCGCATTAAGCACAACGTCGACCCCTTCTCCCCCGGTATCGGCGAGAATGGCGTCCGCGAACTGTGTATCGCGAGAGCTGTACACATGCTCGACGTCCTGCATCCTGAGCCGCTGCCATTTTGAGGGCGAGGCCGTCGCAAAAACCTCTGCTCCGCAAGCACGCGCCACCTGCAGCGCGGCCTGCCCAACGCCACCTGCAGCTGCATGAATGAGCACCCTGTCGCCCGGTCCAATGCTAGCCAGCGTCTCCAACGCATAGATGGCGGTCATGAACACCGTTGGCAGCGCGGCCCCTTCGCTACAACTCAAACCGCTGGGTAACAACGCCACGCAATCGCGATCGACCGTCACACAGCTCGCCATACAACCGGTCTGCGTCACCACGACCCGTTGACCCGGGGAAACATCCGTAACTGCATCTCCAATCGCCGCTACCACACCGGCGGCTTCAAACCCCAATGGAACATCTTCGGCCTGCTCATAGCCCAGGCTCTCCAAATATTCCGTCAGACTGCCCAGGCTCAGCAGCAAATCCTTGAAATTCAAAGCCGCTGCGTGCACTCGCACAGTGACTTGATGGGGCAACGGGCTGTCGCACTGTGCGGCTCGCACAGTGAGCTGGTCAAAACTGCCGAAATCCCTCAGTGCCAGGCGGTATGCCTGAGCACCCTCAAGACTGCGCAAATCGGTCGTCGGGTAACAGGCGGTGTCGGAACACAGGCGCAAAGCCGCTCTTTCTCCATGACTGAGCCGCACCTGCTGGTCTGGCAGGTCTCCTGCCAGCTCATTTGCCAATCGCGCAATGGACGCAACGGCCTTGTCACAGGAGATCTCCGCAAACGTCCAGCCACTCTCCTTACTCACAACACGAGCCATCACAGCCAAGGCATGCAGACTTGCGTGCTCTTGCGGTACCACCTCAGCGTTTACTTGGGCTGGACGCAAGACGACGAATCTTTCCAGCGACGGAGCCGCAGAGGCCGTGATAGCCGACAGCAAACTATGTCCATAGCGCAGTTGACCACTGTCGATGGCTTCAGCATCACTCGCTGCCGGAACGTACAGCACACCCCGGAAGTCAGCGGCACTCAGCGCCGCAGGGATAGCGCGTTCCAGGCTCTCCCTATCGCTGGTCCCGGTGTCCGTCAGATCCAGGGGTTGGAGGGTGCATCCAAACTCCCCCATGGACCGTACCAGTGCGTCCGCTTCCGGCCAGTTGTGATGCACCAGTAGCCAGGACCCCGCTTCGGGGTCTACTCTGTCCTCATGCTCCTGCGACGGCCATTCCAGATGGTAGGTGATATCGCTGGAAGGCGTGCTGGTGGCTCTCGCTCCCAGCAGACTTTCGCGACTGGCGCTGAACAGTCGCAGTCCGCTGATGTCGAGCCTGGCCGATTCGCCTTCGTAGCGCATGGATAAATCAACGCGACTCGAGGCGGGGCGCTGTTCAATCACATTGAGTTCAGCGCTCGCCGTACTGCCGGCAGCACAAACCTCCAATGGCAGGCTGAGTTCGTCGATGGCCACCGGCAGATACACCTTATCGGACTGATCGTTCGCTTCATCGGTGTCCAGCAATACGGCTGCCGCGGATTGGAACGCGCCGTCTAGCAGCATTGGATCAATGGGTCCCAGTTGCACGCCATCGGCCGGCACCTGGCGAACAAGCCTCGAGAAAACTCTTCGATCAGCCTCTTCGGTACTCACCGCCAGCGAAGTCACCGTGCGAAACGCTGGACCGTACTCCAAACCGTGCGCCCGCATTCCGGAATAGAAGGGCTTGACCGCTCGCTGCACCAGCCCAGGACTCGACTTCTCTGTATCCACATGTTCGTCCAGAGACACGTGATAGTTCGCGCTCGCGACCAACTGCCATGTCCTGCCGTCTTCCTTGAGCGTATGAATCGCCACGTGTTCCGCACTGCACACAGTTTGCAGCGTGACCGGCTGGTCACTGAGAATCACTGGCCGCTGGACCAACACATCGCGCAATATCAGTCGCCCTCGCAATGGTGGTTGCGCCTGTGCACGAGCCGCTCCAACCAGCATGTTCAGGTAAGCAGCCGCGGGAAACACTACCTCGCCAAACACGCGGTGATCCGATAGAAAACCTGGCTGGTTGCTGCTAACAACCGACTGGAACAGCGCGCTGTCTCCCAGCTCAAGCGCCAGCGGCACCGTGCGACCCAACAAGCCGGCGCAGCGGGTACCGAGAGGGCTGTCCGCCTCGCGCTGCGCTGCCTCCCAGCGTTCACGCGGCAGACGTTCAGCAAACCAGAATGATTGCCGTTGAAAGGGATAATTTGGCAAACTCCCGGAGAACCTGCTCCGCTTGGCGTCATGCCACTGCAGCGATTCAGCCTCCCATTCCGGCAGAATGCCGCACCCATAGCACGCACCAAGAGCCGCTCGGTAGGCCTCTACGGCATCCAGACCTCGACGGCTACCGGCCAAAATGGTCGGCATATCCTGTGCTGGGAGCCTCTCGCTAAGACACAGCTGCGCGTTGGCGGTCAGCGTTGCCTGCGGCCCTACCTCCAGGATGAGGTCGCAGTAGGCATTTGCCAGCAGCGAGACGGATTCGCTGAAGCGCACAGGCGCTAGAACATGATTCACCCAATAGTCAGCACAGGCCACTTGCTCGTTAACGATCTGACCGGAAACGTTGCTGATCAATTCACAGCGCGGCGCGGAATACGTGATCGCCTCACAGACGCTGCGAAACTGCTCGATCATCGGCTGCATCAGGCGTGAGTGAAACGCGTGGGATACGGCCAGCTGGCGACTGCTGATTCCCTCCTCCGACAGGCGAGAGGCAAGCGACTCGAGCTGGAACTGCGACCCAGAGACAACGACCTGTGCCGGAGCGTTGATCGCAGCAACGTCGAGCTCAATATCCCATCGTTCGAGGTAATCGCGCACTTCTTTCTCCGTCGCAAACACGGCGAACATTCCGCCGCCCGCCGGGAGCTTCTGCATCAAGGCACCGCGGGCACACACCAGTTCCATACCCGCTTCGAGGCTGAATACGCCAGCGACCTGCGCTGCAGCGAATTCTCCAATACTGTGCCCAAGAACGATGGCGGGAGTGAGGCCCGCCGAGTCAAAGCAGGCCGCCAGCGCGGTTTCGAAGGCATAGAGTGCGGGTTGCGTTTCAGCGGTAGGCAGAAGGCCGTCCTCGTTGCCCGAGTCGAATACCAGATCGGCCAGTTCGGCACCACCGCGCTGCTCGCGGTACACCGCACCGCAGCGGTCAAACACCTCTCGAAAAACCCCGTTGTTTTGGTACAGGCTGTACCCCATACCAGCCCATTGAGAACCCTGCCCCGAGAACATGAACGCAAGCACGGGTTCATTAACGGCACGCGCCCGTGAGTAGTTCAAGCCCGCTGACTCCAGGTTATCTGGTCTGGTCGAGGCCAGGCGTTCCAGCCCCGCAAGCCAGGCCTCGCGATCGGCTGCGCACCACCAAACTCGAGTCGCAAAATCCGCCCTGCGCGCCCTGAGGGAGTGGGCCAGCTGTGGCAGATCGGCATCGGGCGACGCCCGCAGCCAGTCCAGGTAACTCCGGCCCATCGCGACCAGCGCCGAGTCATCTCGGGCGGACAAGCAAACCAACTCGGAACAACCCTGGTTCCTCTCTTCTCCAGCGGGTTGGATGTCGGCCGTCTGTTCAGGACCGAGGTACTCCTGCAACACTACATGCGAATTGGTGCCGCTGAAGCCAAAACCGCTGACGCCTGCAATACGTGCGCCCTCGCTCTCCCACGGTCGTGGTGCTCCCATGACCTCCAGGCCCGACGCATCCCATTGAATTTTGCTCGTCAGCTGGTCCGCCCAAAGGTGGGGCGGCAGTGTTGCGGCGCGTAGGGACAGCACCACGCGAATAAGACCTGCCATGCCCGCCGCGGGCTCGAGATGTCCGATCTGCGTTTTGATCGAGCCAATGGGCAACGGTGCCACACGGGACTTCGTTGCAAAGACGGCGGCCAGTGCCTTGAGTTCAATGGGATCACCCAAGGCGGTGCCGGTGCCGTGTGCCTCCAGGTAGCCGACTTGATCGGGCTTAACGCGCGCGTCGGCCAATGCCTTGCGCACGACGGCAGTCTGCGCGGGGCCGTAAGGGGCGGTAAGACCGGCGCTGGCACCATCCTGGTTGACGGCGGTTCCTCGAATAACAGCCAAAACATCATCGCCGCTAAGCTCCGCATCACGCAGTGGTTTGAGAAGCACCGCGCCGCAACCCTCGCCACGCACGTAGCCGTCGGCCGATTCGGCAAACGTCTTGCACTTACCATCTGCCGACAGCATGTGCGCCCGAGCAAAGTTCATGCTGGGCTCAATGGCCAACAAGACATTGACTCCCGCAACCAGCGCCTGGCTGCTCTCCCCATCCCGCAGACTTCGCACCGCTGTATGAAGCGCAACCAGTGAAGAAGAGCAGGCCGTATCGATGGACATGGCCGGACCGTGAGCACCAAGAAAGTACGCTATTCTTCCCGCCGCGGTACTCAAGGCGGAGCCGGTGGCACAGTAGGGTGAGATCTTATCCAGGGGCGTCCGCTGCGCGGTCATGGTGGCGTAGTCCAATGCCGAGATGCCAACAAAAACGCCTGTATCTGTGCCACGCAAGGCAGCCGGTTGGACTTGAGCGTTCTCCAGAGTTTCCCAGACGACTTCTAACAGCAGGCGCTGCTGTGGATCCAGGTAACGGGCTTCTGCAGGTGCGATGCCGAAAAACTCCGCGTCAAATTGGTCAACCTCAGTCAGATATCCACCACGATTGACATACAGCTTTCCCGCGCGCTCGGGATCGTCATCGTGAAAGCTGCGCCAATCCCAACGGTCCGCGGGCACCGTGCTGACGCAATCGCGCTGTTCCATCTGATTGGCCCAAAACTGTTGCGGTGTGTCCGCTGCGGGAAATCGACAGCCCATGCCAATGATCGCGATGTCACAACGCTCAACATCGGACCCGGTTTGAGGAGCCTCCAAATCTGGTAAATCGACACCCATGGTCTACCTCCCGCGTGAGACACAGTCGCCCGGTAGACCCGGTCGCAAGCCCACGTATCGTTTTGTCATGTACGAGAATCCGCCACTGTGCCGGGCACCTGCAGGTTGTGCCCAGCGCCGCCCGTAGTGGACTGAAGAGCGTTGTCCGCTCCGTCCAGGCGCGCCAGAACATCGTCAACGAGGGCAGAGATACTGACGTTGTCGAACAACACCGTCGAATCCAGCTCCACCTCAAGTCCACTCGCCACAGCCTCGGTGATTTCCACAAGCGCAATGGAATCCAGTCCAATATCCAATACCGAAGCGGCGGGATCGATTTCAACCACTTTTCGTTCAGTTCGTGCGGCAGCCATACGCATGACCGCCTGCAGTAAATAACGTTTGCGCCGAATGGCCGACAGCTGCATCAGCTCCAAACGGCTGACACCCAACTGCGGCACGTGCGCGTCTCCCGATCCCTCTTGCCACTCGGCAACCATTCGCAACGCGCCATTAACAAACGCGTCTCGGGTCGCACCGCGTCGAATCTTGCCGCTGGAGGTTTTCAGAGAAGTGGACGGCTGCAGCAATACGCAGTGGGATGGAGAGACACCAAACTGGCTAGCGATTTTGTCTGCAATTCGCCGGCACAGCATGTCGGCATCGGTTCGTTTACGGTGCGTTCGCCGCACCTCAACCGTCACCACCAGACGCTCCGCACCCTCAATCGGAACCGCGAAACAGGCAGCGCTATTGGGCATGAGCGACTCGTCAGCGGCGACCACTACCGATTCCAGGTCTTGAGGGTACAGATTGCGGCCATTGATAACGACCAGATCCTTCAACCGACCAGCAACAAATAGCTCACCATCGCTGAGAAACCCCAGGTCGCCCGTGCGCAAATAGCGAAGACCGTCACCCAGATCGGCGCCGAACACTTCCGCGGACAGCTCTGAAAGACCCCAATAGCCAGCTGCAACGCTGGGTCCTGACACCCATATCTCACCCAGACTGCCTGGACCAAGGCGAAGCCCCGAAGCGGGTTCAACGATCGCTACCTTCATACCCAGACCCGGCGTTCCGCAGCTCACCAATGGGATGCCGCCGCTGTTGACGGGTTGCACGCTATTGGTGGCCAGCGCCACTCGGTCTACCGATTCCACACGCGGTTCACCAACGACGCCCTGCCCCGTTATCATCAACGTACTCTCGGCCATCCCGTAGCAACACAGGTAGGTTTGGGGGTCAAATCCTGCTGGCGCCATGGCCCGCGTGAACGCCTCCAGCGTGTCGGGATTGATCGGTTCTGCCCCGTTGCAGACAACTCGCCATGCCGATAGATCCAGGGTCTGCAGATCCTCACTATGGATGCGCTGTACACACAGCTCGTACGCAAAATTGGGGGATGCTGTCACCGTTGCGCGGTAGTCTGACAGAGCCTGAAACCAGCGCAGTGGACGCTGCAGAAAGCTCAGCGGCGACATGTGCACGACATGAAACCCGACAAAAAGAGGCACCAGTATCCCGCCAATAAGACCCATGTCGTGGTAAGGAGGCAACCAGGATACGCCGACAGAATCACCCGTCAGTTCCAAGCGTTCACCAATCAGCTCCAGGTTATGCAGCATGTTGCGATGCGTCACCATGACGCCCTTTGGATCGCCGGTTGAACCCGATGTGTACTGCAGAAAGGCGACGTCATCGGGTACATAGCCGGCAAGTTCATCGTCTTGCGACTGATCAGTTTCGATACGGTCAGTACATACGATAGGCAGATTGCGCAGGTAAATTTGCTGGCCGCGGCGCTCTGCTGTCTTATCAGCATGCTCACCCAGGCAAAGGCACAGTCCCGCTTCGCAGTCTTCGGCGATCCGGTTGAGCTTGTCCCAATCACTGTCACGATTCTGTGGATAGTAAATGGGCACAGCGACCATTCTCGCGTACAGGCAGGCTAGAAACGCCTCAATGAATGCCGGTCCCGGCTGGTATAGGAGCAGCGCCCGCTGCCCAGGCGAAAAGGCCTGCAGCAAATCCAATGCCAGGGACCGGGCTCGCGCATCCACCTGTGCAAAGGTGCGACATTCACTTTCCCCACTTTCATCCAAAAATGTGAAGGCTGCGCTCCCAGGGCGCAGGCTCGCGAGCTCGGCCAAACGTTGCGGAAGAGCCTGGTAGCTCCTGCTTCTGGGTAATACCATCGAGTTCAAATCGTACCGCTCCTTTACTTCACTTCGATCAACCGGCAGTGCGCGGTGCCGAGGCCATTGCCACGGCCACCCTGCGTTCACCCTGAAAAGGCTCTCTGCCGTGGGCGGTCAGTACGTTATCCAGCATGAGAAAGTCGCCGGCTTGCCATTGGAATAGCCGCTTCTCCTCTGCGTAAACCGCACGAATCTCCGATAGAATGCTGCTCTCGATCGCGCTGCCGTCGCCGTAGTAGACATTACGCGGCAGGTCTTCTTCGTCGACCATCGACAGCAGGGTTTTACGAGTCCGCTCATCGAGCGCGGAAACGTGAAACAGGTGCGCCTGATTGAACCAAACGCGTTCCCCGAGCAGCGGATGACTAAGCTCGGAATGGCAGACTTCCCACGTCCTGAGTTCATCATCTTCGCGCCATTCAAAGCCGAGATTGCGCTGCCGGCAGAACGCTTCCACCTGTGCTTTGTCCTCGGTTCCAAACACCTGCTCCCAGGCCACATCCAAACCGTTTCCATAGTTTCTGACATAGCGCAGTCGACGGTTCGCAAATCGCTCGCGAATTGCGGGGTCGATTTGCCGATAAACGCTGCGAGAATCCGCGAGGGGAGTCTCACCACCCTGTTCTGCAACGGTCAGCGCGTGAAACCAGATAAATGTTGGCCAGACCTTGGTGTAGGACTGCTCATTGTGCAGCGGAATACTCTGATGCGCCGGGTACTCCGTTGACGTATACACGCCTTCACCTAAGTCCGATCGGGGCGTTGAACCGAACTCGTAAGCACTCAGAACCGGGCAAAAAAGCGTTGCCAGGTCTCGCAGTGCGCGCTCGCCGACTTCCGCATAGCCTCGAAACAAAACGCCACGACCGGTGTGCACCTGATCCACGATCTCGTTCCTGTCACGCTCCGCCTCCTCTAGTAGAGATCGGCCGGCCCCATAACGCATCACCGGACCGAGCTCTTCGGCGACACCACAGGCTGACTTTTGGGCATCTGGCATCTGACAAATGGATTCACGCATGAGAGAAAGAAGCTTTGAGTGCGACTGACCTGAAGCCATGAGGCCAAGAAGGCTGACGCCTCAAAAGCTAATACAAATTTTAAAGATAGTGCAAATGATAATCATTATTATTATGAATTGCAACGGCCGAGAGCCTTTATTGACCGTATTTTGCGACAGGGGTATTAGAGAATTATACGACCCAACGACACATTGGATTCACAGTGTCCCTGATTTTTTTTCCTTCCAAACGGGTAGCCGATAGCCCCGACGACAGGCCAATGCTGCCATGCTAGTGTGACATTCTCATAGGAGCATGACGTCAGTGTGACATGGAAAACCAACCGAAGGCGCCACAACCTGCGCCGCCAGCCACTGTGAGTCAAGCGGTAGTGATACCACGAGCGTCAGTATGCCTGGTATAGCCGCCCTGCCCGCTTGGCCTGCTGAATGCGGTTGGTTCCGTACTCAACGAGTGGGTGCTGTTGCTCCAGTATCGCCTCACGATAGGCATCACGCCGCTGTAATGCCTGCCAGTAGGCGTGACAAGCGGGGCGAAGTTCGCTGTTCACCTGACCTTCGAGGTGATCCGCCTGGCGGAGCCGCTCCAAAATCGCCAGCCAGCTGACGTCGGCGAGGGTAAACACCAAGCCGGTTATCCACGGGCCGTCACTGTCGGATAGATGTGCCTCAAGGGCATCAAGATGCTCACCCATCGCTAGTCGCGCGCTGGACTCCATGGTCTTCAGCAATGGCAACCACTGGATCACACTCATTCCAAACAACTTTAATACCGAGAACAGCAGCGGTCGCCGCCGGTCAAAGTGGCGCAGATACCCCACCGCAATCTCACGGAACGGTATTTTCTCGATCATCGCGGCAAACAACACCAGCGACAGGCCCGGTATGGCATTCCCCGCACTCTTATCAAGCTCATTCAGGGGATCATGCGTGACGGCTGCGCGCTGCATCCAGCAATCCATGAGCTCCCGCTGATCCCCCCCGGCAGGTACCAGGCCAGGCGAAGACGCTTCAGCCAGCGATGCCGCGTAGCTGATCTGCTCATCGGACTCGTATATTGGATGCCCATTGTGGACAAGAACTGGCACTGTTTTTCCAGGATTGATCCTGGCGAATGCCGAACCCACATTCTCATAGCTTCCCGTTTCAATCAGATCTATATGATGGCTGACGTAACGTATGCCCAGCTCCGACAGACAGACGCGAACTTTCATGGAACAGGTGGAAAAAGCGTTGTGGTAGAGCTCAAACGGCGCCTCATGCGGCAGCGTTATGTCGGATTGAAATCCCTCCAGTGCAGATTCGCCCATCGGTCAGTACCTTCTTTACATCAATACTTTGCAGCCGTTGTGGCCCGTTCCAGCACTTCCGGTATCTCAGTTACAGAAAGACCCAGGTTAATCAGGATCAGTCGGCACCAATCGTCGCATATGGCCGCCACATCATCCTCACCGATCGCCTTGATCAAGACTCCAACCAGGGCCCAAGCCATGGCGGTGGCCAGATTGTCCAGATCGACAATAAACTGAAAGCGGCCCTGCGTTAGCCCATCGGTGAGATCGCGCAGCATGAGATCCGTTTGGCTCTCGGCAATTGCACCAAAGAGTACGCGGGGCTGATCAATCAAACGCCGCGTGAGCGCGTCGTTGGCCATGTCATGAAACAGCTCGCGTGCCGTGCGGATCATAGCAATGGCCCTGTCTGGCTCCTGCTCTGCCGATACGTAGGCGTCTTCACCGTAGTTGCGGTAGTGGTAGCTGAGTGTCGCCAGGACCGCATCCTGTTTATTGCTGAAGTGATTGTAAAAAGTGCTGCGGCCCACATCCGCCAACTCGGCGATGGCTTCCGCCGAAATGTCTTCGTAGTTTACTTGTAACAGCAGCTCCCGGGCGGCCTCAATGATCTGCTGGCGCGTTCTCAGTCGACGACGCTCCATGCGGGTACCAACGGGTTTAGAGGCTGACGCTGCGCTGGGCATATCACTTTCCTTAACGGCCTGACCGGTTCGTGTGATGAATCATTCTATGCCGCTTACCTTATATGAACAAATGGACTAAATCAAACATTTGTTTAATATTGGACATATGTCCATTTATGAACTAGGATGCCCCTCATCTCAGCTCAGGCCATCGGAAAACCAAGATGAAAAAATCCATAACATCGTCTTACCGCAACACCGCTCACCTGACCGCAGCAACAGGCCTCACTGCGCTGCTGCTGGTGGGAACCCAAGTACAAGCCGCACCCGCCCTGGAGGAAGTCGTCGTCACTGCGCAAAAACGCTCGGAAAGCCTGCAAGATGTGCCGATCTCGGTGAGCGCGGTTAGCGGCGATACGATTACTCAAAACGCCATCCAGAATATGGAAGATCTGGCGGTGCTGGTTCCCAATCTCAACATCAGCGACACGCCCGGCACCAACTACATTTCAATGCGAGGCCTTGGCAGCGGTGCGGGAACCAGTTCGTTTGAACAATCAGTGGGTTTGTACATCGACGGCATCTACGCCGGCCGCGCAGCACTGTTCCAGTCGCCTTTTCTCGACATCGAAAGGGTGGAGGTACTGCGCGGGCCCCAGGGCGTTCTGTTTGGAAAAAACAGTATTGCCGGTGCGGTCAGTGTACACACCGCCAGACCCACCCAGGAGTTCGATGCGTCCCTGTCGGCAAGTTACGAACTCGAATTCGACGGCTACGATGTCTGGGGGTTCGTGTCCGGTCCACTCGGTGACAATGTGGCCGCGCGTCTGACCGCAAAAACAGGGCAAAGCGGCCCCTATGTCGACAATCAAATTCGTCGCGAAGAGCAGCCTGAAAACGACATTGATGTCATCCGCGCCGCGCTGACCTGGGATTCTTCAGATACGACCTCACTTTGGCTGAAACTGGAGTATGCGGAGCTGAAAGAAACCGGCACCACCTTCCAGATCATGGACAGAGACGCAGATGCCCCCCTCCCGGCACCACCCTTCGGAGCACTCGCTGCAGACCTGTTTGCGCAGATGGTCGCCGGCGGTGAGGATTTCCGCCTGAACCAAAACAGCTATCTGAATGAGCTTTCGACTCTGGACCAAACATCGTCCAACGTGACTCTGGAACTGAACCAACAGCTAGGCGAATTCGAGCTTACCTACCTGGGTGGCTACGCCGAGTATGACCGCGACAGTTTTCAGGATTCCGATTTCACACTGGTGGAGTTTGTTGGCAATACGACGATTGAGGATTACTCACAATACTCACACGAACTGCGGCTGATCTCACCGACGGGCGACAAACTGGATTACATAGCCGGTCTTTCATTTTTTTCTCGAGATCTGAAAATGCCACCTGCGGCAGTGGATTTCAATGCGCCAGTGATCGCATCCAGCGGACTGCTGGACTACACCGAAGACACCACATCGTGGTCTGCCTATCTGCAAGGCACCTGGCGCTTTTCAGAGACACTGCGCGCCGCCGCGGGCCTGCGTTTTGTTACCGAGGATAAAGAGGCCGCTGGATCACAGATCATTAATGAGTATCGATCATCTGCACCTCAAACCAATCCACTGGTCCTGGCGGTTCTGGATGAAGAGCTGGGGCTCGTGAACTACAGTTCCAGTGGCAAGCGCAGCGAGACACATCTCGATCCGATGGCCAACCTGCAGTGGGATGCTACTGACAACGCGATGCTGTATGCAGCCTGGGCACAGGGTAGCAAGGGTGGTGGATTCAATAGCAGTGATCGCTCGGGACAAAATTTCAACTACGGCGACGAAACTGCGCAAACGTTTGAAGTGGGTTTGAAATCTGAGCTATTGCACGGCAGCGCCAGACTGAATCTGGCGCTTTTTTACACCGACTTCGACGACCTTCAGGTCACTTCTTTCACCGGCACAGGGTTCGCCGTGGGTAACGCTGCGGCCGCAACGTCACGGGGAGTTGAACTGGAGTCACTCTACAACCTGTCGGAGCATTGGATGGTGGGCCTGAATGCAGCCTATCTCGACGCCACCTACGATAGCTACGATGCAACCTGCCCCAACAACGAAAACCAATGGCGTGGAACCTGCTTAACAACCAATGGCGAGTTTCAGGACATGTCGGGCGAAAACCTCAGATTCGCACCCGAATGGAGTGGAGATGCCTTCATCAACTATGAAACCCCAGTACTCGATGGACACATACTCAGTGGACGTGTGAACGCCATTTACCAGGACTGGTTCCGCACCACCGCCAACCTTGATGACTACACGGTGCAGGACGACACCTGGACATTCAACGTGCGACTCGCCCTCGAAAGTCAGGAGGGTCGCTGGCAGGTGGCACTCGCAGGACTGAACATCACCGATGAACAAACAATGAATTTTGCCGACCTGCCACCGGGACTTCCCGGCTTGTACTTCTCCAACTACCGCCCCCTGCGCCGCATCGAACTATCGGCAACTTATCGTTTCGGTCAATAGCAACTTTTACCTTTTTTGAGGACAGACCATGAGTCAATTTGATGAATCGAGTAGCCGTCAGACGCCCGTTCTGATCGTCGGCGGAGGGCCTATAGGAATGCTAGCGGCCCTGATGCTCGCCCAGTCCGGCATCGCTTCGACCATCGTCGAACGCCGCAGCGAGCGATTGACAGCACCCAAAGCTCATGCCGTGAATCCGCGCACCCTGGAAATCTGTGCGAGCCTCAATGTGCCAGTAGATGAGATCTACGCAGCCGCCACGCCAGCCGATGAGGGCGGCCACGTGCACTTCATGGCAACTTTAGCGGGAACACACTTTGGCAGCTTGCCCTACGAGCGCCAGGACGACGCTGTTAAAGCGCTTACTCCCTTCCCGCTAGCCAATATCGCGCAACCCAAATTCGAGGACATCCTGGAGCGGCAGGTCAATCGCAACAGCGCTATCACTCTGCTGCGAGGCGTTACCTGCGAGCAGGTCGTGCAGGACGATCAGAGTGTAACGGCAACCTTGCGCACCGGCATTGACGAGCGCCGCCAGCTGTCCAGCGACTATCTGTTAGCGGCTGACGGCGCAAACTCGCGTATCCGGTCGCAAATGGATATCGCTATGGTAGGCCCCGAAGCGATTGAGCATTTCATGATGATCCACTTTAAGGCCGACCTGTCCGATATCATCGCCGAGCACCCGGGGATTCTCTACCTACTCATGGACCCCGACGCCGCGGGCATGCTGATTGCCTACGATCAGGCCGAAACCTGGGTTTTGATGCACGGGTGTACCCCAGATGAACACGATGCAGCGTTCTTCGACGCTGCGCGTTGCCAATCACTGATCGAGGCCGCAGTCGGGCAGTCAGTGGATGCCAAAGTGTTAGACATTAGCCCCTGGACCATGTCCAGCCAAGTCGCGTCCGACTACCATCGCGGCCGCGTCTTTCTGGTCGGAGACTCGGCACACCGGTTCCCTCCTGCGGGCGGTCTGGGCCTGAACACCGGCGTAGGTGATGCACACAATTTATGCTGGAAACTGGCGTCGGTGATGCAAGGTAACGCGGATGCCGAACTACTGCATAGCTACGTCACCGATCGTCAGCCTGTGGCACAGATGAACAGCGATCAGAGTCTACAGAACGCAGCACTCCTGCTCTTGCTCATGGAGCTGGCTCACGGCAGCGACCCAGCCGAGGCAAGGCAGCACTTCGATGGATTCTGTGAGACCGGGCCGGGTTCAACGGCTTTAGAAGACTGCATCGATTTGCAAAAACCACACTTCGATAGCCTTAACCTGCAGTTGGGGTACGACTATTCAGCGGAGCCGCAGACGATGGATTCCGGACAAACCGACATTAGCACATACCGCCCGAGCTATCGTCCCGGTGTACGGGTTCCACACAGCTGGGTCATCAAGGGTGATCAGCGTTTCTCTCTGCTACAGCTTCTCTCACCGACCCGCTTCACACTGTTGGTGCACCGTGACCGGCAGGACTGGCTTGAAGCGGTGAATCACTGTGAATCTGATCTGCAATGCCTCACCGATGCCCGCGACTTCACAGGAGTCGATGGCTGCTGGAGCGACTGCCTGGCGGCAGAGGGCCTGGCGGCGATCCTGCTGAGACCCGATGGCCACATCACCAGATCCTTCCCGACCGACGTCATTGCCAGCTCGACACTGCTGGAACAATCGCTGGCACATGCTCTTCGCAGGCCCGCGTGCGCGGAAAAAGGAGCAGCCTAATGGATTTGGGGATACAGGATCGAACAGCTCTTGTCTGTGCGTCGTCTCGTGGACTGGGCAAGGCCTGTGCTACGTCGCTGTTACGTGAAGGGTGCAAGGTGTTCATCAACGGACGCAACACCGAGAGTTTGCAGGCAGCGGCACAGGAGCTTAATACACAGGCTCCAGGTCGTGTTCGCTCAGTTGCCGCAGATGTTACCCAGGCGGATGGCAGGGCTGCACTGCTGGCCGCCTGCCCCAACCCTGACATTCTGGTTACCAATTGCGATGGCCCCCCACCGGGATACTACGGCCAATGGGATGCAGCTGCCTGGGACGCAGCACTGCAGGCCAATATGCTGGCAGAGATTTTTTTGATACAGGCCGTGGTCGACGGCATGCGCGAGCGCAAGTTCGGACGAATCGTCAACATCACGTCGGCGATGGTGAAGTCGCCCCATCCCAACATGGGGCTGTCCACTGCAGCGCGCTCAGGTCTCACGGCCTTCTGCAAAGGGCTTTCCAGAGAGGTGGTCGCAGACAACGTGACGATCAACAACCTTTTGCCCGAGCGATTTGATACCGATCGCCAGGAATTCATGGCCCAGGTCGCCATGCAGGTGAAAAACATCAGTTACGAGGAAGCGCGTGCAGAAATGGCAGCGTCGATCGCAGCCAACCGACTCGGGCAACCTGAAGAATTTGGAGACGCCTGCGCATATCTCTGCTCTGCGCAGGCGGGCTTTATATCCGGTCAAAACCTGCAACTCGATGGCGGATCGTACGCAGGTTTGATTTGAACAGGCAATCAACTCAACAGCGTGGAGGAAAACACTAATGGAAACTCTGTTTGAACAAAACCTGATACCGAGAATTCTGTTCTCGGTTATCGCGGTCATGCTGATCATCGGGCCCAGTGCGGCGGACTTCAACAAAACACACGCGACCAATCCGCTGTGGCCACCCCACGCAAGGTTCCACGTGGTATGGCAGGTATTGTCCAATGCATGCATATCCCTCGTTGCGCTGTATTTGCTTTGGACACCCTCTTCTGAGTATCTGACTCACCTGTACGTTGCGGCGGCCCTTAACTTTATTTGGGGCCTCAACTTTTACATCACGCTGGCAACCATGCCTCTGTATGGTGGAGCACTGCGGGACGTGAATGGCATCAAGCCTTTTCGATTCAACGTCTTTGGTACCGTCCGCGAGGTAGATACCAACTTGTTCGGTGGCACCATCCTAATGACGCTGAACCTGATTGGTTTTCTACTTATCCAAACTGCTTAAGGAGACAGCCAATGGGCGTTGCCGTTGTTCGCTATGCGCTACCGGACACCCCCACGCGTTGGGGTATAGTTCGCGACCAAACAGTACATACACTCAACCTTGAGGGAGATGATCATCGCGAACTCATGCGTTGCTACTTCGAGAGCCGAGAGACATTCGAGGCCGCCATCGGCGGCTCCGTCGGGACCCTTTCGGAGGTAACTCTGTCAGCGCCCCTGCGACGCGACATTCAACTGCTTTGCCAGGGCCTTAACTATGCAGATCATCGCTTGGAAGGTGGACTGGACAAAGGGGACGAGAACGACGAAAACCTGCTGTTCTTCAAGGCGGCTTCCAGCATCTGTGGGCCGAACGATGCCATAGTACGACCGCCTGGTTGCGAGCTCCTCGACTACGAAATCGAACTTGGCCTGGTGCTAAAGAACACCATCAATCGACCCGTTACGATCACAGAAGACAGGCTGCAAGAGTGGGTCGGCGGGCTCGTAATAGCCAACGATGTGTCGGCGCGCGACTTTATGTTCGGTGCACCCGCCATGCAGTGGTTTCGCGGCAAAAGCCAGCGCACCTTTTGCCCACTTGGTCCTGTTCTCTATCTCATGGATTCAGAAGACTTCCAGCAGTTGTACAACCTGAAGCTCACACTGAATCTCAACGACGAGCTTCGCCAAGAGGCGACTACCGACCAGCTGATTCACAAGCCGGCCAAAACGCTCACGGAGCTCTCCTCGTTTGTGGATCTGAGAACGGGAGACTGTCTGCTCACGGGCACGCCGGGTGGCGTTCAGGTTGGCGTCAATACCAGAAGTGCCATAGCCATTTTGCTGAACATGCGAAATGACAAAAAGCGCCGCGAGAAGTTTGTCTCGGCTCAGCTCGCCCGTGCACCCTTCCTGCAGCCCGGCGACCGACTGCACTCAACGATCCAATCCCTCGACGGGAGCATTCAGCTAGGCGAGCAATACAACATCGTATGCGACATCTGATTGCTGCAGCCTTCTTGGCGTGTTCTGCATCTCATTCTGCAGGCGCGGTCAATGTCCTGCTGATCGTCGCCGACGACCTGGGTTGGCGCGACGTGGGCTATAACGGCAGTGAAATTCGCACACCCAACATCGACGCTCTGGCAGATGCGGGCGCACTAATGGCACGCTACTACGTACAGCCCACCTGCAGCCCGACGCGCGCCAGCCTCATGACTGGCCAGTCTGCCCTTCGCAACGGTATCCTGCAGCCGATCGACAAAAACAATCAACAAGGGCTGCCCCTCGGCAGAACCACACTCCCCGAGCTCTTTCGCTCAGGCGGCTATCAGACTGCACTCATTGGTAAGTGGCATTTGGGCCACGCCTTTCGCGATCTGTTACCCAGATCGCGCGGCTTCGAGCAGCACTACGGGCATTGGCTGGGCGGAGTGGGCCACTGGGATCATGTGCACGGTGGCGGACTGGATTGGCAGCGTGATGGAGAGCCCGTTCGTGAACAGGGTTACAGTACACACCTACTTACCACCGAAACCGTTCGACTGATCGAGCAGCGCGATCCGGGCAAACCGTTCTTCTATATGCTCAGCTACGCTGCACCCCACTTACCCAATGAAGCCCCGCCCCTCACGATCGACGCGTACCAGAGCATAGCGGACCACCACCGGCGTCGACATGCCGCCATGGTGGACGAAATGGATCGGGGCATCGGCCAAGTTGTGGCGGCCATCGATTCCCAGGGGCTCTCGAGAGACACACTGATTTGGTTTATGAGCGATAACGGGGGTCTCGTCACCGGATCGGGTTTCGCCGCGGTGGATTATTTGGTGGAACGCCTGACGGACTGGCTGGGCGATCCGCTACCCGTGCCCAGTCTTGAGTTTCTGCGCAGCAGCATTCAGGATGGTGGATCGGACAACGGCCCTTACCGGCGCGGCAAAATGTCCGTCTATGAGGGTGGCGTGCTGGTACCATCTATTGTCTATTGGCCTGGTGTGATTACACCCAAAGTCATAGACCAGCGAGTCAGCGTGCAGGACGTTCTCCCAACACTACTGAACGCAGCCGGACTTCCTCCAGCCACACGCCAAACTCTGGATGGTGTAGATCAGTGGCCACTGCTCGCGGGCACCGGCAGCACGCTGTCATCGGATTTGGTAACAGTGGGGGTCGATGGTGAGGCCTACTATCAAGGAGATTGGAAACTGATCCGCAATACACGAGGTATTGAACTGTACGATCTGTCCTTGGACCCACACGAACAGGACAACCTGGCCGAACAGGAGGCTGAGGTTGCCGACGCATTACTGGCTGAGCTGACGTCTCATCCACGCGGAGAAAGTATACACAATACCAGCCTCTGGCTCATGCTGACAGACCTTGATCAGTTCGGCGGACCCGAGAATCGAGCACCTTGGGCGAAAAGAGTCAGAGAACGCCCGCCACCTACACAATGAACTGAACATGACAACGTTACGACCGATGCAGTTTGACAACGTTGTGTTTGCCGGCGGTGGCAGCCGCTGTCTATGGCAGGTCGGTTTCTGGGAAGGGGCGCTGGACGCTGGTGTCGACCTCCGTTCTGACGCCCGTTACATCGTCAGCACCAGTGCAGGTTCCGCTATGGCGACCGCTTGCGCGCTGGGCAGAGGTGCGGAAGCGCTCACGCTGTTCATGGAGATGACCGCAGCCAACCCGCGCAACATTTACTGGCGCAATCTGCGACCTGGACGTCAGGAACCACTGCTGCCCCACATGCGCATGTACCGACTGGCTCTGGAAAGGTTTCTTGAAACGGACGATCTAGAGCGGCTGAACAACGTGACACTGGAGTATCTCATGGCGCGTTTTCCCAGCTGGATGCCGTCCACACTGGGCACGCTGATGGCTTTTAGCATTTACGGTATCGAGAAACACATGACAGGCACGCTGCATCCGACCTGGACCCGTCGATTGGGTTTTAAACCACTGATTAAGGGCAACCGCGACGTAGGCACGATAGCGGAGTTAATCAATCTAATTCTTGCCTCTTCTACTGTGCCCCCGGTACTGTCCACGGACGGCTACAACGGCCAACGCGTACTCGATGGAGGCATCATCGACAATGTGCCAGCGTTTCTGACCGCAGATAGGCCAGGCAACACGCTGGTTCTGCTGAGCAAGCGTTATCGTCATCCCCTGCCAAGTTTGACCAACCGCTGTTACGTACAGCCCAGTGAACCAATCAAGATCGATAAGTTTGATTACGCCAATCCTTCAGGTCTACAGGAGGCTTTTGATTTGGGCCGCCATGACGCCCGCCATTTTTTTGAAGGCGCCCGTGGCCAATTCGACCGCTGATCGGTGGTAGCCATGACAGACGCTTTCGCAGAACGGATCCACTTGCAACCGTGGGACTACCCAGAGCCTCACATCATCCAGCACACTGCCACGCCCGCGGAAGCCGATGGCTATGGGCATATCAACAACAGTGCCTATCTGCGGTGGCTGGACGAATGCGTATGGGACCACTGCCTTGCAGTGGACATGCCGCCGGAACGCTGTCGGCGGTTGGACAGAGGGTTTGCCGTTACCAGGCACGAGATTCTCTACCTGCGCGCGGCCTATCCCGGCGACGAATTGGCCATCGGTAACTGGGTGACCCGCAATGATGGCAAACTGAGAGCTCAACGCCAGTTTCAGATCATACGTGTACACGACTCGACAACCCTGCTCAGGGCCACCAGCGATTACATCTGTACAACCCTGTCGACGGGTAAACCCATAAGACAACCGCCGGAGTTCAGAACGGTGTTTTCTGTGCAAACCACGCTATCGCAGCAAGTCTCTGAGAAAGGTCCTGAACTCAACCGGACAGATCCTTGAGGGTCCGCTAAACCGACGTGTTCACCCCTGTTCGGCGCTTGCACGCATACTGTGGGTACCCATGCACCCGGTAATCATCGGCAAATCCAGAAAAGTCTTTATGCCGGGGTTGTCTGCCTCGCAAACGGCGGGTACCGCATTGACACAATGAAACCCCGTGGTACTCATACCAATAGCGGTATGTTCAGGCTGCGGCAACTCGGGCGGGAAGGCCACGTCGACGTGGAAGCTGACATCCCCCTCCAGCTTGATTCGCCAACCGGACGTGCGCGGAATATCCATCTTCTGCGCCAGCCGGTTTTGTTCGATATCGTCCATGAACCAGATTTGTTCCTGGATGATCTCCGTCCCTTCGCGGGTACGCCCGACGTGCTTGTAATTGTTAAGCGCGATCGTGCCTTCTTTTATCACACCCGCTGCGGTCTCAATATCCTGGTTAGCGAGTATAAAATGATGCATGGCCTCGTATTCGATGACCTCGGAACCCAGACCTTCTGCGATCATATCAATCGGCTCGTTCCAGAAACTGACCAACATGTCCTTGATGGGATTGTTTTCGGCTTCTTCAGGCGTTTTTCCCAGATTCATCAGTTCATGAACCACGCCTGCAGATGCATAGTCCCGGCAATCCCCATACTCGGTCATGGTGATGCGATCGATGCGATTGCACCAGCCGGAGAACGTGAGGGGGAATCGCTCTGCAATCCCGCCTGGATTGCAGCCGGAGGCGTGCAGATTGACACCCCCTTCCCGACAGGCCGATTGCAGTTGATCGGCCGCCTCCTTGTCCTGCGTGAATGGAAACCAGTAGGGGCAAGGCGTCACGATGTGTTTGCCCGAACGCAGGATTCGACACATCTCCTCAACATCCCAGGGCATCGGGCAATAGAGCACGCAGTCCGCCGGCAGCACAATCATTGCCTCCGCATCCTGAGTGGCAATAACGCCAGTCTTATCGCCGTCGATGAGATCGCCCGCATCCTGGCCAGCCTTGTCGTCGCTGTAAACTTTCACGCCAGCCAATTCGAGCCTGGGATGTCGAATGATGCCTTTGAGTGCGGCGGTCCCAGCCACGCCGGTAGCCCACTGGATGACTCGGTAATGGTTCATGATTGCTCCTTCTTATTCGTATGCGGACGGGGGCGCAGCCGTTTTCTGTAGGGTATTGCGCTGCTCTCTACTTAATAACTAACATGTATGTTAGTTTACATGGAGCCTTTGTCCCGGCCAAACGCCGCCAGAAACCGAAAGTGACACCGCATCATTCGCCCGGGGCAAAGCTCAGGAACCACTGCGCCGACAGTCATTTGCAGGAGGGAGGGAGGCATGACACAGACCGATCGCAAACTGGGTCGACCCGCCGGTTCCAACCGCCAGGATACCATTGCCCGGGCCCTGGACAGCGCCCGCAGACTGTTTACCGAGCGAGGCTACGGTGGCACCACCTTGAAGGACATCAGCCGTGACATGGGCGTCACTCACGCCACCCTGTACCTGTATTTTGATTCGAAGGTAGACCTGTACTGCCAGACGATTGAAGCGACACAGGCGCTTTTGAGGCCCGCCTTCGAGGCGGTGTTGTCAAAGGACCTACCGTGCAAGCAAAAACTCGTGGATTTGTTGCAGGTCGCTCTGGAGGACATCGCGGACACCTCTGGTGGGTCACCTTTCCTGGCGGGCGTGCCACTAGAGCTGACCCGCCATGCCGAATTGCGCGAGGCGATTGACTACCAGCAAAACGGCATGGCGCTGACCTTGTTGGCACTCTTTAATGATGGTCTGGACAGCGGTGAAATCATCGCCGACGCCAGCGCAGAAGATCTCATGGTGCTGTTCATGGGCAGCCTGCTGGGCATGAACCTGTTTCATCGGGGCGGTCAGATCGGCTCAATGGACACTGCGTTTGCACTGTTCACGACCATGTTTGACCAGGGCGTCTTCGCCGATGCCTAGGTGACTGCGTTGGGCCCGCATGGGCCCGGCGCAGGCACCCGCTGCTAACCCACACAGTTTTTACTCAACAGTAACGGATGGATTTATGAGCAAGATCAAGGTCATCCAATGGTTCACAGGAGAAATTGCGCGCCACCAGATCCGATTGGTCGCCCAGTGTCCCGATATGGAACTGGTCGGCGTCTGTGTGTTTCACGAGCACAAGGTGGGCTTGGACGCTGGCGAGCTGGCGGGTATTGATCCCCTGGGAGTGATCACGACCAATGATCGGGACGCAATGTTGGCGCTCGACGCGGATGTCGTACTCTATAACCCACCACTGGAGCGGTACGATGACATCATTCCGATTCTCGCTAGCGGCAAGAACGTCATCAGCATCATGGCAGGCTGGAACCCCAAGGCACACCGGTGTTATGCCGACATCGTCGCAGCTTGTGAGCAGGGCCGCGCTTCCTTGTTTGGTACGGGCCTGAACCCTGGCCTCAGCTACGAACTCGCTCTGCTGGCCTCTTCCTGCTGCTCAGACGTAAACTCCGTCTACATCAAAACCTGTGAACAGCAGGCCTCATTGAGCGAAGTCTTCCTGCAACACTTTGGATTTGGCAAGTCGGAGCAGGAACTGCGCAGCAGCGCGGATACGACCTACGCCATATTTCACAACCTGATGGACATCACCGATCTGATAGCGGAAAAAATCGGGCTGCCCTTTGATGGCAGAAGCTTTGACGTTGAGTTCGAGCCCGCCACCAGTGACTATCAGGATAAGATCACCGTGAAGAAAGGCACTATGGCCGGTCTCTTGATCAAAGCCAGCAGCACCTTGGCCGACCAAGCCGTGGCAACCATCGAAGTTCGGTTCCTGCTGGGAGACGAATACGTCAGCGAAGGCTTTTTGGCGGGACGACCCAAGACAGGTTGGATAGAGGTGGACGTCCGGGGCACACCGGGTAGCCGTCTGTGCCACGAGGTGTATATGGAAGACGATATCATCGGCACCTGGTCCACAGGGACACGAGCCATCAATCACATCCCAGCGGTCGTCGCCGCGGCGCCGGGCATCTTGTCTCCAACGGACCTGCCACTGGCACACAAACTGCGTTTCACGTCCTGAAACACCGCGGGCGGTGCAAAAAACGCCCTGTGCCAGGTTTAATGGCGGCAACACAGGACACGGCTTCGTCGCACGCTTCGGTGTGAAAGTCAGGTAGCGCCCTGGCGCGGCTTGATAAGATGCACCAGGAAACTCCCCGGCATGGGCATGGCGTCGTCACTGCGCTCGTCAAAGTACAATGCCCGCTGTTCATCGAAACCCAAGAGCTCTGAAAGCTGCCATCCACAGACAGGCAGGCGCTGCGTGAGCGTCGAAACCGCCATCTCTCCGACAATGGGCTCGCCACGCTTCGCCGTAAACGCCTTGAGAGCCTGGTACAGCGCTTGGTGCTGGGGCTCGAGCAGATCCGTTTGCGCACCGAGAAAATCAAACACAAGCTCGCTGCCCGGCGCGGCCAGCGCCGACATCGAGGACAACGCGTCGAAGGTGGCCTGATTACTGAGATAGGCCGTCGTGCCAAGCCAGGCGTAGAAGCAGGGACGTGTCGGATCAAAATCACTCTCTGCCAAGCCCGCCCGCAGGCTCTGCCGCTCGAAATCCACCGGGACAAAGCGCAGGTTTTCAGGTGGCGCTCCCCGGGTGATCGATGTCAGGCGGCGCCGTTTTTCCTGCTGGGTATCGGGATGATCAACTTCAAACACCTTCAGCTTATGCTGCAAATCCTGCCTGCGTACGCTGAAACTGTCGTACCCTGCGCCGACCAATACGTATTGATCAATACCGTGGGATAGCGCCAGCTCAAGCCTATCTTCCGCAAAACGGCTGCGAGCAACAACCTGACCACCCACCGGTTTCAGAGGCTTCAGACCCAGTTCAAACACCAGACTCCGCAAAGGGGTGGCCAGCACCAGACGCCAGAATCCCTTTAAGAACTGACGCGCGTAAGGATCTGGAAAGATGTTCGGGGGGCGGTATTGGTCATAGTAGGCACGGGTGGCTGCAGCCGCCTCCGCGGTGCGGCTCGCACGCTTTTGTTCCATCCGTCAACGGGTGCCTTGGTCTACGCGATCGCTGCCACACCAACTTACTCGGATGAGCCCAATGCGCGCAGCATCCAGGCGGTTTTTTCGTGGACTCGCATTCTGTCCGAGACCAGCGCGGCGGTCGATTCGTCGTCCGCCTCCTGCGCTTTCACCAGAACGTCTCGACAGGTCTTCACGACTTGTTCATGCGCCTTGGTCAGCAGGCCGACCATATCCTTGGCGTCGGGCACACCGTCCACCTCTTTGATGGCACTCAATTTTGCGAAAGCCGTGTACGTCCCCGGTGCTGGCACGCCCAGCGTGCGGATACGCTCGGCCACTTCATCCACAGCCACCGCCAGCTCGTTGTAGTGCTCTTCGAACATCAAATGCAGTTCTCGGAACTGTGGCCCGGTCACGTTCCAGTGAAAATTGTGAGTCTGCAGATACAGCGTGTAGGAATCTGCCAACAAATGCTTCAGGCCCTCTGCAATCGCCAGTCGATCTTTCTCTTCAATGCCGATGTCGATAGTGCTCATGGTCTGTCCTCCTGATTGAGCCGATGAATACGAACCTTACTGCGAGACAGGTCATCGATAAAGCCAATTGTTTGCATGTTATTGATTTATTTTTTCAATCAATAAAGGATGCAGCCGCTGACCCCCGATGTACAGTGTAGACCTTGTCTTTTTGTACTGATCGGTACAGAATGACGTGTGTTCCCCGCTAGCGACAGGCACCATGCCCAGACCCGCAGAGTTTGACCGCAACCGAGCCCTCGAGGCTGCCATGAAGCTGTTCTGGGCGAACGGTTATACGGCAACGTCGTTGCCCGAGCTGCTGAAGGCCATGGGCATAGCGCGCTCCAGCTTTTACGCCAGCTTCCATACCAAGCGCGACCTGTTCATCGAATGCCTGGAGTTGTTTGGCGATCGAACGCTGAAGATTGTCGACGAACACGCACGCGACCAATCCGCAGCCGCACTGCCACGCGCATTCTTTGAGGCCACCTTGCTTGACGTCTCGCCTCGCAGGGTCAGCAACGGCTGCCTGATGGTCAACACGGTTTTGGAGCTGGCCGACGTGGACGCGGAACTCAGTGCGCTGGCGACCAGCAAACTGACCAGCATCGAGCAGACGTTCGCGCACGCTTTTGATCAGGCGCAACGGACTGGCCAACTGCACCGAGCACGCAGTCCCCAGGATCTCGCCCGGCTCGTCATGACCGTCAACCTGGGTCTGCGCGTCAAGAGCCGTCAGAATCTGCCTGCGGCTGAGTTGAAACTACTGATCGAAGACAGCCTCGCCATGCTGGATCTGGCGGCCTGATTGAACCCTCACGAACGAGACAAGCGAATGCTATGATGTCCGAAACCACGCCGTATGAAAAAAAGTTTGCCACCGTCAACGACAGGCGCATTGCCTACATCGATGAGGGTGGTGGTGATCCTGTGGTGCTGTTGCATGGAAATCCCACCTCTTCATTTTTGTGGCGGAATGTCATCCCCGAGTTGACCGATGCCGGCAGAGTTATCGTCCCAGACCTGATCGGTCAGGGCGACTCTGAGAAGTTACCCGCCAGCGAGGGACCCGATCGCTACACGTTGGAAGTGGCCTACCAGTACGTCGATGGACTCCTCGCCGCCCTGGGCATCGATCGGGATGTCACCCTGGTGATTCACGACTGGGGTAGCGCGATTGGATTTCTCTGGGCTATGCGCCATCCCGATGCCGTGAAGGGCATCGCTTACATGGAAGGTATCGTACAACCCGTGGCCTGGTCAGATTGGCCTGAGGCTGCGGTTGGCATCTTCAAAGGCTTTCGCTCGGAAAAGGGTGAGGACCTGATATTAAATCGCAATATGTTCATCGAAGCCGTTCTGCCCAGCTCGGTGATACGAGAGCTGTCACCGACTGAGATGGATGCCTATCGAGCGCCTCACCTCGAGCCGGACGATCGTCAGCCCCTATTGAACTGGCCCCGACAGATACCTATCGACGGCGCACCGCAAGATGTCGTCGCTCTGGTAGAGGCATACGGCAGCTTCATGGCGAGCAGTGGTATACCCAAACTCTTCATCAACGCAGAGCCTGGTTCGATTCTGATCGGCAAGCAACGTGAGTTCTGCCGCAGTTGGCCCAATCAAAAAGAAGTCACCGTCAAAGGTCTGCACTTCATCCAGGAAGATTCACCGGTCGACATTGGTCAGGCGGTGGCTGACTGGTTGACCGGTCTCTAATACCCACTAAATAGCCATTGAGGAATAGCCAATGTCAGAGGCACCCGCTTACGTCATCGCAAACTTCACCATTAACGACAAGGATGAGTACCGAAAGTATGAGAAGGGATTTTTTCCTATCCTGAAGAAGCACGGCGGCTCGTTCTTTACTTACGACGACAGCACCAAGCATCTAGAGGGCTCTGATCCACTACAAGGGCGCACGGTGGTCTTTCAATTTCCTTCAGAAGCTGCCGCTGAAGCATGGTACAACGATCCGGAGTACCAGACTCTCTCAGAACACCGTCGTGCCGGGACAAGCCTTGTTTCTCTGACTCTGGTACACGGTTTACCGCCCCGGTAGCGGCCAGGGTGATTCATTACCGGTAGTTTTAGAAGTCAAACCGCAGGATAGCCTCCCAGATTCTGGGAGGCAGTAGAAAGCACGCTTGCACGCGGGTGACCGGCCTCGCAGTCTCCCTCGGTCTAGATAACTCGCTGGACAATGAGAAATGCGCGGAGTCCTTCGCGAAGCGCGTAGGCACCTCGCACCCTCTGCAGTCGTCGTGGCAGACGCCGCGGCCTCCAGTCTGTTTGCCCGATCAGATGGCACAATACCCCAGCGACTTGCTCCTGTGTTGTGCAGCCCGCCGGCGTGGACTAACATGCCCCTTGAACGAGATTACGCGGCGTTGCCTGGCGTTTTCAGCACTTCTGGCGTCAGGTGACCATTGCCTGTATTGCGCATCGATTACCCTGCCGTACGATCCGTGTTGCCCATTCGAGAAGCGCTACCGGCTAACGGTCGCTCCTGCCAGACGCTACTGCCGTTCACCACCAGCAGTCGCCCCCGCCGGTAAACCCGAGAGGAGAGATGAACTTGGCCAGTACAGACAGGGAACGTTACCATCACGGCGACTTGAAAAGAGCTTTGCTCAGGGAAACCGTCAGCATCTTGCGCGAGGACGGTGAGCAGGGCCTGTCGTTCCGCAAGCTGGCCGCCAACCTGGGTGTGTCGCGCACTGCCCCCTACAATCATTTTGAGAACAAGGATGGCCTGCTTGCTGCGGTCGCCGAAGACGGTTTCAGGCTATTCAATGACACGATGCAGGCAACGCGAGCCAGGTACAAGAACAGCGATGGACTGAGCCTGACGCGCGCCATGGTGAAATCTTACGTCGACTTCGCCCGCGACAATCAGGAGTACTACAACCTTATGTACGGCCGTCAAACCTGGCGTTCGGGCGAACCTGCTCCTGAAGTCGCCAAGGTCGCGAGAGCGACGCTGCGATCGGATATCGATCTCCTACGAGGCGCCCAATCACGGGGTCTAATCGCGGAGGACGTTGACGTCGTTCAGTATGCGCAAATGTATTGGGGCACTCTGCACGGCATCAGCCGCCTGATCATCGACGGCGTCTACACCAAAACAGCCTCCGTCAGCAAGCTCTGTGATTCCACGGCCCAGATGCTGTGGCGCCAAATCGATCCGACCAACTAGTGGTTACTGTCAACAGGGTCCGTTGCAGCAGGTTCTATTATTGCCGCGGCCGACATGCCACCAACACGTGACCAGACTGCTCGCACTGCCGGCCAGATTTTCTCGTTGATTCGAGCAATCTGTTCAGTAACTTTCGCACAACCACGAGCGGCTCCTATCGACTTTGTCGTCATGTTTGCCGCGCTGTTTTCCGTCACCAATCGGCAATGCACCTTGTCTTCGCCAGGCTCTTTGACTAAAGTAGACGTTGTCTATATGGATGAGTATGAGGCCGAAAACGGCCAAAAAAGCGGTTGGACTTAGCGACGCGGCCGATCGGGAGTGGCATAGATGCACGGATGCACCACGCCATTGGACCTACACGCGACCGGCCAAGCGCGATACCGATAAAGATGACACGGATGGACTGCCCGATTGACAGCCGGTATCGAGCGGCAAATCAGCATGCGTAGACAAGCGCTGCCCTCTAAAACGAAGCTAGCCTACGGTTTTGGCGCAGTGGCCTACGGCGTGAAAGACAATGCCTTCGCCGTGTTCCTACTGTTTTTCTACAGCCGGGTGATGGGGATTCCGGCGGAGCAGGCTGGCCTTGCCATCATGCTCGCACTGATCGTTGATGCCTTGTCGGATCCGTTCGTGGGCCACCTGTCGGACAACTTGCACTCTCGCTGGGGCCGCCGGCATCCGTTCATGTATCTGGCCGCCATCCCAGTCTCAATAAGCTTTATGCTCCTGTGGAATCCTCCCGATCTGTCCACCGATGGCTTGTTCTGCTATTTGTTGTTCATGGCGATTCTGGTCCGCACATTGATCACGCTGTTCGAAGTACCCAGTTCCTCGCTTATCGCGGAACTGACCTCCGACTATGACGAGCGCACGAAGCTGGTCAGCTATCGCGGCTTCTTCGGCTACCTCGGTGGCATTGGTCTCACGATCGTTGCCTACCTGTTCTTCTTTCCGCAGACCGAACAATACACTGTCGGACTGATGAACCCGGAAGGCTACAATAAGTATGGGATTCTCGGCTCACTGATGATGTTTACCGCGATCCTGGTGTCTACTGTTGGCACCCACAGCCGCATCCCTTTACTAAAGTCGCCCCCACCCAGGCGAGCCTTCAATGCGAAGGCAACCGTGTCAGAGGTCAGGCACACTTTGTCTAATCCATCTTTTCTGGCGTTAATGATCGCCACCCTCTTCGCAGCAACCGCCAGTGGACTGCAACTCTCGTCCGCCAATTATCTCTACACGCTGTTTTGGGACTTCAACTCAGAGCAAATCGGAGTACTCAACCTGTTCCTGATCTTCAGCGCGATCATGGCTGTGATCGCAGCCCCGAGACTGAGTCAGCGCATCGGTAAGAAGAAGGCTGCGGTGTTTTTCTGGACAACCGCTGCTTTGCTTGCACCAATGCCCTATTTACTACGCGCCATTGGCTGGTTCCCCGACAATGGATCTCCCGCGCTGTTACCGACCATGCTGGTCGTGGTCACCATTGACCTGGCTCTGTTCATCTCAGCAAACATCACCATTTCATCCATGTTTGCAGATATCGTAGAGGACTCTGAAAAATCGACCGGCCGTCGCTCTGAAGGTCTGTTCTTCGCCTCACGGAAATTTCTCGAGAAGTCGGTGTCCGGACTCGGTATCTTTATGACCAGTACGGTACTGGTCATCGTCGGTATCTCCGAAACAGCTACAGCTGGTTCTCTGGATCAAGCAACGCTGGCGAGATGGGCGTTTGTCTACGCGCCAGTTCTGATTTTTCTCTACACCATCGCGATCCTGTGCGTATTCAAATACCGGATTGATCGTGAGGTTCACGAACAGAATCTGCGGCAGCTGAGTGACGAAGCTGGTACAGGCGCCTAAACCGTGTTTATCCTTTGCGCTGACGCGGCGTCCAAGGGCGACGGCTTTCTCCGCGCCGCGGCAAACCAGCTTGTTGGGTCGAGCAGCGGATCGCTACCTGATCACCGCAAGCTGACGGCGGCGTGATCGGGCGACGAGCGCATTGGCCGGCGCAAACGGGATACCCAAGGAGCGGTCTTCAGAGTGGATTACCTGAACCGTGGATTATCTGAACCGCGGAGACTGGAAGGCGTTCTCAAAGAGCACCGGAGCCTGGGCTGCAACCAGTGAAAGTCTTACACCACCTGAGCTAATCCGCAATGGTGTCAAAGTGCTGCTGCATGGCATCGAGCACCACGGACGGATCGGAGCGCCGCTGGTAGTCCTCAGAAACATCCATCCACAAAACTTTGCCATTCTTGTCAATCAACAGCGTCGTCGGCACCGGCAATGCCTCCGTGTCATCACTCGGTGGCGCGGAATGAAATCCTGTATTACGCAGCCCGAAAGCGTCGGTCACCACAAGCTCAGGATCTGACAACATGCGCGCCCGCAGGCCGTGCAGGTGTCTGTCCGCAGCGATTTCGTCAGGCCAGTCTGTACTGACCGTCAACACCTGCACTCCGCGCCGATCAAACTCGGCGCGCAGTTCTTCCAGCCGGCGTAACTCGCCGACACAGTAGGGTCACCAGTGCGCGCGGAAAAACTTGATGAGGACGAGATGACCATTCAGTTCCGCGGAATCGAAGGTTTGGCCTCGCCCGTCCGGAGCAGTAAAGCGAGGAATGGTATCGCCCACCACGATCACCTTGGACGTTTCCAGGGACTGAGGGCTGATGTAGATTGTGAATGGCAGCAGTAAGCCGATGAAGATGGCGATGGTCGGCGGCACCGCTCCCAGAACGCTGGTGCCTTTAAAGTACGAAAACACGCCAAGCGCGGCGGCGGTGAGGAAGGCGACGACGAACCCGGTGCGATCGTCGGGCAGGCTGACTTGAGCCGTCAAATAGAACCAAAACACCGCCGCTCCCACCGCTAGCGCCAGTGCGACAAGTCCCAGCTTGGTTCCTGTTTTAACGGCCATCCAAACCCTGCCCGATGTTAGGCTTTCTCGTTCCAAAACGATCGGCGCGTGTTGAGCGATACCTTCACCAAACGGCGCAATCCTAATCGCTTTTGCAGACTTCTGTTATCAGCCCCATCACTATAGACAGAGTATATTGACACTGTCAATCTGGACGTTCGACACCTGTTTCTTGGGACCAGGCCATTCCGGCTTAGGTCTCTTATACGCCTTGATTGAAAACCGGTTTACGCTTTTCAATAAAGGCGAGCATACCCTCCTGCGAATCCGCCGTACCGCGATTGGCCCCGGCAGCCAACGCTTCCTCCGCTATGGATTCAGCGAGGGTCTTTGTCTCATACCCTACGACGACGTCGAGCATGGACTTCACCGCCTGGCGGGGCTGAGCCGCAATCTCTTCGCCCAACGCCTGGGCCCTGCTCTTCATCTGATCGACGGGGAGCACTTCGGTGACAAGACCGATTCGGTAGGCCTCGGCGCCATCAATCTTGCGGCCCCGGAGAATCATATCAAGCGCGTAGCTGCGACCCACGGCCCTGGGCAGACGGGCAGACCCCCCCCAGGCGGGAACGCTGCCCAGGTCCATCTCAGGTAGACCAATCTGTGCACCCTCGGCCGCCGCAATTCGCAAATGGCAGGCCAATGGCAGCTCAAGACCGCCGCCCAGGCAATACCCGAACAGCGTGGCAATCGCCGGAGTACCCCCACTCTCAATCATGTCCAGAACCCGATGCCGCTGTGCAAAAAAAGCCTCCGGACTCCCCGCTCGCTCAATGCCCGAGGGAATCTGCCTGAGGTTCATGCCCGCGGAGAAGTGATCAAGACCCTCACCGGTGAAAACCATTGCGCGAACCCTGTCATCGGCCAGCACATCCGGCAGCTGCTCTTCAAGTCGGTCAATGTAGTCGATGCTCATGAGATTCCAAGGGGCATCGTTGATGCTAAACGTGGCAACAGCATTGGCAACGGTGTAGAGATAGGGATCAGACATCTTGGCACTCCATGGTGTGTGGGCAGGCGTTCACTTCCAGCCGGTAAGATTAACATCGCCGACGTACGCAGTGAGCGGCATTGGTCTCAGTACCAGTGCGCAACCTGCGCTCGCCAGGCTGGGGCACATCCCAAACAACCGCATGATCCGCGCGTTGGACAAGGTGCCTAGGAGCCGTATCGTCGCCGATGCAGCGACATTCCCATGAGATCGGCGCTCTCTCCTTTACCGTGCTACCACACAGGGCGCTGCAGCTACCTTGCCCCTTCGTCCGCCGAAACCGGGGAACCCCACACCCATCCTCTGACACGCGATGACAGCAGGGGAACCGCAAAAACCAGAATGAGCACACCGGTGATCGCCAGCGACTGGGGCCAGCTGAGTTCCAGAACCGCGGTCCCCAGAATCGAGTACGGTGCTGCCCGTATTGGCGAGGCCAGAGCGACCGCCAGGGCGAACTGTCTGACGTTCATGTCCAACAGACCTGCAGCAAGATGAGCAGGCGTCAGCAACCCGAAGGGATGAGCGGTAATCGCGAAGATCGCCATAGCACCCACGCGCTGTATGCGATCCAGCAGCGCAAGGTATTGATTTCCGAATCGATCGCGTACCCAGTCAGCGCCGAGCAGCTTCGCCAGATAATAGAGCACCAGCGCGGAGGCCAACAGTCCGATACTGCCCCAGACAATACCGCCCACGACCCCAAAAGCGAGGCCACCCAGAATCAGTATGAGGTGCGAGGACAGGCCTATGAACAGCCGAAAAATCACCAGCACAATGAAGACCACAGGCCCACACCAACCAAGGACTTGCACCCATTGACGAAATGCCTCCAGCCCCTCGGTGCTGAAGGAAATGCCCAACTGCTCCTTAAAATAGGAAACCAGTAGGTAAGCACCCGTGAGGCACAGTAATATCACCAGCCGGCGGCGCCAGCGCGGTAACATCACGCGTAGCCTTCCCGATCGAGGACGCTCCCGACGAGGTTTTGCACCACGGCGGTGGACTGCCTGACGGACAGACGCTGATCTCGACGCAGGCGCAGCCAGACCTCCCAGCTCAATACCACCTCCACCGCCGCCACCACTTCACGCTTTTTCGCCAATTCTGGCGGCAACCGCAGTCGGACACTTTTCCGAAGGCGCTGGTAGTGAGCCTGAACATCGGACTCGATCACCGCGGAGCGATGCCTGAGCGCCTGCGCCCAAAGAATGTGACGGGTGAAGCGCTCAAACAGCCCAATGCGTCGCAGTACCAGTTCATCCAGCTGCTCTCGCCAATCTCGCTCGGAGTCATAGGGTACCCGCAGCGCTTCGGTTTGAGTCTGCAGGTCGGTGACGATTTCGCGCCGCAGGGCTTCCATATCGTCAAAGTGCCGAAACACAGTACGCGTGGCCACACCGGCGAGTTCTGCTACCTTGTCGGCGGTGGGCTCTACACCCTGTTCCGTCGCCAGATAAACCACCGCCTCGACAATTCGCTGCCGACTTTTGGCCCGCCGCACAGCCTGCCCGCCCAAGCGCTCAGCCATGTCCGCTAATCCCCATCGGGCTCAGCGCCTACCGTACAGGCACTTTCTGCGCGTCTCGCTATGCTCGCTGAAATTGGGGTGCTCGACACCCGGGGCCTCCCTGGGATCGTCACGGGGCTCGTATCCCGGACGCAGATCACCGATGCTGGTAAGCGCAGTTCAATGAGGGATTTTGGCAGTGCTATCCAAACGGGCGGACCCGGCGGTTCACCACACTCGCTCTGCAGGTGCTCGCATTCGTAGTCGGGTAGGTCTGCAAATCGATCCATGCCAGCGCATCCCGTGCGGGCTCGCTCTGCCATAAATGTCATGAATACTGACATTTAGTTCATGCACTGTCAAAGGGATCACTCTCCCCGGAACGATTCGAGGTTGCATGGGCGACACTGGACACTAACCGATAGGGGCCACGCACATCGATAGACCCAGATTGACATCGATGTTTGCCGCCTGTAGCCTGCTTATATAGACAACGTCTATATAAAAATTCCGGGTCGTCCTTTTGTTTTTTGCTAGCCATATGGTGAACATGCGCTGAGCAAGACTGAACGCAGTGCGCGCTCAGCTGTCCACGGGCGGGTTCGCGACACAACTACCCGATATTCGGAAACGCCTATGTTTTCAACAAAAAAACTCATTCCCTGGCTTCTCTGTGCGCCTTTCATGGGTGCCTGCTCGGACAGTAGTGACAACAGCGAGAATAGCACTCTCGCCGCCGCGGCGGTGCCGTTTCAGGAACTCTACGATCAGGGTGTGGATCGCTATCTCGGCGCGTTTTCTCCCATGAGCTCGCAGCGCCTGGAGGGAGGTGTAACGCAGCACAACTTCGGCGGAGGCGACGGACCACTCTGCTTCACTGGCAACGAGTTCAATATGTCGACAAGGCCGGGTCCAAACGACGAGCTAATGATCTTTCTACAAGGCGGTGGTGCGTGCGGACCCACTTCCTGCTCTGCCGTCGATGTCGGCCTACCCTTATTTAACGTGGGAATATTAAGCTCCGATGATCCCACCAACCCGGCTTCGAGCGCAGACCTGGCCTACATCCCCTATTGCGATGGCACTCTGTTTACCGGTGACCGGGACGTCGATAGCGACGGGGACGGCAGAGACGACCGGTTTTTTCGTGGTGTCCAGAACCTCTCGGCCGCTCTGGATGTCATAGCCAATACCTTCCCGGCACCAAGTCGCATCATTCTCGCCGGAAACAGCGCGGGCGGAGCGGGCTCCCACTACGCCTTGCCCTTGGTCAGAAAACTCTATCCCGATACACCGATCAATCTTATCAATGACTCTGGGCCGAGTGTCTCTCAGCCCGGCACGCAAAATGCCTTGCTTGACTACTGGAATTCTGCGGCCTTTCTGCCGGCCAGCTGCAGCACCTGTATCGGCGACGACGGCAATCTAACGGACTACTACAAATACCAACTTCTGGAAGACACAAACCTCCGTATAGGCTACATCGGTTCAACGGGAGATGAAGTTCTCGTCGGCCGAACGGGAGTTGACGGAACCGCCTTTAGGACGCAGCTCATTGGGGCAGTAACGGAACTGGAGGCAGACCAGCCTGAGCGATTCCGAAGTCTGATCTCAGAGACCCAGGAACACACCTTCATCATCAAGCAGTTCGATTTCCCGATAGGAGGTACTACGGTACGGCTGTGGGTTACAGACATGTTGAACAATCCGGATAGCTGGATATCCAAACGCGACTGAGGTGGCTATTGAATGCCGGCGTGATGACTGAAGCGTCGCCGAAATTGTCCAGGGGTCGTGCCCTGCCAGCGACGAAACGCATGCTGGAGCGCACTTTGATCGTTGAACGCCAGGTAGGCGGCAATCTCGTTCAGGCTGAGACTGTGATCGTCGATCAGCTGCAGCGCTACCTCGCAGCGAACTTCATCCAGTACCCGCTGGTACCGAAGATTTCGCTGCTGCAGCCGCCGCTGCAGCGTTCGGGCTGACATACCCATGTCGCTGGCGACCGTGTCGATCTTCGGCAGGCCCGCCGGTAACTGCCGCAATACCACCTCGCGCACCCGGTTCAATACAGGATCTTCACCCCTCAACTTCATCAGTCGCTCGCGGGCAAGAGCCTCCGTAACTCGGTAAAGGTCTTCTTCGCCGTACAGGGCACGTTGTTGGAGGAAGTCCGGAGAGGCTTCGAAGATGTACTCCTTTGCGTTAATGCTCACCTCGGCGCCAATCAGCTGCGCGAAATGGGCAGCACTGACCGCATCGTTATGAGCAAGTTGCACCCGTAACTCAGGCAATGCGTAGCCGATCTCGCGACTCGCAACCACGGCGATGTTAGCGAGCAAATGCTCGACCACCTGGCGGCTCAAGCTCGCTACTGCATCGTGTTGAAGCACCATGCACATTCTCTCCCGGTCCGCGAGCCGCAGGCGAAACCTGGCGAAATTCAACTGCAGTTCAGAATAATCCATTAGCGCTGACACTGCCGTCATGGCATCCGGCGCCGAGATGGCGAGGTGAGATACCAGACCCCAGCTGCGCGGGCGGGGTGAGGCACCCATGTTCAGGCCAAAGCAGTGATCGCCGGTCAGTTGCTCACCCGCCGCGAATAAGCGTTCATAGATAGACAACGGCACTCTGCCGGTAGGCAGCAGCGGTGTGGTGAGCAGACCTGCGCACGCCAGTACCGCCTGCGCGGAGTAGCCCTGCTCTTGCAGGTAATCGAACACCGCCTGAGTAAAGCCTCGAGATACGGAAGGTTCAGACATTGGCGGATTAGAGCATAAGCTGGCGCGAATTCACAATATGGCGCGAATTCACAAGTGTAGACTCTGCCGCTTAACCTCTGCTGCGGGAACACTGTCATGAGCCGGACACACGACCTGGTTGACGCCACGATCATGGGCAATGAGACCACCATGCATGCCCTGTTTGACGAACTCAGAAACGAAACACCGCTGGCCTACTTCGACCACCCGGACTACGAGCCGTTTTGGGTTCTAACCCGTCACGAAGACATCAAGTACGTCAGCATGCACAACGACCTGTTCATCAACAATCCGCGTACGGTCATCATGCCGCGAGAGTTCGAGCAGATGTTGCTGGAGCAGTTTGGCACACGCAATGGCCTGGAAACGCTGATCCATATGGACAATCCCAAACACCGCAAGTTGCGGGGAGTCACCCGTGAATGGTTCAAACCGACACCG
>JBCCYE010000030.1:0-47608 GCA_039190425.1 Pseudomonadota bacterium | reverse complement strand
TAATCCGCAGAGGTTATAAGTAGAGAATTCCACTAAGATGAATGGTAAGGAGTTTTCTATGAGACAGTCCAGATTTACCGATGGCCAGATACTGGCGATCATCAAGCAGAACGAAGAAGGTGTATCAGTCGCTGACCTATGCCGGGAACATGGCATGAGCCAAGGCCTTTTCTATAAATGGCGGGCCAAGTTCGGCGGCATGGACGCCTCGATGATGAAGCGTCTCAAGGAGCTAGAGGAAGAGAACAAGCGCCTGAAAAAGATGTACGCTGAGGAGCGCTTGAAGGCAGAAATTCGCCAAGAGGCACTCGAGGGAAAGTTGTAAAGCCGTCTCAGCGCAAGGAGATGGCCAAGACTGCGATTGCGCGCTATGGCGTCAGTATTCGATTTGCGTGCCAGTGCCTGAGCGTCAGTGAGTCCTGTTACTACTACGACCCCAAGTTCTCGTCAGAGAACGCGGAAATAGCGGATTGGCTGCTCAGACTGACAACCACGCACAAACGCTGGGGCTTTGGATTGTGCTTTCTATACCTGCGCAATGTGAAGGGCTATGGCTGGAATCATAAGCGCGTTTACCGGATATACCGAGAGCTAGAGCTAAATCTGCGAATCAGACCAAAGCGTCGAATCAAGCGAGACAAACCGGATGCGTTAAGCGTTCCAACAGCGGTCAATCAGGTCTGGTCCATAGACTTTATGAGCGATTCGCTGGCAGATGGTCGGCAGTTGCGAACGTTCAATGTGCTCGATGATTACAACCGAGAGGGACTTGGGATTGAGGTCGATTTGTCGCTACCAAGCCTGAGAGTTATTCGGAGTCTTGAACAGATCATTGAATGGCGCGGCAAACCTCAGGCGATTCGCCTGGACAATGGTCCCGAATACGTTTCGCAAACGCTCGTCGATTGGGCTAACGATAACCGAATCACTCTCATGTACATACAGCCTGGCAAGCCAACGCAGAACGCCTATGTTGAACGCTACAATCGAACGGTGCGCCATGAATGGCTGGACATGCATGTCTTTGAATCAGTTGATCAGGCACAGCATCTCGCGACAGAATGGCTATGGCTCTACAATAATGAACGCCCCAATTCGGCAATAGGCGGAGTGCCGCCAAGAAAGCTGTTAGAAGCAGCGTGATTTTCTACGAATAGCTACTGCGCAAAATGGGGGGATTACAGTTTGTTGTTTAGCCTTCCCGAAGGACTGGGTGTGCCGGTTTCACCAGATAGTCCTTGGCCGCCACTAAGAACGCTCCACGACTGGGCAGTCGCTGAGGAGCCCGCACACCTCGATCCTCCACCCAACCTGATCGCCGCCTTGCTTTTCGACGGATTTTTCCAGGCCCCCGCGCTTATATTTATAATTGTGGGGCTGGTTCGACTACGTCCATGGGTGAAACCACTTGGGTTGTTCTATTCAGGTGCGGCAGTGACCAATATGTTTTTCTACTTTACACAGACCTTTTTGGGCCCTCATCCACCCCCCAATACTGCTTACTACCTGGCATTTAATCTACCTTGGCTTATTGCTCCAGTTGCCTTGGGGCTGCGAGTGCTTTTAGCGGAAGATCTTCGAAGTGCTGCCTCCTAACAAGGCCAGGCAAGCCGCTGTGCTGGCGGCGTGAGGTGTTGCCGAGGTGTCTGTAGCCGAACAACTGGAATCACTCAGAGAAAAGCAGCGAGAAATCTCCCATGCTTCGGTTTCCTATTGGATTTCTTTCATTGCATTTTTTCTCTTTGGTTTGCTCCGATTAGGTATGACTTTACTGGACCCAAGCTATTTTAATATCCTCATAGTGCTTGCGCTATTCGCGCTGGCGTTCATCTCTATTCGTGGCCTGATTCAATTGCGTAGAGTTAAAAGAAGATTTCTGGAGAATCCGACGGAAAATCTAAGAATTCAGGTGCCAAAGCCGGTTATATACCATGCCATATTTTGGTGGATGCCTAGATGACACCTAACAAGGCCAAGCAATTCGCTCCCTTTGGTCGCCAGACGCGCTTGCATCGCGCCCGCTGCTGCCGTCGTTAGATTTCTTATTAGAGTTCAACAATGAAAATTGAGAAAGCAGAAAAGCAGGAATATGAAACTCTGATAGAAATTTGGGAGGCTTCAGTTCGTGCTACCCATGACTTCCTTCAGGAAGATGATATAGCAGTGTTAAAGCCTCTTATTCTAAATGAGTATTTCGATGCCGTAGATTTAAGATGCGCCAAAGATGATACTGAGAAAATTCATGGTTTCTGCGGAGTCCATGAAGGAAATGTCCAAGTGCTTTTCATCTCACCAGAATCCAGAGGAAAGGGCGTAGGTTTCCAGCTAATGAAATACGCCATCGAAAATCAAGGGGCTACTAAAGTAGATGTCAACGAGCAAAATAAACAAGCACTAGGATTCTATGAGCATTTGGGCTTCAATGTTGTTGGCCGTTCGCCACTAGATGGTCAAGGTAGGCCATACCCTCTACTGCACATGGAGCTAGGCAAGATTTAACAAGCGGCGGCACAATCCCCAGCAAGCTGGCTGGACTCGCCACTACGTGGCTCGCCTATGCGACGAGCGTTATGACTCTAATCAATCATGAACATTGATACAAAGTGTCCGTATTGTGGTGGACGTGTGATGTCAGGTCTAAAGAAATGCACGTTTCCCGGCCCAATGATTACGTGCGATGATTGTAACGCAGAGCTGAGGCTGCCCAGGGCAATAGGATTCCTCACGGTTTCTACCGCAATTTTTTTTCTTATTGCGCTGAAGCTATTTGACTATCTACACCCCGTAACATTGCTATGCTTGTTTTTAGCTATAGCTGCACATGTTCACCATGTATCAAAGAGTAGATTTGAATTGGTAAACATCGGCTATGAGAATCGCATGAGAGAAAAAGAACGTGAATCATAACAAGGCTAGGCAGTGGGCGTTAGGTGACGGCGGATGTCCATGAGCAATTTGTCAAAAGTGTTGGTCTTCAAAATTGTAGCCACGCTGGCATTCTGGTGCGCACCCTTGATCCTTTTTCCAGCTTCTCTTTTGGAGCGTTTCGGGTTCCCGGAGCAACAGAGCTATATGTTTGTGCGCATGCTCGGTTGGGCCTACCTTGCCCTGTGCGTTGGTTATTTTGTGGGTCTCAAGGCCTCACTGAAGGGTAAGAGGCTTATGGGTCCAATCTGGGTTGGCCTCGTAAGCAATGGCGGTGCCTGTGGTTATCTCCTCTATTACGGTGTCACTGGCACTTGGTCCCAGTGGGGCGGCCCTGTTCAGTTCATTGGTTGGAGTTCTGTTGTTGCTACGGCGGCAATAACGCTCGGCTTGTTTGTTTTTGGGGTTAAGGGCAATGATCCGATTGTCATCTGACACGGTAAAGCTGTTGATCACCTCGCACCCTCCTGCTGGTAGGGAAATCCTCGTCGGTATGGAATGGGTCTTTGGGGAGCGCGCTCAGAATGGCAGGTAGCATGACTTACACTTGGATGCTTCGTGCCCAGATGGTCGCCCCTGCTGCCGGCGTTAACCGGCAATAGGAATCAACATGGTCGGAACAGTCAGAGAAATATACATTGCCGAAAAAGGTTTAAGGCCGACATCACAGAAATCCGTACGAGTTGAGGCGGGTAAAGGCATTGTTGGTGATCGCTACTACAACGGCGAAGGTACCTTCTCAGAGAAACTGAAAGGGAACCGAAAAAGTGAAATCACTTTTGTCGCCCTGGAGGAAATTGATCTTTTCAATTCGACCTTACACGAATCGCTAGGCTATGGCGATGTCCGGCGAAACATCGTCACCCAAGGTATTCTTCTACAGGATTTGATCGGCAAAGAATTCCTGATTGGATCGGCCCAATTTTTGGGCATCGAGCACTGTGAACCCTGCGCCCATCTTGCATCCACAGTGAATCAGAACGTCCTGCCCCACTTGGCACACACAGGGCTGCGTGCGGCGATTCTCGTATCAGGGGAAATCGAGGTGGGTCATGAAATCATCCGGTAAAGAGTCCGTGCGGCCGCCTTCAGCAGGAGCGTCACACCGCATGGGCCGCCCTCAACTGACGGATAGATCAGCCAACCAGCTATGAGCGTATCGATATCTGACTTGGGTGATATTGGAGATTTTATCGGGGGTATCGGTGTCATCGTAATCCTTACCTACCTGCCGATTCAAATCAGAAGAAATCCATGGTCGGTTAGAGCCGGGATACGGGAACCAGCGCGCCTGCAGGAACGGTTGTGCGTAAACTCGGCAATAGGAGGTACTGCGAATGATTGATCTAGAGACCGTGACGTCCTTTCTGGGGTGGTGTTCAATCCTCAATATCGGTCTGCTGTTTTTTTACACGGCTTGGCTCATGCTCTTTCGAGATTTCACAAAACGAACGCACAGCACGATGTTCGGCGTTGACGAACGCACGCTCGACTCAATTTACTTCCAATATTTGGCCCATTACAAGCTGGCAGTGCTGGTTTTGAACATCGTGCCGTACTTCGCACTGAAGATAGTCGGCTGAGATCTGGCTGTGTTTGCAGGTGGCTGGTCGAGGCTGCAGGGGCGCTTCTCGCCGGAGCTTTTTTGCGGCCGCCACGGCTCAAAGACCTATGAGTGTCAGATAATCAAAAGCGGCCGACACAGAGGGCATTGAAGCGCTGTTGCACCGTCACGTAGAGTAGACGTAGCGCTGACGTGACTTCATTTGATCAGGAGCGAACTATGGCAACGGCGGACATACAGGGTCGGCAGAATACGGGCCCAAAGACAGTGTTGTGCTTCGGGGACTCATTGACCTGGGGATTCGATCCGCGCGGCGGCGCAAGCGTTGCCCGGTACGGATTCGCTGAGCGATGGACCAGGCAGCTGCAGGCCGAATTGGGGTCTTCGTACCACGTGATTGAAAATGGATTGAATGGCCGGACAACGGTTTTCGATGACCCGGTGATGGGCGACATGTGCGGCCTTGCGCATTTGCCCAATGCCCTGAAGTCGAACATGCCGCTTGACCTTGTCATCCTTCTCTTGGGATCGAATGACGCGAAGACGCGGTTTGGGGTGAATGGCGATGAAATTGCGCGCGGACTAAGTCGCCTTCTCGAACTTGTTTCCAAGTCAAATGCTGGTCCGGACGGGAAAGCTCCATCCACGCTGGTGCTGGTGCCGCCGGAAATGGGCGAGGTCAGTGGCACATGGTTGGAACCCATGTTCGACTCAGGACACAGTCGTGCGGCTCTCAAACGACTTCGTGAGACCTATCCGATGGTGGCCGGTGCGTACGGTGCACAGTATTTTGACCTCAATCAGGTGGTCGATCCTGGAGCGATTGATGGCCTACATTTCGACCCCGATTCATTGGGTCCGGTTGCCAGCGCGCTCGCTCAGATTACCCGTGACTTGCTTCGTGCCCCGTGAGCCTGGCAGCCAATGGTACGTGCCAACGGTGTTATGCTGTGTGGAGTTACTTGCAAGAGCAGGCTTCCATTAAGGTAGCTAGCCAGGACAGACAGCGGGGTTCACTCCTGGCCGCTTCGCGTTCAATCAGTCAGACCTGCTGCCGGCGCTGGTTTTTGAGCCAGAGTCAGTCGCTCGTGAATGGGGAATGGTATTTGCTGATGTATCGACTGTTTTGTGTCTGTTGCGTTCTGTTTTCACTGAAACTGTCCGCACAGGAGCCCGATAGATTCAACGTTCCAGCGGGTATGGTTTCGCTGGTCGTTGAAACACCGATCGAGAAGACCGGAGGGGTTTCTTGTGACGTCGACGCGACGCCCACAGGTAAGGAGCAGAGCTGGAGCTCTTCGATCTTGATGGTGTTTAGTTCAACGGAAAATCAGGAGGTCACGCAGGTAGCGTATTTGCCGGAGGGTGACATGGCCATTTTCATCATCTCGACGCTGAACGAGCCCAAATCGTACAAATACCGCTCAGAATTCCTTAGATTAAGGAGAGTCGAGGGGTTAATAACGCTGTCCGCTTTTTGGAGAGACGACAGTGTGATCGTTTATAGAGGTCGGGACTCCAGTAATCAGCACGGGACCGGATACATCCTAAATCCACAGCAGACATTTGAAACACTGAGTGTGTACGCATCGGGTGTGAAAGGTGAGATGCTCTGTTATGAGGATGAAGTATAGCCAGCAGGGGCATCGCCGGTCGTCAGTGGAAAGTCTCGACTCTGCCCGCATTAGAATCCTATGAAGACAGTTTCAGTTTACCTTATCAGTGCCATTTTCCTGATTTCCGGGATACTTCACTTCACTCACGATACTGAGCTTGTGAAGATCACACCTCTGCCGTATGCCTTGGAAATCGTTTGGATCACGGGCGTGATGGAGTTCGCCTTCGCCGTGTGTTTGCTGCTGCCCCGTTATCGACGAGTCACCGGTATACTTCTGGGTGTATTTTGTCTGGCGGTTTTGCCTGAAAACATCAACATGGCAATACATGATATACCGATGTTCGGCAGTCATGTTGAGCCATTGGGCGCATGGTTCAGGGTGTTTATGCAATTCCCCCTGATCGTATGGATTCTTTGGTCAACGGGGTTTTGGCATGAGAAGAAAACGGTTTAATCAGTCAGAGCGGCAGGGGCGATCTCCTCGCCGCTCCGCTTCCAAACGGTCACCCTTGCTGCCGGCCTCATGCCTGTCAATGCGATCGCCATCACCGCCAAGTCCGACAACTGGATAGAGGAAAATGCCAACCAAGCAAAGTGAGTTATCAGAGGAAGCACTCTCCCGTATTATCGAGATGGCATGGGAAGATCGAACGCCCTTTGAGGCTATTGTAGCCAACTATGGGCTGGCGGAGTCCGAAGTGATCAAACTTATGCGGGCATCTCTGAAGCCCTCGAGCTTCAGCCTATGGCGAAAGCGAGTCTCGGGAAGAAAGACAAAACACGTCAGACTACGAGGCACAGAGGTGACGCGCGGTTACTGCAAAACGCAATACAAGCAGCGCAGCAAGTAAAGGCGTGACGTTCGCTACCAAAGGATGAGTATTGGTGTGTCTTGGAGTCGTGTCCGCAGGCGCTGTCCGCGGTGCAGGTCAGGGGAGTCGCCATTGAAGGGACCTAACCATGTGGGATGAGCGGTACACGTCAGACGAGTATGCCTATGGCACTGCGCCCAATGGCTTTTTAGAGCAGATGTTTGAATCCCTACCCATGGGTAGAATCTTGAGTCTTGGGGAGGGCGAAGGTCGAAATGCCGTATTTCTTGCCACTCAAGGGTATGCGGTGACAGCGGTCGACAGCTCGAGTGTTGGTCTGGAGAAGGCAAAGAAGCTAGCGGCAGATTACGACGTCTCCATTGAATGCATTAACATCGACCTGTTGGATTTCGAGCTTGATGAAGGTCATTGGGATGGGGTTATCTCAATCTTCTGTCCGTTGCCATCGGCGTTGCGAAAGAGTGTTCACGAAAAGGTCGAAAGAGGGTTGAAACCCGGAGGTGTCTTTTTGACAGAATCCTATACCCCCAACCAGCCGAAGTACGGTACCGGGGGCGGCGGTTGTATAGACACGATGCAATCGGCGGAATCACTCACGCGAGAGTTCCGACATCTGAAATTCAGTCATCTGATGGAAATCGAACGAGAAGTGATCGAAGGCATCTATCACACTGGGCTGGCTTCTGTTGTTCAGGCGATTGGGCACAAAGAAGAGTAGCAGGCAGGTCAACGTCATCTATTATGAAACAACCGCTTAGAAAACTGTTTGCCCCGATTCTCAATCTCTTCGAGAAAGGGGACACTAGCGTCAGTATCAAGAAGTCCCACCGGCCGATTCTTAAAGGGGTTGGAGCTCTCTTCTTCCTGCTGTCTCTGATATCCCTGGCGGCTGCACGGTCTACCGGGCAGGTGTTTGCCTTCGTGCCCTGTATTGTGTTTCTGTGCGTCAGCGCGGTGTGTTTGATCGTTGGGTTCCTGGGTACCGACGAGGCGGTGGCCAAGATATGGGGCAATAAATAGGTCTCCCATGCTCGATGCGTCTATCGAGCAGGCGCTGCGTGAACTTGAATCCCTGCGCACGGGAGGCGCCCGTTTCACTGCCCAAGGACCTATGACAGACCTTGTGGCTGGCGTTGGTTATCGCTAAGAGCGCATTTTGAGTGATGAAGAAAAATGGCTAACATAAGGTGGGCACACAAACAGGCGAAGTCTGATGAAATGTTCCAACACGCACTCCCATCCAGATCACGGCCCCGTCGAAGTCATCCACCGGTGAATCTCGAGCGGAGTAACGGAACACGCCTTGTTGTGTTGGGCCTGTTAATCCTGCAACTTTTCGGCGGAGACTGAGCTGATGACTGCGCTTTACAAGAGCACCCGGCGATGTATGACGTTTGTGGCGAGACAGCCTTCCCGCCGGCGTTATTCCTGTTGTTTGCGGAGATCACTGGTGAAGTGTTGTGCGTTGTTTCTGATCATTGGCGGTTCCGCGTTTGCCAGTGACACTGCGTCAACCCAGATAATACAGTGTGAAGCGCGTGGCTGTACTTTGAGATGCACCGGGGAAACGGGCGTATGGCAGAGGATGGGAAGCGCAAACGAGATTGAACTCACGCCACTTTCAAACGGCGCCATAATGTATAAGCTGAAGATGTCGCAAGGAAAGGTCTCTACTGTGATATCAGGACCCAAGACCTATTTGTGTCAGATTTCAGGCCAGAAGAACTAGGCTGTCAGTGTCACTAGGGTGGCCGGCAATGCCGCCAGCGCACTACAACTCAGCAATACGCTGCGCCGCTATCGGCACGGTTCGCCCGGGTGTTTGGCATGACGAGGGACTGGGTGAATCGCTCTGCTGTTCGCAGCCAGCGGATTCAAGGCACGAGCAGGACAAGTAGCTGAGCGCTCAGAACCATGCATTGGCGATTGAAGCGCCGGTTCACGATATAGTATGACCATTTACTTCTATACCAAGAACGACGAGTACGGTGCCTTTTCCAACTTTTCACCTCACGGAATCGAAATGCAGGGGGTCTGGTGGCCGGCGGTGGAACACTACTTTCAGGCGCAGAAGTTCGACAGTGAGACGTACCGGGATAAGATTCGAATAGCCCACTCGGCGAAAGTGGCGGCGGAACTGGGTCGGTCCAGAGCGCTGCCCATTCGATCGGACTGGGAAGACGCAAAGAAATTTGCCGTGATGCTGAAAGCCGTGGAAGTAAAGTTTACTACGCACACAGCCCTCGCCGAGCTGCTGCTGTCTACGGGCACGGAGGACATCGTGGAAAACGCGCCAGGCGACTATTATTGGGGTAGTGGAAAAGACGGTACCGGGCAAAACAGATTGGGGGAAATTCTTGTCAGAGTACGCCGCAAGATTGCAAGGTCATCACGGTAGGCAGCGGGATACCGCGCTATCCGTTTCGCCGCCGCGCGGTCACCCCAGTAGCCAACGGTGTTATCTGGGTACATCGATTCCCAGAAAATCGCGCGGGAGCAGCATGGTGTTCTGGCTGTTAGGCGTGCTCGCCTTGCTCGCTTTTTTCGCGGTGCTTTCCTTCTCTATGCGAGGCGAGGTACTGCAAAGCCTGCAGGGGGAGGTCCAAACCTGCGAGATATTGGGTGAGGAAACGCCAGATTCCCTAGTTCACGCTACTATACGTGCGGAGAACGGCAGTTACCTCATTGCCGACCTGGATGAATGCCGTCCGGGCATGCTGGTGAGGGTCGTGGTGAAACGTGGCGCCTTGTTTTTCAATACAGTCTATGGTGCCGAACGCTAGTGACGCCCTTCAAACACGCGTGGCGACCCGGCGCCTCGCGCGCCGGATTCCGGTCGTTAACCCTCGTCTGCCGGCGTGTGAGCCTGGGTAGGCCGTTCTCTGGTGGCGAGGAATGAAACTGCTGTCCTTCGAGTATTCGATGAAAGCCGAGGTGGTGCGACTCTTTGCCGAGGTCTTCTCCGCCTCTGAAAACGAGGATGAGGGCAGACTGATCGGCGATTTGGTCGCTAACCTGATTGAAACGCCGGAGGAGGGCGATGTGCTGGGTTTCGTCGCTGTGGCCGACGGGATTCTCACTGGCAGTATCTTCTTTAGCCGGTTTTCTGTACCGGGTTCAGACGTTGCTTTCATTTTGTCGCCGGTGGCGGTTGCCACCGACGCGCAGCGGACGGGAGTGGGGCAGCAACTCATTCGCCACGGGCTTGAGCGGTTGAAATCCCAGGGCGTCGATTTGGCGATCACCTACGGTGACCCAGGCTACTACGTCAAGGTCGGCTTCCGTCAGATCACCGAAGACATTGTCAGCGCTCCGTTTGTTCTTTCCCAACCCGAGGGTTGGTTGGCGCAACCCCTGAGTTCGAACCGCGTTAAGGCCAACCCCGGCCCCACTCGATGTGTGCAGGCTTTAAGTGACCAACGATACTGGTGAACCCGCACACACGCCGACGAGTCAACAGCGCTGCGCCTTGGCCCTGGGCACTGACGCTTTGCGACTCCGCGGTGTCCCCGGGTGAGGAAAGTGGTGATCTTTGGCAACTCGGCGTCCGGTAAATCGACACGGGCGAAACAGCTGTGCGCGGCAGAAGGTCTGGCGCACCTGGATCTGGACACGCTCGCCTGGGAGCCGAGCAAGCCACCCGAGAGGAGGCTGCTCAAGGCGTCGCAGCGTGATATTGAAGCCTTCATGGCGTGCAATGACGCTTGGGTGATTGAGGGCTGCTATGCTGATTTGATCGAACGGGCGATGCCGGAAGCCACTCACGCTCTGTTTCTGGACCTGCCGGTGGCGGCGTGCGTTGATAACGCCAGGCGAAGGCCGTGGGAGCCGCACAAGTACGCCTCCAAACAGGCGCAAGATGAGAACCTGAATAGGCTGATCGAATGGATTCGAGAGTACGATGATCGGACGGACACGTTTTCGCGTGCCGCCCACCGGGCACTCTACGACGCTTTTTCAGGCAACAAGGCAGTGCTAACAAGCAATGACATGCACATCAGCGCCTTTTAGCATTAACGCGGCATTCAGACGGCATTCAGACGGCATTGAGACGGCATTCAGACGGCATTGAAGTGGCGCTTGGAAGGCATCGGCGGCAGCTTCGTTTCAATACAGGAGTACAGAACGTGATTCGTGTGACATCGGTGCTGGGTACGATCTCTATGGTGATGTTTGGGGCGCAAAGCTTCGCGCAGGATTCTTCGAATCCCGAGGCCGAGAGGTGTCAATACGCGGCGGAGCATATGATTGAGGTGGCCAGGCAGTCTTTGAATGAGCAGAGCAGTCGGCCGGAGCGTGTTGAGAAGCGGCGGCAGCTGGTTGAGGATTGGAGCACGCGATTGGAAGGTGGTGAAGACCCCTGCAGCGTGTACGCCGACATTCAGCAGCAGGCCGCCACCTTTTGATGGTCGGCGAAGTTGGGCTCGGCGCGTGAGCCAAGTACTGAGGTCCGACGCATGGTTCCGAACGGCGGCCATCCTCTGCTTGCTCGCCATGGTGGCGCACGAGTTATTGGGTGCGCCGATGGTTCTGCCGCCGCTCGCGGATGCCGAACTGGATGAAGAGATTGTTTGGCTGCATCATTTTTCCTGGCATGTGGGGACGGTGGCGACCGCCGCCATCGCGTTCATGTTCTTCTACGCGTCCATTCGACCGGGCAATCTCGCATTGGCGATCGTAGCCACCTGCATAAGCACGGGGTTCTGCCTCCTCGGTGTCGGGTTGGCCGTGTTTGCCAGCCCTTCGTTGTGGGGAACCCCCGCGCCTTACCTCTGGAGCCTCGTTGCCGTGATTGGGTTGCTGGGCGTCTGGCAATCGTCCCGCGCCATCAGCCCCTGATACCCGTGCTGTTTTAGGCACCGCTGGACGCGCCTGATCCGCGTAACGCACCGCTCAACACCCTGCAGGCACCGCCGGTCAGAAAATCTGGCGGCCTCTGCTCGCCTGGATATAATAAAAAGATCAAAAATATTAAAAAGAAATAACCATAAAGAATAATTAATTATTCGGGGACGGAATATGACTAAGCACACGACCTTCAGGCTGACCACGCTCGCCAGCCTCGCACTGTACGCCGGTTTCATCGCGGCGCCCACCGCGACCGCACAGTCGGTCATCGAAGTGCTGTCAGAAGATAAGGCAGACCAGATGTTGTTGCAGGATGGGACTGGGACGACCGTGGGTACGTTGAGTGTTTCGGACATCACCTTGCCCTGGGGGCTTAGGAACGCGCGCGAGACGTTTCAGTCCGTGCGCTATCTGGCCCGGACCAACCAGGAACCTTCCGCCGGCAGTATCAAGATCCCGATGCGTAGCTATTACGCGCGGTGCAAGAATCACGACGGCGTCGACAGCGTGTTTGTGTCGATGACGCTGCAGGACGGAGACTCTATCGACGACAACGTAGGCTCCGTGTTTGAGCTGCGTTACGACGACGAGAGTGGCCTGTTCAAACGCAACGGCAATGAACGCAAGCTGAGTGGCTTCTGCCGGCAGACCCATGGCATCGCGGTGAGCAAGCGCTGCAACAGAGTCGCGGTGCTGTGCCAGACTGACCCCTTCGAGTCTCAGCGCCGAACGCCCACTAAAGATCTGGTGGAACTGTACGGCGACTCCATTATGAAAGAGGACGCCGACAACTACGACGAGGTCGGCAGCGACGTGGCCAGACGCAAGGCCAACCCGGAGATCTGGTTGCTCGAGTGGCAGAACACGCCGCTGTCCGGTTCCTACCGTTCTTACGTTGCCAGCAAGCAGGCCGGTGGCGCCGGCGGCAAGTCGGCGCTTAATCTGCTGCACGTAGAACGGGACAGTCAGGGCCGCAGCAGTTACGCTTTTTCGTCGAACACGCGGGTTTTCGACAGCGGTGGCGGATCTCATCACGCGGGCGCCCTGTACGTGATCGATCGCGACAACTGGCGCTACGATCTCTACGACAGTGGTTCAGGCGGGGGCCGGGGTTGGTCTTTCGATTGCGTTGCCGGACATATTCTCACGATGCGCACGGTCTACAACCCCTATGCAGAGCAATACAGTGCGCTGTGCACGAGCGACAACTCGCGTAACCTGGGCGGCGAGGATCCCTGGGGCTGGGTCTACGGCACCATCGGCATCAAGCGAGAAGACCGGCCAAGGGGCTATAAAGGCAGCACCAGCTACTATGTTCCCTCGAGCAACACCTTTACCAGCAACGGCGGTGGTCACACCGTGGTTCCCGTCGATGAGAACACTTCGTTGATGGCCTTTGTCGCGCCACAGGTGACCCCCGCCAGCAGCATGGACCTGTTCGTGGAGTACAACAAGCAGTGGAATGGTTATGAGCCCGACATGACCGAGGCTGAGACCTGTGCACTGTACGGTGAGATGAAGGGCGGCTGTGAGCTGAACTTTTTCCTCTACCGGATGTGGGAAGGCGACAAGGACTATCACCCCGTGTACAACAACTACGTCATTAACGGCACGCAGACCCGGCAGCCCCAGTTCTACAGTCGAGTGGGTCTGCTTAAGGTGGACAACCAGGGGGTACGCGTCAACGGCCAGGGCCCGATCTGGCTGGCGGGCAAGGAGTGGGACGTTGACGACGACGACAACATCACTATCGACGGTACGATCGTCGGCGACGGACAGGACGGTACGGTGAAAAGTTGCCACTACGGCGATCCGCAGCTGGTCGACCTGGGTAACGACCGCTTCCTGCTGGGCTACGCAAAGTTTCTGTGCAGTGACCACGGCTACACTGCCAACCGCCACATGAAGCGCTCCGACCGCGTGCGCGGCGGCGCCGACATGCTCATCCCCCAAGCCTACTATCTGGCCGAAATCGATGCAGACGGTAACATGCTTGCCGGGCCGTTTGAGCTGTCGGGCGCGGAGATGGGTGATCTCGGCTGGGGTGGTGTGGACGAAATGATTTCCCTGGGGACGGGCAAAGCGGGTTGGCTTTATACCTCTACGCCAACCAAGGAACCCCAGGTTGACTCAACCCTGCCGTCTCCCCGTCAGGCCACCTGGCGCATGATGGTGTACGAGTCTGCCCATGTGAAAGAGTACGAACTGCCGCCCGGCTGCTAGACCGGGCCTTGGCGCTCTGCGCGGCGCAGCGTCGCGACCGCTCTTTGTCGTCTGTCCTGCCCGGTGATTCCATGCCGGGCACATCCATGCCGGGCATATCCATGCCGGGCATATCCATGCCGGACACATCCATGCCGGACACATCCATGCCGGGCACATCCATGCCGGGCACATCCATGCCGGACAAGGTCGGCGCAGCTTTCAGCAAAAACTTGTTCTTTGTGCGCCGATCGGTCAAGGTATTTGCGGCGGTACGCGGTTCGCCGTTCCTGTGGAATCGGGCACGGTAAGTGGCCGTGTGCAGGTGGAACAGCCATCGGTGACACACCGGGAGATCGGTACAATGAAGCACAGTCTGTGGGTGGTTTTGTTCGTCCTATTGGCCACGACCGGTTGCGGCGCGGAATCGCCGCGGTCCTCCGAGGCTGCCTCGACGGTTGGATCCGATCGCGACGAGTTCGGTTGTATCGGTTCTGCGGGTTATCAATGGTGTCCGCGTACGGCGGAGTGCGAGCGCCCCTGGGAGTTAGCAAAAAAGGCCGGCTTTGAGAACACGCCCGAAGAATTCAAGCGCTACTGCGGGAACTAGTCCGGGGGCTCTGGCGCTGTGGGTGAGCCAAGCGCCGGATCATCAAGGGATCGCTGTCCCACCCCACAGAGTTACGGAGTGATGCACAGAGCGGTCGACTTCAGAGTACGTCGCAAAGGGAGACGAACCTGGTGGTGAGATACCCACAAGCGCCGGCGATCCATGAATGAGCCGGATCACACCAACGTTTATCAGGCAGCGCACGCAGAACTGCTGATCGCCAGCTATCGACGTTTGACCGGTAAGGAGCTTGTGGAACCGGCGCAGACCTGTGCAGAGTCCTATCAAGCACTGTACGAGGCGCCCTTCGGGGTTGTCTCACACAACACCGCCGATGACCCTATCTTCAATTACGCCAACAGAACGGCGCAATGCGTGTTTGAAATGGACTGGCTGACGTTTTTGAGCCTGCCGTCTCGGCAGTCGGCGGAGCCGGAACACAGAGCGGAACGGGCACATTTGTTGGAGCGTGTTGCCACCTGCGGATTCATAGACGACTACCGCGGTGTGCGCATATCCTCGACGGGTGTGCGTTTCTGTATCGAAGACGCGACGGTGTGGAAAGTCGTCGACGAGCAGGGTGTGTACCGGGGGCAGGCAGCCGTGTTCTACCACTGGAGGGAGTTGCAGTCCCCAGTCGAATAACCACGTTTGCGCACACGCAAACAAGTCTGCACGCCCGGTACTTGACTCCGCTTCGATACCCGGCCGATGCAACCGTTTGTGGTGATGCCTTCGAATCATCCTGATGCCTTCTCGGGTGATGGCCGGCAGGGATCGGTACGACATTTGGCGGGGCCTGGTCGCGCACGCCGGATCCGCCCGCGTTGAGTGGCAACGGTCATGCGATCGCTCGGAACGCGCTTGCGCTGCATGCGCAGGGGCCGAGAGAATTACGCGTTTATTCACCGATGCAGTTCGTATAAGCTGACGGATCAGGTGTCGCGCACATAACAAAACGCTCGCCCGGGCGCTGACAGCGCTATGGATCGTTCACTCCGCAAGGTCTGGTTGTCAGGTGGTATCGAATCCCGATGGTCATCTGGCCGTGTAATGTAGAAGGCAAAACGGATACAAGGACTTACTATGAACATGTTGATGAAACCCCTGCTGGTGTTGATCGCTTCGCTGGCGATGTTCTCCCCCGTGGCTAACAGCCACTGTCAGATTCCCTGTGGTATTTACGACGACCACGCCCGCGTCAAGCTGATGCTGGAAGATGTGGCGACAGCGAGAAAGGCCATCACGTCCATCGCTGAGCTGTCGGGCAAAAAAGACCCCGAGTCCAACAACCAGCTGGTGCGCTGGGTGATGAACAAGGAGACACACGCTCAGAACATCATTGAAACCATCAGCGATTACTTCCTGACCCAGCGCGTCAAGGCAGACCAGAAAGACTATGTAGAGCGCCTGAAAAAGCATCACGCGGTCATCGTCGATGCCATGAAGGTCAAGCAGAATGCCAGCATGAAGTACGTGGATACCCTTGAGGCGAGCGTGAAGGCATTGGCGCCGTATTACCCGGAGCACGAGCACTAAGTTCACGCCATCTGGCAGGTTCCGACACGCAGCCAGCCGGCTGCGCTTCGGACCTGTCGCACAGCGGGGCTTGGGCCGACCCGACAGGGCTCCAGATCAGAGACGAGGTTCAGCAGAGCGATGTTCGATCACGTCGTATTTGGAGTGAGCGACTACGAGGCGAGCAAGGCCTTTTTTCTCAAGGCGCTCGAACCTCTGGGCGTGGAAATCGCGTCGGAGGGTGAGCTGGGCGTCGAAATCTGGTGTCCGGTCAGCGACGCCTCGCTGTGCATTCGCCGCGACGGAGAGGCTGCGGCACATTTGCATTTGGCCTTTCGGGCAGAAAGTCGTGCGCAGGTGCACCGCTTCTACGAGGCTGCCATCGAGGCGGGCGCGAAAGACAACGGCGGCCCCGGCTTGCGGCCGCAGTACCACGAACACTACTATGCCGCCTACGTGATTGGACCGGACGGACACAATGTCGAACTGGTCTGTCATGAACCGGAAAACGCCTGAGGCCGCGCGGCGCGGCATCGCTATGGCAATGGGCTGGGTCCGCAGCGGGCTGGGGGAATTACGTCATGATCTCAGGCGTTAATCACATTACCTTTGCGGTCGCAGATCTTGAGCGAGCGCTGCGTTTCTACCGAGATGTCCTGGGCTTTCGAGAGGTCCGTGTCTGGGGCGGCGGGGCCTACCTGGAGGCGGGCAGCTTATGGCTTTGCCTGTCCCTGGACGCCAATGCGTCCGGTAACCTGGACTACTCTCATGTGGCGTTTTCAGTGCCCGCGCAGCAGTTTCCTGCGCTGTCGGACAGGATCATTGAGTCCGGAGCAAGCCTGTGGAAGCCCAACCGCAGTGAGGGTGAGTCTCTGTATTTTTGCTGTCCTGACGGGCATCGGCTCGAGCTGCATGTCGGCGACCTGCGGTCGCGGCTGCACGCAATGAACGAAAGCCCGGCACAGTGCTGCGGTGCGCTCTGATGGCCCTGGCGACGGCAGGCGCCGGTGTTTCTGCCTGCACACCGGGTGGTCGGGCCGGACCGGTCCCGTGGTTGTAGGGCGCAGCCTCCTATGAGTGCCTATGAGTGAAGGAGTGCTGATCTACCCGATGCTGGCCCACATTCTGCTGGTGTTCGCTCTGTACGGTCTGCTGACGCTCGTACGAGCGCCCGCCGTGTGGGGCGTTGGCGCGCGTGAGGATGGGTCCAACCCCTGGCAGGCGCTGGAACCCCGCGTCTCCGCGAACCTGTCCAACCAGTTCGAGTGGCCTGTGTTGTTCTATGTCGCCTGTGTCCTGGCCATGCTGCAGGGCCAGGCCGGCAGCTCGCTGATCCTGTGGTTGGCTTGGTTGTTTGTGATCGGCAGAGTCGTCCACAGCGCGGTGCAAGTGTTTACCACCAACATCCGGCTCAGGGGTCTGGTGTTCACGATCAACTTTCTGGCCGTACTGGCCATGTGGCTCTGTCTGGTCGTGCCGGGTACCTCTGGGTAGGAACAGGCCGTTGCGCCAGCGTCGCGGTGCGTCGGGATGGGGCCTATATTGGGAGAAGTGCTGGAGAAGGGGTTGTGAGAGAGATAAGATTCGCGAGAGACATCAGGGGGAATTGAAGCATGTCGGACTCCATTATCCCGACGACCTACGACGAGTGGCGCCACTGTATCATCGTTGAATGTGGGCTCGAATTGACGTCGGACTACATGGCTGCGCGCATTGCAGCGCTGCAAAACGACAAAGATCACTACACCAAGCAATTCAGGAAGCTGTACGGTGAGGATCACCTGCAGCGTGTGCTGGGCTGGTTTCAGCAGGCGCAGCAGGCGGCTTGACGCTGCTGGGATCCGTGTCTGCGTTCAACCCGACAGGCGTGCCTTGCCGCAGCTCCCACAGTCAGCGCATGAGCCGTCGGGCGTATTCGATCATGGGCGCTTCTTCGCGCTTTTTGAAGCGTCTCAAGTCCATCGATGGGCGCGCCGCCGTTAGGGTTGTCCATGCGGGATGACTAGGCCGTCACCGGACTGTCGTGCAGTATCCTGGCATTAAGGCCGGCAAACGCTTCGCTGTGGCCCGGGCTCTGTCCAGGTCGATGGTGTTGCCGACTGGCGGGCTGCGCTGTGGTGGCGAGCGATGTACACTGCCCAAGTACGCGAGAAGAAAACGACAAAAATGAGCCCTGTTGTCCTGCTACTGATCGCCGTTGCCAGTGCCTCGGTGTGTTATTGCGTTGCCAAGATCCGCAACGCACACAGGCCATTCTGGGTGGTCATGGGCCTGCTGTTTGGCCCCTTAGCGATACCCTTTGTCTTCTTTGCGAGGTCCAATACTGTACGCCCTCGCCACTGAGAGTGCGCTCAAGCACCGCTGCGGTGGTGTGCTGTCCCGCCAGACTCGAGCTAAAGCCCCGCGGGTCAGCGTCGGCGATGGACGTGCGAAGGGCGCGATATCCTTATTTCGCTTTGCGATTGAAACGCTTGTTGAATTTGGCAACTCGGCCGTCGCTTTTCGCGACTTGCTGTTTACCCGTGTAGAAGGGGTGTGACGCGCTCGACACATCGAGCGTCATGTAGGGGTATGTCTTGCCCTCGTACTCCGCGGTTTGCGACGTCTGTGCTGTAGAGCCCACGACGAAGTACGTGTCCGACGCCGTATCGTGGAACAGCACCTCGCGGTATTCGGGGTGTATGCCTTGCTTCATCGGACTATCTCCGCTGCTTTTGGGGGTCGACAAGATATAACATCTCGCACTTATCGGCAATTCAGGGCGGTCGTCGGCTGCGCTGGTTCAGATGGTGGAGAATTTCTGCTAGTTTCCTGCGTGCGCGCCCGGTTCGCTGAACGGCCCGGTCGCCGCTGCGGGTGATACCGGGTATCGGGGGATTGGATGGAGGACATAGAGCATCTGAAGGCACTGTGTGAGGGGAAACTGCCAGACCTGTTGGGCATTGTGCTGGCCGAGGTCAAGCCCTTCGCCGTCAATGCTCACCTGGAGGTGGCCGAAGCGCACCTTGCACCGAACGGATTTCTACACGCCGGGGCAATTGTCTCTCTCGCTGACACCGCGTGTGGGGTTGGCTGCATGGCGAGCCTGCCCGAGGCCGCGACGGGCTTCACCACCATCGAACTGAAATCCAATCATTTGGCAACCGTTCGGGAGGGGGTGATTGATTGCGTCGCAGAGGCCGTCCACCAGGGCAGAACCACGCAAGTCTGGGATGCCGAAGTGCGCTGTCGGGCGTCGCACAAGGTACTAGCCCTGTTTCGCTGCACGCAGATGGTGATGTATTCGCCACCGGCCTAACAAGCCGTGGCACTGCGCCCTGTGCCGGCTGACGCTCGCCAGGGGCGGCGGTGTCCGCCTGGGCCATCCGGGGTAGTAGCGGTGGAGCGCGCAATCACAGGTTTTCACCGGGATCGTCTCGGCGACTGGGTGGCCGAACTAGCCTGCGGACACTGCCGGCACGTGCAGCACAACCCGCCCTGGCAAAACCGTCTGTGGGTGCAAACGCGCCAAGGTAGAGCGGAGATGCTGGGATATCGTCTACACTGTCGTGAGTGCGAGCGCGGCGGGCCTATACACGCGCCACCCGAGCAGGCGGAATGAGCCGCTCTGGCGGACTCGGCGGTGCTGGTGAGGGTCGGGCGGTGCTTGGTTGAAATCTGTGCGGCGTCAAATTCCCAGTGGTCGGGGGCGGTATCATTGCTTGAATTGAAAACACTGGCCTTGTTCTTTGCCACCGCGCTTGCCGAGATCATGGGTTGCTATCTACCCTATCTTTGGTTGCGCGAAGGAAAACCGATGTGGTTGTTGGCGCCGGCGGCACTGTGCCTTGCGACCTTCGTCTGGCTGCTGACCATGCATCCGGCCGCCGCCGGAAGGGTTTACGCTGCGTACGGGGGAGTCTACATTTCCGTTGCTATTGTCTGGCTGTGGGCGGTTGAGCATATCCGCCCAACGGCCTGGGATCTTTTGGGTGCCGGCGTCGCGCTTGTCGGTATGGCGATCATCATGTTTGCACCGCGCGGCGCTTAGGCCTGCTGGGGTCACCGCCGGAATTTGACGACGTAGAGTTGCCTATGCAATGGCTTGCCAGTGTTGCCAGTTATCTCGCCCCGGTGCTGCTGTTCCTGGGCGCCTTGCTGTGTTGGTTCAGGGCTCGCGAACCCGCAGCCCTCGTTATGGCGCTGGGTCTGCTTCCGACGCTGGTGAGTGTCGGCTCTGTCTGGTGGCTCTCCCGATACATCATGCGGCCGCAGAGCAGCCCGATAGAGCCTGGCGATTCGATGTTTAAAATCCAGATTCTGATCGCGCATTGGTCCAGCGTTGGTATGTTGATATCCTCTATTGCGTTTGGCGTTCTGGTGTGGAGGTTGAGCCGTTATGCGGGTAGGGGCCAGTAGCCTGGGTAAGCACTGCCGCCGCTAGAATGGTCGTCTTTAGAGCGACCGCCCGCGCGAGGGCCGCGGCACTGGATGAGAGGTCGATCCCATGAACCTGCAGCGAAACGTGATCATTGCGCTGGTTGCCCTGCTGATTCCGTTGATTGGCGAATGGGTCTCTCCGCAAACGGGGCTCGGCGTACAGATTCTGCTCTACTGGCCGTTTGGCTTCGCCTATGCGCTCCTGGTTGGCTTCGTCTTTGTGGCCACGAATCTGCTGGCACCGTCGCAACGATACCGACAGCAGTCACTCGTGATCGCCCTGACGTTCTGGCTTGGCTGGTTTGTCGTGACGTATCTGTCGGTCACCCAGCTCCACCTCGCTTTAGGTTACACGCTGTGATTTGGTGGGTGGGCCAGAGCCGCCAGGCGGCCTTGCTGCACGGCCGTTCAGCAACCACCGCGAACACAACCGTCGCACCGCGATTGTGTCTGGAGTTGCCCTAGTTGTGGCTTACCTGAGCGATCAGGCGGTTATAGACCGGATTCTGTCACACGTGCGCCATGGCACGACGGACCGGGGTCATGAGGTGTGGCGCGAACCCCTGGACAACTATCGCAGCGAGGAGCGCTTTCGACGGGAAGTGGCTTTGTTGCGCCAGCTGCCCGTGCCGTTTTGTCCCTCGGCGGCGCTGCGGGAACCGGGCGATTACGTGGCCCGACCGGCGGCCGGGGTGCCAATTCTGGCAGTGCGTGGCAAGGATGGAGCGGTCCGCGCATTCCGCAACGCCTGCCGCCACCGGGGTGCTGAGGTGGCCAGTGGTGTTGGTAGTGCAAAGGCATTTGCCTGCCCCTATCACGGCTGGACCTATCGGCTGGACGGGAGTCTTGCCGGTATTCCCCACGAAGATGGCTTCCCTGGCATCGACAAGTGCTCACACGGTCTGGTGCCGGTACACGCCCAGGAAAGTTCGGGCATAGTGTTCGTGAACCAGAGAGGAGAGCACGATGAGCGTGATCCTGCGGCCGGGTTGCCCGATCTGATTCCGGCGGACAAGGATTTGATCGATGCCCACGACAACGAAGCGGACTTCAACTGGAAAGTGTCGCTGGAGGGATCCATTGAGGGCTACCACATTCGTTTCGGTCACCCCGAGACGTTCTACCCTTACGGCTACGATAATCTGAACGTGGTCGAGCACTCAGGCCGGAACAGCCGCGTCACGTTTCCCTTTCGTCGCATCGAGAAACTGGCGGAGGTTCCGGTGTCCGAGCGCAACATCGAAGGCCGGGTCACCTACGTATACCACTTGTTTCCGAACGCCTTGGTGACGGTGTTGTCTCACCACACGATCCTGGTGATCCTGGAACCCGTCGCGCCCGGCCGGACGAGAAACGTGGCGTACTCATTGGCCTACACCGGCGGTGATCCGGAGGTGGCCGCAACGGCAAAGCGCGACGCGCAGTTCGTCAACGAGACCGGTGCGCCGGAAGATCGCGCTCTCGCGGAAAGCATACAGAGAAGCATGCACAGCGGTTCCAACGAACACTATACCTTCGGTCATTTCGAGAGTGCCATTGTGCATTTTCACCGCAATCTGCGGGCTGCGTTAGAGCAGGTCCAGTGCGGGAATGAAAGGCAATGACCCTGCGTGGTTCGGTCGATCCCCCTAATTTGGGCCGAGGCGTAGGAGAATCTGCATGACGTTGATGACCGCGCATGATGCACACGTGGGGGCTCGCCATTGGACGAGGTCGGTGTCCATCGCAGCGCTGGTGTTGGTCACCAGCGCCTGTGCGACTCCACCCGGCACGATAGACCCTGCAACCGCGGCGTCGGACAGCGCTCCCATCCGCGTGCTACTGGCGGGCGACGTTGACTGGCAGGCTTTGAACCCGGCGCGCGGGGATCAGAGTCCCAGGGCGGGAACACTTTGGGGGGACAGACATGCTGCGGTTCCCACGGGCTTTCTCGCGGAGTTCGTGGACGGGTTTTCCTCCCCGCCGCACATTCACAATGTGACCTACCGCGCGGTGGTGATATCCGGAGAAATCCATAACGACGATCCACACGCAGAACCTATGTGGATGCCGAGCGGTTCGTTTTGGACCCAACCCGGGGGCGAAGCGCACATCACGGCGGCGCGCGGCGACAACAATCTGGCGCTGGTGGAAATTGATCGTGGCCCCTATTGGGTGAAGCCGCCACTCGAGGCGTTCGACAGCGGCGAGCGACCGATCAACGTGGACGTGAGCAACCTGGTCTGGTTGCCCCTCGCAGCGGACCCGGGTCCTGATACGAGTGCCTCTGTCGCGTACCTGTGGGGGCGTCAGGAGGCCGGAGAATCGAGAGGTGTTTTTCTGCAACTGCCTCCAGGTTTCAACGGCGTGTTGAGCGCGCCGGGCGACGAGTTTCATGCGGTGGTCATCGCTGGCACCCTCGGCCATACTGCGGCCAGTGGGCAACGCCTGTCGGCAGGCAGTTACTTCGGAGCGGCAGGTGCCTCCGTACACGACCTCACCGCCGGGACGGATCAGGCGGTGGTCATCTACATCAGAAGCAACGATCAATTTCAGCTGAGCGCACGCCAGCCCTAGCGGTTGACGGATCTGGACTGGGCGGCCGCAGACCGCTGCTGATGACCTGACTTGGCACTGTGCGGTGGGCTGCGAACGCCCGGGAGAGAAATGATACCCAGACGGATCGTGTTTGCCGGCTCGAGTTCGATACACGGCCGAGGTGACCCCGAGTTCGGCGGCTTCGTGCATCGGTTTCGACTTTGGCACGAGGCCAGATCGCCGCGGCACTTTGTCTACGGACTGGGTATCTTCGGGGAGTCGACGGCGTCGCTGATGGCTCGGATCGGCGCGGAGGCCAGGGCCCGGCGACCGCACCTGATCGTCCTGTACCCGGGGTTTAACGACATTCGTCGGGACGGCGGTCGGGATCGCCCGAAGGCGTCGTCGCTGGAAGCGTTCGCCGGCGCCATGACCTCACTGGTGACTGAATTGACTGCGATCGCACCGCTAATGGTAATGACGGGGTTTCCCTTTGACGAGTCGCGAACCTGTCCTTTTCACGGCTCAGAGTCCTTTTACCTGAGCGCCGACGCCGAGCGGTACACGCAGCGACTGCGCTCGGTCTGCGTTCAGGCGCAGGTGCCCGTGCTCGACTACTACTCACTCTGGTCTTCCATCTCACTCGATGGCCTGTTGGCAGAAGACGGGCTGCACGCCAATCCGGCGGGTCACCGGTTGTTATTCGAGCAGCTTCGTGATGATATGCTAGACCGCTATGGTTGACCTCAAACTCACTGCCCCCTGCGCGCCTGTTGGGAACCGGAGTGATTTACCGACCTCACTCCGCACATCGCCAAGGGTAGGCGAGCTGAACTGTGCCGATCAAGCTGCCGAGACAGCAGTACAATCGCATCAAGTGGCCTGCGGTGATCTTTGGCGCCACGGTGTGGGCGATCGGCTCCGCGCTGCGGCACCAGGGGCGCATCGGCAACGAAATCATCCTTTTTACCATTGTGGGCTTTGCGCCCTGCCTCTGTGCCAATTTCTTTCCGGAGCGAGGCGATGGTCATAATGATTGACGGAACAGCAGGCGCGCTCTGTCCACTGACGTACAGGCAAGGGGTTACGTGATGCGATATCTGGCGGCTGTAGTACTGTGCGCGACACTGGTGTCTTGTGGTACCACGGACAGCGCGTTGCGCGAACAGGGTAACAGTGAGTCATACATACAGGGCTTTCACGATGGACGACACAGCGGTATGAAGGAAGAGGGTAATCCTTACGAGCAGTACATCCGCGACGAAGTGCGCTTTGCCGACGACGCAGACTACCGGTCGGGTTGGTTGGACGGCGAAGCAGAGGGTAAGACCTTGCAGGATCAGGCGGTCACCATCGGCAATGCCGCGGCGGGTGCGTATTCCGGTTCGCAGACGGACAGGGACAGCGGCCACGATATGGATGATGTGGCCAGGGACGCCGTCAAGGGGGTTGATACAACGGGCCTTGAAACGCTTGGCCAGTGAGTCGCCAAATCCTGAGGCGGCAACCGATACCATTGGTTTGAAGGAGCGTGGATGCGATGTCTCGATACGTTTTCCATTTGTCGATCCCGGTCCGGGATCTTACCGAAGCCAGTCACTTTTACACCACGGAGCTCGGTGCCAGGCTCGGTCGACAAGCCGACGACTGGGTCGATGTGCTGCTGTGGGGCCATCAGATCACCCTGCAGCTCGACCCCAACCGCTGTGACTCGATAGAGAGTCAGGGCAAGCGGCATTTTGGGGTTGTGCTCCCCTGGCAGGAATGGCAGTCACTGGTTTCAGACTTTGACGGTCACGAGGCGATCCTGTCCGGACCGGTCGTTAAGCACCCGGGCACTGCATCCGAACAGGGCAAGCTGTATCTGAAAGACCCCAGTAACAACGTCATCGAACTGAAGGCCTACCGGGATTTTCAGTCGGTGCTGGGTATCCGGGATTCGGCGTATGAGACCAACGGCGCGCAGCCCGCGCTGTGACTTATGAGGACTTCAATGCGTTCTGTGGGCAGCTGCCCGCCACCAGCCACGTTGTGCAGTGGGGCGGTTCACACGTCTGGAAGGTGGGGGGTAAGGTCTTCGCCATTGGCGGCTGGGAAAACAAACGAGGGCCCGCAGTGACTTTCAAGGCCTCCGACCTCAATTTTGATGTATTGCAAGATCAGCCGGGTTTCCGGCCCGCGCCGTACATGGCGTCGCGCGGCATGAAGTGGATCCAGCAGTACGATCTGTCCGGTCCGCGTGAAGATGAGCTGAAGTACTACATCACGCAGTCCCATCGCATCGTGGCCCAAGGGCTCAGCAAAAAGAAGCAGCGGGAACTCGATCTAGTCTTCGACTGAAGACCCATAGCGGGGCGAAGGATCGGCCGTTGACGTAAGATTAATTTACGGATATATTTTATCCGTAATTGAACTGGGCCGCACGGTCAACACCGGCTATCCCTGCAGGTGCTGGGGTGGGAGAACATCAGCTCGTGACGGGCGCTTGCGGATGAGGCATGGCTTATGAAGATCGGCAAAGGCGTGGAATGGGCGGCACACACGTGCGCACTGCTGGCAATTCTGCCACCGAACGCAGCGCTGGCAGGCGAGGCGCTGGCAGAGTTTCTGGGGGTGCCGCCACCATACCTGGCCAAGCAGCTGCAGGCGCTGAGCCGTGCCGGGATCGTGTCGGCAAAGCGCGGCGCTGCGGGCGGCTACCGGTTGGCGCGACTGCCGGCCTCCGTGTCGCTCTGGGACATCACCGCAGCGGTCGAAGGCGCGGCACCCAGTTTCCGCTGCACAGAAGTTCGCCGCAGTGGACCCTGCGCCGCTTCAAGCGCTGAGTGCAGTGGGCCCTGTACGATTGCCGCTGCCTTTGCGCGTGCCGAGGCGGGTTACCGGCACTCGCTGGACACCGTGATGCTGACGGAGGTCGTAGCAGGTGTCGCACAGGCTGCCACACCCGGCCGGAAGCGACGCATAGGTCAATGGATTGAACAGCATGCGGCGTTCGCAGCCTGATATTCGACGTCCGTATCTCAGTCGCCACAGAACATCGGCGCAAGCGGCGTCGCGCGATGTTTACTGCCCCACCCATAGCGGAGCGTGCCAATGCTCGCAGAACATCAATTACCCAACCATCTTGCATTGACGCTGGCTGCGCGCCTGTTGTTCACTTCGCTGTTTTTCCTGTCGGGGGTGACCCACTTCACGAACATTCCCTACTATGTGGGCCTGATGCCTGAGACGGCACCCTACCCGGTATTCTGGGTGCTCGTGTCCGGCGTCGTGGAGCTGGCCGGCGCGTTCATGATTTTGTGTAACTGGCGACCTCGCCTCGGGGCCTGGATGCTGGTGCTATTTCTGATCCCGGTGACGATTGCCGTGCACGGATACGAGATGCTGCACGCGGAAGGGGAGGCCATGCGTGCGATTCAGCAGGCTTCCTTCATCAAGGGCTTTTCGCTGGTCGGCGCTGCCCTGCTGATCACACAGATGGGCGTTAGCCATCGCACGGCGACTGACGAGCGCGCCCCAGCGTAGTATTCTGACGCTGCGAGACGGCCTAACAGAGCCGCGTCGCCGAGCCAGCGAATGGAACCTACGCATGCTGTACGTCCGCAACAGCATGCCGCAACAGAGGCATACGCGATGAGCGAAGGACCCGTCCATCCGGAGGACATTCTCGAAGAAGGTGCGAACTACAAGACCATCCGGGGCGTCAGGGTTCGCAAGGGCACGATCGCCGCTGCGGTACAAAACATTGCCGCCCTGGAACGTACCAGCGGCGAGCAACGAGAGGCGGTGCTAGACACCCTGAGGCAATTGGCGCCGGCGCTCGTCGTGCTTGACGTGCACCGGTATTTCGCCTGCCGTAATGCGGAAGCTGAGGCCATACTGGCAGACGCCGCTCGACAGCTCGATGCCCCGTCGAATGCCTAAGCGTCGCGCTTTCTGTCGAGAGACCGGATTTTGCACATGTTTCACATGCTGAGCTGTTTTGACATTCGATCCGCCAGCAATCTGGCGGAGTGTCAGGCGTTGTTGCGGCGCTACGCTGAGCACATGCAGCAACTGGGGCTGATTACGGGTTCTGACCCTATCGGTGCTCGGCAAAACGATACCATACTGGATACGGATGAAGATCGGGATCAGCAGTATTTCCATTTGATGCACTTTCGTGATCGGGCGCAGGCGGATCGCGCCGTCAAGCACATTGAGTCCCTGCAGGAGCCCAGCAAAACCCTGCACCGAGACCTGTATACCAAGCTTGAGAATCTGGTGTTCGTGTGTTGGGCGGATACCTGAGGCCGGAACCTTGAACCGCGTGCGTGACAAGCAGTGACAGAGGCGGAGCTGCCGGAGGACGTGATTCAACGGTTGCAGGCCGGCCGCAAGGTCGCGGCCATCAAGCGGTTACGGGCGGCGGAGGGCCTGAGTCTGGAGGAGGCGATAGCCCGGGTCGATCGCTACATCGAGCGCAATCCGGTGGCAGAGCCGGAGGCGGGCAGCGGCATTGGGCGTATACTGCTTCTCATCGCGGGCGTCGCCATCATTTTTGGAATCTACAGCTATCTGACGTGAGGCTTAACGCGCTCGCTCCATCAGTCGGGTTGCAAGGGGGGCCGATGTGGACTGGAAGCTTTTTATAACCGTGTTTGGAACGGTGTTGCTGGCTGAACTGGGCGACAAAACCCAGCTCGCGACCATGCTGTTTGCGAGCAATAACGCGGTAGCGAAGACCACGGTGTTTTTGGCGGCTTCTCTGGCGCTGGTGTTGGCTGCGGGCATTGGCGTGTTGGCGGGCTCTGTGTTGGGTAGTCTGATCGAGCCGAGATACTTGCACTACATCGCCGGGATCGGATTCATCGCCATTGGCGTATTCACCCTTGTGAGGGCTTAGTGAAGGAGACGGTGTTTCTGCCGCGTTAGCAATGTTGATCGACCGGAGGAGTGACGAGTCATTATGTTTGCGGTTGTGTTTCGAACCACGCTGAAGGAACTCGATGCCGAGTACGACGCTCTGGGCGAACGGATGCGACGACTGGCATTGGAGGAGTACGGCTGCACGCAAATCAGCGTCTGCACCGAGGGTGACCAGGAGATCGCGGTCTCCTACTGGCCTTCGCTGAGTCACATAGAGGCCTGGCGCGCTGACGAACAACACCGGCAGGCTCAGGCGCTGGGCAAGGCACGCTGGTACCAGCGTTATCAAGTCGAGGTGATGGAAATCAAGCGAGCCTATCGTTTCGAGGGCTAGCGCGGCTTGAGGCGGGTTGGCAGGCGAGGGTGTCTGGCTGCGTCCTCGTGGTGCGGATGGCGAGCGCGGCGCGAAGGGTTCGCTGGCGTGCGATGGTTGGCAAAGGCGTGGATATCCTCAGAGGAGTACAGTCATGGCAACGGCGTTGGATAAGACAGGCCTGATGGCGTTTATCACGGTCGGCCATCGCACGGCGAAAGTCGCCTGCGTCAAAGCGGATGGCAGCCCCGTGGTGTCCCCGGTGTGGTTCATTGTTGATGACGAGGCGCTTGTGTTTACCACCATGAGCAGTTCTCTGAAGTGCCGGTGCATGGTGAGGGAGCCGCGGGTGTCAGTCTGTGTAGAGAACGAGGCCTACCCTTACGGCTTCGCCACCATTCAAGGCAGTGCGCTGGTAAGTGAACTGCCGTTGGATGAACTGAAGCGCTGGACGACGCGCATCGCCGAACGCTATGTGCCTGCCGATCAGGTCGTGCAGTACGGTGAGCGCAATGCTGTGGCAGAGGAGCGTTTGATCAGAGTCAGCATCGAGCGCTTTATTGCGTACGAAGGCATTGCTGACTGAGGTGAAAGACTATGCAAAGACACGATGGTAAAAAGACATCATCGACATCCCGCGGACGCTGTTTTGGTGGTCTTTGGGTCGCGGTCGCGCTGTCCCTGGCGGCCTGCTCCAACGAGCAGATATACGACTCCATACAGGGCAACGCGCAGCTTGAGTGCAGCAAGTTACCACAGGATCAGTATGAACAGTGTATGGCGGAGTATTCGCAGACCTACGAAGACTACGCGCGTGAACGTGAGGCGCTGTTGGAAGACAATGCCAAGACTGGCGACTAGCCGGGCTCGAGCACTGTGGCGCCCTGTGCCTGACGAGCCAGTGGAAAAAAGGCGGTCGAGGTGAACAAGTCCAACCTCTTGGCGAATCTGCCCGAGGATCTATCCCAAGAGCACTTCGAAGAGCTGCTGCGCGGCGACGGTGTGCGTGTGGAGCGTATTGTGTCGCTGGGTCATACGTCCCCCGAATCGGGTTGGTACGATCAGGATTGGGCAGAGTGGGTGCTGCTGCTGACCGGTGCGGCCGAGCTGGAGTTTGAGCAGGGCGGGCTGCAGCCGCTGGTGCCAGGGGATCATGTAACCATTCCCGCACACTGCCGGCATCGTGTTACCCACACCAGCGCAGACGAGGCGACGGTTTGGCTGGCGGTTCACTTTCGAACGTCTCCCTGAAGGGCGCCGATGGGACTAAAACCGGCTATGCTGTGCGTTAGGTTTGATGTTGGGAGATGGCGTATGAAGCGAGCGATGCAAATTTTTGGCTGGATTTTCGGGTGTGTCTTTCTGCTCGGTGGTACACCCCTTGCCGCGGCGCAGGAGGGCGTTGTGGACGTGACGCCGGCGCAGGTGATGTACCGAGATGTCGACGTTGTGTTTCTCGACGTACGGACACCCAAAGAGTATCAACAGGGCCACATCGTGGGTGCCGTCAATATCGATATCCGCGGCGCTGACTTCGCCGCTCAGATCAATCGCCTGGACCGCAACAAGATGTACATCGTGCACTGCGCCGCCAACGTAGACGATGGGCGTGCCGAACGTGCGCTGCGCGGTATGCACGCGATCGGCTTCACACGTTTGGAAAATCTTCGGGGTGGCTATAACGCGTGGGTCAATGCGGGTGGGCCGGTCGTTGAAGGGCCTTGATCGTCCAAACGCGTAGCGTAGTGAGACGATGAGCCACCCGCCATCGGTGCCAATACGGGCGGCGCTCCCATCGGACCTCGAATCGCTGACGCACCTGCGGGAAGCCCTCTGGCCGGAGTCCGTGCAGTACCATCGGCAAGCGTGGCGCGGTTTTTTCGATGGGGAACCCGCGCACACCGATGTTGATTGCACGCTATGGTTCCTACCGTTAGTCTGTCAGGCTGTTGAGCGCGTAAATCGCCAGCCGCTGACGGTCTGTCTGTAGTGATCACTTGCTGAGGTAGCGACTGATACCACCATGATTATTGATGCCTGGGCACAGCATCCGACCCTGCGTCACGCGCAGGACCCGATGTTCGATTCGTTGCGCCGTTGGAATCGCGAAGAGGCGCCCGCTGAAGAATTTCCCGTGTCGACCACCATTGCCCAGATGGACGCGGCCGACATCAGTCGGGCGCTGATTTCCGCCTGGGTGGCGCCCGACAAGACCATGATCTCCAACGATGAGGTGGCCGGCTTCGTCGCCGAGTACCCGGAGCGCTTGCTGGGTATCGGCTCGGTGGATATCCGTCGGCCGATGGCCGCGGTGGCTGAAGTCCGGCGCTGTGTGCAGGAGCTGAGATTCAAAGGTATACGTGTGTTGCCCTGGTTGTGGGAGCTGCCACCCACGGACCGCCTGTTCTACCCCGTGTACGCGGCCTGTTGCGAACTGGGTGTCCCGTTCTGCACACAAATCGGTCACACGGGGCCCCTCAGATCATCGGAGGTTGGGCGTCCCATTTATCTCGATCGGGTGGCACTGGATTTTCCGGATCTGGTGATTGTTGCGGGCCACATTGGGTATCCCTGGACCGAGGAGGCCATCGCGGTCGCCACCAAGCATCGCAACGTTTACATCGATACCTCCGCTTACACCGCCAAGCGCTATCCGCCTGCGCTGGTCGACTATCTGCGCGATCATGGTCGGGACAAGGTCATGTTCGGCACCAACTATCCGATGATCACACCACAGAAGGCCCTGGCGGAGTTGCGCTCGCTGCGGCTGGACGAGGATACGGCGGAAGCGTTTCTGTGGCGCAATGCGACACGCGTGTTTGATCTGTAAACCCAACCATCGACTTTGGAGAAACAACATGTCCTCTCAGACCAAATCGCGCACGGCATTACGGGAGTTGATCGACACCCTGACGGAGATCGACGAGCGTTGGGCCGGCCCCGAATGGAATCTGCACTCGCCGGAAGACGTAGCAGGCGCTCATCGCGCGCTGATGCATACTTTGGAAACGGCGCTGGTCGGATATTTTGAGTGCGATCCGGCGAAGCCGGATTTTCGACGCATCAGCACCCCCACTCGCAAGATGCTTGGGGATAACGGCGATGCCTGGTATTACGATGCGCCGGTGTCGGCGCAGTACGCCTACGTGATTGAAGGGAGTCTGCACGGCGCGGCCTACTTTTCGCTCACCGTTGAAGCTGAATCCGATGAGGGTGTGTCGGCTGGCAAGACCGCAGGCGTCATCAACGACGCGCAAATGGAGGTCGAAGCCGACGGCAGCTTCGTGCTGTATCTGGGCGGTGAGGAGCGGTCCGGCAACTGGTTGCCACTGGAGCCCGGTGCCACGCGGGTGACCACGCGGCACTATTTCGAGACTGTCGAGATGATCGGCATTGACGCACGCAATGCGCCGCCGATGCACATCGCGGTGGCAGGGGAGTCGGTGCCGCTGCCGCCGCCCGACGACAACCGGATTGCCGCGGGTATCCGCCGGGTACGCGACGTACTGTATCAGCGCACGCTGGGCATGCCCCCCATGGCCAACGGCGAACAGCCTGCGTTCGTAGCACTGACGCCCAATGCGTTTCCGCCGCCGGTGGTTCCGGGAGATCTGGGTTTGGCGGCATTCGATGCGCACTACAGTATGGCGCCGTTCTTCCTGGCCGAAGACGAGGCACTGGTGATCCATGGCCGCTGGCCCGACTGCGTGTTCGCCAACGTCGCCATCTGGAATCGGTTTCAGCAGACGCTGGATTACACCAGCCGGCAGGTAGGCCTCAACCGTGCTCAGACGGCAGCGAACGATGACGGCAGCTTTACCATCGTCATCGCCCATCAAGATCCGGGAATACCCAATTGGATCGACACCGAGGGCAATCCTTTCGGGTTGGTGTTCTGGCGCTTCTTCCTGGTGAAGGGGGGCGTAGAGACGCCGCAGGCTGAGGTGCGCAAGCTGGTGGACGTCAAAGCGGCATGAACGCTCGCTGTTCCATTCGAGACGTTGTGCCCAGGACCAGCCTCTGCGCTGCTGGTAACGACTGCGATCAGTGCACGGCCTGTGCTTTGGACCTGGATGCCGGGCGTTAACACCAACAGAAAAAAGCAACCGATATAGGAACAGACTATGATTCATTGGCGCACCCTGCTGGCACTACTGATCCTTACCACAGGCGCCGCTGTACAGGGCAAGGATTTGCTGAGCGCCACCCGCTCCTGGGACGGCGGCGAGTTCGAGTACCCGCAAGGCCAGCCCGAGGTTTCCTCCGCCATTTTGCGCATTGATGAGGGGCAGAAACTGCCGTTTCATTGTCACCCGGTGCCGACCATGGGCTATGTCTTGAACGGGACGGTAGAGGTAGAGACGCGAGACGGTCGCAAGGCGCGTTTCTCGGCGGGCGATGCCGTCGTTGAGGTGATGTCGACGGTGCATCGTGGTAAGGCCATTGACGGCCCGGTGGAGGTGGTCGTGTTTTACGCTGGCGCCGTTGGCGTACCCAACACGGTGGTCGCAGACAGCCCAGAGGGCTTACAGTATTGTAAACAGTGAGCGAAACGGCGTGCGGAGCGGCGTGGCAAAGGGAAGGTAAAGTATGGGTAAGGTGACACCCTTCAGGCGTTCCAAGTTTGCGGTCGGGCAGCTGGTCAGCCATCGACTGTTTGAGTATCGAGGTGTGATTGTCGATGTCGACGCCACCTGCCAGGCATCGGACGACTGGTACAACCAGATGGCACGGTCGCGTCCACCCAAAAATCGGCCCTGGTACCACGTACTGGTGCACGACGCGACCCACATGACCTACGTGGCGGAGCGCAATCTACAGGTGGACGAATCGGCGCAGCCCATTCGACACCCGCTGCTGGAGGACTTCTTCGTTGCCTTTGACGATGGACGGTACATCAGCGCTGATCCGGTCAACTGATGCGTTAGGAGACCGGGGTGTCCCAGACGAACTATGCACTGGCAGCCGATGCGGTGCTGGCACTGCACACAATGTTCGTGGCCTTCGTTGTCTTCGGACTGGTGCTGGTGCTGTTAGGCGGCTGGCGTGATTGGTTGTGGGTACGCAACCGCTGGTTTCGGGGGATCCATCTGCTGGCCATTGCCGTGGTGGTGGTGCAGGCCTGGATGGGCAGAGTCTGCTTTTTAACAACCTGGGAAATGGCTCTGCGCGCCAAGGCGGATCAGGCGACGTATCCGGGTGCTTTCATTGCACACTGGCTGGAGCAGCTGTTGTACTACCAGGCGCCTGGCTGGGTCTTCGCGACCGCCTACACGGCCTTTGCGCTGCTGGTGATGGTGAGTTGGTTTATGGTGCCACCGGGTGGTAAGGTCGACCCTCTGCCCTGACGCTACCGTATTGACTGATCATGTACGAGGCGCTGTAAACCAAACATTCCGAAGGACTGCACTGACACCGTGGTGAGTCGCAACCGCAACACGGCGCAACTGTCGCGCTGTCGCCGCTACCGTTATGCCCTTTGGCGTACGTGGGATAGAGCGCTGCCGCGCGTGTTGTTCATCGGACTCAACCCGTCGACCGCGGATGAATCCATTGACGACCCAACACTTGTGCGCTGCATGCGCTTCGCCCGGGACTGGGGTTACGGTGGGGTCAGTATCGGCAACTTGTTTGCCTATCGTGCCACCCAGCCGGCGGATTTGAAGCAGGCCTCCCACCCCATCGGAGTGCGCAATGACGACTGGCTGGCCCGGCTTGCCGCGGAAGCGGCACTCACGGTCGCCGCCTGGGGTAATGACGGCGCCTGGATGAATCGAGCGACAGCGGTGCGTGCGTCGCTGACGGATCTGCACTGCCTGAAACTGAACGATACCGGTGAGCCGGCCCACCCACTTTATCAGCGCAGAGATCGGGTGCCGCTACCGCTGCCTCGTACGCCGTAATACCGACGCCGCTGCTGTGAGGAACTGATCGTGCTGTACTTTGCCTACGGATCCAATATGTCCCTGAAACGTCTGCGTGCGCGCGTACCCAGTGCTGAACCGCTTGGTACTGCGCAGCTGCGTGGCCACAGACTCTGCTTCCACATGCCCAGCGGGGATGGTTCGGCGAAGTGCGACGCGCTGGATACAGGGAAGCACTACGACCTGGTGTGGGGCGTGATCTTTGAGATCGATATGGACCATAAACCAGCCCTCGACAGAGCGGAGAGTCTGGGTGAGTTGTATCATGAAAAGACGGTGCGCCTGCATACCGATGACGGCGACACCCACGAGGCGTTTACCTACTGTGCGCTGGTCACCGGTGAGGGCCGACATCCCTACAGCTGGTACCACCACCACGTAGTCAGCGGCGCTCGCGAGTTTGCGCTGCCCGCTGGCTATGTCGCGGAGATTGCCGCGGTCGCGCATATCCAGGACCCCGAGGCTGCGCGCGACGCCAGAGAGTGGTTGATTCACGACATCGTGATGTCGTACGAGTCCTGAGTCTGAAACCCGTCGCTTTTTGGGCACGCCGCATTGGGAAGCCAATCCATGAAAACCGTCGCTAAAGTACTGGGCGTGCTGCTGGGCCTGCTGATTCTTGTTGCCGCTTGGCCCGCGTACCAGCTGTACGGTGAGTTGCAGAAAGCCGCCAGTGAAGACCCGCTGGTGTGGGAAGAGGACATCGCGGCGCTGGAGGTGGCGAGTCGTGGCCGCTTTGCGCCGGATGAGGCGATCGTCTTCGTCGGCAGCTCATCGATACGCCTGTGGGATACGCTGCCGCAGGATATGGCGCCACTGCCCGTGCTGCAACACGGCTTCGGCGGCGCCAAGATGCATGACGTGGTGCACTACGCGGACCGTTTGGTCGGCGCCTTTGCGCCCCGGGCCGTGGTCATGTTTGCCGGCACCAACGATGTCCACCCAGGCAGCGTAAAGTCGCCGCAAACGCTGCTGGCCAGCTACCAGGCGTTTGTTGAGGCGGTGCGCCGCGACCGGCCGGAGCTGCCGATTTTCTTCATCGAGATCACACCCTCGCCGCTGCGCTGGACGGTCTGGGAAGATGCGGCCGCCGCCAATCGCCTGATCGCCCAGTGGAGCGCCACCCAATCGGGCCTGACGGTTATCGACACGTCAGTGGGTCTGATGGGCGAGGATGGTCAACCGGATCCGGACAATTACCTGTTTGACGGTCTGCACCTCAGTGAGCAGGGTTACGACCACTGGGCCCGAGTCATTCGCTCGGCGTTGCAGACCGGACTGGCGCCGCCCAACGGTTAGGGCGTAACGATATTGAACACCGGGTCGGGTCGATCTAGCAGTGCGAAGAAGCGCACTAGGTCGATGCGACTGCCCTTCAGCGACACCTTGTCAGAGAACAGGGTTTCCCGAGCGCCGGCGTTGCCGGTGAGCAGGTCGATGAACAATTCGTGAGTGATGGTCACCGTGGCATTGGCGTCCGGCACGGGATCGCTGATGCGGTGATGCAGAACGGCGTTCTCCAGTTCCAGCACGTGCACCTCACCCAGGTCGGTAAAGTCAAAGTTGAAGACAAACTGCTCGCCGTCCGCCTTGGGGCCATTGACCATGGCCGCCACGACGTTAAAAAACTCCTCGATGGGTGTTTCCATGAGCAGATCTTTGGCGTTCTCCAGACTGACGCCCGCCTTGGGCGGGCCGCGTCGCAGCTCCAGCGCGCCGGTCAAATAGACGTCGCGCCAGGGACCGGATTCCGCCTGATAGCCGAGTTGATCGTAGGTTTGTGCGAGCAGTTCCCGTGCCGCTGAATTTGAGGGCTCTGCAAACACCAGGTGGTTGAGCACCTCGGCGACCCAGCGGTAATCGCCCTGATCGAAATACGCCTGGGCCGTGTCGAGAATCGTCTCGGCGCCGCCCATCATTGCCACGTAGCGAACGGCTGATTCAGCAGGTGGCAGAGGGTCCAGGTTGGCGGGATTGCCGTCGTACCAGCCGAAGTAAAGCTGGTAGACCGCCTTGGCGTTGTGCTTGACCGTGCCGTAGTAGCCGCGGTTTGGGAAACTGTAGCGCAGCGCCTCCGGCATCACGAGCATGTCGGCAATCTCTCTGGGCGTGTGGCCCTGGGAGGCGAGGCGAATAGTCTGATCGTGAATGTACTTGTACATGTCACGCTGTTTCTTCAAAAAGTCCATGATGTCGTCGTTGCCCCACAACGGCCAGTGGTGGCTGGCGAAATAGACCTCGGTCTCGGGGAATATGCGCATGGCCTGATCGATGTAATCGCTCCACTTGAGGGCGTCACGGACCTTGGCGCCGCGCAGGGTATACAGGTTGTGCATGTTGCGCGAGACAATTTCGGCGCCGCAAAACGCCTTGCTCTTTGGGATGTAGAAGGTCAGCTCGGCCGGTGCTTCGGAGCCCGGTGCGTTTTGGAACACCATCTCGACGCCGTCGACGTTGAGGATGGTGCCTGTCTCACTGATGATCTGGGTCGGCTCTGCAATCCCGGGGCTACCGTCGGCGGGTGCTTTGCCCAGCCCTGAACCCACATGGCCGCGCGGCGAGCGTTCCAACTGGTTGCCGTACATGTACATGGCGCGGCGACCCATGGTAGTGCCCGCCAGCACGTTTTCGCTGGTGGCCTCTTCCATAAAGCCCTCCGGCGCGATGATCTCAACGTCCTCATCCTGGTCCAGCACGGCCATGATGCCGCCGAAGTGGTCGATGTGTGAGTGAGTAATGATGACCGCTGAAATGGGTCTGTCGCCCAGGTGCTCCCGGGCATAGGCGATGGCGGCGGCGGCCGTTTCCTGAGTGGTCAGCGGGTCGACCAAGATCCAGCCCGTCTCTCCCTCAATAATGCTCATGTTCGACAGATCAAATCCGCGCACCTGGTAAATACCCTCGGTGACTTCAAACAGCCCGTGATAGTTGTTCAGCTTGTTCTGACGCCACAGGCTGGGATTAACGCTGGGCGGCGCGTCGCCGGTTTCGAACTGGTAGGCGTCCATGTCCCAGATGGTGCTGCCGTCGGGCATGCGCAGGTTCAAACTGTCCGGTTTTGCGATCAGCCCGCGACTGGCGTCTTCAAAATCTCGCGGATCGTCCAAGGGTAGCTCCGTTGCGACTGCTGCATTGGCAGCGGCCGTGACCGCGGTCGCTGAGGTATTACCCTGAGCGCCGCGGCTGGGATCGGGCTCGTAGGTGAGTTCGGGCGGCTTTTCCTGACACGCGACCAACGTCAACAGCAGTGGAATGATGGTCGGCAGGAAAAAACTCGAACGTCGAGTGAGCATGGACTGGCTCCTGGGTAATGAAAGTTGGGCCACCCTAGCAGGTCAACTCTGAGCGCTCAAGTTGACCGCGCCCGCGCGAACTCTCTGGCCGAGCGGTGCTACCGGTGTTTTCCAGCAGCGTACGTCGTGCCGAAATTGTCTCGCCGTCGACGCCGCCGCCATTCGCTGTCGGCAGTACTGTGGTCCCGGGTGGTATGCATCGTGCTGATAACTTTCTAAAATGGGTAGCATACGGCAGTTTTTGGAGACACCATGGAAGCGCTTATTCACAGCTACGATCCCGACCGGGAGTATTTTTTCGTCGAGGGATGCCACATCAACGAACTGGGCAACACGGACTCTGACGAAGCGCTATCGATCGCCCAGGCGCGACTGGAGCCCGGCAAGACTACTCGCTGGCACTGGCTGCGTGATACGGTAGAGCGCTATGTGCTGTTGCAAGGTCGCGGCTCTGTCGAAGTGGGCGAACTGCCGCCTGCGGACGTTGGTCCAGGTGATGTGGTCGTGATCCCGCCGGGCGTCCGGCAGCGCATCACCGCGCTAGGCGATCGGGATCTCGTGTTTCTCGCGCTGTGTACACCGCGCTTTGAGGTAGCCAATTACGTCGACGTGCAGGATGAGATGGATGAGCAGTGAACGGGAGGCGGCCAGATGGCGGAGCACTTTGAACGACTGACCGACAAGCTGATGGATTTCATCGGCAAGCAGCATCTTTTCTTCGTTGGCACCGCAGGTGCCGAGGGGTACATCAACGTGTCCCCGAAAGGTATGGATAGCTTTCGCGTGATTGATCCGGCGCAGGTGGCCTGGTTAAACCTGACGGGCAGCGGCAACGAGTGTGCGGCCCACGTATTGGAAAACGCTCGCATGACCATCATGTTCTGTTCCTTCGACAAGCAACCGTTGATCTTGCGGTTGTATGGCCGTGCCCAGGTGAGCCATCCGAGAGATGCGGACTGGGATGCGATGAACGCCTTATTCCCGTCGCACGCCGGGGCGCGGCAGGTGTTTACGCTGGACATCGATCTGGTGCAAACGTCCTGTGGCTACGCCGTGCCTCTCTACGAACACGTTAAGGAACGCAGCACGCTGAAAAAGTGGGCGGAAAAGCACGGCCCTGACGGCATTCGCGACTATTGGCAGGAGAAGAACACTACCAGCCTCGACGGCAAGGACACGGGTATTTTCTGAGGCAGTCATGGCCGAGATTGAATTCAGTGCTGAGGAGCGGGAGCTGATCTGCAAAAAGATTCAGCTGTACTTTCAGGAAGAGCTTGATCAGGAGATCGGCCAGTTCGACGCCGGTTTCTTGCTGGACTTCTTTGCCGAGGACATCGGTGTCCTGTTCTACAATCGCGGCCTTTACGATGCTCAGGCATTGCTGGAATCGCGTATGGAGCAGGTGGCCGAAGCGATCTACGAGCTGGAGAAGCCCAGCCCCGCGACGCGCTGATCGGTGTCGCACGGACGGTGTCGCACTGAAGTGTATGGGGAGAGGCAATGGTGGCCGAGAGAGTAGAGGCGGGCCATGCGAGCGAAAGACGGAAGACGGAAGATGATTGAGTGAGTAGCGGGGGCGAAGGCGAACAGAATCTGGCAAGCCTGTTACAGGCGCTGGACCCGGTGCTGGAACCACAGTATTACGTGTTCTGCAGTGTGCCCGAGCTTGCCGCTGGAGACTGGCAACGGCTGGCGCCTGTTGCCGCTTGTCGTGAGGAGGAGGGCGTAACACTGGTAGTACTGCGCGAAGTCGCGGATACCGAGGGCATGGCCTACAGCGGCGTTTGTCACCGTATCACCCTGCGTGTGCACTCTAGCCTGGAGGCCGTTGGCCTGACCGCCGCCGTCGCTGGTGCCCTGGCGGCGGGAGACATCAGCGCCAATGTTGTGGCGGGGCGCTTCCACGACCATGTGTTTGTGCCCGCCGATCGGGCGGAAGAAGCTTTCACCCGGTTGCGCCAGCTGTCCGACTGACCCCGTTCAGGCAAATATCCCCTGCAGGTACCACTGCCTGGCCAGGCGATCACGAAACACCCAGTAATGTTGGCCCTTGTCGTCGCTGGCGATGTAATAGTCGCGGCTGACCGGCTCTCGCCACCAGTTGTCCTCGATGCGTTCCGGCCCGTAGATCAGTTGCAGAGCACCGCTCCAGTACAGCTGGCCGCGTTGCTGCAGCAGTAGACGCGGCTGTGGCAACAGCCAGAACGGCCGCTGTGTGCCGGGCGTGTCGGTCTGGCTCTGCTCGGAGCCGATCTCGCTGCTGACGTGCAGAGCCAGTTCCGGCAAGTGCTCATCTCGACAGCTGACCTGCTCGACGGCCTGCAGCCCAAGCCGGTTGCGCAGCCGATCCAACAGGGCTGCCAGCGGTTCCCGCTGCAGGTGAGGGCGGAACAGGTCGATGCTGTCCTGCTGTCCCGGACTGAGTTGGTCACACGCCAGCGCCAGACCCTCCACGCTGGTTTCAAGAGCCAGCTGCTCGAAGCGCAGCGCGCTGAGGCGGTACCAGTCTTGCCAATGGCTATGGGCACTGCCGCTGCGAACGCACACGGTACGCAGCCTGCCGTCAACGCCAATCAGTTGCCAGTGTATCTCGCCCGTTTGCAGCTGGGTGTTGCGCAGAAAGCGACACAGGGACTTCAGCAGCTGTTGCACCGCCGGCAGCAGTTCGTCGTTGGTCTTCACCTCGTAGCCGAACCAGTACTCGTCGTTAAAGGTTGCCGGCGGTTGGTAATCCGCCTGCAGGTCTTCCCGCTGCCCCAGCAGCTGTTGCATGAAATCCGTGAAGGCCCGGCCGCAGCGCCGACCCAGAGCGCTGGCGGGCAGCGCGAGAATATCGCCCAGAGTGTGCAGACCCGCCCGGCGCAGGGAATCGACCGTGCCGGAAAAGTCGGTCAACAGCTGCAGCGGCAGAGGCGCCAGCCGCTCTTCCAAAGGTTGTTCAATCGCCATTGCAGTATCCTCCTCAGTGTGGGACAGCAGCCAGGCGGCCTTGGGTGTGACGGCCAGTCCCAACTGTGCTCTAAAGCCCCGCTGACTGATGCCTCGGGACACGTCTTCCAACAACGTTTGCAGGCCCTGGAAAAGAGCCAGACAACCGCCGATTTCCAATAGCAGGCTGTCTTGGCGCCAACTGTGCAGGGCCGGGGTGATGCTGTAGGCCCAGCAACACAGCTGTTGCAGACAGCGTTGCTCCGCGTTTTCGTCACGCTCCAGCAGCAGCACCGATTCTTCCGCAGCCAGGGTGCGCACGGTGGCTACGCCCATGCCCTGGCGAATGCCCAGTGCGGCGGCGCAGTCGTTGGCCCGCAACACCCGCTGGGCGCTGGCGACGATAACCGGCTGCTCCTCGCCCCGATGTAGGCACTGCAGAGGCAGTTGCTCAAAGCGCAGGCACAACCACAGGCTCATGTGGCGGCCCTGTCGAGCGGGTGGGCCCTGGCCTGTGCCAGAGCAGTGGCGGGCAGTGCCAGCCTGATCAATTTACTGTACATTTATACAGTATTGGTGGGGCTGGAGCAATTGTCCAATGCTGTGAAAAATACCTGTCGCCTGGCGGAGCAGGTTGGCCTGTTTTATGAGGGCATGGTGGTCAAGGACTGAACGAATGCCTGCGCTCTGTCGCGATGTACAAGCACCACATTGCGCTCTTCGAAGGACTTCGTTTCAGACAACGTTACCTCTTCGAGTTGGACAACGTCGAGGGCGAGGTAGTCGCATGCTTCGAGAATGGACTGAGCTTCGGAGTGAGATTTCGATGCACCCAACCATTCGCATAGAATCACACAGCGGCCGCGTGCAAGTAATTGTTGTGCGCCACAGAGTACTTCACCCTCATAACCCTCAACATCCAGTTTGATGGCTTCAGGGTCTGCATTGTTAAGTGCGCAGAATTCGTCAATGGAGATCACGGGGACCAGATAGGACTCTTTCTCGGTGTCGATGAACTGTGCATCGAGCGATGCGCTGTATACATTCTCGCCTCCCGGATCATAGATGGGTAAGTTGCCTCTTTCTCTGGCCACAGCACTTTCAACAACCGTGACATCCAGTCCCGATACCGAAACATTTCCCCGGGTCTTTTCTGCAACCCGCTGTATTGGTTCGAAAGCGAAAACCCTGCTGTCTGGATTCAAGCCTTTCGCAGTAAACGCGAATGTGCCTGTGTTTGCGCCAATGTCTAAGATGTCGCGTGCATTAAGGACCATGGTTGCCCAGCAACGCCGTTCATGGGGCTCATGCCCGTCCCAGCCACGCCACGCTAGCTCGTTTTCTACTCGGTTGCCCCATGAATACAAAGTCAAGGGTTCGCCGTTTGGCAAGCTGATGTCAAAGGGGCCCATAAAGTGTAGATGCTTGAACAATCGCTCCGGAGGCACATAACCAAGCTTCGATTTGAGCAGCTTGAAAATTCTGGTAGCGAGACCCCGGACCGTCCGCTTAATTACGCCCTGCATGGTGTTAGCCTAAATAGTCCGACAAGGTTTGCATTACTGTGACTCAGTATGGTCTTGCCGCCAGCGCCGAGCTGAATATCTGGAAGATGTCGTCGCCGAATAGATAAAAAGTGATGTCCAGGTCTGCGAAGGCCGGCTGGCAACTGGTGTCGATTGCGATGGTTGCTGCCTCCTGCAGTGGATAGCCATACACCCCACAGGATACTGCCGGTACCGCCAATGTCTTACAGCCATTCGCCAGGGCCAACTCATAGCTGTGTCGATAGGCGGCTTCCAGCCGCTGTGAGGGATTTTCGTCAATGCCGTAGCGAGGCCCCACCGTGTGAATGACAAAGCGGGCGAGCAGGTCGCCGGCGGGTGTGATGCGCGCCTCGCCGATCGGGCAGCGCACGCCGTCCACTTCGTCGATTTGTAAGCAGGCCTCCAGTAGGGCGGGCCCCGCTGCGCGATGAATGGCGCCATCAACCCCGCCACCGCCGAGCAGTTGTGGGTTGGCGGCGTTGATGATGGCGTCCACCTGCGCCGTGGTGATGTCGTCCTGTTGCAGGTGTACGTTGTTTGTCATCAGCTCCCTGAGGCCTCCTGTAGGTTTCGACCCGCTCATCCCAGGCCGCCCGTGTTCAACGTAACGTTTTACGGCAAGGTCCGAAACGTCAGGGATCAGTATACAGGGGCGCCAAAGCCTGCGTGATGGCCGTCGCGCGGTGAGGTGTGACGGGTGACAGTTCAGGCTTGTCAATGAGATTGATTATTAATACGCTAGACATGGCGGCAGGGTGTCGCCGAGTTACCGCGGGTGCCAATACGCGGCTGCCCTGCGCGAACGGATTCACCGGCTCTGGCCACGCATCGGCGTCTCACGATGAGTTACTTGCTGTCTTTCAATATGACCTACATGGCCTGCGCAGTGCTGTACCACTGCGGGCGTCGTCGCTCTGCTTTACCGGCCATGCGCCGTATGGGCTGGGCGCGAGCGGTTGGCTATACGCTGTCCTGGGTGCTGATGGCCTGGGCTCTGCAGGTGACTGCCACGCCCCAGGGCTGGGAGCGAGGCGTGCCGATATGGCTGGGTATTCTCACGCTGGCCGGGATGTGCAGCCTGATCCTAGCAACGCTGGTGCCAAGAGCCCATCTGTGGTCCTTGCTGCTGGCGGCCTTGTGGGTAGCCGCAACCGTCGTCACGGTGTCAATGTGAGCCCCTGGGTATACCTTGCCGGAGGTATCGCGACCGTGTTTGCGGGCTGGGCGACCTACCGCGCGCCACGTCTGACCAGCGTGATCTGGTGGTCCTTCACGGCGACGATTTTTGTCAGCGCTGCGCTGATCATCCTACTGCCTGGGGAGCTGCGCGGTAGGTTGCTATGGTCCGCTTTTTTTATTCCCGTGGCCTGGGTCGCGGTGCAGTTCTGGTGCTACTGGGAGAGCCGCCCAGGGCGAGTGGCAGTGACGCTGATCGCCGCTACCGTGGTCGGCATGCTGGTCGTTCTTTTCACAGAACCAATCCTGTAAAGTTTGGCTATGGATCGCGACAGACGGGTAAGAATATACGACCTGCATGCCTGGAGTGGCATTACGCTGGGCCTGTTTCTGTTTGTGGTTTCCTGGACGGGCAGTCTGGCGTTGTTTGAGCACGAACTGCTGACCTGGGAAGATCCGGCCAGCCGACTGGTCATGCCGGCTCGACCCTCTCCAATACATCAGACACTCGCAGACTGGGTGGCGGAGCAAACCCAGGGCGCGCCGGCAGAATTCCTACTGCTCAGCTATCCGGACATCCTGCATCCCTACTACGAAGGGCGTGTGATATTCAACGACGCGGACGACAACCGGGTGATCGAATCGCAACGCTGGAATGCGTCCAATGGCGATCCGCTGCCGTTTCGCGGTGAGGGTCTGACCACCTGGCTGCTGGATTTTCATCGCGATTTGATGTGGCCTGATGCATTGGGCGGTCGCACGGCGGGGCGGTCCATTGTTGGCATCGCTGGCATCATCATGCTGCTGTCGATCATTAGCGGGCTGGTGACGCATCGCAAAATGATGCGCGAGTTCTTTACGCTCAGAGTGCAACGTTCGCTGCGCTTGCGCTGGAAAGACGCACACAATGTGCTGGCTTTGTGGGGCTTGCCGTTCTACGCAATGATCGCGTTCACCGGCGCATTTCTTGGCATCATCGCACTGCTGTTGCCACTCACGGGGGCGCTCATCGCCAAAGGCGATACGGACAAGTTACTGGCGGCCATCGGCAGCGAGCCGGTCGAGGCGAGCGGGGTCGCGGCGCAGATGCTGTCGCTGGATGATCTGTATCAGCGCCGATTGCCGGGCAGCGATGCCGTGCCCAGCCTTATTTCGATCACCAACTGGGGTGACGAGACGGCGGTCTATAGAATCAATTTTCCGGAGCAGCGTCGGCTGCTCATCACGGACAGTGAATTGGTGAATGGCGTGACGGGGGCCTCAGAGGTCGAGGAAAACACCCTGCTGGAAGCGTCGCCTGCCGGCCGCGCAACCGCGGCTCTGGCGCCGCTTCACTACGGCACCTACGGCGGTGTTTGGCTGAAGTGGTTGTATCTTTTGCTTGGCCTGTCCTTGTGTGCATTGATTGTGCTCGGCCTCATGGTCTGGCTGGAGCGTCGCCTGCACGGGGTGGTGGGTACCCGCAGCGAAGCATTTTATGCCCGCATCCAGCAGATTGTCATCGGCATCACATGCGGCAATGTTCTTGCCAGCCTGGCGATCTTTTATCTGGACAAACTGTATACGGGTAGCGAAGAGCAGCGACTCTACTGGACGGGCGTCAGCTACTTCGTCGTCTGGGGAGCGGTGCTGCTGTTCGCTCTGCTGCGGTCCGACCCATATCGGGCAGTGCGCCGGCTGGTGCTGTTCACGGGGGTTGGACTGATGCTACTGCCGCTGTTGAACGTGCTGACCACAGGTGCGGAGGTGCCTTTTGTGCAGGCGCCTCCCAGCGTATCAGGGTGGGCTGACGTCAGCTTTTTGCTGCTCGGGCTGCTCACCTGTGCGAGTCTGGTCTGGCTGCCATTGCGACGGCGCGATCCGCTGTTGGCCGCTGAAGAAGCGGCGCCGGGAGAAACTTTCCTTGCTGGATGATAATGGTTATCATTTGTGTTGAAGCCGTGTGGGTGGTTTGACGCATTGCACATGGATGAGGTGCTGAGAGGACACGCTGTGTCGCCCACCCGCGACAGTGTCGCAGGTCATTGGTCAGCGTCAGCGATTCGGATGTACGACCGACGTGTCGCCTGGTTGAGACAGGTCGGGTTGTGAAGGGGTGTGCCTGGCGATCTGTACGAGGCGAGATAGGCGGGCCGATCGATCCCGATTGACCATGCTCCGTGCAGTAAACAGATCGCCCGCAACCTGCGTATAGTTTCTATAGAGTGCTGTCTTTCTCAGGTAGTAGCGCAGAGTCTTGCGACGTGGCGACTAACGTGTTCCCGGCACCCCGGCTGTCGCTGCGGGTCAACACGGCGAGCGTGAGTGGGTTCTATTCCGTCCAGACGCTTAATGGACCAGCGCCCTGGGCGGAGCCTGTTTCCGATAGGACAGTGTGTCGTTTGGTATTGGTTAGATAGTGGTTAACTGGATGGTGTTCCCCATGAATGTGTATCGAGCTTTGACAATTTCATCCCTGGTGTTTGTGCTTGGCAGTCTCACAGCGCCGCTGCAGGCCTACGAACCCGAAACCAAGGAGGCTGCTGCAGGTGAGGCACAGGACGTGGTACCGGGCAGGCAGTACACCTTCTCCTGGCAATTCTTGAATGACGATGAGATGACGCCTCGCGGCGGCACCACTCGAGGTACGGCGGTCGACCTGGTCAGCACGCCGACGGAGCAGTGGCAGCAGCTTCAAGCTCCTGATCTCAGCGACAAGGAGCGCGACCGTCGTGCCATTCTGGCGATGGCAGGCCCCTATCGAACGAGCTTCGATTTCATTGAGACGGTCGGGTTTACCGAGGGTTATGAACCGGGCCGTCCCTATCAGTCCTGGGGCACGGAGTACATTTACGTGGTCGCTGACGAGCCAGACTTTATCAGTCTGCAGCACGTGATGGTCATGCAGATGGTGCTGGAGGACGGCAGCGTGAGCGAGCCGATGGTCATGAAACACTGGCGGCAGGATTGGCGCTACGAGGATCGTGATCTGCACACCTTTCGTGGCGGGGATACCTGGGAACGGAACAAGCTGAAACGTCGCGACGTTAAGGGTCGCTGGACGCAGACGGTGTATCAGGTGGATGATTCGCCGCGTTATGAAGCAGTGGGCGAGTGGGAACACACAGCCAATTACTCCAGCTGGCGCAGTGACGAGACCTGGCGGCCCTTACCCCGGCGTGAGTTCAGCGTGCGAGACGATTACGACGTATTGGTCGGTATCAACCATCACACCATCACGCCGACCGGCTGGGTGCATGAGCAGGAAAATCTCAAGGTAGTCTTGGATGAAGATGGCGAGAAGGATAGTGTACTGGCCAGAGAGGCGGGCCTGGCACGCTACGAACGGATTAGTGGCTTTGACTGGCAATCCGGCGATGAATACTGGGCTCGCACCGGACCCTTTTGGGCCGTAGTGCGCGATGTGTGGAATGACATCTATGAGGAGGAGGATTCTGTAATCCTGGCGGAATACGTCGATAGCCAGCCGCTGTACTTTGCCATGTTCACCCTCGCCGAAGAAAGTACGGCGGATGCCTTCGATGCCGACGGAACCCGCAGTGCAGTAGAGGCGTTGCTGGCCGGCTACCTCAGGAATTAAGCGACGCGCAGTTAGTAGAGCGAATGGTTCGCCGCGCTGTTGTCTGTGCTTTCTGTCCAGGGCGGCAGCTCCCATAGCTGTGGTTGCTGTGGTAAATCCTGTGCCTGGGGCAGCGCCACATCGATGCCCTGATTGCCGCCGCGCTGCTTCAGAATGTGTATCTGACGGTAGGCGCTCATTGTCAGACGCAGGCTGGAGGGGGCGTGATTGCGGCCCGCCCGCTGGGCGCGAAACATGACTGCGAGGCTGTCGCCACTGGCGGCGGCCAACTGCAGCTTACGCAGCTCGCTGTAACGGTAGTCCTGTGCGCCCAACCAGCTGAACACGGCGCTGCAGGTAGTGCTGCGCAGGGCCTGTTCAGTAGCCCATAGCAAATCCTCGCGATTTTGCGGATGCACCAGCAATACCTGCCGCGTGTCGATACCCCGTGCCGCCAACAGGGGGGCATAGGGAGTGTAGGGTGGTGCGATGAATACCTGCCAACGCCCCTGTTCACTGAGAGTCTCCATGGCGGGCAAAAACAGGCCCATGGCACCCATGCCGCAGCCATCGCTAAGCAGTTCAATGGTGCTGTCGAGTGGCCAGCCGCCCTGTTGCAGCTCGGCATCGAGGGTGCTGTAGCCGGTCGTTAGGGCGCTGCCGCGGTAGTCGTCGTTATCGGCGCCGTTGCCCTGACACGGGCCGTCCGAGAATGGGCTGCTGCGCCCGCGCCAAGTGTCCCGGCGACTGATGACTTGTTCCAAGATATGGTTCACGGTGCAATTATCCTCTGGTGTAACGCAAGTCCGGCCTTGCCGGTGTCTCTTTGAAGTCTGTTACTCTCTTTAGAGCTTTTTTATTGGGGGCTTTTCCCCAATATACTGTATATATATCCAGATATTATAC
>JBCCYE010000029.1:0-49899 GCA_039190425.1 Pseudomonadota bacterium | reverse complement strand
GGACACGAGCGAGTTAAAAAGCGGCGATTACCGTGGCCGCGATCTGCGCAATATGGATGCAGATGGTCTGGATTTTAGCAACTCTTACTTTCGCAATGCAGACTTGAGTGGGATCGATTTTCGCAACACCAACCTCGAGGGTGCCAGCCTGCTCGACGCAAAGTTATCCGGCACCTACTTCCCGCAGGAACTCAGCGCCGAGGAAATTCGACTATCGCTGGATACCGGCACACGTCTGCGCTACCAACGGGACTAGTGCTCGCTGAACGAAAGCGGGTATGAGATGCTCTAACCCTGCGCCAGCAAGTCGCGCAGCTCAATGATGGCCGCATTCGCCCGACTGATATAGGAGGCCATCACCAGCGAATGGTTGGCTACGAATCCAAAGCCACTGCCGTTCAGGATAATAGGGCTCCATACAAAAGCTTGCGTTGCCTCCAGTTCTCGAATGATTTGCTGCAAACTGACTTGTGCATTTTTGTTGCGCAATACCTCGGCAAAATCGATTTCTGCGGCCTTGAGCAGTTCAATGAGAGCCCAGGTCGTACCACGTGCTTCGTAAAACACGTCGTCGATCTCCAGCCAGGGCGTCTGCACGATTCGCTCGGTGGGAGCCGCGGTAGATTGTACAGCCACCTGGTCACCCGCAAGATCGGTATTGAGTTGGCGCTTGCCAACACTTGCGCTCAATCGCTGAGAGAGGCTGCCTAGCCGGGATTCGACCGTTGCTAACCAGTATCGCAGATTATCGGCGCGGGCATAGAACTGAGCGTCCGACGCGTTGACGTCTGACAGGCGCCGGAAATAACTGCGCAGATGATCGACACCTGCGCGATACTCACGCTCGGCAGATGGAAACATCCAGCTGTCCGAGTTGACGTTAAATTGAGGCTCTGCTTTGGCGAGATCTGGGTCCTCGGTTGACTGCGACTGTGATCTGCTCAAAACCTCCCGCAGTGCACGCGCCATATCCCTCACCTGAACCAGCGCTCCAAACTCCCAGTTAGGCATATTGTCTAACCACACGCCAGGCGGAAACCGATCGTTATGGGTAAACCCGCCCGGCTTATCCAACAGCGTTTCCATAACGCCGATGGTGGTGGCGACGGTGACAGACCCAACAACCTCCTGGCCGCCCTGCTCCGCCAGCAGTTGCTGCGTTTGTTCGCGTACATCAAAGGGTTTTGGCGGAATACTCCAGTACATGCCAAGCAACACGCAGATCAGCAAATAAGCACCAATCAGCGTTGCAATGATCTTGAAGATGTTTCCATTGGGGAACAAAGACTCGAGCGAGTCTCTAACGTTCGCCAGTGTATCGGCTAATTTTCCCATAGCATGTGCGACTCTTAAGGGTTAGTGGTGGGCGTGTGGGTTTGGGACATCGGCCCCTTTTCGCACCGGCGCATCGGTACAGACTTCGTCCATGACCTGCGCAGTCAGGCAAATACGCACCGTCTCACCGGGGGCGGGCATGCGCTCCACATCAAGTAACATCAGATGGGTGCCTCCGGGCTCCAGCAGCACTCTTGCCCCGGCCGGGACGGTCAGGTCATCAAGCTGCTCCATGCGCATGTAGCCGTCTACGTGCTGACTGCGATGAATCTCCACCCGACCGGCAAGATCTGACGTCACGCTTATCACCCTTGCAGGCTCTATGCCCGCATTAAACAAGGTCATATAGGCTGCTGTATTGTTCTGACTGGGCGGCAGCGCTCGCACCCAGGCATCGCTGATCTGCAATTCAGGCTGGGCGGCGCTGGTCTGCGCTACAAGCACGATCCAGAGGCCAGCCCACGATCTATTAATCAAGTCTCCTCCTCAATCAGGGGAACCTATCCCGCCACACTGTCGTCAGACTATAGTACCACTCCCCGCCGCGGCACGGCTCCCTAGGTGGCGTGGGAGTTGCTACAATCTCGGCCGTAGCGTCGGGCAGTACAATATTTGAGCAGGTCGCAGAGGCAGGGACCGTCTGACTCCCACAACAGGAGTAATTTTGCATGCGTGTGGTTTTGGCTATTCTACTGGCTTTGAGCTGCCAGACCGCCTTGGCCGAAGGCTTCGGTGCAGCGCAGACGCTGACCGGCGTCGATGAGCCCGATTTCCTGCCCGTCGAGGAAGCCTATCGGCTAGAAGTGGCGCCATTACCCTCCGGTCAGGTGCGATTGTACTGGCTGATCGCTGACGCCTATTACATGTATCAACACCGTTTCGCGTTTTCACTGCAGGATGAGACCGGCGAAGACATACCAGTACAAGCTGAGTTGCCCGTCGCCCTGGAAAAAGACGACGAGTTTTTTGGGCAGGTCCGAGTCTACTACACCGATGCGGATATCCTGCTTACCCCAGCAAGACCCAGCGAAAACGCCACACTCAAGGTTACGTCACAAGGGTGTGCCGACGCCGGGCTGTGCTACCCGCCTCGCACCCAGTACTTTCGTTTGGACTTTACCGGTGGTTCAGCAGCCCCCCTCGAGACTGTGCCAAAGCGACCGAGATCTGAGGCGACCGCCACTGCGGCACCGGCAACCGCGGACACCCGCATCTCACAACTGTTATACATGCTGCTGCTGGCCTTTGCAGGGGGCGCAATACTGAACCTCATGCCCTGCGTTTTCCCGGTGCTGTCGCTAAAGGTATTGAGTTTCGCCAACTCGACAGACCATGACCGACACTTGCAGAGCTGGGTATACACGGCCGGCGTCATTGCCAGCTTCGTTGCGGTCGCAGCTCTGTTGATCGGCCTGCAACAGGCGGGAGAAGCGATTGGCTGGGGCTTTCAGTTGCAGTCCCCCGGCTTTGTTATTGCGCTGGCCTACCTGTTCATCGCCATGGGTCTATCTCTGTCAGGGGTTATCGAGTTTGGGACTGGGCTGATGAATACGGGGGGCCATTTAGCGGAACGTGGGGGCCTCAGTGGCAGTTTCTTCACGGGCGTCCTCGCGGTTGTGGTGGCCAGCCCCTGTACCGCACCTTTTATGGGGACCGCACTTGGCTTCGCCGTCAGTCAGCCTCCGGCGATCGGCCTGCTCGTGTTCGCTGCCCTCGGCGCGGGTATGGCGGCACCGCTACTGCTGTTCAGTTACAGTGGCGGGGCTCGCGCCTTGATGCCACGACCCGGCCCGTGGATGGAGACACTGAAGCAGTTTCTGGCCTTCCCACTGTACGCCACCGCTCTATGGTTGCTTTGGGTCGCTGGCAGACAAACTGGCGTCAATACCATGACCAGCGCGCTTGCCGGCGCTCTCATGCTTGCGCTGGGCTTGTGGTTATGGAATACGCAAAACTGGCGGCGCATTCTCGCATTCGCGTGTGTCGCACTCGCGGTGACCCTGGGGGCACAGCGGGGTCTTGATCCAACGATCGACAACCCGCAGGCTGTCCGCGGCAAAACAGTCTGGTCAGACAGTGAAGTCACCGCCCTTCGCGAAGCCGGCCAACCCGTCTTTGTAGATGTGACCGCAGATTGGTGCATCACCTGCATAGCCAACGAGACGGCGGTTCTGTTCACCGATGACATGAGTCGGGCTTTTGAGGATCGGGGCGTGGTTTACATGGTGGCAGACTGGACCAATCACGACCCCAAAATCGCCGCACTGCTGGAGCGATTCGGACGCACCGGCATACCTCTGTACATACTCTACCCGGCAGATCCCAAGGCGGAACCCGTGGTATTGCCACAAATTCTCACCAAACAGATCGTATTGAACGCCCTGGACCGCCATATTGACAAGAACAGCGACGTTGCCACTGCATTCTGAGCCGTTAGCAGCAATTTAGAGGACGTACTCAAAATGTAAAAAGTGCCTTTATGTTGGCCTTAGGCGACACGCAGAAGGACGAAAAAAGCCTATCTTCCATGAAATAGGCGCGAAATTGCGCCCAAATTCGGCAAAATTCCCAATATTATGGCTACGCATAGACAGACTCCCCGGTTTGAGCCAAAATCCGGTTTAACGTCCTCCCGCCCACTGGAGAGCCATCCCGATGGCCACCATCCTCGTCGTTCATGGCCCCAACCTCAACTTGCTGGGCCAACGTGAACCCGACATTTACGGTCATACAACTTTGGCGCAGATCGACGAACACCTGACGGCGCTGGCGGGCGCCGCTGGCCACAATCTGACAACAGTGCAGAGCAACCGAGAGTACGAGCTCGTGGAGCGAATTCAGAGCGCCGGACCCGAGGGTATCGATTTCATCATCATCAACCCCGCTGCCTTCACTCACACCAGCGTCGCCTTGCGTGATGCTCTTGCGGCGGTGGGCATACCATTCATCGAAGTCCATCTCTCCAATACGCATCGGCGGGAGACATTTCGGCAGTCTTCATACTTTTCTGACATCGCACAGGGCGTGATCTGCGGCCTGGGCGCTCTCGGGTACGAACTCGCACTGCAAGCCGCCATGCAAAGCACTGAATCCCTCTGAACCGGAGCAAGAGATCCAACTATGGATATTCGCAAAGTCAAAAAGCTCATCGAATTGCTGGAAGAATCCAACATCGACGAGATTGAAATCAAGGAGGGCGAGGAGTCGGTGCGAATCAGCCGCAACAGCGGCCCGCCCATCGCCGCGCCGCAGCCAGCTTACATGCCACCAGCCATCGCTCCCATGCCTGCCGCTCCGCCACCGCCGGCACCCGCTGCGGCGGCACCCGCACCTTCCGCGGAGCCAGAAACACCCGCTGGACACGTCGTCAACTCGCCGATGGTGGGTACCTTTTACCGTGCGCCTTCACCCAGTTCGCCCTCCTTTGTCGAGGTTGGGCAGAGCGTCAAGGTGGGTGATGTGGTGTGCATAGTCGAGGCCATGAAAATGATGAATCAGATCGAGGCCGACAAGTCTGGCACCATCGAGGCCATCCTGGTTGAAAACGGTGAACCGGTGGAGTTTGACCAGCCACTGTTCACCATCGCCTAGCGCTCAGGCCAACCGAGGAAAATCAACATGCCCACAGTGGACAAGGTGCTCATCGCCAATCGTGGTGAAATCGCCCTGCGCGTCCTGCGCGCGTGTAAGGAAATGGGTATACAGACAGTCGCGGTGCACTCCCTGGCTGACCGGGAACTGAAACATGTACTGCTCGCCGACGAGGCGGTTTGTATCGGCCCAGCACCTTCTGCCGACAGTTACCTCAACGTTCCCGCTATCATCTCTGCAGCGGAGGTTACGGGAGCTCACGCGATACACCCCGGCTACGGCTTTCTGGCTGAAAATGCGGATTTTGCTGAACAGGTAGAGAAAAGCGGATTCATATTCATCGGCCCAAAGGCCGAGACCATTCGCTTGATGGGCGACAAGGTTTCGGCCATCAATGCGATGAAAAAAGCCGGTGTACCCACTGTACCGGGCTCGGATGGCCCATTGACCGAGGACGAGGACCGCACGCTCCACATTGCGCGAGACATCGGCTATCCGGTCATCGTCAAGGCTGCAGCTGGCGGCGGTGGAAGGGGTATGCGCGTTGTGCACAACGAAGCCGCGTTAATCAATTCGGTCCAAGTGACCCAGGCCGAAGCGGCTGCGGCATTCGGTTCGGACGTGGTCTACCTGGAAAAGTTTCTGCAGAAGCCACGTCACGTGGAAATCCAGGTGTTGGCAGATGGACAGGGCAACGCCATACACCTGGGTGACCGGGACTGTTCGTTGCAAAGACGCCATCAAAAAGTCATCGAGGAGGCACCCGCGCCAGGGATTCCACAACAGCTACGCGAAGAGGTCGCTGAATCCTGTATCAATGCCTGCCGGAAGATCGGCTACCGGGGCGCGGGCACATTCGAGTTTCTGTATGAAGACGGCGGCTTCTACTTCATCGAGATGAATACTCGAGTGCAGGTTGAGCACCCCGTTACAGAAATGATCACCGGCGTCGATATTGTCAAAGAACAGCTGCGCATTGCCAGCGGTCTACCTCTGTCTTTCACCCAGGAGGATGTCCAGTTTCGCGGGCACGCTTTTGAGTGTCGCATCAACGCCGAGGACCCTCAGAACTTTCTACCCTCACCCGGCAAGGTCACCGTCTTTCACCCGCCAGGCGGTTTCGGTATCCGCGTCGATTCTCACCTCTACGATGGCTACACCGTACCGCCGTTCTACGACTCATTGATCGCAAAGATCATCAGCTATGGCGAAGACCGGGAAGTGGCGCTGGCCCGTATGCGACTCGCTCTGGATGAATTAGTGGTGGAAGGCATTCGTACGAACATTCCACTGCACCGTGAGCTGGTTCGCGACCAGGCATTCCAAGCGGGCGGTGTGAGCATTCACTATCTTGAAAGTAAGCTCGAGGACTGAGTTGCGATAACTCCAACCTCCGACAAAGGTCGGTAAGTGAGCGCTTATGACCTGGCTGCAGTTGCGTCTAGACACCTCGCCTCAGCAGGTGCCGGAGTTGGAGGCGGCGCTACTGACGACCGGAGCCGTGGCCGTCACCTTCCAGGACGATGGCAACGAACCTGTGCTGGAACCCAAAAGAGGTGCCACACCCCTGTGGCAACAAACCCGCTTGACCGGCCTCTACCCCGCCAACACCGATATGTCTCGCGTCATTGCCCAACTACCGACCCATTTACTCACCGACGGCGGATACCGCGTGGAGATTTTGGAAGACAAGGATTGGGAACGCGAGTGGATGCAACACTATCAACCCATGCGCTTTGGCGAGCGCTTGTGGGTCTACCCCAGTTGGATGGACCCACCCGATCACGACGCCGTAACGCTGATGCTCGATCCCGGGCTGGCTTTTGGCACTGGGACTCACCCGACAACCGCCCTGTGTCTGGAACAGCTATCGACGCTTGTTCTGCAGGGCGCCAATGTGGTCGATTACGGCTGTGGCTCAGGCATCCTGGCCGCAGCGGCACTCAAGCTCGGTGCCGCCTATACCCTCGCGGTTGACAACGACCCGCAAGCGCTGGTCGCAACGCGCGACAATGCCCTACGCAACGGTATTGACGATGATCGACTGCTGACGGTTCTGCCAGGTGCCCAGGCGCTCGGCGACTGGACCGATCGAGCCGACGTGCTGGTCGCGAACATTCTCGCCGGGCCACTTCTCTCGCTAACCGAAACACTGTGCTCGCTGGTACGACCGGGCGCTACCGTGCTGCTGTCGGGTTTACTCTCTGAGCAGGCGGATGCTCTGATAACACATTATTCAACAGTGATCGATCTCAGGGTGGTCGACGAGCGGGAGAACTGGGTGTGCCTGAAGGGATTGGCTCGAACGAACGGAAACGGCGTTGATGCGTCGGGACTGTGAGCCACCGCCGATTTTTTGGTCATAATTTCTTTCCCGCGCCACAGCGAGCGAGTATCATACCGCCTCTTTTCGACACCGTTCTAAGCCACGCCTAACCATGCTGCACATTGGACCCTACACCGTGCCCAATCGCGTCGCCCTGGCGCCCATGGCGGGCGTAACAGACCTGCCGTTTCGGCGACTGTGTACTGAAATGGGTGCGGGACTGGTCGTGTCGGAGATGATCAGTAGTGATCCGGGGCTGCAGGGCTCTCGCAAGACCAGCTGGCGCAGCCGACACGCTCTCGAACTGGAGCCGCGCTCGGTGCAGATCGTCGGCAGCGAACCAGAGCAGCTTGCCAACGCCGCCGCGTACAACGTGGCACAAGGCGCTCAGATCATCGATATCAATATGGGATGCCCCGCTAAGAAAGTCTGCCGCAAAGCCGCGGGATCCGCTTTGCTTGCAGATGAACAGCGCGTCGCCGATATTTTGTCCGCCGTCGTGATGGCAGTCCCGGTGCCGGTGACTGTGAAGATTCGGACCGGTGTGTCACCACAGCAACGTAATGGTGTCTCAATCGCCCGCATTGCGGAAGATGCCGGCATTGCGGCGTTGGCCGTGCACGGCCGCACCAGGGCCTGTCGGTTCAAGGGATCGGCGGAGTACCGGACCATCGCGGAGATTGTGGCGGCCGTGGACATGCCGGTATTGGCCAACGGTGATATCGACAGCCCCACCAAGGCGGCAGCGGTGATTGCGGAAACGGGCGCAGCGGGCGTCATGATTGGCCGCGCCGCTCAGGGCAGGCCCTGGCTGTGTGGCCAGATCGCAGATCATTTAGACACCGGGGTCACATCTCCACCACCGAGTGCGGCACAGCAACGTGCGATCCTGTGGCGCCATGTCCAAAGCCTGCACGAGTTTTACGGCCAGTACATGGGTGTACGCATCGCGCGTAAGCACCTGGCCTGGTACCTGGAAAACAACCCGGAATACCGCGAACTGCGCAGCCGGTTCAATGCCCTCGAAGAGGCGCAGGACCAGCTGTTATTTATCGATCAAATCGAACTGGACCAAACCATTGAGGAACTCGCAGCATGACAAGGGCTGAACCCCTACACACACCAGCAGACGGCGCTCAGCCCAATACCCAAACCACCAACGATATGGAAACCGCCTGTTTGCGCGACGCGGTGCAAACGGCGGTAAGGCAATACCTGGATGAACTGGACGGCCAGCTGTCCACAGACGTTTACCAGATGGTACTGGCTCAGATAGAAGCACCGCTATTAGAAGAAATCATGGCCTACACGCGCAACAACCAGACTAAGGCTGCGCATATGCTAGGCCTCAACCGTGGCACCCTGCGCAAGAAACTCAAGCAGTACCAACTGATCGCAGACAAAACCTGAGGGAGCCCCGGCACCATGAGTGACAGCCAGCTGGTAACCATCAGGCGGGCACTGATCAGCGTGTCCGATAAAACGGGCATCGTCGACTTCGCCTCTGCACTGAGTGAAATGGGCGTGGCACTTTTGTCCACGGGGGGCACCTTCCGGCTACTGCAAGACAACGGCCTCACGGTCACCGAGGTGGCCGACTACACGGGCTTCCCGGAGATGATGGACGGGAGAGTTAAAACACTGCACCCCAAAGTCCACGGTGGCATCCTTGCCCGCCGTGGACAAGACGAAGCCGTTATGGCAGACCACGGTATAGAGCCTATTGATCTGGTCGTGGTAAACCTTTACCCGTTTGCTGCTACCGTTGCACAGCCGGACTGTACTCTTGAAGACGCCATTGAGAACATCGACATTGGCGGCCCGACCATGGTACGCGCAGCCGCGAAGAACCATCGCCATGTCAATATCGTAGTCAACGCCAGCGACTACAATGGCGTACTCGATGAGATGCGGTCGAACGACGGGGCAACCACTTTGGAAACCCGCTTTGACCTGGCCATCAAAGCCTACGAGCATACTGCGGCCTACGATGGCGCGATCGCCAACTACTTTGGCACCCAAGTGCCCGGCGGAAGCGAGGGGTTCCCCCGCACGTTCAATACCCAGTTCATCAAAACACAAGACATGCGTTACGGCGAAAACCCCCACCAGCGGGCTGCGTTTTATTCCGAGCCATCACCCCTCGAAGCGGGCATAACGACCGCGCATCAGCTCCAGGGGAAAGCACTTTCCTACAACAATGTTGCAGACACAGACGCCGCTTTGGAGTGCGTCAAATGTTTCACCGAGCCCGCGTGTGTCATTGTCAAACATGCCAACCCCTGCGGTGTGGCAGTAGGCAGCGACATCGGTGAAGCCTATGAGCTCGCCTTCGCCACTGATTCCGAGTCCGCCTTTGGAGGGATAATCGCCTTCAATAGACCACTTGATGCCGCCACCGCGGCCACAATTGTCGAACGCCAATTCGTTGAGGTGATCATTGCTCCTGAAATCACCGGGCAGGCCGCCGCCGCGGTCGCGGAAAAAAAGAACATCCGCCTGCTGGTTAGCGGACAGTGGACCGCTGGACACCCCGCACTCGATTACAAGCGAGTCAACGGCGGACTGCTGGTCCAGGATCGCGATCTGGGAATGGTCGACCTGGACGATCTTCAAATCGTCAGTCAATCACAACCCACTGAGCAACAACTGCGCGATCTGCTATTTGCCTGGAAGGTCGCCAAATTCGTGAAGTCTAACGCCATAGTTTACGCCAAAGGTGGACGCACCATTGGTGTCGGCGCGGGGCAGATGAGTCGTGTCAACTCGGCGCGCATAGCCGCCATTAAGGCCGAACACGCTGGCCTGGATGTGCCTGGGTCCGTCATGGCCTCCGATGCCTTCTTCCCCTTTCGCGACGGCATAGACAGCGCCGGTGAGCGCGGTATTGCCGCGGTTATCCAGCCGGGCGGCTCAATTCGCGACAAAGAAGTGATAGCGGCAGCTGACGAACACGGCATGGCGATGGTATTCACGGGAATGCGCCATTTCCGTCACTAGCGGAACTGCAGCCTTCAGCCCATCGAGACCGCAAGGTGAGCGCGCAACGGGAGACACATCTGAATGAACGTTCTGATCATTGGTAGCGGCGGGCGCGAACACGCACTTGCCTGGAAAGCGTCCCAGTCGGAACACGTGGATACTGTTTACGTCGCTCCGGGCAACGCCGGTACCGATCTTGAACAAGGCCTGGAAAACGTCGCGCTGGACGCAATGGATTTTTCTGGGCTGGCCGATTTTGCTCAGGCGAACAACGTCGACCTTACTATTGTCGGCCCGGAAGCACCGCTGGTGGAGGGCGTCGTCGACTATTTTCGTGCTCGCAACCTGCCCTGCTTCGGACCTACGCGGGGCGCGGCGCAGCTCGAAGGCTCGAAAGCATTCACCAAAGACTTTTTAGCACGGCACAACATTCCAACCGCCGACTACGCCAACTTTTCTGAGCTCGAGCCCGCGCTTGCCTATCTGCGCGCCAAGGGCGCTCCGATCGTGGTCAAGGCAGACGGGCTCGCCGCAGGCAAAGGCGTCATCGTTGCTGAAACACTGGGTCAGGCCGAGGCCGCCGTCACCGATATGCTGTCAGGCAACGCATTCGGCGATGCCGGTTGTCGTGTGGTGATTGAGGAGTTCCTGACCGGAGAAGAAGCGAGCTTCATTGTCATGGTCGATGGCGTCAACGTCCTGCCCATGGCCACCAGCCAGGACCATAAGCGCATTGGCGAGGGCGATACCGGTCCAAACACCGGAGGTATGGGGGCGTACTCGCCGGCGCCAGTGATCACTGACGACGTTTTTGATCGAATTATGGAAGAAGTGATACGACCGACCGTATCCGGTATGGCCGCCGAAGGGAACGCCTACACAGGTTTCCTTTACGCAGGTCTGATGATTGATGACACCGGCCAACCGAAAGTCATTGAATACAACTGCCGCTTTGGCGATCCAGAGACCCAGCCAATAATGATGCGACTGGAGTCTGACCTTGTGACGCTGTGCCAGGCTGCCCTTGCAGGTGAGCTAGTCTCCAGCGAAATTCGCTGGGACTCCCGCGTCGCCATCGGAGTCGTACTTGCCGCGGGCGGCTATCCAGGCTCCTATGGCAAGGGAGATCCTATCTTCGGACTGAAAAACGCCGACGGGGACCTGACCAAGGTGTTCCACGCCGGCACAGTGCGGCGTGATGACCAGGTGCTCACGAACGGTGGCCGCGTGCTTTGCGTGACATCACTTGGTGAAGATATCCAGACCGCTCAACGTGAATGTTATCGAGCGGCGGGCCACATCAGCTGGAACGAAATGACCCTGCGGAGAGACATTGGTTGGCGCGCGATCGCACGGTATAGTTGAGGTGCGGAGGTGAATTCTATGAGCCAACGTAAACTGTCCCTGCTGGATCGAATACTGTGCGAAGCAGATGCCGCGCGGCGAGGCATGACGCGTCTCACCGAACAGCCTCGACGCCCTTCTCCAGCCGAGGGCCACGCGGAGGCCGACTTGTCTGAACAGGAGCGTCGACACGCTGCGGGCCTCATGCGTGTGAACCATACCGGCGAAGTCTGTGCCCAGGCGCTATACCGAGGGCAGGCCCTAACAGCCCGACTGGACAACGTGCGCAGCGAAATGGATCAGGCGGCGGTCGAAGAGGCAGACCATCTGGCCTGGTGCGAACAGCGCCTGGAAGATCTGGACAGCCATCCCAGTGCGCTCAACCCGGTGTTTTACGGTATGTCATTCGCGCTGGGCGCTATAGCCGGCACCGTGGGAGACGAAGTGAGCCTGGGGTTCGTAGCGGCTACCGAGGAGCGCGTGTGCGCCCACCTGAGAGATCACTTGCAGCGCCTGCCCGAAACCGATCGAAGATCGCGGCTGGTCTTACAGCAGATGCTGGAAGATGAAGAACGTCACGGCGACAACGCGAGGGCTGCGGGTGGTCGGGAACTGCCGAGCACGATAAAAAGTGCAATGACAAGCGTCTCAAAGCTAATGACAGAGACCACTTACCACGTCTAACCCTGGAACTCGACCAGTTCGTAGCTGTGGCTGATCTTTACGCCAGCTTCTCCCAACATGATAGACGCTGAGCAGTATTTATCTGCCGAGAGTTCGACCGCACGCTTAACATGGCTGTCTTTCAGGTCAATGCCGGTTACAACGAAGTGCATGTTGATGCTGGTGAATACAGCAGGAACCGCGTCAGCGCGCTCCGCCTGCAACTCGACCCGGCAATCCACGACTAGCTGACGCGCCTTTTTCAGCATGCTAAGCACATCATAAATAGAGCAACCGCCCGTACCCAGCAGCAGCATCTCCATGGGCCGCACACCCATGTTCCGTCCACCGAGGTCCTCAGGCCCATCCATTACCACCGTGTGGCCACTGCCGGATTCACCGAGAAACATGGCACCGTCCGTCCACTTGACCGTTGCTTGCATAGAGAATTCGTTCTTTTGCCCAAAAACGGCGGAGCAGCTTAGCACAACAAGTTACATTTTACTTAACAGGCGATCGGGTTAGAATCGTTGGAAAAACAAAGACATGTTAGGAGGCTAGAAACTTGCTAAAACCGCAGTTAGTTCAGAACCTTCCAAATGTAGAGAACTTCTTGCGCCACTGTCAGCGCAAGGATTACAAGGCCAAAACCCCTATTTTGAAGCAAGGGGAAGCGGGCGCCTCCCTCTATCTGATTCTCGACGGCTCCGTTTCTGTGATGGTTGAAGACGAATCCGACCCTGGCCATATGCTGGTAGTAGCCTATCTCAATCCAGGCGACTTCGTTGGAGAGATGGGCCTGTTTGATGACGAACCACCCACCCGCAGCGCCATGGTCGTCGCCAAAACTCAGTGCGAGGTGGCAGAGATTTCCTATGAGCGCTTTCATCAAGTTCGGAGTCAGTTCCCAGACATTCTGTACGCGGTCTCTCGCCAGTTAGGCACCCGGCTGCGCCAGACCACCCGCAAGCTGTCAGACCTGGCATTCGTCGACGTGTCCGGCAGAATCGCGCACACCCTATTGGATCTGTGCAAAGAGCCCGACGCCATGACCCATCCCGATGGAATGCAAATCAAGATCACCCGCCAGGAGCTGGGGAAAATCGTGGGTTGTTCACGGGAAATGGCGGGTAGAGTTCTCAAAAATCTGGAAGAGGACGGCCTGGTATCGGTCTCCGGGAAGACCATGGTCGTATACGGTACGCGCTGAACACCTCTCCTTAAAAAACCAGAAGAGCCGGCCTGTGTCGGCTTTTTCGTCCCTGAGATCGATCGACTAATCGGTGTAAAACAACTCGCGCAGCTTTGTTCCCGGATCCTCGGCGCGCATGAACGCCTCTCCCACCAGGAACGTATACACTCCGGCTTCCGTCATCAGTGCAACATCCTGACGGGTATGTATGCCGCTTTCCGTAACGACTAGCCTGCCTTCGTCAATACTTGGTAAGAGCTGCAAGGTCGTATCGAGACTCGTGTCGAAGGTGTGTAAATCTCGATTATTGATACCCAGTAGCGGCGTTGGAAGCTGCAGCGCGCGCTGCAGCTCTTCAAGACTGTGCACCTCTACAAGCACATCCATCCCCAGATCTGAAGCAAGTGCCGCCAGCTCCGCCAGCGGGCGGTCTTCCAGCGCGGCGACAATCAGCAAAATAGCGTCGGCGCCAATGACTCGCGCCTCCAACACCTGATAGGGATCAATCGTAAAATCCTTGCGCAGCACGGGCAGTTCACAAGCCCGCCTCGCACTGATCAGATATTCGTCCGCCCCCTGGAAAAAATCCTGATCGGTCAGTACCGAAAGACTGCTGGCGCCGCCTGCTGCGTAGCGCCTGGCAATGTCCGCAGGAACGAAGTCCTCCCTGATAACACCTTTACTCGGTGAGGCCTTCTTGATTTCCGCAATGACCGCAGGTAGACCCAACGACGCCCGCTCACGAAGACAGTGGTAAAAACCACGGGGGGCATCTGCATCCACAAGACGCTCCCGCAATTGCGCAAGTGGCACGGTCCTGCTCCTTTCTACGACCTCCTCCCTCTTGCGTGCGAGAATCTTTCGCAGAATGGTCGGCGCCTGACTGGACATCGTTCAGGCCTCGGACCGCATCAGTTGCGTGAAGTCGATAAACTCGCGCAGCTTTTCTGCCGCCTGACCCGTGGCAATGACATCTTCGGCCAGCAATACACCCGATGCCAGGGAGTCCGCCACACCGCTGACATACAGCGTAGCCCCGGCATTCAATGCCAGCATTGAGCGTGCCTTCTGCACGTGTTCCATCTGATCTCCACCGAGCGCAGCCCGAATCAAGTCAGCGGACGCGGCCGGGCCGTTGACCGACAAACCCTCCAGGTTGGCGGCTTGCATTCCGAAGTCAGCGGGCGCAATTGCGTAAGACTCAATCCTACCTTCGCGCAGCTCAGCAACTCGAGTGGGCGCCGCAATGGAAATTTCATCCAGACCATCGTCAGAGTGCACGACCATGGCGTGCTCGCTGCCCAGCATGCCGAGCACCTCTGCAATGGGCTGGCACAACTCGGCCGCAAACACGCCTACAACCTGACGGCTCACCCCAGCGGGGTTGGTCAGTGGTCCCAGAATATTGAACATTGTCCGCAAACCGAGCTCACGCCGCGGTCCGATAGCGTAGCGCATCGCGCTGTGATGGGTCGGTGCAAACATAAAACCGATGCCGACTTCCTCGATCACTCGACCCACCTGTTCCGGGGACAGGTCCAGAGGCATGCCAAGTGTTTCGAGCACCTCCGAGGCACCACTACTACTGGATACCCCTCGATTGCCATGCTTCGCTACCCGCGCCCCGGCTGCCGCAGCGACCATACTGGATGCGGTGGACACATTGAAAAGATTCGCACCGTCGCCACCCGTCCCCACCAGGTCCACGAGATGTTCACCAGAGACCTTGACCGGTGCCGCCAACTCACGCATCACCTGTGCCGCACCGGCGATCTCGTAGACCGTTTCGCCTTTCATGCGCAGCGCCACCAGGAGGCCACCAATCTGTGCTTCGGTCGCCTCGCCGGACATGACTTGCCGCATGACGCCCGCCATGTCTTCTTGGCTCAGATCGGTGCGCTCGACCAGCGCCGCCAGCGCGTCCTGAATACCCATCACTTGTCTACCCCCTGCTCAAGGAAATTGCGCAGGAGATCATGACCATGCGCTGTCAGTATTGATTCCGGGTGGAACTGTACGCCCTCTACTGCCAGAGACTTGTGGCGCAGACCCATGATTTCATCCACCTCACCCGACTCGGTTTCCGTCCAGGCAGTCATCTCAAGACAATCGGGCAAAGAACACCGTTCCACAACCAGGCTGTGATAGCGAGTTGCTTCAAATGGCCGGCTCAAGCCGCTGAACAAGCCCTCGCCACAATGATTGATGGCAGACGTCTTCCCGTGCATCACTTTTCGCGCACGCACCACCTGCCCACCAAACACCTGCCCTATGCTCTGATGTCCGAGACAAATGCCCAGCAACGGTACCTGTCCCGCGAAGGCGCGAATGACGTCCATCGATATCCCCGCTTCATTCGGTGTGCAAGGCCCGGGCGACACGACGATTCGCTCGGGGGAAAGGGTCTCAATGTCCGAGATACTGAACTCATCATTGCGCACAACCTTCACCTCGGCCCCCAGTTCGCCCAGGTACTGCACCACGTTATAGGTGAAGGAATCGTAATTATCGATCATTAATAGCATTCGAGAGCACCCGCGAATATCTGACACAGACCAGCAGTTTCACAAAAGGGGCTGCCCTGTGCGCCGCCCCGCATTTTCCTTAATTTCAGTTGCAATAGAAAGCTCATTGGGCTTTTATACCCGACAGCGTCTTCCCACTATAACTTTGATAACAGTGAGACCGTCGCAGGTCTGGCCAACCACATTCTCCCCTCCGCAATACGACCAAGCCCATGCAACTGAAAAACCAGCTAACTGTTTCCAAGTTCTTCCAAATTGTCCTGGATACCCTGTTCACACCAGTCGCCATCGTCCTGTTGACCCACTCGGCCAAAGTTTGCCCGGAATACGGCATGCACTGGGGCAAGCGCATGCTGATGGGTGGCCGATTCTGGTACAACTCATTGTGGGTGACGACCGGCACCAACTGGCGGGCCCACCTGGTCATGGCGATGAAGCTGTTGGAGACTCCCCGCAAAAAAGAAGGCAGTGTTGTCGAGTGCGGCTGCTGGAAGGGTGGTGCGACCGTCAATCTGTCCAGAGTCTGCGCCATTACAGGCAGAAAACTCATCGTGTACGACTCCTTCGAAGGTTTGCCTCCGCCCGTAGATGGCGACTTCGTTGCAGAACGAGCCTTCAGAAAAGGCTTTATGCCCGGTGCTTTCGCCGGCCAGCTGGAGGAAGTCCGGGAAAACGTGCGCAAGTACGGCTCGATCAACAGCACCGAGTTCGTCAAAGGCTGGTATGAGGACACGCTGCCCCATCACGAGGGCCCCATTGCCATGATGTTCTTGGATGTCGACTTCTGCGCCAGTTTGCACGATTGTTTAATCAATCTTTGGCCTCATGTGGTCAAGGGTGGCTTCGTATTCCTCGACGAGTATCTCAACCTTCCGTACTGTGCGGTCTTCTTCTCCGAGAAGTACTGGGACAAGTACTTTGCCTCGCCGCCCCCTGGACTCGCCGGCACCGGCACAGGAATCCAGGTCGGTATGCACTTCACAGACCACAGGCTGCGCTTCCAACATGGCAAGTTGCAACAACCTCACAGCGTCGCCTACGCGATAAAAGGTTCAGAGGCGCTGTGGGAGTTCTACCCGGACGAGCAGCCGCCGAACTCGACTGGCCATGACAACCCCGAGGCGGCAACGACGCAAAGCTGACGGGGGCCGTGGACGGGCTAGCCCGCAGATGTACCCAGCACCATCGCCGCCGCTCTGAACATCGCACGCGCTTTGTTGTGAGTTTCTTTCCACTCCAGCTCGGGCACGGAGTCCGCCACGACGCCTCCACCCGCTTGAACGTAAAGCTTGCCGTCTTTAATCACGGCGGTACGGATCGCAATCGCGGTATCCATATCACCCGCCCAGGATATATACCCCACCGCACCTCCGTACACACCCCTTTTGACAGGCTCTAGTTCGTCGATGATTTCCATCGCACGTATCTTCGGCGCACCCGACAAGGTGCCCGCAGGCAGTGTAGCGCGTAACACATCAATCGCCGTTTTCCCCTGCTGCAGTGCGCCCGTCACATTTGACACGATGTGCATCACGTGTGAGTACCGCTCGACCACCATCTTATCGGTCAGCTCAACAGTGCCGGTATCAGCGATTCTCCCAACATCATTACGGCCTAGGTCGATAAGCATAAGATGCTCGGCTATCTCTTTGGGATCCGCCAGCAGTTCTTCCTCCATCGCTTTGTCTTCGTCTTCCGTGTAACCGCGCCGCCGCGTACCTGCGATGGGACGCACGGTCACCAGGCCCTCTTCCAAACGGGCAAGAATCTCTGGAGAAGAGCCGACGATGTGGAAATCATCGAGATCCAGGAAATACATATAAGGCGAAGGATTTAGGTTGCGCAGCGCCCGGTAGAGATTCAGAGGGGGCGCATCAAAATCAATACACATACGCTGCGAAGGCACTACCTGCATAACATCGCCGGCAAGAACGTATTCCTTGACGCGCTCTACGCCAGCCTCGTACTGGGATTTGGTGAAGTCTGAGTGAGCAGTCTTCTCAAGCCGTACCGAGTCAGCCGCCTCAAGGTCGACGTCAGGCAACGGCGGTAACGGTTGCCGCAGCCTATTGGCCAGTTCGTCCAGCCGCTCATTGGCCATCGCCAGTGCGCCTTCTTCAGCAGGGTCCACATTGACGACCAGACGAATGGTCCCCGCAAGATTATCGAACACCAGCACTTCTTCGGACAGCATAAGCAGAATATCCGGATTGTCCAAGTGATCCGGTGGTACGCTGGCGCGCAGACGCGTCTCGACGTAACGCACGGTATCGTAACCAAAGTATCCGACCAGCCCCCCGTGGAAGACGGGCAGATCAGCCCTGGGAGCAGTCCGATAAAGCCGCTGATAGGCCTGCACAAACGCCAGCGGATCCTCGACCTCCTCACTCTGTGCCACTCGCCCATCAACGCGCACCTGGGCACGGTAACCACGCACCTCCAAGATCGTGCGGCATGGCAAGCCGATAATGGAGTAGCGGCCCCATTTTTCGCCGCCCTGCACCGATTCAAAGAAATAGGAGTAGGGACCCTCTGCCACCTTACGATAAGCGCTGACAGGCGTCTCGAGATCGGCCAATACCTCGCGGCTGACCGGAATGCGGTTATAGTCTTGTGCCGCCAATGCGGCAAAGTCCTGCTGATTCATGGGACGTCCTCAGAGAAAAAATACGTGTAAAAAAAGGTCGCGACGCAGCCCTGGCTACCATCGCCAGCAGGTGACCTCTCGCATCGACAGGCAGTCGATGTTTACACGAATCGCTGCGTTCACAGCACTCTCCAGGATAAATGGATCGCTTATTGTACATATCGCGATCAGGGGCGCAATTGTCGAATTGCGCACTATTTTGCCAATTCCGCACGCATCGCCGCGATCACGGCAGCGTAATCAGGTTGGTTGAAAATGGCCGAACCCGCAACAAACGTATCCGCCCCGGCATCGGCAATCTCGCGAATGTTCTCGGCACTCACGCCCCCATCGACCTCTAGGCGTATATCCAGACCGGAAGCATCAATCAGCGAGCGAGCCTCCCCGAGCTTGCCGAGGGTGGAGGGTATGAAGGACTGACCGCCAAAACCTGGATTGACGGACATCAGCAGTACCATGTCGACCTTATCCATGACGTATTGCAGTGCATCCAGGCCGACATGCGGATTGAACACAAGTCCCGCTTTACAGCCCGCATCGCGGATCAGCTGCAGTGAACGATCAACGTGTATCGACGCGTCTGGATGGAAAGTGATATAGGTGGCGCCCGCCTCCGCGAAGTCACCGATCAAACGATCGACCGGCTCCACCATCAGGTGCACGTCGATGTCTGCCGAAACTCCGTAGCGACGCAGGGCCGAACACACCATGGGCCCGATGGTCAGATTCGGAACGTAGTGGTTATCCATCACATCAAAGTGCACGATATCCGCGCCGGCGGCGAGCACCGCATCTACCTCGTCACCCAATCGCGCAAAATCCGCCGAAAGAATCGAAGGGGCTATCAGAAAGTCGGCCATGGCAGGCTCCACCGCTACAGGTGGCGTCATTCTAACGACTGCACAGTCGCTCATCCAGCGCCTGCAGACGAATCGGAGTGCCTACGTCTTCCCAGTCACCCTCATAGTGGCGCCCGCTGAGCGACCGGTTGTCAATGGCGGCTTCAAGCAGCGGCAGCAGTGGTTGCTTGCCAGCACGCACACCCGCAAAGAACCGCGGCGTAAATACACCGATTCCCGCGTAGGTTAGGCCGCGCTGATCCGGCTCACGTCGCTGCACACGACCACGCTCTTGCAGCAGAAAATCTCCCAGCGCGTGGTGTGGCGGATTGTCCACCAGAACCAGGTGCGCGGAGTCGCTCGGCGGCAAGGGGTGCAGTAGATCAGCGAATGGGAAGTCCGTCCAAACATCACCATTCACCAGTAAAAACGCACCATCGCCAAGCAGCGGCAACGCCGCAATGATTCCGCCGGCTGTTTCCAGGGGAACCGATTCCCGAGAAATCTGAATCGCCATCCCCCAGCGATCGCCCGAGCCGCAGAACGCCTCTATCTGGTCTCCAAGATGCGACACATTGATCACACATTGACGAACCCCTGCCGCCGCGAGGCGCTCCAGGTGATAATCCAGCAATTCGCGACCGGCAACACGCAACAGCGGTTTGGGGGTGAGATCGGTCATAGGCCGCATACGCTCGCCATAGCCCGCCGCAAGGATCATGGCTTTCACAGCATCCTGCCCCACTCGTGAGCGCGCATAGCGGGTAGCAGTTGGTCGTCGAACCAATCCAAGCAGCTGGTGAACGCGGGTTCTTCCGGGTAACTCGCCAGCGTCTCTTGGCAGTAGGCAACGACCAAAGGAAGATCATCCAAATAGGCCGTTTTTTCATCTCGCAACGCTAACCTGGCGAAAGTGCCGAGTACCTTTAGGTGCCGCTGCAACCCCATCCAGTCCATCCAGCGAAGAAAACCGGACTCATCCGGCAGCCCCTCAAAGCCCGTGTTCAGCAGGCGCGTGCGGTACTCCAACGCCCAGCGCTTCACCGACGCGGCGGGCCATCGGCGGTAACAGTCTTTCGTCAGCGACACCAAGTCATAGGTCACGGGGCCCCATACCGCATCCTGAAAATCGATCACCGCCAGTTCGCCATCGGGTAAACACATCAGATTGCGGCTGTGGAAGTCTCTATGCACCGCGACGCGAGGCTGTTCAAGGGCGCTGTTAACCAGGCGCTCAGTGAGCTCGTCGAACAGATCTCTGATTTCGTCATCCAGAGATTGTCCGAGTAAGCCTTCGACGAACCAGCTCGGAAATCGCTGCAATTCTTCGTTCAGTACATCCGCGCTGTAAGGAGGCAGTAACTTTTCCGCCTCCAAACTCTGAAGACGGAACAACAGATCTAGAGCGGCGGCATACAAATGGTCTGCCGTGTCAGTCTCCAGTTTGGACAGTAGTAAGCAGTCTCCGAGGTCTTCCTGCAACAACAGGCCACGCTCCGAATCGCTCCCGTAGACCACGGGCACTCGAACACCCGCCCCTGACAACAAGGCCTGGCGCCGCACAAATACCTCGTTTTCACGGCTAGGCGGCGGTGCATGCGTCAGCACGTAGCTCTTGGCCTCCAAGATCAGGCGAAAGTATCGGCGACTGCTGGCGTCCCCCGCCAAGGGCACCAGATCGCCCTTCAGACTGGTTTGCTCAGGGTACAGGAGCCCGGCGGCCCACCGCTCCAGCTCTTGCACCCCAACCCGTTGTGCCACCTACACCTCCCGCATTAAAAACTGACGGACAATATGAGGGGGATGCTTTAGAATCCGCTCTTGTCCGTAAAAACTGCCTACTCGATGACCTCTGACCGCGCCCGAACCCCGCTGCGACCCGTCTGCGCTCTCGCCGGACTGTTCGCATTGGCGTTAGGGCTGGTCGCACCTGCCGGTGCACAGGATAGCAACGCGGAGCCGTGTGACGCCAATGGCACCAATCTCAACAGTGAATGCGTTTTCGAATCGCTTGCAAAAGAAGAAGCAACAGACGCCGCTGGAGGCTTCGACTGGGTACCGATCAGTGAGGTACCCGAAGCGCTGCGGGACCGCCAATGCGTCAACTGCCGCGGCCGCTACATCGATCCACTGGCAGATGAGAGCAAAGCCACTCCACCGGAAGAGTCCAGCATCTACTCCATTTCCAATGCTTCCGAGCTTGAGGGAGAGACCATTACCCTGACGGGTGGCGTTTCAGCATCGCAGGGTTACCGTCGCCTTGAGGGCGATACCGCAATCATCAATCGCGCCCAGGACTCGGCCACCATCGAAGGGAACGTCACCCTCCGGGAGCCTGGGGTTCTGCTGCGCGGCGAAAAAGCGAAAATCTACTCAGATTCGGGCGAAGCCATTCTGCAGACCAGTCAATTCGTATTCCATCAGGAGCATATTCGAGGTACTGCCGATCTCCTTGAGCGTCGGGAAGATGGCATGGTGCACATTCACGATGGCAACTTCAGTTATTGTGCCCCCGGTGAAGATGATTGGGCCATCCGTGCGGAACAGCTGGACCTGGACCTCCCAGAAGGCCTGGCCACCGCCCACAATGCCCGCATAGAGGTGGAGGGTGTACCCATTTTCTATACGCCTTGGTTGCGCTTTCCTTTAGACGACCGCCGAAGAACAGGCTTTTTATGGGCGGATTTTGGCAACGACAGCACCGGCGGCCTGGACATTACCGTACCCTTTTATATGAATCTGGCGCCAAACTACGATGCTCTGTATTCACCACGCTATATCGAGGAACGCGGCCTCAATCACCAACTGTTGTTACGCTACCTGAACCCCACGGTTGGCCAGTGGTCGTTTGGCGGCGCCTACATGAACAAGGACGATCGCTACGAGGATCAGGTAGCCGACAATCGCAGTACGGATCGCTGGCTGGTCGCCGTGGAACACAACGGTCTATTCAATCAGCGTTGGCGGTCGCGCGTAGACTACAGCAAAGCCAGTGATGTGGATTACATCAAGGATCTGGAGACGACCAATCTGGAATCGCAACGACGGACCAGCCTGCTGCAGTTGGCGTCTGTCGATTACCTGGGCAAGCAGTGGCTGTTGAACCTGCAGGCACAGCAGTTTCAGTCACTGGCCGACGACATCAACGACGATTACAAGAAGCTGCCTCAATTTAATGCGAATTACCGCGGCAGCGGTGATCTCTTCACACTGCAACCGGTGTTCTTCGGCCAGCTGTCGAACTTCGAAACCGACGAGGACAATCTGGTCATCGGCAAGCGCGCTTACGGGGAGGCCGGCGTCACCTATCCGATGCGTTGGCTTTGGGGTTTTTTGCAACCAACGGTCAAGTATCGTCAACTGTATTACGACCTCAGTGACGCCACCGTATTTCCCGATGACAGCCCTCGGGTGGGAGCGCCGTTGGCCAGTCTAGACGGCGGTCTGGTCTTCGAACGCAACACCGCCATGGCGGGCCGAGAACTCCTGCAAACGCTGGAGCCAAGACTGTTTTATCTCTACAGCGAGTTTGAAGATCAGCGAGATCAACCGGACTTTGACAGTGCAGAGCTGACCTTTAGTTACAATCAGCTGTACCGCGAAACACGTTTTTCCGGCCACGATCGCATTGACGACGCAAATCAGATCGCAGTGGGTTTATCGAGCAGCCTGATTGATGCGACCGATGGCCGCACGCTGCTGACCGGAAGCCTGGGCCAGATTTACTACTTCCGAGACCGAAAAGTCAGACTGCTGCCCATCGAAGAGCCTCTGACAGACTCAGGCTCGGAAATCGCTGGCGAACTGACGTTTAACCCAACCGATCAGCTTAGTCTGCGAACAAGCCTAGTGTACGATCCCTTCGAGGATCGCATGGACTCGGCCAACTTTCAAACCCACTATCGTCTGGATAACGGCGCCATCTTTAACGTTGGATACTCTTTTCGCCGCCCGCTGACGGCGACCACGGCCGTCGCCTTCGGCCAACCCACAACCGAAGAAGCCAGCGTTTCTACCTACCTGCCACTCACACACAACTGGAGTGTCTTCGGGGCTATCAACTACAGCTTGGAGGCCGACACCAGCGTGGAAGATATGATCGGCGTAGAATATGATAGTTGCTGTTGGACAGTGCGGCTGTTGTACCTGCGCTACTTCAACAACGAGGGCAACGAGTTTACCGACTTCGACGACCCTAATCTGGAGCGGGAAAACACCACCCAGTTTCAGATTATTCTCAAAGGCATGGGTGGATTTGGCGACCGTATTACCAACATCATGGAAGACTTGATTCGAGGCTTCGAAGAACGTGATTACTAGACACCTGGTCTCTTTCACCATTGTTTCCGCGCTGTTGCTGTGGACGGTAAAACTCGGCGCTGCCACCCAGATCATCGACCAGGTGGTGGCCATCGTCGACGACGACGTCATCATGGCCAGCGAACTGTCTGAGCGGGTCGCAACGGTGCGGGAAAATCTGGCCGTGCGCGGCATGCAAATGCCCCCGGATGACGTTCTGGTGCGCGAAACTCTGGACAGATTGGTTCTTGAGAGCATCCAGCTGCAACAGGGTACCCGCGCAGGCGTGAGGATTTCCGATGCTCAGCTCAATGGCGCGATTCAACGCATCGCAGCACAAAACGGCATGAACCTAGACGAGTTTGAGCAGGCATTGGAGGCCCAGGGCCAGTCCTACACACTACTGCGTGAGCAAATTCGCAAGGAGATGATCATTCAGCGAGTGCAGGCGGGCAATGTGAATCAGCGTATTCAAATCACCGAGCAGGAAGTGGACAATTTCATTGCCACTCAAGAAGGACAAAAGCTGACGCAACCCGAGTATCACCTCCTGCATGCACTGCTGCCGCTGTCGCCGGGGGTCACCGCCGCGCAAGTGGACGCCGCCCAGGCGCACATGGGGTCGCTACTGACGAAAATTCGCGGCGGCGAGAGTTTTGAACAGGTGGCATCTTCCAGCCAGGCGCCCTATCAGCTCTCCGGCGGCGATCTGGGCTGGCGTAGCCAGGACGATCTGCCGTCGCTGTTCGCCGATATCGCGCCGCAGCTCAATCCGGGAGAAACGTCAGAGCCGATCCGCTCAGACAGTGGTTTTCACATAGTGCATCTGGCTGAGGTGAGGGGCGGCGAGCGCATGGTCTCACAGACCCACGTACGCCACATTCTCATTAAACCCTCAGAGATCATGAGTGACGACCAGGCAGAAGCTCTCGCGGCAGAGCTGCGTCAACGCATTCTGGATGGAGCCGATTTCGTGGAACTCGCGCGGGAGTATTCCGAAGACATCGGTTCGGCCCAGGAGGGCGGCGATCTGGGTTGGACAACCCCAGGACAGATGGTGCCAGAGTTCGAAGCCGCCGTTGCGCAAACCGCAGTCGGGGACCTATCTGACCCGGTACGCACACAGTTTGGCTGGCATATTTTGCAGGTCGAGGGTCGCCGACAGGAGGACATGTCAGACCAGGCTACCCGCGCAAAGGCCATGAACTATCTACACGATCGCAAGTACCAGGAAGAGTTGGACGCCTGGCTGCGCCAGATTCGCGACGAAGCTTTCGTCGACATCAAATAGTATGCTGGCGCCGTGGCGGTCCCCAGATTAGCCATCACGCCCGGGGAACCCGCGGGCATCGGGCCAGACGTGGTGTTGCAGGCCGCCATGCTGGACTGGCCCGCGACACTGATCGCAATCGCCGATGAAACGCTGATGCGAGAACGCGCCGCGGCTCTGGGGCTGACACTGACGTTTTTCCACTGGGAGGCTGGCTCATCGGTACAGGCGCATCGCCCGGGCGTGCTACCCATACTTCCCATTGACCTGGCAACGCCCTGCCAACCAGGTCAGCTTGACCCCAACAACGCACCCTATCTGCTGCGCACTCTACGCGAGGCGATACACGGTTGCGAGCGCGGTCGCTTTGACGCCATGGTAACGGGCCCCGTCCAGAAATCTCTCATCAGCGACGCGGGCATCCCTTTTGTGGGTCATACCGAATTTCTGGCCGAGGAAACCGGCACAAAACAGGTGGTTATGATGCTCGCAACCGATACGATGCGCGTCGCCCTGGCCACGACACATCTGCCCCTCAGCAAGGTCCCCGCGGCCATCAATAAAGAGGCGCTGACCAGGACACTGCGCATACTCCATCAGGATCTGCGCGATAAGTTTGGCATTGAATCACCGACCATTGCAGTACTCGGTTTGAACCCACACGCGGGGGAAGATGGCCACCTTGGCCGTGAGGAGATTGATACCATCAATCCGGTGCTCGAGTCGCTGCGCGAGGAGGGCCTGCAGCTGCTCGGCCCCCTGCCTGCGGACACCGCATTCAATCCTCAGATACTGGAAAGTTCCGATGCGATACTGGCGATGTTTCACGACCAGGGTCTACCAGTGCTTAAGTACTCCGGGTTTGGCAGCGCGATCAACATCACACTAGGCCTGCCAATCATAAGGACGTCAGTAGACCACGGTACCGCCTTGAGCCTTGCAGGGACGGGTAAGGCCGATGCGGGGAGTATGCAACAGGCCGTAAGAATCGCCTCTGACATGGCTGCAAGCCGCACCCAATCCTAAGCCCGCGCCACACCTCACCCCACAAATTCCAGCACCAGGTAAACGTCTGACTAGGTCATTCGGATTACATCGCTCGCGTAGTTGAAATTTAATGTATTTCCGCTAGTCTGCAAAACATAACAGCTGATCAGGGACAAGGGACTGGGGGGGCAGTAGCAGTGCGAGGAAACAGCTGTGATAGAGGATACAGGTTACGAGTCACTACTTAACAGGGTCAACGATTATCTGCGCATACCCAAGGATGGCTATGTCGTTATCGATTCCGAGGAAGAGGCCCTGCAGGCAATGCAGCAAACGCTGCGCGAGGCGGAAATTAAGTTACAACATGCGCAACAACGGGTAGACCGATTGCGCGGCGAATTGAACCGGATCAGGGTCAAAAGGTCATCAGAAACCACCTGATCGATAACGTGTTGCCAAAGCAACGCAGTTTATCGCCAAGCGCGTCTGGGCGCGCAGAGTGCATATAGATTACAGAGAGTGCAGAGAGTGCGTTAGTCGCCGCTGTGACTTCTTGCCGCAACGGCTTCACCATCGATTCTCCGGCTGTCCATCGACCCCTCGTCGATGAGGTCCAATGCGCTTTCGCGACTCTTGTCCAGCGCCTGAACCCCGTGCGCAAATGCTGAAATCAGCCTGGCTTGCCGATCAGGAGTGCAGCGCTCGTGCGTGGATGTTGTGTCAACCCGGGGTCGCGTTGTTAGCTTTCCTGATCCAGCCGTTGCTTTTCCTGCTCTTTGGTCTTCTTGACTTCGTCAAGGTACTTCTGGTCGTACTTCTCAAGCAGCTTTTTCTTGAAGCTCGCCTCATAGGCCGCCCGGCGCTTCTGTTTGATCAACATGGTCTGCTGGTCCAGCCCTTCCTTGCGCGCTGACTGAACCTCTTTTTGGTACGCTTCCATCACCTGCGCTGGGTCACCCTCATCGTAGATGCTGCCGAACTCGAGCCAGATGACACGGTCACAAAGTGCTTTGACGGAATCCGCGATATGAGAAACGAACACCACAGTTTGATCGGAGGTCACACGTTCCTTCATTGCGGCCTGAGCCTTGCCACGAAAGTGGGCATCGCCCACGCTCAATACCTCATCAATCAGCAGAACATCCACATGAGTCAGCAACGCGGTCGTAAAGCTAAGCCGGGCCCGCATACCCGCAGAGTAGCTTTTTACGGGCTCTTCAAAAGAATCGCCAAGCTCGGAGAAGTCCTTGATCTCCTCGAGAAAATCCCGCGCCTGCTTGCGACTTGCGCCTTGCAGCATGGCCGCCAGCATGGCATTGTCTCTGCCGGTTAATTCATTATTGAAGCCCAGTCCCAGTGTCAAAAGCGCCGCTTTCTTGCCTTCACGCAAGCGAACTTGACCAGTGCTGGGAGCCAGAATGCCCGCCATGAGCCGCAGCATGGTGGTCTTACCAACACCGTTGCGGCCGATAATGCCCAGGGTTTCGCCCTCAAAAACCTGCAAAGATACGTCGTCTAATACATGGTGTTGGCCGTGATCAAAGTTCTTACGGCCGGTTTGGAAGCTCAGCGAAACACGATCAAGCTCCAGCATAATGACGGGTTCGCGCGCGGCCATCAGTTGAGCGCCTTGAGGGCGAGAAACTGGCTTTGTCGGGTCATCACAATCACCATCGCAAGCGCGAGGGAGCCAAATCCAAGGCCAATGGCCAGCAGATGCCACAGGTCCGGTGGCGTGTTGTACATCAACGCCTGCCGGTAGGCATCAAGCACGAACGCCAGAGGGTTGATCGTGAGTAGAAAGTCGGTCTTTGCCGGATCGCCAAGATCTCGAATGTTCCAGAAAATCCCCGACGTGAACATCAGGAAGATCATTCCCAGGCCGATCAGTGGACTGAAGTCACGCATCATGGTCACCAGGAAGGCACCGATGAACGCGAGCGCAATGATCATAATGTAATTGACCACTGCCACCGGAACCACGTACAGCCAGTTGATAGTCAGCGGATAACCGGCTGCGAGGAGGACAACAAAGAGAAAACTGAACACCGCCGCCTGCTTATAGAGACACTCCTGAATGACGGCCATGGGGAACAGGGTCTTCGGTACGTTTATCTTCCCGACCAGACCCTTGCCACTCACAATGCTATTGGACGCCTGCGTAATCGATTTACTGAACCAGATGAAAGCCAGTTTGCCGCACATCAAAAACCACAGGAAGTCTGCCTGCCGGGAAGATAGAATCAAAGTGAAGACGACGTACAGTACTCCGACGTAGAGCAGTGGCTCCAGAATCCACCAGATATAGCCAAGGATAAACTTGGTGGCGTCCGCACGCAGCGACATGCGCGCCATGGCATCCATCAGGCGAAAGAACTGACTTAAGGACATTTACAGCTGATCATACTTATTCAAATATGGGGCGGAAGTGTATCAAAAACCCCCGCGAGTAAACCACCGATTCCACCTAAGCCTGTGATCTGGTACAAGATTCAGCCATGAACCGACCGAGCTCCCACCGGGCCAGAAAACGCTTTGGCCAGAATTTTCTCATTGATACGGCCGTGATTGACCGAATTGTCGCCGTCGTCAACCCAGCAAAGGATGAGCATTTAGTGGAAATCGGCCCCGGCAAAGGCGCCTTGACTGAAGCACTCTTGTCCAGCGGCTGCCATCTCGACGTCATCGAACTTGATCGCGACCTCGTACCGGGTCTTTTGGCCGCGTTTAGCGTGAATGCTCGCTTTACGCTGCATCAGGGCGACGCCCTCACCTTCGATTACGCCCGCGCGCTGCCAGACGCCGCAGAGTCGCACGGGCGCCTGCGGATCGTGGGCAATCTACCGTACAACATTTCCACACCACTGATTTTTCGACTGCTGGAACAGTCAGACGCCATCGTGGATATGCACTTCATGCTGCAGAAAGAAGTCGTCGAGCGTCTTGCCGCCTCTCCCGGGGGCGGCACCTGGGGGCGTCTTGGCATCATGGCGCAATTCCTGTGCAAGGTTGAGCAACTGTTCGACGTCCCACCCTCGGCGTTTCGACCCATACCCCGAGTGAACTCTGCCATCGTAAGGCTGACACCCTGGGGCGAGTCTCCCTGGCCCAAGTGCGAGCAAGCCCAATTGCACCGGGTGGTTAAAAACGCGTTCGCCCAGCGCCGCAAAACCTTGCGCAATAATCTCAAAGGGCTTATAGATACTGGGGCGCTGGAGGAACTGGGGATCGACCCGGGAGCCAGAGCCGAAACGCTGAATTTGACCCAGTTCATCGATATTGCCAAGGCCATCCATGTCTAACGTTCCATTCAATCCCTCGCTTGTCGAAATTGACGTGGTGACAGCTTACCTGCCCAGTCATTCGAATCCCGATGAAGAACAGTACACTTTCGCCTATACCGTTACTATCAGCAACGCCTCCCAGCAGCCGGTGCAGCTGATGTCTCGGCGCTGGGTCATCACCGATGCTTACAACGACGTGCAGGAAGTCCGTGGTGAGGGCGTTGTCGGCGAACAGCCTGTCATTCAACCGCGCGAGTCGTTCCAGTACACCAGCGGTGCCACCCTGACAACGCCGGTCGGATGTATGGAGGGCAGCTATCACATGGTGGTGCGCGAGCCCGCGGACATTGATCCGCAGGAGCTGCCAACCTTTGAAGTGCCCATTCCTGCATTCTCTTTACACACCCCCACCGCACTGAACTAGAGTAGATTGTGGCGACATACGTAGTCGGCGATGTGCAAGGCTGCCTGCAGCCACTAAAATGCCTGTTGCGTGCGGTCAAATTCGATCCCGGTAAAGACGTATTGTGGTCCGTGGGGGACATCGTCAATCGCGGGCCAAAGAATCTGAAAACGCTGCGCTTTCTGTACAAAATGCGTGACCGTTTTGTCATGGTGCTGGGCAACCACGACCTGCATCTACTCGCGGTTGCGGCGGGGGTGCGCAAGGCCCACCGCACTGACACTCTGGAAAAGATTCTCAAGGCGCCCGATCGGGACGAGCTCTTAAACTGGCTTGTCCACCGCCCGCTGCTCCACCGGGAGCATGGCTACACACTGGTTCACGCAGGTATTCCACCCCAGTGGTCACTCGACGAGGCAGAGGCCCGAGCACGCGAAGTGGAGGCCGTACTGCGAAGCCCGGCTTGTGCCGCGTTTTTGCGCGATATGTACGGTAATGAACCGTCGCAGTGGTCCGATGATTTGACCGGACATGAACGCCTCAGGGTGATCACCAACTACCTCACCCGACTGCGTTACTGCACCAAACAGGGTGCGATGGATTTGCAGAGCAAGGGAACTCAACCGACGCCCGGAGCAGCCGGCGTTGGCGATAAACGGGTCGCCGCGTGGTTCAGCCACCCCAGGCGCAAAACCGCCGATGACCCCATCCTGTTTGGTCACTGGGCCTCCATCGAGGGCCAAACGGACACTCCCAATGCGATCGGACTGGATACTGGCTGTGTTTGGGGCGGAGCCATGTCACTGTATGAGCTGGAAACCGGGTCTTGGACACGCTGTCGCTGCAAAGACGGCAAGTGCAAGGAGCCTGTTGCTGAGGGTGCGCTGTGACGTCGGCCCTGTCCCCGGTACACTCTCGTTATGGAGATTTACCTGGTTGGTGGCGCCGTGCGGGACGCCTTTCTGGACTACCCTACCGAGGAGCAGGACTGGGTGGTCGTAGGCGCCCGCCCGGAGCAATTGCTCACCCTCGGGTACCAGCAGGTAGGGAAGGATTTCCCCGTTTTTTTGCACCCTGAGACCAAACAAGAATATGCACTTGCTCGCACCGAGCGCAAGTTAGGCCACGGTTACACCGGATTTTCCGTGGACTGTGATCCCTCAGTCACGCTCGAGGAGGACCTCAAACGCCGGGATCTGACGATCAACGCCATGGCACAGAGCCAGGACGGCCGGCTGATCGACCCCTACGGCGGCCGCGCAGACCTGGAAGCCCGAAAGCTGCGGCACGTTTCGGACGCCTTCGTTGAGGACCCTCTGAGGGTGCTGCGAACCGCCCGCTTCGCTGCGCGCTACCATCATCTGGGGTTCACTGTTGCCCCCGAAACGCTGGCACTGATGACCGACATCGTCCGCCAGGGCGAGCTGGCGCATCTGCCCGCCGAACGCATTTGGATCGAGACAGATCGAGCCCTCGGGGAGCGCCACCCGGAAATCTACATCAACCTGCTGCGCCAGTGCGGAGCATTGCAGGCGCTTATACCGGAAGTCGACGCGCTTTTTGGCGTCCCACAACCCCAGCAGCATCACCCAGAGATTGATGCCGGAGATCACGTGCTGCGGGCATTGGCCGCATCGTCCCGACTCAACGCACCCAACGAGTCACGCTTTGCGGTGTTGCTACACGATCTGGGGAAGGGTGTAACCCCCTCAGACGGACTGCCGCGGCACATCAACCATGAGTCTGCCGGCTTGCCGCTGGTAGAAGCTGTCTGCAAACGCCTGCGGGCGCCCGCGCTGTATCGGGATATCGCAGTGGCCGTGTGTGGTCACCACCTGTTGTGTCACAGGGCGTTTGAGCTGCGCGGGAAAACCTTGCTGACGCTACTGGAAAGCGTCGACGCCCTGCGCCGTCCTGAGCGTTTCGAAGCGTTTCTGCTGGCCTGCGAAGCGGATGCCAGAGGCAGGCTTGGGCGAGAGGACGGGGACTACCCCCAGGCCGACTATCTGCGACAGGCTCTGGTCGCAGTCCAGCAGGTTGGTGCTGCAGATATCCCTCAGCCCGCCCCCCAGGGGAAGGCACTGGGCGAGGCCATACGGGCGGAGCGCGCGCGACGCCTGGAGGCCTTGAGACCAGGCACCTAGCACTACTCGCGCGTCGAGATCGTTCGGCCGTGCCAGCTAAAGTCTACTCGTCGAATCGGTTGTTGCTGAGGCGGATACTCTGCCCACAAACGGTGATACGTGCATTGGCGTTCCGGGTGCACAGCGCCAGGCGCCAATTCCGCCAGTGGTCTCAGGACAAAGGCATTGTAAAGAATCTCGTCTCGCGGCAACTGCACACCTTCGATCTCTCCGATGAGGTCATCATAGGTCAGAATATCAATATCGAGCCGCCGTGAGCTAAAGCGTGAAGCGTTGGCTGGCCGACCGTAGTCGAATTCCACCTGGCGCAATTGGGCGGCAAGACGCCCTGGGCTGAGCGAGGTGTGGACCTGAGCGACCAGGTTGAGAAACGGTTGCCCGTCAAACCCAACGGCAGGACTGTCATAGACGGAAGACAGAGCAGGCTCACCGAACAGCTTCAATAACGCGTCAAGACCCGCGTTCAAATGTCGTTCACGCTCAATGTTACTGCCAATACCCAGAAACACCTGGGCCATCAGGGCCGCTCTCCCCGCTCAATCACAACGCCAACATCCTGGGCGTTCTCCAGCGCAGCAGGTTTGGCAATGCGCAGCCGCAGCCACGACACCGAAAACTCAACGCGAATCACCTCAGCGAGCATCTCGGCCAGCGACTCCACGAGTTGATACTGGCTGCCATGAACCAATGTTTCCACCCGTTCTGCCACTGCGGCATAGTCCAATGCGTCGCTGATCTCATCCGTAGCCGCGCCAGGCCGCGTGTCCACGGCCATGTCTATATCGAGGACGATCGGTTGGCGCGTATCCCGCTCCCAGGGATGAATCCCGATGATGGCGTCAATCTGCAGACCGCGAATGTAAACAATGTCTGTCACAGGTGCGGCTCCAGGGGCGGTAGCTCTTCCATGGGCCAGCGAGGCCGCACGGTCGATTCTGCCGCGTCAGATTGCCCAGCCTCGAGTCGCCGCGCGCCTGCGTAGGCGATCATTGCACCGTTGTCTGTGCAGTAGGCCGGCGCAGGGTAGTAGACCCTGGAACCCTCCTTCGCCAGTGCGGCCTCCAGAGTGTCTCGCAAGTTGGTGTTGGCGCTGACACCGCCCGCGATCACCAGCGTGCGCAACTGCTCCTGCTGTAGCGCCCGCTTACACTTGATGACGAGCGTTGCCACTACCGCTTCCTCGAATGCGCGAGCGATATCGCAGCGGTCCTGCTCACTGACACCACCGGACTCACGGCACGCGGCCACCGTATTCAGCGTATAGGTTTTCAAGCCGCTGAAACTGAAATCCAAGCCCGGCCGGTTTACCATGGGACGAGGAAAATCAAACCGGCCCGGATCACCAGCCAGCGCCAGGCGCGCAATGTGCGGCCCGCCTGGATAGGGCAAACCCAACATTTTCGCGGCCTTGTCAAAGGCCTCACCGGCGGCGTCATCCAGCGACTCCCCGAGCAGTCGATAACGGCCTATATCGTCTACCCGAACCAGTTGGGTGTGCCCACCCGAGACCAGCAGCGCCACGAAAGGAAAAGCCGGCGGCTCCTGCTCGAGCATGGGCGCCAGAAGGTGGCCCTCCATGTGGTGCACCCCCAGTGCCGGCACATTCCAGGCAAAGGCCAGCGCCCTGGCCAATGTAGCACCTACCATCAAAGCCCCCATCAGCCCGGGGCCGGCCGTATAGGCAACCCCATCGATATCCACCGAGGACCGGCCCGCTTGCTTGAGCACCTGCTCCACGAGGGGCAAAGTCTTACGCACATGGTCTCTCGAGGCGAGTTCCGGGACTACCCCACCGTACTCCACGTGCACATCGACCTGGCTGAACAATGCATCCGCCACCAGACCCTCTTGTGTGTCGTACAGGGCGACGCCGGTTTCATCACAGGACGTTTCCAAGCCCAGAATCAGCATAATCCTTCCCCAATGACCCCCTGCGTGCGCAAAGCCGCGCAGACTACCCTGCCAGCCATCTCATGGACAGCCACAAAGCGAGCAAATTACCACTTCCTCAGGCTTTGCAAAACCGGTCTTATAGGTTTAGAATTCGCGCCCTTTGCAGTCTTTCAGGCCCGTTGGAGCCTGTGGTACACACCGAGGTGAGGATTTAATGCCGCATATCAAGGTCAAGGAAAATGAACCGTTCGACGTCGCGCTGCGCCGTTTTAAACGCTCGTGCGAAAAGGCCGGTATCCTGGCGGAAGTGCGTAAACGTGAGCATTACGAAAAGCCGACCACCGTGCGCAAACGTGCCGGGGCCGCCGCCGTTAAGCGCCACCTGAAGAAGTTGTCTCGCGAGAACCGCAAGCGCGTTCGACTCTACTGAGCTCGGGCCAACCCCACACCACATGAGCGATACCGCTCTCACCGACACCATCCGCGCGGCCATGAAGGCCGCCATGAAAGCCAAAGACAAGGATAGGCTGGCAACCATTCGTCTGATTCAAGCCGAATTCAAGCGCATCGAAGTGGATGAGCGCATCGAAATCGATGACGCCCGGGCATTGTCGGTGCTCGACAAGATGGTCAAGCAGCGACGCGATTCAGCCAGCCAGTATCGAGACGCCAACCGTGAGGAGCTGGCGGCCAAGGAAGACGCTGAAATCGGGGTGATTCAGACATTCATGCCATCGCAGCTGGATGAACAGGACATTCTCGCAATGATCGACAAGGCCGTCGCCGACGCCGACGCCACCGGTATGGCAGCCATGGGTGCCGTCATGGGCTCATTGAAGCCGCAGCTGGCGGGAAGGGCCGATATGGGCCAGGTCAGTCAATGGGTCAAGCAGCGCCTCACCGGCGACTAAGCCTAACGGCCGCCTGGCACCCTCAGGTTCACCCGTCGGTCCGCCGTCGAGCACAATCCTCACGGACTTAGCAATTGCGCGCAAACAAATCCGTCTTGTCCTAAACTTTTAGTCTTCAGCGTGGTTCAATAACCAGCTGACCGTTAACCCCTTGTTAGTCGCCATGGCAGGACGCATACCCCAATCTTTTTTGGACGAACTGCTCAATCGCGTCGACATCGTCGACGTGATAGACCGGCGCGTGAAACTGAAAAAAACCGGTAAGAACTACTCCGCCTGCTGTCCCTTTCACGAGGAAAAAACGCCTTCCTTCAGCGTTAATCCGGACAAGCAGTTCTACTACTGTTTCGGTTGTGGCGCGACGGGCAACGCGATCACTTTCGTGATGGAGTACGACAACACCGAGTTTCCCCAGGCCGTCGAATCCCTCGCCGCAAGCTGTGGGCTGGAGGTACCGCGGGAGTCGGCGTCGGGTCGAGATGGCACATCTAGAAGCGACACCAGCAGACCCCTGTACGACTTGATGGCAAAGGTAGCGCAAGTGTTTCAGGAGGCGCTACGCGAGCATCCAGAGGCGAAGCACGCGGTAGACTATCTGAAAGGTCGCGGGCTCACCGGCCACGTCGCCCGCGACTTTGGCCTGGGGTTCGCACCACCGGGGTGGGACTACCTGCTAAAAATAATTGGTGACAACGACCAGCGTCGTCAGCAGCTGATCGATATTGGGATGCTGGTCGAGAGTGAAAACGGGAAGATCTACGACCGATTCCGTAATCGCGTGATGTTCCCCATCAGAGATCGCAGAGGACGGGTTATCGCTTTCGGCGGTCGTGTGCTTGGCGATGACAAACCCAAGTATCTGAACTCGCCCGAGACGGCTATTTTCCGCAAGGCACAGGAGCTCTACGGCCTGTACGAGGCGCGACAGAAGCATCGACAGCTACCACGAGTGTTGGTAGTGGAAGGTTACATGGATGTCATCGCACTGGCCCAGTACGGCATCACTTACGCGACCGCAACGCTGGGCACCGCCACCAGCAAAACACACGTTGAGCGAATCTTCAAAGTTTGCCCGGAGGTCGTGTTCTGCTTCGATGGCGACAGTGCCGGACGCAAGGCAGCGCTACGCGCTCTGGAGGCCGCCCTACCGAGCCTGGAAGACGGACGTCAGGCGCGATTTCTGTTCCTACCCGAGGGTGAAGATCCCGACGACGCCGTGCGCGCGGGTGGGGCGGAGCGATTTGAGCAACTGCTGGACAGCGCGGTCCCCCTCGAGACGTTCTTGTTTCAGTTCTCCGCTCAGGGATTGAATATGGACAGCCTCGATGGCAGGGCACGAATGAGCAAGATCGCATTGCCCTTCCTGCGTCAGCTGCCAGAGGGTGTCTACCGTCAGCTGATGTTCCAGTCTCTGGCCGAACGCACAGGACTCGAGCTGGCCAGCCTGCTGCATCTGGAGTCTGCCCCTGAGGACTCGGTGCCGCCACCGGCTTACCCTGAGGCTGAGCTGCAATCCGAGTCCCTTGACGCGCCGCTGCCCGAGTTGTCCGCCCGCGCCGGGAGCCCGTTTGGCGAACGGTCGACACGGGACTACTCGAATATGGCGCAGGCCGCCATTGCCCTGCTGCTGCACCGCCCAGACATGGCAAAAATGGTCGAGCCGCACACTCTGGGAGAGCTGGAGGGCCAGGACGTCACTTTGCTGATTGAGCTTATACAGCTGCTGCATCGCCGCCCGGATTCCAGCACCGCCATGCTGCTGGGGCACTGGTATGGGACACCGCAAGGTGATCTGCTCAATCGATTGGCAGGTCAGGAACGTCTCATTCCAGCCGCCGGCATTGAGCATGAATTCAGCGATACCCTGAGAGCGCTGATTCAGCTACCGGCGGACTCAAAATTGAGTGACAAGGTCGACAAACTCAAACTCACCAACTACTCTGAAATCAGTGATCGGGAAAAGCAGGAATTAAAACAACTGCTGGCTGTGAAGGCGCAGCGCGATGCGCAGCGCAGCAAGCCCGAGTAGCGCGCGGCAGGGGGTACCAGCGCGCGACTGAGCCGGTGAGACGGTGGTGTGGAAGATGCGGCGGTAGAGGATGATGCGGAAGGCACCGTGACAGGCCAAAGCAGCATCCCCGACACTTCTGTCATCAACGCAGACAATCCCTTTTGGACACGGTCGAAGCTTAGGCTTCTTGAGCCAGTGCACTGCCTTGGGCCGATGCACTGCCGCAGGCCGATGCACTGCCGGGTGAACCTCAGCCCGCAAACAGGGAACCGCGACGATACCAGACCAGACCGAAGGTGACAGCCACGGTCGATGGGATGGTTGGGATAGAAAACCAAGGCTCATAATAGGCCCGGCTGTGGGCCTGAAAATGGCCATTGAAACAGGCCTGGAACCTAGCGATCACGGCCCCCTCTAACAAATAGAGGCGCACGCGGTTGTACGGGCCCTTAAATGAACCAAATTTTAGAAAATTCCCGGAATTTTAGTGGGTTAGCTGTGTTATTTGCGGTTATAATCGCCGGCTGACTTTTTTTCACCTTTTACCATCAGGTGCAATTTCGAATGACAGACGTCGCTCAACAACAGTCCCGCCTCAAGGAACTCATTGCCAAAGGCAAGGAGCAGGGTTACCTCACCTACGCAGAGGTCAACGATCACCTGCCCCAGGACATCTCTGATCCCGACCAGGTTGAAGACATTATTCAGATGATCAACGACATGGGCATTCAGGTGTTTGAAGCAGCACCAGATGCGGATGAGTTGTTGATGTCCGAAGGCGACCCTTCCGCGGACGACATTGCCGCCGCCGAAGCTGCGGCAGCCCTGGCAGCGGTGGAAACAGAAGCCGGCCGCACCACCGATCCCGTACGCATGTACATGCGCGAGATGGGCACGGTCGAATTGCTCACTCGCGAGGGTGAAATCGTCATCGCCAAACGCATCGAGGAAGGCATTCGCGAAATGCTCGCCGCTCTGGCGATGTACCCGGGTGCGGTGAAGAAAGTGCTGGACGAGTACGACCTGGTGGCGAAGGAGGAACGGCGACTGGGTGACATCATGGTCGGCTACCTCGATCCCGCCGAGCACGTGCCGTCAGCCGCTGAGGTTGCAGAGAGTGCGCCGGCCAACAATGACGATGACGACGACGAGGAAGGCGAAACCGGTCCGGATCCTGTCGAGGCCAAGAAACGCTTCTCGGCCCTCAAGCGGCAGTACAATAAAACGGAGAAAGCGATTTCGGCCAAAGGCCGGCTCGATTCGACCACGCTCAAGGAAATGGAAAAACTGGGCGAACTGTTCAAGTTTTTCAAGCTGACGCCCCGCGTCTCGGATCCGCTTACCGACACGCCCCGCAATACGCTACTGGCCGTGCGCGACCAGGAGCGCGAAATCATGCGCATTGCCGTCAAGGCGTGCGGGATGCCGCGCAAAGATTTCATCGCATCGTTTCAGGGCTCCGAATCGGACGTCAAATGGGTGGGCCGTAACACTCGCAAAAAAGACTACGGCCCCAAGCTGGCTGTAGAGAAAGAAAACATTCAGCGCCTGCAAAGACGCATCGGTCAGGTTGAGGCGCGCACCGGGCTTTCCGTCACGGAAATCAAAGAAATCAACCGCCGTATGTCCATGGGCGAAGCACGCGCCCGTCGCGCGAAAAAGGAGATGGTGGAGGCCAACCTGCGTCTGGTCATCTCAATCGCCAAGAAGTACACCAACCGTGGGCTGCAGTTCCTGGACCTGATCCAGGAGGGCAACATCGGCCTGATGAAGGCGGTGGACAAATTTGAGTATCGCCGCGGCTATAAGTTCTCCACCTACGCCACCTGGTGGATTCGCCAGGCCATCACACGATCGATCGCCGACCAGGCCAGAACCATCCGTATTCCCGTGCACATGATCGAGACGATCAACAAGCTCAATCGCATATCCCGCCAAATGTTGCAGGAAATGGGTCGCGAACCCACTCCGGAAGAACTTGGCGAACGCATGGACATGCCTGAAGACAAGGTTCGCAAGGTGCTCAAGATCGCGAAAGAGCCGATCTCAATGGAAACGCCCATCGGCGACGATGAAGACTCCCACCTGGGCGACTTCATCGAAGACAACACCATTCACTCACCGGTCGATGCTGCCACCGGGCAAGGCCTGCAGGAGGCGACCAAGGAAGTGTTGGCAGGTCTCACGGCCCGCGAAGCCAAGGTGCTGCGGATGCGTTTCGGGATCGATATGAACACGGATCACACGCTCGAAGAGGTCGGCAAGCAGTTTGACGTCACCCGAGAGCGGATCCGCCAAATCGAGGCGAAGGCACTGCGTAAGTTACGCCATCCGACCCGCTCGGACTATCTGCGCAGCTTTCTGGACGAGTCCTGACCGGCTTCGACAGATAGACGCCGATCAGGTCGACTCCCGAAGAAAACTCTCCAGCAAACGTCGCGCCGCCTGCTTTGCCAGTCGCGCGGCGCTTAAATCGCCGGTGGTGTGCGCGCTGACCGTGGCCCCGTCTGCAAGCAAGGCCATTTGGCATGCCAACGTCCTGCGCTGATCAACCGGCAGATCTGCCAGAAGGCTCTCCAGCGTTTCGATGATCAACGTCTTGTGCGCCTGACAGGCCCGATGGACTGGAGACTCGACCTTGGGGTATTCCGCTGAGGCATTGATAAAGGTACAGCCGGTGAAGTTGCCACCATTGAACCATTCGTCCAATCCATCGAAGAACGCCAGAACTGGGTACAGCCGCGGGTCGCCCGATTGCTGCGGTGCCAGACGGCGGATGGTGGCACGGATCTTAGCCAAAAATTCCTGATCACGCTTCTCGAGTGCGGCAATAATCAGCGCCTCCTTGGAACCGAAGTGGTTGTAGAGGGTTTTCTTGGCAACCCCTGACTCCTTCAAAACTCGGTCGATGCCGGTGGCACGAAAACCGTCACGGCAAAACAGTGCAAGCGCCGTCTGCACTAGGTGATCACGTCGACTCACCGCCATACCCTGTTCTCCTTTGTAAGTGCGACACCCCTCGCGGGTCGGGCGCGACCAACCGTCCCCTGACGATCTCCCCGTGCACACTGATCTGCTCCGAGCGCACGGGATTCTCTACTTCGGTGCAGCGAATCACTGTGATCGGTAAAAGCCATCACGCAAGCGCTTGACGCAGACACGTCTGTCTACGTAGTATTCTAAGTCCAAAAAGACAGATCTGTCTACTTAGATATCAAAGATCTCACGACAGCGAGAGATCCAACGCCCAATACAGGGAGGCAAGCGCGTGTTAAACATGGATTTCAGCGAGCGGGTTGTCATCAACACCGCTCAGAGGGAATGGGTCGCCAGCCCCATGGCCGGCGTTTGGAGAAAGCCACTGGCTCGAGAAGACGCCGAGGGGGGCCACGCGACCAGCATCGTTCGCTACGAACCCGGCTCAAGCTTTCGCGCGCACAACCATCCGGGTGGTGAGGAGATCCTTGTATTGGAAGGCACCTTCTCGGACGCTACGGGTGACTACGAGGCGAGCACCTATTTTCGCAATCCCATCGGCTTTGAACATGCACCGTACAGCAAAGAAGGCTGTATCTTGCTGGTCAAACTGCACCAGTTTCAGGCCGACGATGAGCACCACGTCATCGTCGATACCCTCAACACCCCCTTCCGTCCGGGACAGGGTGCTCTGCAGGTGCTGCCACTGCACGCCCACGGCACAGAGCAGGTAGCCCTGGTACGCTGGCCCGCCGGCGAGCGTTTCCAGCCCCACACCCACTTTGGCGGGGAAGAAATCCTTGTACTGAGCGGGGAGCTGCGAGATGAACTGGGACACTACCCGGCGGGCACCTGGCTGCGTAGCCCTCACCTGAGCAGTCACCACCCGTACGTCGAAGAAGACACTTTGATCTGGGTGAAGGTAGGGCACCTGCCGGTCTAAACAAACGCCAGACACTGAGCACGATCGCCACTCATAGCGCAATCCCCGCGCAACGCCACAACTTGCGCTATAGTGACGGGCGATCGAATCACTGGGGACAGCCCGCGTATTAACAGGAGTCCGTTATGCAAGCTATCTGGAACGGCACCGTCATCGCCGAATCCGCCGACACCGTGGTCGTTGAGGGTAATCATTACTTCCCACCGGAATCCATCCACGCTGAATACTTTGAACCCAGCGATCACACCAGTCGCTGCCCCTGGAAAGGCACCGCCCAGTACTACACGCTGTCCGTTAACGGTGAACGCAACGACAATGCCGCCTGGTACTATCCGGAGACCAAAGAGGAGGCCAACGAGATACGTGGCAGGGTCGCGTTCTGGAAAGGCGTCCAGGTCGTCGACCATTAACCCGCCATGCCCGTGAACCAAAAATCGCAACCGCAGCCCGTCGCTACTTTCGCCCCAAAGCTCCTGCGCGCGCTTTCAGGCGGATGTTTGACTGCCTGCTTTCTGTCGCTGTCGGCCGGCTGCGCGACCATGTCCGAAGCGGAGTGCAACAATGCCGACTGGGCATTGCGTGGCGAGGATGATGGCAGACTTGGCTATCGGCGCGACCGAGTGAATGAACACTCCAAAGCCTGTGCAGAGTTTGGCGTGAAACCGGATTTACAAGCCTACTCAGACGGCTGGGCCAAGGGCATTCGAACGTTCTGCACCCCCGCTAAAGGGTGGCAAACCGGCAAGGAAGGCAGCAGCTACCAAAACTCCTGCCCGCCCGAGCTGGAGACTCCTTTCTACGAGGCCTACGACCTCGGAGCAAAAATCTTTGCCCAGCAAGCCACGGTCACAAGCCTGGAAGTGGCACTGGATGAGATCAACGCCGACTTGAATGAGCTCCTCGGGGACAGTGAAGAGAAAAAGAAGTTGAAGAAAAAGCGTAAGCAGCTCAAGCGGGACTTGGCAGATGGCCAGGCGGAGCTGTTTCTTCTGGAACTGGATGCGCAGCAGCGAGGCTTTCAATAGCCCGGGGCGGATGTATGGACGCTACTTCGAGTCAGGGCTCGCGCGGTCCAATGTGCCTGCCGTTATCGAACGAGATTACCACCAGAATTGAGGGCGACGTCATGCGTTGGAATCGCTCGGAGATGTCGTCATGATTCGTATCCTGCGGTCATCGATATGCATTCTGTCCTCACTAGGCATTGGGTCCTGCGCGCATCTGCCCCAGGGCTGCAGCCCCTCGGGAATGCCGAACTATGCAGACAGCGCAGCCTGTTTCTCTGTGGAAGACGGCAAGCTTCTGGTGGTGCAGAGCTGGAGCGGTAAAATCAGTCTACCGGGCGGCCTCAGCCACCGCGGCGAGGCGGCTCAATGCACCGCATTACGCGAAACCTGGGAGGAAACAGGACTGCTGTTGCAGCCCACGCGGCGGCTACCGATGTCGGAGGGCAGCTTCATTCTCTATGAATGCGAGCGCGGAGCACAAACCCCCACTCCAGGCCCACGCTTCAGCCTGGAAAATCGGCGCGCCATGTACATCTCCCCCAACGACTTCGATCGGTATGAGTGGCGCTTTGCGAACAAGCTAAAGCGTCTGCGTCAGCTGGTTGCAGACACGGATGCAACCTCCGCTTCTAGTTGAATCAGGCAGTACCAGACAGCCCTGAGGCCCCGCTCAGGGCTGATAGAGGTTGCTGTTGCCAATCTCAAACCATTTGCGGTGTAGATTCAGCAGCAGACCGGTTTTCTCGAATACAGCCAGATAGTTTCTCAACAGATTTTCGAGCTGCTCGTCGCCACGGGCGATCATGATGCCCAAGGGCTCAATGGAGAGCGGCGGGGTGATGAGCTGCAGGTTCGCGTCCCGGTGCTGTTGTTTGGTCAGCGCCAGGATGGGCATATCCGCCACCATCCCGTTTACAGCCCCGGTCAACAACAGCTTGATGCCCTCATCGTAGTTGCCAACGCTCGTGAGTGTGGCCTCAGGAAGTTTGCGCTGGATGAGGCTTTCACTGGTGGAACCCTTCAACGCAACCAGCTTGACGCTTGACCGGTTGAGTTCGTCCGGGCTCTTCATCTGCTGTACCGTTTTGGCGTTGGCCAGCAGAGACTTTCCCGACAGCATGTAAGGCCCTATGAAGGTGACGCCGCGCGTTCGCGATGCAGTGATGGTCATCCCGGAGATCACCAGGTCCGCTCGCCCATCCTCTACCGCGCCAATCAGTTCATCAAACGGCATCCGGACGATCTGAAGCTCGACGCCCATCAGCTGGGCGATCTCTCGCGCCAAGTCGACGTCAAACCCAATGATTTTATCATTCTTGCCAAACACAAAATTGAACGGCTGTTGATCACCGGACATGGCGACCTTCAACACATCCCCTTCTACCACCCGGTCCAGCACGGGGCCCGCCCCGAACGCCAGACTGGAGAATGTCAACGCCAGCAACACAATCGCATTTCGGGTTTTGCCAAGCAGACGGGACAGTCTATTCATGCAGGATTTCCTTCTTTGATCGATTCGATGGTGCGAGGTTGCGGCCGGTCCGTCACTGTGCCGCAGCGAGGGTGTTTCTCTTAAGGCCAATATACACGCAATGGCGCCGCCGCGCGCTGCCCAGCGCCAGGCATCCAGACCGATGCTCCACTCGCTGCCGATTTGAGACCAGACGCAACCGTGCCCATCTCGTTCACTCAGCAGAGTTCCCGCATCAGGTGACAATACGCCGCGACGAGTACTCACACATTGGCCGGCAAGACCTGGCTGTCCGACACGCGCTCGAAGGCCGCATCGATGGCGGCAAAGCGCTGCTGCACAGCATCGCGCATGCCCTCAGTGTGCGTGAAGATGTAAAGTTCCCGTGCCTGCAGAGCTTCCACGACTCGCCTTCCCACAAGTTCCACCGCCATGCCGTTTTCGACAAACTGTTTGATCTGCAGTTCCAGCGGACCCGCCTCGGCCGCAGCGGTCGTATCCCGCTGATAGCGCTCGGGCCGGTTGCGCTGTGACTCGTGAATGCGCGTCCGGACAAAGCCCGGACACAGCACCGACACGTGAATCCCTTCCGGAGCGAGTTCACTCGCCCAGCCTTCGGACAAGCCCACTACCGCGAATTTGGTCGCGGTATAGCCTCCACCGTGGGGCAATCCGATGTGTCCGGCCATGGATGCCACGTTGATGATCCAGCCACCCTCACCCGTGGCCCTGATACACGGCAACATGGTCTGGGCACCGAAGACCACACCCATCAGGTTCACGTCCAGAGCCCAGCGCCATCCCTGCGCACTCTGCTGCTCGAGCGGGCCGCCTTCGCCACCCACGCCTGCGTTGTTCACCAGCATGTGTACCGCGCCGAATCGTGCGACGGCCTGATCGGCGACCGTCTGCCACTGAGCCTCGTCTGCAACGTCCAATGGCACCGTCAGGACGGCTGCGCCCGCAGCCTCCAAACGAGCGGCGGCTGCCGCCAGACTCTGCTCATTGATGTCCGCCAGCACCAGATTCATGCCCTGCTCCGCCAGCGCCTCGGCGATCGAGAGCCCGATGCCTTCCGCACCCCCGCTGATGACGGCGGTTTTTCCCGCAAACTCACTCACTGCTATCTCCCATCACAACTCACTACAAAGGCGCACAGTTTACAGGGTAGAATCGTGCTGCCCAATGACTGAGGACTTGATGGGCGCCGCCACACTCGACGGACGCTAAAGCCCGCAGCCTACAGGCTTCACCCTTTCTTTTCTTTTTCCAGGAACATGAGCCATATATGACCAACGAAAAAACACTGGATATCGTTGTTTACGGTGCCACAGGCTTCACCGGCCGCCTAGTGTGTGAATACCTCAACGCAAAGTACGGCTGTGGCGGGACTTACGCCTGGGCCATGGCGGGTCGCAGCCTGAGCAAACTGGAGCAGGTGCGCGCTGAGCTGGGCCTGGATGAGAGTGTGCCTCTGATCGTGGCGGACAGCACTGACGATACTGCCCTGCGCACCATGGTCGCATCGGCCAAGGTTGTCCTCACCACCGTCGGCCCCTACGCGCTGTATGGCGCGCCGCTGGTCAAGGCCTGCGCGGAACTGGGCACAGATTACGTTGATCTGTGCGGTGAACCTTTGTTCATGAAAGACATGATCGATGCTCACAGCGCAACGGCGCAACACAGCGGTGCGCGCATCGTCTTCTCCTGTGGCTTTGATTCCATCCCATTCGAGATGGGCGTGTTTTTTGTCCAGGAGGCCGCCAGAGAAAAATTTGGCCACGCCCTGCCCCGCGTCAAAGGCCGGGTGCGTTCCATGCAGGGCTCAGCGTCCGGGGGCACGGTGGCGAGTTTTACCGCCACCATGGACACCGTGAAGGAGCAGCCAGAGCGGATCGGGGAGCTGATGAATCCTTTCGTGCTCGCCGAGGGATTTACCGGGCCAGAACAGCCCGCGGGCGATGCAAACATCTATGAGGAAGACCTGCACAACTGGTCCGGGCCCTTTGTCATGGCGACCATCAACACCAAGAATATCCACCGCTCCAACAAGCTGCTGGGGCACCGGTACGGCGAGGACTTTGTATACGATGAAATGATGTTGCTGGGATCCGACGACCCTGCTGCCGAACCGGGCGGCGCCGAAGCCATGAGTTTCGACATGACACTGCAGCCCGGCGACGGGCCAAGTCAGGAAGAGCGCGAAGCGGGCTTTTACAATGTTGCGTTCATCGCCCAGGGTGGCGACGGAGAGTCACTCACGGCGACCGTCACTGGCGATATGGATCCGGGCTACGGGTCTACTTCCAAGATCATCGCCGAGGCGGCCATTTGTCTGATCGAGCAGCCGGGGCAGCCCAGCGGCGTTTTGACCACCGCACCGGCTATGGGGATGCCGCTGATTCAGCGGCTCACGGACAATGCGGGGTTGACCTTTACGCTGGACGATTGAACTGTCTAGCGTAAAGGACGGCCAATCACTCCTCGATCTGCAGCGTCTCGCCAATCTGCGTGGCGCTGATTTGTTCCTCACAGAACGGGAACCGCACCCACTCTTTCTCGCTATACAGCTTGGTCTGGTCAGCAAAGTAGGGTGAGGTAGGATCCGTGGACTGAGACGGCACCAGAATCACGTCCGCGATTGGGCACTCCGAGTCATCCCAGGTCACCACTTGAATGTAAGAGTTGCCCGCACGGGGGTTGATGTAGCCGCCCTCGCTCAGGCCCACGCTGATGGCGCCATAAATACCGGCCGTGCCGGCACCGCCGTGAATGGGTACGCGCTCGTCGTTACGCTCCAATACCTGTACATCCCGCCAGGCTGCGTCCAGGGCGACCCCGGCATCGCCGAGTCGGTCCATGGCTCGCTGCAGTGCGGCAATCACCCGCGTGTGATTGGCTTCGATGGACGTATCGATGCCCGAGGGTGTGTTCAGAGGATCTTCCGGATCGAAATCCACCGCCCAGAACTCATCGCTCTGAACCACATTCTGGAATGGGTTCTGCAGTTCATCGCGAATGGCACTCCAGAATTCCAGGAACACCTGAGCACCGCGGCTGTCCAGATCCACTTTCCTGTCCCAGCCCGCCAGTGCACCACAGGCCTCTAGAACGCTTTCGGCGGGCTCGGTATTGCAAATGGTCAACACGTCATCGAGGACGACCTCCGCGCCGTAAACACGATTGGCGTACATGAAGTCTTTCAGATTCTCAAACGTGAACAGCGGTGTGTCATCCAGACCATCGGTCGCCGCCTTGCGCTCCTCGACCATCAGGTGTCCGATTCGCGTGCGCAGAAACTGCTGGTTACCCTCGTACCCGACCGGACCCATGATCACGGGGAAACCCGTCAGCGGGTTATTGGCGTCGGACAACCAATAGCCATTGTTGCTGTTTCCCACGTAATCCGTGGAGCGAATCTGTGGCAGCTGGCTGCTGCCGTAGAGGTTGCTGCCTGCCGGCGCCTCGGGATCGTTACCCCACTCACAGAACGGGTCCGACCCATCCAGCGATACGATGACGTTTGTAGTCAGATCCGCCAGCAAGGGGCCAACCAATCCATTGATACAGCGATCCAGCTGCTCCTGTGTGATAAAGGGTATGGCGGAAATCTCACCGTAAAAAATATCGCCGTTGCGATCCGCGGCGATGTCGTGAAAAACGGGGTTGCCGATCGTCGAAAGGGCTTCCACGTAACCGTCCAAATCGGTGGCCTGGGCTTTCTCGACCCATTGCTGGATCAAGCGCGGACCCGTGTCGAGGTTAGCGTCGCGAAAGGCCAGGATAGAACCGGTCACCATCGGCCAGCCATCCAGCAGGGGCTCTTCGGCTCTGAGGTTTACGATCGGGCCGTATTGGGAGGTATAGAACGTATAACCGCGTGTCTCCATCGTGCCATCGTCCTGCAGCGCCTGCACTTCGATCAGCTCCTGGCCAATATCGATCCACTCGCCGTCGTACCAATACTGCAAGGGGTTATCCGGGTTAAGCTGCAGCTCGTAGAGGCTGAATCGATTGGCCAGCGACACTGTGTGGGTCCAGGCCAGGTCTTTGGTGAAGCCGATACCGATGATGGGCGTGCCGTGCAAGGAAGCACCGGCCACGTCGTAGACACCAGGAATCGTCAACTGCGATTGATACCAAGCGCCATCGCCGAACCAGGGCTGGTGAGGGTTGCCGAGCAGCAGGCCAGAACCGTCCTGGGTGCTGTCGCGTCCGACCGCCAGGGCGTTACTGCCCTGATTGACCGATCGCAGTACTTCGCTGGCGTGACGCAGGCCGTCACCCGCCGCAAGCGCTTCGCCGGGCGCCAATTGCGCCGCCGCACTGCCGGGCCCTTCGACCGACAGCAGTGCGCGTCGGAAAATACCCTGGTCAGAGCTGCCACGCAGCGCCACCTTGCGCAGGTACATCCAGTAATCAATGCTGTCGAACTCAGCCACCCAGGGCTCGCCACGGCAACCCTGATCGCCCTCGGGCAGACTGTCCACGCCCGTTTCCCGCAGATAGCGGTTCATGCCGGCGGTAAAACCCTCGGCAACGTCGATGGCAAACTGTGGCAGCTGCGCCACCACCTCTTGTTCGAAGCTTTCTTTGTCACCGTTGATGAAGCGCTGCAGGAAATCGGCGTCCAGCCGACCCTGAGTTTCACCCATCAACTCGGCCGAACGCCCGGAGGCCTCGACCACCAGCCGCATCAGCACGCAAAAGTTGTCCTGTGCATAGGCATAGCCATGTCCATAGCCCAAACCCTTCCAGTCGTCGGCGGTGATATGGGGGATGCCAAACTCGGTGCGGCGGATTTCAGCGGAGAACTCGCTGGTTTCAATGGGGGTATCCGGTCCACCCGGAGAGGAAGTGTCGTTATCGTTGTCGTCTGAATCGGAACAGGCCGTCAGGCCGAGTGCGAGGACGAGGGGTAGCCATACTGCGCGGATCATTCGAGGGCTCCTTTATATTATGTTGGCGGAGGGTGGTCATTATGGGGCTTTGTCAGATAACTGCAAACACCCAGGCTGGACAGCGGCTGGGCTGTCCAGACGTCAAGGGCGAGGGCCTGCACTGGCATGGCATCGGCAAGGGCTTTAACCAACCGCCACTGCCCTCTCGAGGACCCATCAACCCACGCGTGCTCAGGACGCAGATCTCAGCGCCAATGGTGGACACACAACCCGTTTTTTCTTATCGTGCGCCCAGCTGCAGCCCCCAAAAGGGCTCCGGGGTACCCGAACCACGTCGGGCGCAATCCAGGTCCAGGGCAACTGCCGCTCTCGCTGACAATCGATAAATACAAAACACACATCTTGTCGCACCAGGAACTGACCCATGAACAACGCTCTCAACCAGCACAAATTTCAGCACATCACCATACCGTCGCGTTCGAAGAATCTGAGTCGCCGGGAAACCCTGCGCTATGCGCTGGCGGCCCTGGGTATGGCAGTTGGCTCACCCCTGCTCAGCGGCTGTAGCGACTCCAGTGATTCCGATACCTCAGGCGAGACCGGTCCGCTCTGGGGCGAATTGCAGGCGCCAGATGAAAACGGTGTCGCTCTGCCCGCCGGCTACACGTCTCGCATCGTCGCGAGATCCTCACAGGCGGTCGAGGGCACGGACTATGTCTGGCACAACGCACCGGACGGAGGCGCGTGCTTTGACGCAGGCGATGGCGGCTGGATCTACGTGTCCAACAGCGAGCAATTTGTCGAAGGGGGTGGCAGCGTGAGCGCGATCCGCTTTGACGCCAACGGCAGCGTTGTCGATGCCTACAATATTCTCTCAGACTCCACCGCCAACTGTGCGGGCGGCAAGACCCCCTGGGGAACCTGGCTGAGCTGCGAGGAGAAGTTCATCGGCGACGGACTGGGGTTGGTGTACGAGTGCGACCCCTTCGGCGAGCAGGCAGCCATCCCCCGCCCCGCAATGGGTCTTTTTGCCCATGAAGCCGTGGCCGTGGACGACGTCATGCAACATCTCTACCTGACAGAAGATCGACCCGACGGCAAGCTGTACCGCTTCACCCCGGACAACTACCCCGATCTGAGCAGCGGGCTATTGGAAGTGGCGGAGGTCATCGGCGACCCGCTCAGCGGCGCATCGCTGACCTGGCATGTTATCGAAGACCCCACAGGGGCCTCAGAGCAGACCCGTTACCAGGTCGAGGCCAGCACGGACTTCGACGGCGGCGAGGGCATTGTCTTCAGCGACGGCGTCATTTTCTTCGCTACCAAGGGCGATAACCGTATCTGGAGCTACGACACGGTGGGCAACCTGCTCGAGGTTCTCTACGACGACGACTTTTTCGAGGAGCCCGTACTCGCCGGTGTGGACAATATCACCATCGCACCTTCCGGTGAGATCTACGTTGCCGAAGACGGTGACGACATGCAGCTCGTGGCCCTGACGCGGACCGGTGAGCCCTTCCCCATCGCCCAGGTGGTTGGGCAGGACGATTCGGAAATCACCGGGCCCGCGGTGTTCGGCAATCGCCTGTATTTCAGTTCACAGCGCGGCACCGGCTCGTTCATTGGCGACAGCGGCATTACCTACGAGATTACCGGCGACTTTGGATAGGATCGCAATGGACTGGAGCCATCAGCGAGAGCGCCAGCTGGCCTGACAAGGGGAGTACACGGCGGGGGCGCAGCCGGTTTCAGCCTGGGGGGTGTTCCCATCGACGTTCTTCTCTATAATTGCGCCTCCTTTGCGGGGGCCCATAGCTCAGTTGGTTAGAGCATCCGACTCATAATCGGCAGGTCGAAGGTTCAAGTCCTTCTGGGCCCACCATTTATTTATTTATTTTGTTTCAATGGCTTATAAAATACACATCATTTCAAGTACGCACCTATCCTCACAATTG
>JBCCYE010000028.1:0-50307 GCA_039190425.1 Pseudomonadota bacterium | reverse complement strand
TGTTGGCGAATCATGCCTCGGGTGTCTCTGCCATAGCTGCCCGCTTCGCTGCGAAAACAGGGCGTATGACACACGAATCGGATGCCCTGCTCCCCAAGCTCTGCATCCTCGAAGATGCGGTCTTGAGCGACATTGGTGACTGGAACCTCTGCCGTGGGTATCAGATACAGGGCCGGATCTGTCTGCAGCTTGAACAAATCCTCTTCAAACTTGGGCAGTGAACCGGTCCCGCGCAAGGACTGCGCATTCGCAATGTAGGGCACGGAGATTTCGCGGTACCCGTGTTGGCTTGTATGCAGATTCAGCATGAACTGCGTTAATGCCCGCTGCAGTTGCGCCAGCTGGCCGTACATCACAGTAAATCGGGAACCGGTGATCTTGACAGCGGTTTCGGTGTCCAGCATGCCGATGGCCTCGCCGAGATCAACGTGATCGAGCGCTGTAAAGTCAAAAGCCCGGGGCTCGCCCCAGCGTGATACCTCGACGTTGTCCTCTTCACTGTCCCCCGCCGGTACGTCTTCTGCTGGCAGGTTAGGTGTGCACAGCAACAGGAACTCCATTTCCGACTGAATTGTCTTTGCCTCTTCTGTAACGGCATCGAGTTGCGTCGATATTTTCGTCAGGCTCTCCTCCACCTGGGCTTTGGCGTCGTCAACACTGACGCCATCGCTGACCAGCGAACCTATTTTCTTGGATGCGCTTTTACGCTCGGCCTGTAGAGTCTGGCTTTCGACGTCGGCGGCCCTGCGCCGTGCATCGAGTTGGGTAAACTGTTCAACGTCAAATGTGAAACCTTTGATGGCGAGCGCCGCTGCAACGGCCTCCGGGTCGCGCCTGACCATCTTTAAATCCAGCATGGTGAATGCCCTTCTCCAACAACAATCTTTTTAAGTTCGATACACCGATTGGGCCGAGGTGTGCCTCCCGACCGCCGTATGGATACCGTAATCGACGAAGCACGCCCGGGCGCTAGACGATGCTGCGCGTCAGCTGAATGGCGAGTCCTGCCATGCACACACACACAACCGCGCTGCCGATCATGTAGGCCAGTGCGTGTACCGTATGGCCAGCCTCCATCAGACTGATGGTCTCCAGAGAGAACGTCGAGAACGTCGTGAAAGCACCGAGAAAACCCACCACCACCACGCTGTGCCAATCGGAGTGCAACAGCTCACGTTCGGTGACCAGCACGAACACGATGCCGATGGCGAACGATCCAAGCATGTTCACCAGTAAGGTTCCCAGCGGCACCCTGCCCTCCCAAAGCCCGTGCACCCAGGTCGCCAGCAGATAGCGCGCCACGGCACCACCAGCACCGCCAAGAGCGATAAACGCAAGGTATTTCATGGTGTCTGCCTGGCCTTTCGGTAGCGGCGTATTGTACTGTGTTTGTCCCGCTCGCGCAGGTACTTGAGTTTTTCGCTGATGCGCTGTTCCAGACCACGTTCCAGCGGGAAATAGTACTGCCGATCCTGCAATACCTCCGGGAAATAGTTCTCGCCTGCGGCGTAGCCTTCCGCCTCGTCGTGGGCATATCGGTAGTCGCTGCCGTGATCCATTTCTTTCAGCAGTTGTGTGGGTGCGTTGCGCAGATGCAGGGGGACCTCCTCGGAGCCGCCGTGGGCGACCTCATCTCGGGCGGCGTTGAAAGCGGTATAGACGGCGTTGCTTTTGGCTGCGCAGGACAAATAGACGAGCGCCTGCGCGATGGCCAACTCGCCTTCCGGACTGCCCAGGCGCTCCTGCACCTGCCACGCTTCAAGGGCGATGGACAAGGCCCTGGGGTCCGCATTGCCAACATCCTCACTGGCCATGCGGACGGTTCGTCTGGCCACGTAAAGTGGGTCGCAGCCACCGTCCAGCATGCGGCAGAACCAATACAGCGCCGCGTCGGGCGAGCTTCCCCTGACCGCTTTGTGCAGGGCACTGATCTGGTCGTAGAACTGGTCTCCGCCCTTATCGAAGCGCCGCAGTGACCCCTGCATCACTTCGTCGAGAACGGCTTGCGTCAGTTCGCCATCCGCCGCCAGATCCCATGCCATCTCGAGCAGGTTCAGCGCGCGACGAGCGTCTCCATCTGCCTGGCGAGCAATCTGGGCTACGCTGCGCTGGTTGGCGCTGGCGGCTCCGCCCAAGAGCGCAAGCCCTCGGCTCAACAGGTCTTCGATGGTGGACTCATCCAGTGAACGGAGTTTGTAGACCCGCGCCCTGGACAACAACGCATTGTTGAGTTCGAAAGATGGATTCTCCGTGGTTGCACCGACGAAGATCAGAGTGCCGTCCTCGACATAAGGTAGAAAAGCGTCCTGCTGCGCTTTGTTAAAGCGGTGCACCTCATCGACGAACAGCACCGTATCGCCACCCTGCCCTCGTTGCTGTTGCGCTCTGGCGATGGCATCGCGGATTTCCTTCACACCACTCAATACCGCCGAAATTTGAATAAAGAGCGCGTTGGCACCTGACGCAGCGATCTGTGCCAGGGTGGTCTTGCCAACACCCGGAGGACCCCAGAAAATCATGGAGTGCAGACGGCCGCTGGCGATGGCGTTGTACAGTGGTTTGCAGGGGCTGAGCAGGTGTTGTTGCCCCACGTAATCGCTCAGAGAAGAAGGTCGGAGCCGGGCGGCAAGCGGCTGATAGCCCTGTTGGTCGCTATCGAAAAGGTCGCCGTTGCTCATTCGTCGTAATAGAACAGATCCGCTTCGGTCGGCGGCGAGAAAGCAAAGTCTTTTGGGGTGAGCGTCGCGTCGCTGTCCACATCCAGGAACTGCACCTCAATGCGCTGTCCAAGAGTGTCGAGGATGCTCATAGATTCCATCAGGCCCTCTTTCAGCTGCACCGTCAGTTCCTCGAAGCCGGCGTCGGCCTGCAGTGGTATTAGAGTGAAACGGTCTACTCCGATGTTGCTCACCTGGTAGCGGGTACTGAGCGCCTCCATATCCCCAGACAGCACCTGCAACGGTGCAGCGGCCTGCGCCGTTGCGATGGGTCTGCGGGTGACGGTTTCAAGGTCTCGGTCATGGTGCCAGAGATACTCTGGATCAGCGATGATCAGCTGTGAATCCGGAGAGGTGATATCCCAACTGAAGTAGGCAGGCCGCAGCAGCATAAAGCGCCCACTGGACTCCTGTAACAGTTCGCCAGACTCATCAAACTGCTGCTGTTCAAAGCGACCCTGTAAATGCTGTACCTGCTCCATTGCATTGCTGAGGTCGACCGCTCCACCGTCCGCGTCTTTGCCTGTAACGTCGTCAGAGGAGGGCTGAGCCCAGCTCATGAGCGAGACGAATAGCGCAGAGACCCCAGTCAGCGCTCTTATCGTGAGCCCAAAACGTGTCAATAGGGAGTATCGCGTCATGCGTCGACCCTCACGCTTCCGGCGGCGGCGGCGCGATGACCTCGCGCTGACCGTTACTGCCCATTTCTGTCACAACCCCTGCGGCTTCCATGGCCTCGATGAGACGGGCTGCGCGGTTATAGCCTATGCGCAGCTTGCGTTGTACAGACGAAATGGAGGCACGTCTGCTCTGGGTGACGTAATGCACAGCCTCGTCGTACAACGCGTCGCTTTCATCGTCTTCCTCACTGGTGTCCGCCTTGATTTCGCCCGGTGTGACGGGTGTACTCGAGCCCTCGTCCAACAGTCCCTCAATGTACAGCGGCGAGCCGCGTTTCTTCCAATCTGCCACTACTCGATGGACCTCTTCATCGCTGCAGAAGGCGCCGTGGACGCGCGTGGGTACACCACTGCCAGGCGGCAGGTAAAGCATGTCACCGTGACCGAGAAGCTGTTCAGCACCCCCCTGATCTAAAATGGTGCGCGAATCCACCTTTGAAGAGACCTGAAAGGCAATTCGGGTGGGCACGTTCGCCTTGATGAGCCCCGTGATCACATCGACGGAAGGTCGCTGTGTTGCCAGGATAAGATGAATTCCGGCCGCCCTTGCCTTTTGTGCTATCCGTGCGATGAGCTGCTCCACTTTTTTACCGACAATCATCATCATGTCGGCAAACTCGTCGATCACCACAACGATACTGGGCAGCTTTTCGAGGTCGGGCGCTGTTTGTTCCTCCTCCGCCTCAGCAAAGCTTGGATCGGGCACCCAGAGTGGATCTTTGATCGGGCTATTGGCCTTTTCCGCATCCTCCACTTTGCGGTTGTATCCGGACAGATTACGGACGCCCAGCGCGGCCATCAATTTGTAGCGTCGCTCCATTTCAGCGACGCACCAGCGCAGGCCATTGGCGGCGTCTTTCATATCGGTGATCACCGGCGTCAGCAGGTGGGGTATGCCCTCATAAACGGACAGCTCGAGCATCTTCGGATCGACTAGGATCAGCCTCACGTCCGCAGGACCGGACTTGTACAGCAGACTCAAGAGCATTGAATTGACGCCGACCGACTTGCCCGAACCGGTGGTTCCAGCCACCAACAGGTGAGGCATTTTCGCCACATCCGCGACCACCGGCTGGCCGGAGATATCGTGCCCCAACGCTAGGGTCAATGGAGACTTGCTTTGTTCAAACGCCTGCGAAGACAGAACTTCTCGGAAGTTGACGATCTGACGATCTTCATTGGGTATTTCGATGCCCACCACAGACTTGCCCGGTATCACTTCGACCACACGTACGCTGATCACCGCAAGTGAGCGCGCCAGGTCCTTGGCGAGATTCGAAATGCGTGACACCTTGACGCCCGGCGCAGGCTGGATTTCAAAGCGAGTGATGACGGGCCCGGGATAGACCGCGGTGACCTCCGCCGCCACGCCAAAATCCATCAGCTTGAGCTCCAGTAGTTTGGACAGGCCCTCGAGCGCTTCGGTGGAGTAGCCTTTCTCCGGATCTTTGATCTGCTCATCCAGCAACTCCAGATGCGGCAGCGAACCGGTCACCGGCGCATCAAACAACGGCTGTTGCTTTTCTCGTTCTACGCGATCGCTTTTCTTTGCCGGCGCCTTGAGAGATTTGATTTTGGGGGGCTTACGCTTCTTCTCCTTCTCGACGTGTTCGGTGATCTGCACCTTGCGGGCCTCCACCGCCTTCTCTCGTTTGCGGCGAGCGCGCACGTCGTTCAGTACCCGTTGGCTCCACTCTCGCAGCGTCGCCATCAGCGCCATGGTCCAGGCGCCCAACTTCTCCATCAGCGTCAACCAGCTGAGATCGGTGAACACGGTCATGCCAAACAAAAATACCGCGAGCAGCACCAGTCGACTGCCCACCGCGCTGAAGGCCACCGTAAAGGCGTCGCCTACTGCCTGTCCAAGAATGCCACCCGCCCCCTGTGGCAGGGCACTGCCGCCGGTATCATTCATGGCAAGAAGCGCCGTCCCGGCGATCATGACCAGCACCAGTCCAAGAGCGCGGATTCCGAAGGTGGTCCAGTCAAAGCCTTTGTCCTGGTGCCGCTCCAGCAAAATGATGAAGGCGCGATAGGCCAACAAGACTGGGAAGAGAAAGGCGGCATAGCCCACCAGTGAGTAAAAGACGTCTGCCAGCCAGGCTCCGGTTGGGCCACCCAGGTTGCGGATTGCAGCATCGGTACCCGTTGCCGACCAGCCGGGGTCGCGGGCGCTGTAAGTCACCAACGCCAGCATGAGGTAGAGGCAGATCGCCGTCACACCGATGAAGGCGCCCTCGCGCAAGCGAGGCCCCAGGAAATTATCTGTTTTTGTGCCGTTGGCCACTGTCGCTAGCCCCTGCCTGACGACGCGTTTGCGGTGTGCCCCCGCAGCCCCGCTATTGACGCTATCAGTCGCATCAATAGCCCCTAACTATTCTTATCATTTCAAAGAGTTGTTGAATGTTTCTCAACTCAAATGGATCTTTGTTGCGCGCACACCTTTAAAGTACCATAGTCCGCCCCAATACAGAATGAATCCGGACGTAATCAACACCGGAGAAATGCACGCCGGCGGCGCTTGCAACGGCCGACGTGAGATGATTGACCCAAACCACAAAGGATACTTTGATGAGCGACATTTCCCACCACAGCCTAATCATCCTGGGCAGTGGGCCTGCGGGCTACACCGCTGCCGTGTACGCTGCCCGCGCCAATCTCAAACCGATTGTGATCACCGGGATGCAGCAGGGTGGACAGTTGACCACCACGACCGAGGTTGAAAATTGGCCGGGCGGTGCCGCTGATCTGCAGGGTCCTCAGCTCATGCAACAGATGCAGGAGCATGTGGAGCGCTTTGAGGCCCAGGTGATATTCGATCACATTGAAGAGGTCGATTTGTCGGCCCGCCCAATGGTTTTAAAAGGCAGCGCCACCTACACCTGTGATGCGCTGATCATCGCCACAGGCGCCTCGGCGCAGTATCTGGGGCTTCCAAGCGAACAGGCGTTCATGGGCAAAGGGGTATCGGCCTGCGCTACCTGCGATGGGTTTTTCTACCGCAATCAGAAAGTCGCCGTGATTGGCGGCGGCAACACCGCCGTGGAAGAAGCGCTGTATCTGGCCAACATTGCCTCCGAAGTCGTACTGGTCCACAGGCGGGACGCCCTGCGCGCAGAAAAAGTCTTGCAAGACCGCTTGTTTGCCAGAGAAAAGGAAGGCACAGTCACCATAATGTGGGATCACACCCTTGAGGAAGTACTCGGCGACGACAGCGGTGTGACGGGCATGCGCATCAAGGGCGTGAAAGACGGAAAGCTTACCGAGATCGATCTCGCGGGTGTGTTCATCGCCATAGGACATGTGCCCAATACAGGCATTTTCTCTGACCAGCTGGATATGCAGGATGGCTATATCACAATCCACAGCGGAACGGGCGGCAACGCGACGGTGACCAGCGCTGCCGGTGTGTTCGCCGCTGGCGACGTCGCCGATCACGTGTACCGACAAGCGGTCACCTCTGCCGGGTTTGGCTGCATGGCTGCGCTGGACGCGGAGAAGTATCTGGACAACCTGTAAGCGCCTATGCGACAAATTCAGCGCCTCGACAGTCAATCCGATTTTCCACCCAGCTCAGAGGCGCTGGACGAGCCCAATGGCCTGCTCGCGGTAGGCGGTGAACTGTCCCCCGGACGTCTGCTTTCCGCCTATCGACGCGGCATCTTCCCCTGGTACGAAGAACCACAGCCCGTGCTTTGGTGGACACCGGATCCCCGTTCTGTGCTGTTCCCCGACGAGCTACACGTATCGCGCTCACTGCGCAAGACTTTGCGCTCGGATCGATTTCAATTGACCTTGAACAGTGATTTTGGCCGTGTAATGGCTGGCTGTGCAGAGCTGCGAGGCGACGGGCTTGGCACCTGGATTGACGATGCCATGACCGTCGCGTACACCCGCCTGCACGAACTCGGTTATGCGCAATCCATTGAAGTGCGCGACGAGCAGTGTCGGCTGGTGGGAGGTCTCTACGGCGTTGCGCTGGGCAGCGTATTCTTTGGTGAGTCGATGTTCAGCTATTGTTCTGATGCATCTAAGGTCGCGCTGGTCGCGCTGGTTGATATTTTGCGTCGCGGTGGTTATCAAATGATCGATTGTCAGATTGAAAGCGATCATCTCAATTCCATGGGCGCCCGCAATATCAACAGACTGGACTTCGAGCGGCGTCTTGCTCAAACTGTCGAAGTAGAGACAGACCCGGCGGCGTGGCAACTACCGGAGACTTGTGGAGGCTTGATTTGACCTCATCCATGCGGGACCTGAAGGTGTACACCACCTATCCGCACAATTGCAGCTACCTGGAAGACCAGGAAGCCACCACGCTGTTTGTCGATCCTCGACAGCCCGTGGATCGGGCGTTGTACAGCAAGCTCTCCGTCCTCGGATTTCGGCGCAGTGGGAACCACATTTATCGGCCCCACTGCACAAACTGTGAGGCCTGCATCCCCGCACGCATCGCCGTCAACGAGTTTACGCCCCGGCGCAGTCAGCGCCGTATTTGGCAGCGCAATCAGGACCTCATGGCGACAACCAGCGATGACATCCGCGATGACGCTGCTTTTGATCTCTACCACCGGTACATCTGCCTGAGGCACTCCGATGGCGATATGTATCCGCCGGACCGCGAGCAATACGAGGCGTTTCTGAACAAAGTATGGGATTGTACGAGCTATTACCGCTTCTACGACAAAGGCCGACTGATCGCAGTTGCCGTCGTCGATGAGTTGGACGATGGACTGTCAGCCATCTACACCTTCTTCGAACCGGGTGAAGAACGTCGCAGTCTCGGTAGCTATGCGATTCTTTGGCAGATTGAGCAGGCTCGAGAAATGGGCCTGGATTATGTCTATCTGGGCTACTGGATTCGAGACTGCCGCAAAATGGCCTACAAGTCTGACTACCGCCCCCTTCAGTTGTACATCAACAGTCGTTGGACAACACTGATTTAGCGCTTCCCTTACAACAGGTTGCTGGCTGGCCCCGCCTGCTTGCGCAATGCCCCGGTAGACATTGTGTCTAAGTCCCCTAGAACTGGCGGCCGCTTTGAGGCAAAATGCGCCCTCTTTTTTGCGAGGACTGCCGCCTGATGGCAAAAGAAGACCAAATTGAAATGGAAGGGGAAGTGATTGATACGCTCCCCAACACCACGTTCCGTGTGCAGCTGGAAAACGGCCACGTGGTCACTGCTCACATCTCGGGAAAAATGCGTAAGAACTACATTCGTATCCTGACTGGCGACAAGGTAAGAGTAGAACTAACGCCCTACGATCTGACCAAGGGGCGTATCACTTACCGAGAACGCTAGTTTCGGACTAACTTTCTTCCAGCTCGACTTCCTCTTCTTCCACCGTTACATCCAGGGTGTCCTCTGCCCTGTTCAAGCGCACCAGAGCGGTGCCTCCTGACTGGGCCAAGGGGCCAAACAGAACCAGTTCGGCCAGCGGCTTTTTAATGTGCTCCTGGATGATACGCTCCATGGGTCGAGCTCCCATGTGGATGTCATAACCCTTCTCTACGAGCCACAGGCGGGCATCCTCGTCCACATCAATGGTCACACGCTTCTCGTCCAGCTGAGTCTGCAACTCGGTAAGGAACTTGTCGACCACGGTCAGGATGACATCTTCACCGAGAGGCTGAAACTGCACCACACTGTCCAGCCGATTGCGAAACTCGGGCGTGAACATCTTGTTGATTGCTTCCATACCATCTGACGAGTGGTCTTGCAGGGTGAAGCCGATTGAGCGACGACTGATGCTCTCGGCTCCGGCGTTGGTCGTCATGACCAGGATCACATTGCGGAAATCTGCTTTACGTCCGTTGTTATCCGTCAGCGTGCCGTGATCCATCACCTGCAGTAGCAGATTGAATACTTCGGGGTGAGCCTTTTCTATCTCGTCCAGGAGCACCACAGCATGGGGATGCTTGGTAACGGCATCGGTTAGCAGCCCACCCTGATCGAATCCGACATAACCGGGTGGTGCGCCGATCAACCTGGATACTGTATGCCGCTCCATATACTCAGACATGTCGAAGCGTATCAGCTCAAGGCCAAGCTGCATGGCGAGCTGACGGGTAACCTCGGTCTTGCCCACTCCCGTTGGCCCAGCCAATAAGAAGGACCCAATCGGCTTTTCGCCACCGCGCAAACCCGCGCGAGCAAGCTTGATAGAGGTGGCAAGGCTACTGATCGCGTCGTTCTGCCCGAACACCACCATCTGCAGGTTCTTCTCAAGCTTCTGCAGTACCTCCTTATCGTCCGTGCTGACGGTTTTTGGAGGAATCCGGGCTATCTTCGCAACGACACTCTCTATGTCGCTAACGCCAATAACTTTTTTACGCTTGGATGCTGATTGCAGCTGCTGATAGGCACCCGCTTCGTCGATCACATCAATGGCCTTGTCCGGCAGAAAACGGTCAGTGATATAGCGAGCGGAAAGATCGGTTGCAACGCGCAGCGCTTTGTCTGTATAGCGAAGCCCGTGGTGTTCTTCGAACTTCGGTTTCAGTCCCTTCAGAATCTTATACGCGTCCTCAGGGCTGGGTTCCATGACATCGATCTTCTGGAAACGACGGCTGAGAGCCTTATCCTTGTCAAAGATGCCACGGTATTCGTGGAACGTCGTCGAGCCTATGCAGCGCAGCTTGCCACTACTGAGCAGAGGCTTGAGCAGATTACTGGCGTCCATTACGCCCCCGGAGGCGGCGCCGGCGCCAATGATGGTATGGACTTCATCAATGAACAGAATGGCATTGTCACGCCGCTTGAGCTCAGCGAGCAGGCTTTTAAAGCGTTTTTCAAAGTCGCCGCGATACTTGGTGCCCGCCAGTAGCGAGCCCAGATCGAGAGAAAATACGACACTGTCTTTGAGGATTTCCGGCACATCACCGTCGACGATCTTCTTCGCCAGACCCTCAACAATGGCGGTTTTTCCGACGCCAGATTCACCCACCAGCAAGGGGTTGTTCTTGCGACGGCGGGCGAGGATTTGCGCGACTCGCTCCACTTCCGCAATTCGTCCGATCAGTGGGTCTATGTGTCCGGCAGCCGCTTCAACGTTGAGGTTGGTGGCAAAGCTCTCTAGGGGGTTGGCCTCGCCCTCCTCTCCGACCGCCTCCTCGCCCGACGCCTGTGCTGAGTCTGCCGACTCGCTCTCGTTGGCGACTTTGGAGATACCGTGGGTCATGAAATTGACGACATCAAGCCGCGCGATACTTTGCGTCTTGAGGAAAAACACCGCCTGACTTTCCTGCTCACTGAAGATGGCGACCAGCACGTTGGCGCCGGTTACCTCGCTCTTGCCGGAGGACTGAACATGAAAAACCGCTCGCTGGAGTACTCTTTGAAAGCCGAGAGTAGGCTGTGTGTCACGCTCGTCTTCGTCTTCCGGGATTAAGGGTGTGGTAGCGTCCACGAACTCCACCAGATCTGCCCGCAGGCTGCCAATGTCGGCGCCACAGGCCTTAAGCACCCGGATTGCGTCGTTGTTGTCCAGCAGGGCAAGCAGGAGATGCTCCACCGTCATGAACTCGTGACGTTTCGCGCGCGCACTTCGAAACGCGTCGTTCAACGTCTGTTCCAGGTCTTTGCTCAACATATCACTACTCCCCTGGCCTAACCCTCCGATGCTTCAATCTCACAAAGCAGAGGGTGCTCGTGTTCGCGCGCGTATTGATTGACCTGCGCAGCTTTGGTCTCGGCGATGTCGCGAGTGAAGATGCCGCACACGCCTTTTCCCTGCGTATGGACAGTCAACATTACATGGGTCGCCTGTTCGCGGTTCATACGGAAAAAGATTTCCAGAACTTCAACGACAAACTCCATCGGTGTGTAGTCGTCGTTGATCAGTACCACTTTAAACAGTGGGGGCCGCTTGACTTCCGGCTTGGATTCTTCGAGGGCGAGGCCGCCGGTGGAGTCTTCCTGCTCCTTGCTCATGCGCCACATTGTCGCCCCGTGTATCAGGTTCACTACGTGCTCTTGGCTCTTAACCGCGTGTCATAGGTTATTGTGGCCATTATACGAGATTTCAAGGGTTGGGAAAGTTGGACTTTGTACACATTGAGACATGCGTTGAAGCCAGGCACGGACCTGAAACCGCATCCTGCCCGGTTACAAAAAAGGGCGCTCATTCTGGAGCGCCCTTCGTGATCAAAATTTGCCCAATGCCTACATTGCATCGACAATGGCCTGTCCAAATTCTGAACAGCTGAGCAACGTCGCGCCCTCCATCAGGCGTTCAAAATCGTAGGTTACCGTGCCGGCCTGGATTGCCCCGTTCATTCCTTTGATGACGAGCTCAGCCGCGTCATTCCAACCGAGGTGTCTCAGCATCATTTCAGCCGAGAGGATCAAAGAGCCTGGATTTACCTTGTCCTGTCCGGCGTATTTGGGCGCCGTGCCGTGAGTGGCTTCGAACAGCGCGATCGTGTCAGAGAGATTGGCACCAGGCGCGATTCCAATCCCGCCAACCTGGGCTGCGAGCGCGTCGGACAGGTAGTCACCGTTGAGATTTAGGGTGGCGACAACGCTGTATTCCTTCGGACGGGTAAGGATCTGCTGCAGCATTGCATCGGCAATCACGTCTTTGATGATGATCTCTTTACCCGTATTTGGATTCTTGACTGAAACCCACGGGCCGCCATCGAGCAGCTCGCCGCCAAACTCCTGCTGCGCCAGTTCGTACCCCCAGTCACGGAACGCACCTTCGGTGAATTTCATGATATTGCCCTTGTGAACCAGAGTGACGCTGGGCAGATCTTGATCAATCGCGTAGTGAATGGCCTTGCGAACCAGCCGTTTGGTGCCCTCTTCGGATACGGGCTTGATGCCGATACCCACATTCACGGGGAAGCGTATCTTGGTCGCGCCCATCTCCTTGATGATGAAATCGACGACTTTCTGTGCTTCGTCAGTCCCCGCCTGGTACTCGATGCCACAATAGATGTCTTCAGAGTTTTCGCGGAAGATCACCATATCGCAGTCGCCGGGGTTCTTAACCGGGGAAGGCACGCCTTCAAACCAGCGCACTGGACGCAGACAGGTGTAGAGATCCAGTTCTTGCCGCAGGGCGACGTTGAGCGATCGGAAGCCGCCACCCACGGGCGTTGTCAGCGGCCCCTTAATGGCCACCAGATATTCTTTTATGGCATCCAGCGTTTCTTCAGGGAACCAGTCACCGTCGTACAGTTCGGCCGCCTTTTCACCGGTGTAGATTTCCATCCAGGAAATCGACTTTTCCCCACCATAGGCCTTGTTGACCGCGGCGTTGACCACATCGATCATGACAGGGCTGATGTCGATACCGATGCCGTCTCCCTCGATATAGGGGATAATAGGGTTTGAGGGAACGTTCAGGCTGTTGTCTTCATTAGCGGTGATTTTTTCACCTTGCGAGGGCACCTGAATATGTTTGTAGCCCATAATGTACTCCGTTGCTGCTGGGTTCTGGATTTTAAGGGCAATAGCCCCGGGGAAGCGGCGTAAGTGTAGCATGTGTTCGGGCCGGCTATCGCGGCTCCAAAGCAGATTTTTATACCAAGTATCGGTTTCCGGATGACGCGCATTCTGCTGTTCAATAAACCGTTTCGGGTGCTCAGTCAGTTCACCGACGCCGACGGTCGCGCTACGCTGGGAGACTATCTACAGGCCCCCGGCTTTCGCGTCGCGGGCAGACTGGATTTTGACTCAGAGGGCCTGCTTGTGTTGACCGATGACGGACGTCTTCAGCAGCGGATTGCCAATCCAAAGTACAAACGCTGGAAGACGTATCTCGTGCAGGTAGAGGGCGAGATCAATGATAAAGCTCTGTTACGTCTGCGAGAGGGCGTGCCCTTGAAGGATGGCGCAACCTTGCCCGCTAGGGCTGAGCACATTACCGAGCCCGAGCTGTGGTCACGGAATCCTCCCGTGAGAGTTCGCAAACGGGTGCCAGACGGTTGGCTGCGGATAGCGATTCGCGAGGGCCGCAACCGTCAGATTCGGCGCATGACGGCCGCGGTTGGCTTGCCGACCCTGAGACTGATTCGGGTTGCGGTTGGTGATTGGTCAATGGACGGTCTGGCGCCGGGTGATTATCGTTACATCGATAGTCGGTCTGCAGTGCGCTGATCGCAACGACCAGTCTCTTACAGGGAGCCAACCACCATGTCCGATATGTGGCAACCACACGTCACGGTCGCCTGCGTTATAGAGCGCGACGGCCGTTATCTGCTGGTCGAAGAACGCGACAAGCAAACGGCCGAGCGAGTACTGAACCAGCCAGCCGGTCATCTGGAACCAGGCGAAACCTTGCTTGAGGCGGCACGACGGGAAACGCTGGAGGAAACCTGCTGGCAGGTGAAACCGATCGGGGTGATCGGCTTGGGCCTATACACTGTGCCCGGCACCTACCACACTTACTGCCGGACGACATTTCTAGCCGAGCCGGTTGAGGAAGTAAACAACGGCGTCCGTGATTCGGACATTCTGGCGGTACACTGGATGGACTACGCAACATTACAGGCCGATTCTGCTAAACTGCGCAGCCCTCTGGTATTGGAAACGATCCTTCGTCACCGCCGCGGCATTTGTTATCCCCTGGACCTGATTCACACCCTATGAGCCTCAAATCCGCCAGTAAAGTCATCGTTGGCATGTCCGGCGGCGTGGATTCGTCCGTGGCCGCCTTTCTGTTGCGCGAGCAAGGGTACAGGGTCGAAGGTTTGTTCATGAAGAACTGGGAGGAAGACGACGGCACTGAGTACTGCACCGCCAAGGCGGATTACGCGGACGCCTTGTCCGTCGCGGAGCGACTTGGCATTACACTGCACGGTGCCAACTTCGCAGCAGAGTACTGGGACAACGTCTTTGAGCATTTCCTCGCAGAGTATCAAGCGGGGCGTACCCCGAACCCAGACATACTGTGCAACCGGGAAATCAAATTCCGCGCGTTCCTAGACTACGCAAGCGAACTGGGTGCCGATTACATCGCGACCGGTCACTATACTCGGCGCGGTGAACATGGCGGCAAAACCACGCTGCTGAAGGGCCTGGACAACAATAAAGACCAAAGCTATTTTCTGCACGCCGTGGGGCATACTGAGTTGGCCAAAACGCTGTTTCCAGTCGGCGATATCGCCAAACCAGACGTTAGAGCGGTTGCCGAGAGAGAGCGCTTTATCACGGCCCGCAAAAAGGATTCGACGGGCATTTGTTTCATTGGAGAGCGCCGCTTCAGCGACTTTTTGCAGCGCTATCTGCCCGCCCGCCCGGGGGAAATTGTCGACCTGGAGGGTCAGGTGCTGGGCCAGCATCAGGGGTTGATGTACCACACCATCGGCCAACGACAGGGTCTGGGTATCGGCGGCATGGCGAACCGTGGTGAACAACCCTGGTACGTTGTTGGCAAGGATCTAACTGAAAACCATCTTCTGGTAGCCCAGGGCAATGATCACCCTGCACTGTTCAAGCATGCGCTGCGCGTGGCGGACGTCTTTTGGATCGCGGGTGAAAGACCCCAGTTGCCTTACGCCTGTAGTGCCAAGATTCGCTATCGCCAGGCCGATCAGACGTGCCGCCTGAGCGCATTGGCAGGCGGTGGCTATCGCGTGGAATTCCAAAGGCCTCAACGGGCGGTCACGCCCGGCCAGTCGGTGGTCTTTTACAGCGGAGAACGTTGTTTGGGCGGCGGTATCATCGAAGAGGCGCTCGAGGTATGAGCGACGGTTACAGTCCCATGGAGAATCAGGCAATCGCGCTCGCTGGCGTGGCACAGGCCGCGCGACTGGTTGACCAGATTTCCAAAGCCGGGAGCTATCCCATAGAGTTTCTGGAACCGAGTATCCACAGTCTGTTCGCGTTTGAGGCGGACAGCGTCGCGGATGTCTATGGCGGGCTGCCGGGCGTCAAGCTGGGTTTGCATAACCTGAGTAATCTTCTGGCCAGCCGCCAGTCCGAAGAGAATCGGGACGTTGCTCGCTATGTCTTTAGTCTTTTATACCTCGAGCGGAAGTTCTCCGCCAACCGGGACATGGTTGCCGTCGTTCACTCTCGCCTTGAGCACACAAGCTTTCGCGCCGAGCATTTCGCAAATCATGTCCACGCACTGTGTCACAGCGTATCGGGAATCTATCAGGATACGCTGAGCACTTTGCGTTTTCGGATTCGTGTGACCGGCAGCGCCACCCACCTGCAGGACTCCCAAAACAGTGACATCATAAGAGCTCTGCTGCTGGCGGGCATACGGTCCGCTTTCCTGTGGCGGCAGCTTGGAGGTCAGCGTTGGCGTCTGGTACTGCAACGGCGCAAGCTGCTGACCGTATCGCAGAATCTGTCCCGCGGACTGGGCGTGGTGTAAACTCGCGGGTTTTCCTGTCGGGAGAGCACAATGGAACTGTCTGCTTTGACAGCGGTGTCCCCAGTGGACGGTCGCTACGGTAACAAAACGGCCGCGCTTCGCGAGGTTTTCAGTGAATATGGTCTGATCAAACGACGGCTGCTGGTAGAGGTCCGCTGGCTACAGTGCCTGGCAGCACACCCAGAAATCGATGAAATTCCGCCACTGTCGACAGACGCCGAAGACCTGCTGAACCGTCTCGTGGAGCAGTTCAGCGAAGAGGATGCGCGTCGGATCAAAGGGATCGAAGGAACGACCAATCACGACGTGAAGGCGATCGAGTATTTTATCAAGGAACGCATCGCAGGCCATCAGGAAGTGCTCGCCATCAGTGAGTTTGTGCACTTTGCCTGCACCTCCGAAGACATAAACAACCTGTCCCACGCATTGATGCTACGAGATGGTATGGAGCAGGTACTGCTGCCCGCCATGCATACTATCGTCGCTGGGTTGCACGAGTTGGCCGACAGCAGTGCCGCCACGCCCATGCTGTCCAGGACCCATGGACAGACAGCGAGCCCCACCACCGTTGGCAAGGAGGTTGCCAACGTGATTGCCAGACTCGAGCGACAGCTGCGTCAGTTAGAGGCGTCTGAGTATCTGGGCAAGATCAACGGCGCGGTGGGTAACTACAACGCGCACCTCAGTGCTTACCCAACAGTAGACTGGGAAGCCAACGCCAGAGACTTCGTTACATCTCTTGGTCTCACCTTCAATCCCTACACCACCCAGATCGAACCGCACGATTATATGGCGGAGCTATTCGATAACCTGGCGCGTTTCAACACCATTCTTCTGGATTTCAATCGTGACGTATGGGGCTATGTTTCCCTGGGTTACTTTCGCCAGAAAACGGTAGCAGGCGAAGTCGGATCCTCTACCATGCCACACAAAGTCAATCCCATCGATTTCGAAAATTCAGAGGGCAATCTCGGCCTCGCGAACGCGCTCTTCGGTCACCTGGCAGCCAAACTACCCATCAGCCGCTGGCAGCGAGATCTGACGGACAGTACCGTGTTGCGCAATATGGGTGTCGGCATGGGCTACAGTTTGATCGCTTACCAATCCAGTTTGAAAGGCATTGGAAAGCTCGAGTTGAATGACGTGCGTCTCGCAGAGGATCTCGATAACAGCTGGGAGGTGCTCGCAGAACCTATCCAGACGGTCATGCGACGCTATGGTATTGATCAGCCGTACGAAAAATTGAAAGCGCTCACCCGAGGCCGGGCTATGGACGAGGCCCTAATCCGGGATTTTGTGGCCACACTGGACATCCCCGAAGAGGCCAAGGCGACCCTGCTGTCACTGACACCGGCGGACTACCTTGGGAACGCCGAGCAACAGGCCCGCGCCATCGAGCGGAAGTGACTGGGTGCCGACCGAGCTGCTACAACTTGACCGAGCGCACTTTCTAGCGCACCACTGGCAGCGCGAATCGGTTTTGATACCCCAGGCTCTGCACGGATTTACTGCGCCCATCTCGGCGGATGAACTCGCTGGTCTGGCAATGGAAGAAGCCGTTGAGTCTCGGATTATCCGTGAAAGTGGCGATCGCTGGGACATCGAACATGGACCTTTTTCTGTAGCTGATCTACAGCGCCCTGGACGTTGGAGCCTGCTTGTTCAGTCCGTAGACCACCATTGGCAGAGCGTCGCAGAGCTGCGACGTCTTATCGACTTTTTACCGCAGTGGCGTCTGGATGACATCATGATCAGCTACTCGACGGATGGTGCCAGCGTTGGCCCCCACTGGGATAACTACGATGTTTTTCTGCTGCAGGCCAGCGGCGCCAAGCAGTGGCGCCTCGGGCCGAGCTGTGACGAGACGACAGCGCTAAAAGAGCACCCTGAACTGCGTCTGCTGGACACGTTCGAGTGCCGCTCACAGCACAGGTTGCTACCCGGTGACGTCCTTTATGTGCCGCCAGGCATTGCCCACTGGGGTATTGCCAGCGGCGCAGGCATGACGATTTCCATAGGTTTTCGTGCGCCAAGGGTAAGTGACCTCGTGTCTCGGTGGACCGATGCGAAGCTGGCGTCCATTCCATCGGAGAGCTTTTACTCCGATCCACCGCTGACCAGCCCGATACGGGCAGGGGAGATCACCGCTGAAGCCCTGGAGCAGGCGCGGGCCTTTGCGCTGCGGGCCTTGCAGGCGCCTATGGATGGCCAATGGTTCGGTGAACTGGTGACCGAACGCGGGACCGGGGCGATGGACAGAGCGGCGATTGGCGCCGCTCGGGAGCGGATGGAGCGGGGCCCCCGCTCGATCGTACTGGCGCCGGAAGCTGGGCTTGCCTGGCATGCCCGCGCCCAGGATCTGCTCGTGTTTGCCAACGGAGGCACCTTGCCAGTGGCCTTGCAGTGGCTGCCGTTCGTGAGCGACCTCTGCAACGGACAATCTGTAAACGGCGAGGCGCTAACGGCTGTGACCTCGGATCAGGAAGGGGTTACACTGCTGGGGTTTTTACTGGACCACGGCTGCATAGATGTCCGATGACAAAACACCTACCGATCTCTCCGGCGCGGTCGAGTATCCGCATCCTTTCGATGAGTTGGTTGTTGAGTTGGTGCGCTCGGCCACGCGGTACGTCGACATCCTCAGTCCGGCTCTGGATCACAACGTGTTCGACAAGGGGGAAATGGTCGCTGCCCTGAGTGATCTGGCGAGGAGATCACGTCAAACCCGTGTGCGAATTCTGATCAGTGATGCCCGGGCCGTGGTCGGCCGCGGTCACCGGCTTTTACAGTTGGCCCGCCGCCTGCCCAGCACGATCATCATACAAAGACTGTCCGACCATCCGGACTGGAGGGGCGAAACCGTGGTAACAAGGGATCGCGACGGAGTCGCCTATCGGCCGGCGGGATCGGACAGCAACGGTTTTTATGAACCCAACTCGAGGGCATCGGCTCTACCGCATTTGGATCAGTTTGAGGAACTGTGGCGCTACAGTGAGAGAGACCCAAATCTGCGTGCCCTACAGCTATAAGCCCTCCGAGCCGCCGCTTAGTGCATGGCGGCGATGGCTTCCGCCAGTGCACGTTGGCGCCTGGCCTCTTCGACGTGCAGGTTTTCAACCAATCTACCATTCACCACGACCACGCCCTTGCCTTCGGCTTGCGCTGCCTCGAACGCCGCAATGATCTCTCCCGCCGCGACCACCTCGTCGGGATCAGGGGCGAACGCCCGGTTGGCTGCCTCAATTTGTTTAGGATGGATCAAACTCTTGCCATCAAACCCGAGATCTCGGCCCTGTTCGCAGGATTGTTGCAACAGAGCCTGATCTTCAAGGTCCAACTGAACGCCGTCGATGATGTCCAGTCCGTGTGCTCTGGCGGCGTAGACACAAAGGTTCAGCGCGGCGATGAAGCCCAAGCGCTCGGGCGTATGCCTGACACGGGTGTCCTTGGACAGATCCGAGGTGCCCAGGACAATACCCCGCAGCCGCGAATGCGCTCCCGCGACGGCGTCGATGTTCAGAATACAGCGCGGCGTTTCGGCCATGATCCACACGTCCATAGCATCGGAGCAACCCGCTGCTTCGCACGCCTGTACCGCCCGGGTGACATCTTCCGGGGTGTCGATTTTAGGAATCAACACCGCGTCCGGCGCGACTTCGAATTGACCTACGGCAGCGATATCGTCAGCGCCCCACTCGGTGTCAAGCCCGTTGATTCGAACCAGGATCTCCCGACTGCCATAGCCTCCCTGCGCCAGGGCTGCGCCAATCTGTTCCCTGGCCACCGCCTTGGCGTCCGGTGCAACGGCATCCTCCATGTCCAGTATGAGGCCGTCCGCAGGCAGTGAACGCGCTTTTTCAAGTGCCCTCGCATTGGAACCTGGCATGTACAGCAGTGAACGACGGGGTCGGATACTCATGGTGGACAGCTCCTCTGGGGGCACGGTTCGTCAGTCTTGGAGCGGCGAAGCATACAGAACCGTCGCCGCGATGGGCAAGGCAAGGCGCCTGGGATCGGTTTGTCACTCGTCCCGTGCGCTTGTGGACGGACGGAGGAAGCTTTAAAATCCGCGGTTTGCTACGTTAAACCGGGGCGCGGTGCCGGAACCGACCACAGCCTGTTCCAATCGCCCCTCTCACTGACTGGGATACACCATGACCGACGTTAACAGCGACCACGCTGAGCTGCTGCAGCAGTCTGCGGCTGCCCTGTCCGGGCAGATGGGCCTCATCGAGCGCGGCTTCGCACACATTCGAGCACAGGCGTTGCGGGGAGAGAAGGTCTCGAGTGACGGCCTTGACGCGCAGCAACTGGCCTCCTACGAGCTTTCATTGGCCTGGGCAGAGTGCACCGCGGCCGGCTTTGCGCTGGATCACGCCCGACAGTTACAGGCTGCCGACGCCGCGGCGCCACTGCCCGTCCGCCTCGCCCTGGCGTTCACCGCCGAAGCCGTGGTGAACAGCGCTAACCGACTGCGCACACGCCCACACGACTACGGCCTCAGTCACGCAGATATCAGCGCAGCCACCGAGTCGGGATCGGTCAACGCGTTCATCAGCACCCAGCTAGCGGCCCACAATCTCGAACAGCTTGGCACCGAAATCCTCGACAGCGATGGCGACCTCGGCCCGGATTTACTGGACGAACACTACGGCATGATGCGCGACACATTTGGGCGTTTTGCAGACGATGTGGTTGCGCCACTGGCCGAGGAAATCCATCGCGATGATCTGGATATCCCTGCTGCGATTCTGGAGCCCTTAAAGGAGATGGGTCTTTTCGGCCTGTCCATTCCGGAAAGTTTCGGCGGTCTGCAACCAGACGGCCGGGAGGACACGCTAGGCATGATCGTGGTCACGGAAGAGCTTTCCCGTGGCTCGCTCGGAGCCGCGGGAAGCTTGATCACCCGTCCGGAGATACTCGCCCGTGCTTTGCTCAAGGGCGGCAGCGAAGCACAAAAGCAGCATTGGCTTCCCCAGCTGGCCATGGGTGAGCCGTTGTGCGCGGTCGCGGTTACCGAGCCAAACTACGGCTCCGACGTGGCCGGCGTAAGGCTGAAAGCGACCGCCTGTGAAGGCGGGTGGACACTAAACGGTGCCAAGACATGGTGCACCTTTGGTGGCAAAGCCGGGGTGCTGTTGGTGCTCGCCCGCACCGACCCGGACCTGTCACTCGGTCACCGCGGGCTGTCCATGTTTCTGGTTGAAAAACCGGCAGGTGAGGGGCACGCCTTTGAGGTAGGCCAAGAAAACGGCGGGAAGCTGACGGGTCGAGCGATCGCCACGCTGGGCTACCGTGGCATGCATTCCTTCGAACTGTTCTTCGACGATTTTTTTGTGCCCAGTGCAAACATGTTGGGGGGAGAGGACGGTCAAGGCAAAGGTTTCTACTATGCCATGGCAGGATTCGCCGGAGGGCGAATTCAGACCGCCGCGCGCGCCGTCGGTTTGATGCGCGCTGCGTTCTACAAGTCCATATCCTACGCGAAGGAGCGGGTCGTCTTCAGTAACCCCATCGCCGACTATCAGCTGACACGCGTTAAATTGGCCAGAATGGGCGCGCAATTGCTGGCCTGTCGACAGATCACCTATGCGGTGGCAAAACTGATGGATGAAGGCGAAGGCGACATGGAAGCCAGCGCTGCAAAAATTTTTGCAAGCCGCACAGCGGAATCCTTCACCCGGGAAGCCTTGCAGATTCACGGGGGCATGGGTTACGCGGAAGAGACCCCGGTCAGTCGCTATTTCGCCGATGCTCGGGTCCTGTCAATCTTTGAAGGCGCTGAAGAGACGTTGGCGCTAAAGGTGATTACGCGGGCACTGGTGGAGAACGCCGCCTGAGGACATTGCAATGAGCATCGAGCTGCCTTTGAGACCGCAAGAGGAACTGTCCGCCGACGTACCGGTGGACCTGTCCCGTGTCCGTCTGCCTCAATACGGACGCTATCTGGAAGAACTGGAGCCGGGGCAGGTCTTTCAGCATCCCCGAGGTTTCACCTTTACCGAGGCCGGCATGCTGGAGTTTGCCAGGACCTTCATGCAGGCAAACCCCCAGTATCTAAATAGCGATTACGCACGTGCAGTCGGCTTCACCACCCTGCCCGCCTGTCCACAGATGGTGTTTAACGTGGTGCTGTCTCTGGGCGTCCAAAATGACTCTGAGAAAGCGATTGCCAATCTGGGCTACTATCAGGTCCAGTTTTTGCGACCTGTCTACTGTGGCGATACGGTGCGTGCGTTCACTGAGGTGCTAGAGCGCAAGGATCGCGGCGAGACAAAACCTGGCATCGCTCGGATTCGCACAGTCGGTGTTAATCAAAGCGATGAAGTCGTCCTGCAGTATGAACGTAAGGTCATGGTCGGCTGGCGAGGCGAGCGTCCGCCCACGACCGCTGCACCCGACACCGGCGCAAGAGTGCCCTATGTGAGCGAACCCACAGCGGCTTTGCCAGTTTTTGCAGATCAGCTCCCCGGCGGGTTGACAGGCCCCAATACCTATCTAGAGGACTTTCCTCCAGGCGATATCATCGTCCACGCGAACGGCCGTACGATTACCGAAGAACATATGGCGCTCACCTACGCCGTCGGCAACAGTCATCCGCTGCATTTCGATCGAATTTACTCCCAGGGCTTATCGGGCAAAATGAGCGGCGAGCCTATTGTTTACGGCGGCCTGGTGTTTGCCTGGTTGGAAGGACTGGCCAGTCGAGACGTGAGCGAAAATGCCTTGTGGGAATTGGGCTTCACCGAGGGTTATCACACTCAGCCGGCCTTTGCGGGGGACACCGTGGGTGCTCTCAGCCGTGTCCTGTCGGTTGAGGATGCGGACGGGCTACCGGGCTGTGGCATATTGACGCTGCAGCTCATCGGCATAAAAAACGTCAGTGCCGGCGAGGCACTCGAACGCCATGGCGCAGACTTGTTTATCAAGGAAGACCGTAAACGCGAGCTGGGCAAAGAAAAGATCCCCGAAAAAATATTCGAGATCGAGCGACGCTTGTTGCTGAGGCGTCGCCCGAGTTGAGGAGACTACCGTGAGTGAAGGCTCGTCCAAACGCGATCGCCCCTGGCTGATGCGCACCTATTCCGGGCATTCATCGGCCCGAGCCTCCAACGAGCTTTACCGCACCAATCTCAGTAAAGGTCAGACAGGACTGTCGGTTGCGTTCGATCTGCCCACGCAGACGGGCTACGATTCGGATCACCCTCTGGCACGTGGTGAAGTGGGCAAGGTAGGCGTACCCATAGATCACATCGGCGACATGGAGGTGCTGTTCGACCAGATTCCGCTGGCCGACATGAATACCTCCATGACCATCAATGCAACCGCGCCCTGGCTTCTGGCCCTGTACATTGCCGTCGCTGAGAAACAGGGGGCCGATCCGTCCTGTTTGCAGGGAACAACACAGAATGACGTGCTCAAAGAGTATCTTTCTAGGGGCACCTATATTTTTCCACCAAGCCCCTCTGTCAGACTGACAACGGATCTGATCACTTACACCGTTGCCAATATTCCCAAGTGGAATCCGACGAACATTTGCAGCTATCACCTTCAGGAAGCGGGTGCCACGCCGACTCAAGAACTGGCCTATGCGCTCACCTCGGCCATCGCGATCCTAGACGCCGTGCGCGAGTCCGGTCAGGTTCCCGCTGAACAATTGTCTACCGTGGTCGGCCGCATTTCCTTTTTTGTTAATGCCGGAATACGGTTTGTCGAGGAGACCTGCAAAATGCGGGCATTCGGACAGTTGTGGGAGGAACTGACTGCCACCCGTTACGCCGTTGAAGACCCTCGCCAGCGCCGTTTTCGCTACGGGGTACAGGTGAACTCGCTGGGGTTGACCGAATCGCAGCCTGAAAACAATGTGCAGCGCATTGTCATCGAAATGCTGGCGGTCACGCTGTCCAAGAACGCCAGGGCCAGAGCGGTTCAGCTGCCCGCATGGAATGAAGCGCTGGGTTTGCCGCGCCCCTGGGATCAACAGTGGGCGCTGCGTATGCAGCAGGTTCTTGCGTTTGAAACTGATTTGCTCGAGTACGGCGATTTACTGGATGGATCGCCCGTGGTGGCGGCCAAGGTCGACGAATTGATCCACGGGGCCAGAGAGGAAATGGCGATCATCGAACAGCAGGGCGGCATGGTGGCGTGCATAGAAAGCGGCTACGTGAAGCGACAACTGGTGGATAGTCACACTCGTCGCATACGACAGATCGAAAGTGGCGAGCTACCCGTTGTCGGTGTGAACTGTTATCAGCAGACGGCGGAATCGCCGCTCACGGCGGGCCGAGATTCGGGCATCATGAAAGTGGATGCCAGCGCCGAAGCCGACCAAATTGAGCGTCTTCTGGCGTTTAAAGCCACCCGTGACGCTGCGGCGGTGACGGATGCACTGGCGGGCTTGCGAGAGGCTGCAACCGGTGGCGGGAACATAATGCCCGCCTCCATCGCCTGTGCCCGAGCGGGCGTTACCACCGGTGAGTGGAGCGAAATACTGCGCGAGGTTTTCGGGGAGTATCGCGCCCCCACGGGCGTGGACATTCGTTCTGCCGAGGGCAGTTCCTCCGAGACGTTGGACAGCCTGCGCAACGCGGTCCGCGAAACAGGAGAAGAACTGGGCCGCCCTCTTCGGCTGCTGATTGGCAAGCCCGGATTAGATGGACACAGCAACGGCGCGGAACAAATCGCCGTGAAGGGACGCGATGCGGGCTTCGAAATTGTCTATGAAGGCATTCGGCTGACGCCGGCCCAAATCGCGCGTGCGGCTCAGGAGGAAGGCGTACACCTGATCGGCCTATCCATCCTGTCAGGCAGTCACCTGGAACTGGTCAAGGACTTGCAGGCGGAGTTGGCGAACCTGGGCGCTGAACAAGTGCCCATGGTGCTCGGTGGCATTATCCCGGATGAAGACGTCGCGGCCTTGCACGACATGGGCGTCAAGGCTGTTTTCACTCCGAAAGACGCCGACATGAACGGCATCATGACACAAATGCTCAACATCATTCGTGAGGTCAACGGCCTCGAACAGGCCGCTTAGTCTCGGATGGCGGGTGGAATCGACAGCGCCCAGGTCGAACTGGCTGCGGCCGTTAAACACGGCCAGCGCAAGGCGATTGCGGAAGCACTCAATCTGCTCGACAACCACAGTGCGGCGGCGCGCGCACAAGCCACCCTGCTGCTCGACGCTCTTCTGCCCGACGATCTTCCTGATGGTGGGCATTTGATTGGCGTAACTGGCCCTCCGGGCGCGGGCAAATCCACTTTGTGTGCCGCATTGATCCGCCACTGGCGTAGTCACTCTTTGCGCGTTGGTGTCTTGGCGGTCGATCCTTCCAGTTCCATCAGCGGCGGTGCTCTGCTTGGTGACCGCTTGAGGCTTCAGATCGATCCGAAAGACGATGGCGTGTTTGTTCGATCACTGTCCAGCCGAGGCGAGTTTGGTGGCCTGGCGGCGGAAATCTGGCCCATGTGCCTGTTGCTACTGGCAACCTTCGACATCGTGCTGGTCGAAACAGTGGGCGTCGGACAACGCGAGGCGGATGTCTTTCAACTGTGTGATACAACGCTGTTTGTCGTACAGCCTGGAGCCGGTGACAGCGTGCAGTTCATCAAAGCGGGCGTTATGGAATTGCCCCACGTGTTCGCGGTGAACAAGAGTGACCTCGGAGAGCTTGCCCAGCGCACGCTCTCGGCACTGGAGGGCGCGCTACCCGGCAACCATCCGGACGGTCACTGGAAGGTACCCGTCGTATCGACCAGTGCCACCACAGGTGAGGGCGTGGAGACTCTGGTCGCTCAGCTGAAAGCACACCAGACAGCACTATTGGCGACAAACGTTACCCCAACACACCGGCGGCGGGCGCAAGGGCACTGGCTGGTCAAGCGGCTGCGAGAAGAGTTTGGACAACGCGGCATCGAACGTCTCGGTGGCGACCGAGCCCTGCTGGACCTGGTGTCATCACAGAGCGTGAATCCGCTGGCTCAATACGCCGACTTGCGTCAGCAATGTACTCGCTCTTAATTTTTCTGACAGGAGACTGACTATGCGCAGCCCAAGAGATTTTTTTCGACCGCTTGCTCTGGGAGCGCCGAATCCGCTGCGAGACATCCCGGTTAAACCCTCCCGCATGATCCATTTCTTCGATCCCAGCAATCCAAAAATGGCCGACAAGGTCCCCACCATCGCCAGTAAGGTCGACATCATACTGGGCAACCTGGAAGACGCCGTCGCGATCGAGAACAAGGAGTCTGCCCGAGAGGGATTTATCCGCATCGCCAGCGAAAACGACTTCGGTGACACTCAACTGTGGACGCGAGTCAACAGTTTGGACAGCCCCTGGTTCCTCGACGATATGACGCGGATTGTCGGAGAGGTCGGCCACGCACTGGACGTCATCATGCTGCCCAAAGTGCAAGGTGCCTGGGACATTCACTACGTCGATCAGCTGCTGGCACAGCTCGAAGCACGTGCGACGCTCACGCGCCCTATACAACTGCACTGCATATTGGAGACGGCCCTGGGGGTCGCCAACGTCGAGGAAATAGCCAACGCGAGTCCACGCATTCAGGGTATGAGTCTTGGGCCCGCGGACCTCGCCGCGTCGCGGCGCATGAAAACCACGCGCATCGGCGGTGGTCATCCGGGCTATCTGGTGCGCGACGACCCGGACAGCGACGATCCTGAGGCGCCCCGTGCGACGCATGCGCAGGACCTTTGGCACTATACGCTGGGGCGCATGGTAGACGCGTGCGTCAGCGTCGGTGCGCTGCCCTTCTACGGACCGTTCGGAGCCATTGACGACCCGCTGGCTTGCGAAGATCAGTTTCGCAACGCGTTTCTGATGGGCTGCGTAGGGGCCTGGTCGCTGCACCCCAGTCAGATCGACGTCGCCAAGCGGGTCTTCAGCCCGCCGCCGGATGAAGTTGCCTGGGCGAGACGAGTTTTGGAGGCGCTGCCTGACGGCTCAGGTGCAGTCATGGTGGAAGGGAAAATGCAGGATGACGCTTCCTGGAAGCAGTGCAAGGTCATGGTCGATCTGGCACATATGATCGCCGCCAAGGACGAGGAGTACCGCGCGCTCTACGGATTTTGAGCTACAGCGCAACCCAGATTTGGCGACTGACGGCAGGCGCTACCCCCTGCTAAACTGCGGTTAACGGCACTACCGCAAGCCCAGGACAGGTCCACTTCGGTATTCAAGCGGTGAATACTGCAAATGCGTGGACGTGACCCGGTGTCCTTGCTAGTGTGCACGGTTTAATAACAATAGTTATAACTCTCTTAACAATAAATTTCGAGGTACCTCCATGGCTCTGCGTTTCGCAATCCCCTTTACAACGACGGTGCTGGCCAGCGCGGTGTATGCGCAAGCGGCCGCTGCACAATCCGGTGCACTGGAAGAAGTCATCGTAACCGCTGAAAAGCGAGAGACGACCCTGCAGGACACGCCGATCGCTGTCAGCGCCTTTAGCCAGGCCGACCTGGAACGCGGTTTGATCAACAACAATATGGACATACAGATGGCCGTGCCGAACATGGTCATGAGTAAAGGTTTCTTTACCACCGCCAATATCAGCATCCGCGGGATCGGTAACCTCGCGGTGGGGCCGGCGGCCGACGCGGGCACCGGTGTGCACTTTAACGGCGTGTACCTCAACGGTTCCAGGATCTTTGAAACCGAGTATTTTGATACGGAGCGGGTAGAGGTTCTGCGCGGCCCGCAGGGCACGCTGTACGGTCGCAACACCACCGCGGGCGTGGTCAACATCATCTCCAAGCTACCGGAGGAAGAGTTGGGAGGCTTCATCGACGCTTCCTACGGTGACTACGAGTACATTCGTACACGCGGCGCGTTGAACATCCCAATCACCGACAACCTGTGGCAGCGCTTTTCCATGTTCTATACGTCGCGCGACGGCTACGTTGATAACGAGTTTACGGGCGATGATATCGATGGTCGGGACATGTACGCGGTACGTTCCTCAACCAGCTTTATGCCTGGCGAAAACACCGATATCCACCTTACGGTGCAGTACTATGATGAGGACAGTGATCGCCTGCGCGGTTCTTCTACGTATTGCGCTACGGACCCCGACGGCGTGCTCGGCTGCCTGCCCAACCGCGGCCGGCCCGTGGGAGGCGCCAACACCGCCGGGACGGTTGCCGGCCTGTTGACCGGCGCTGTTGCAGGTGCGACCGGCGAGGATTTCCCCGCCAATGACGGTGAAGGAGCCTTCCGCCCCACCGACCTACGCAAGGTGAATTTCGACTATACGCCGGTCTACGAAGTTGATGAGACCATCATCAGCTTGCAGATAGAGCACGAACTGGATTCGTACACGCTCCACTCACTGACGGGCTACTACAACTCCCGGCTGGATGCACGCAATGACTATGACTTTACTGCGAACGTGCAGCGCTGGCCCCTGGAGACCACCTATCAGCGCGGTCCGGACGGACCCGCCACGGTGGATTTTCTACAGCAGAACGACCGTTCGACCACCGATCCGGAGCAATGGAGTCAGGAATTCCGTATCAATTCGGACTACGACGGTAAGTTCAACTTCATGGCCGGTGCGTTCTATATGGATTTTCAGAGCGATACTCACTACTACGTCTACTCGTCATCGCTATCCGTGTTTGGCCAGACCTTTGGCATTCCCGAAGACCGCTGGGTGTTCGACAATTTCACCAAAGACTATCAGCTGGAAAGCTGGGCTGTGTTTGGTGAGGTCTACTACGACCTGACGGATCGCATGGACCTGACCGTCGGTCTTCGTTACACGGACGAGACCAAAGAGTCACTACAACGATCGGTCTACCTCAACTTCCTGGATATCCCCGAAGGACCCAACGGTGGTTTCAACGAATTCAAGAGCGATTCAAATGAGCCCACGGGGAAAATCAACCTGAACTATCATCTGTCCGATGAAATCATGCTGTACGGGACCATTGCCCGCAGCTACAAGGGTGGCGGCTTCAATCCCATCAGTGCCGAATCGGCACTGCTTGACCCCGCCCAGGGTGGTAACCCGGATCTCGCCGAGTTCGACCCTGAGTACATTAACTCACTGGAGGTTGGCGCCAAGTCGCGCTGGCTGGACAATCGGCTGCAGGCCAACGTCACCGCCTTCTACTACGATTACAAGGATCTGCAGGTCTCCAAAATCGTTGAGCAGACCGCCATCAACGAGAACATGGATGCGGACATCATGGGGTTCGAAGGCGAATTCGTCTTTGCACCCAATGAAAATTGGAATGTGCTGACCAACCTCTCTTGGCTGCACACGGATCTTGGCAACTACCTGACCTTTGACCCCGCAGATCCCAACCAGATGGGCACCGTTGAGGGTATCACGTCGCAGGGTAACACCAACCTACTCACCTCACCGGACTGTCCGGGAGGCGGGCCTACCTGCCCGGGGATCGACGTCAACGTTAACGGCAATGAGATGCCCAACGCACCAGAATTTTCTGCTTATATAGCAGCGACTTACACGCATTTCTTCGAAAACAATATGAGACTGGATGTCTCGGCGAGTTACTACTGGCAGGATGAGTTCTACACGCGCATCTTCAATACGGAAGACGATCTGCTCGATGCCTGGGATGTTTGGAATGCGTCGACAACGCTGTTTGCAGCGGACGACAGCTGGTATGCGGAAGCCTGGGTTCGCAACCTGACCGACGAAGACAACTGGACGGGTCAATACCTGCAGGGTGCAGCCGTTGGCCTGTTCCGCACCATTCAGCTGATGGAGCCTCGCACCTACGGCCTCACCGTGGGTTACAGCTTCTAGTCTTGCCGTCGCACCAACGCGTTCCGGAACTGCACATTACGCTTTGGGACGCGGTGTTCAGCGGTTACTGATGACCGGCCCTCCGGCTTTCAATGCAAGAAAGCGAGCGGCGTGGTTAGAAAGAAAACGGCGTTTCCAGATAGGTATCGAAGACGTATTGTCGATGCTCAAAAACAATCGGTCTTGCGGCTTTCAGGCACGGCAGCGGCTGGGAAAATCCGAAGCGCATGCCCTCCGGCATGGGGATGTCTTCATCAGGCAGTGGCTGCAACATGATCGCTGTCATTACCGCGCAGTACAAATCGGCTGCCGAGAGAGCATCGCCGACCAAATAGCGTGAGCCTCTGTCCCGTTGTTCTTCCAACACATCACTCACGTAACCCAATAGCCCGGCCAGACGAACATTCGCAGCTTCCACTTCAGTCTCAGAGTATCCGTACTTATGTGCCAAACGCGCCAGTTCGGGTGCGACGGAAGGCCCTCCAACCGCTGAAATCGACTGCAAGCGCCGGTCCCAGGCAAAGCCACACTCGCCGGCAAACGCCCTCACCAGTCCAAACACGGCTGCCTGCTCTCTGGCATCCGCCGGTATGAGTCGGGGCTCGGGTACGAGCTGTTCCGCATGCCACAGCATACTGTCCCAGGTGATGCGTGGGCGCTCGCTATCGTACATCACCACCGGTGCGCTGGTCTGCCCGGTCCAGTCGAGTAGCTCGGGATTCTCCTGACCCATCCGTTGCGCTACCGGCTGATACTGGATGCCTTTCACGTGGTAGATCGCTTTCACAACCTCACCCCAGGCACCGGGCGTGCCTGCAACCAGAACCAGGCGCAAACCGCTCCGCTCGCGCGCTTCCGCAACGGTTAAATAGTCCATCCGCAATACCCCCTTGTTTGTATAGGCTCGATTGGTCTACGGCAAATCTTCTAACAAGACGCCGACTTCATTGCCTTCATATTCGACACGGAACGTTCGCAGACCGCGACAGCGTTGTTCATTGGCGCGTAGCACCCGCCCGCTATCCAGTGAGAAGGCATACTGGTGCACAGGGCAAACGATCGCTCGATCGTCGAAACTTGCGTTGATAAGAGCGTGTTCGCGATGTGGGCAGAGAGCCTCGACAAGAAACAGTTCATCCTGACGCTGTATCAGCAGCAGCCTGTAGCCGTCAATTTTGAATTCGCGGCGGTATTCGTTGTGCAAGTTAATCAGCTTTTCCAGCGGATGAAAGCGCACTGTCGAGCCTTAAAGCTGCTCTATGATTCGCCGCGCTGCCGCGTAGGGCGTCATCGCATGCTGCTCCACGGCATCTTCCAGAGCGGGTATCTGAGCGCGAATATCTCGATTCTGGGACAGTTTATTCAGCAGCATTTCGTTGACTAGCTGATGCATCCAGTCCCGATTCTGCTGCGCTCGCTTGCGCTCAAACGCCTGCTCTTCTCGGGCCTGGGATTGGTAGTCCACCAGCATTCCCCACACGGCATCGATGTTGAAGTTCTTCAAAGCCGAACAGGTCATGACGCGGGGCGTCCAAAAACTGGTGTGTCGCAGCAGATTCATAGCGCTGGTGTACTGGCGCTGGGTTAGGGTGGCCATCTGCTCGCTGTCACCATCGGCCTTGTTGATGACCAACGCGTCCGCCAGTTCCATAATGCCTTTCTTAATGCCCTGCAATTCATCACCACCTCCCGGCAGCATCAATACCATAAAGAAGTCGACCATGCCGGCCACCTGATATTCGGACTGCCCGACGCCCACGGTCTCAACAAGGATGACGTCAAACCCCGCTGCTTCGCACAACAATAGAGTTTCGCGGGTTTTTTGTGCGACGCCACCCAAAGCGCCTTCGGAAGGCGAGGGCCGAATATAGGCCCCCTCCTGGCGCGACAGCTCCTCCATGCGGGTTTTATCGCCGAGTATGGAGCCGCCTGCAATCGGGGAACTGGGGTCCACCGCCAGTACAGCGACACGCTTGCCCTGCGCGAGCAAATACAGCCCAAAGGCTTCAATAAAGGTCGACTTACCGACGCCTGGTACTCCGGTAATGCCGACTCGGATGCTCTTTCCGCTGTGTGGCAGCACACGCTCAAGGACATCCTGTGCCTGCTGCCGGTGGTCTTCAAGCTTGCTTTCAACCAGCGTGATGGCCTTGGCCAGAGTGCGGCGGTCGCCGCTCAGAAGCCTGTCGACGTCGATTGCAGTCATGGCAGCAAACGTTTCAACTTGGCCTTTGCAGCCTCGTTGGGAAGGACTGATAGCGGACGTTGCATGGGAATTCAGTTGGCAAGTTGTCGGCCGAGCCTGTTTAGGCCTGGGCCTGGTTGACCGCATCCAGGACCTCGCGGGCACACTGCGGTATAGGAGTTCCGGGCCCGAAGATACACTTCACGCCGGCCTCGTACAGGTGGTCGTAGTCCTGGCGCGGTATCACACCTCCGGCGATTACCACAATTTCCTCCGCACCCTGCTTTTTCAGCTCATCCACCAGCTGTGGCACCAGGGTTTTGTGGCCGGCCGCGAGCGAGGACGCGCCGACCACATGAACGTCATTTTCGATCGCCTGGCGCGCAACCTCTTCCGGTGTTGAAAACATCGGTGACAAATCAATGTCGAAGCCGACATCCGCAAACGCTGTGGCGACCACTTTGGCTCCCCGGTCGTGCCCATCTTGACCCATCTTGCACACCAGCATGCGCGGACGTCGGCCGTGCTGTTCCACAAATGCGTCAATATCGCTACTGATCGCCTGCCAGTTTTCATCTTCCTGAAACGCTGAACCGTACACGCCGGAGACCGTTTGGGCCTGCGCATTGAAACGACCGAACTCTCTTTCCATGGCGAAGGATATCTCTCCCACGGTTGCCCGGCGACGGGTTGCCTCTACCGCTAAAGCCAGCAAATTTCCGTCACCGGAGACCGCGCATTGGTAGATTTCCTCCAGTATAGCCTCTACGGACGCCTCATCGCGGGCGTCTCTCACACTCGCAAGGCGAGCCAGTTGCGCATCGCGAACCGCGTCATTGTCAATCTCAAGAATCTCGACCTCTTCCTCGGCGTCCAGTTTGTACTTGTTGACACCGACAATGACATCATCTCCACGGTCGATACGAGCCTGTTTTTTGGCGGCTGCTTCCTCAATCCGCAACTTGGGCATACCCGTTTCGATGGCTTTCGCCATCCCGCCCGCCTGCTCGACCTCCTCGATGAGTTCCCAGGCGCGATTGGCGATGTCCTGCGTTAGATTTTCCATCAGGTAGGAGCCACCCCAGGGATCCACGACCTTTGTGATGCCGGTTTCCTCCTGAATGATCAGCTGGGTGTTGCGAGCTACCCGCGCCGAAAACTCAGTGGGCAGTGCGATGGCTTCATCCAGCGCGTTGGTATGCAGCGACTGCGTACCGCCAAACACAGCAGCCATGGCCTCGATGGTTGTGCGAACCACATTGTTGTAAGGATCCTGCTCGGTCAGCGACCACCCCGACGTCTGACTGTGGGTGCGCAGCATGGAGCTTTTCGGGTTCTGGGGATTGAATTCACCGACGATGCGAGCCCACAGCAGACGAGCGGCGCGCATTTTGGCGATCTCCATATAAAAATTCATCCCGATGCCCCAAAAGAAGGACAAGCGGGGAGCAAAATCGTCGATATCCAGGCCAGCTGCAATGGCCGTACGGATGTACTCTTTACCGTCCGCCAGCGTATAGGCGAGCTCCAACGCAGCGTTGGCTCCGGCTTCCTGGATGTGATAGCCGGAAATAGAGATGGTATTAAAACGCGGCATGTTGCCTGAACAGTAGGCGATGATGTCGCCAATGATCTTCATACTGGGCGCAGGCGGATAGATGTACGTATTGCGCACCATGAACTCTTTCAGTATGTCGTTCTGTATGGTGCCCGCCAATTGGTCTTGAGATACGCCCTGCTCTTCCGCGGCCACTATATACCCAGCCAACACGGGTAAAACCGCTCCGTTCATGGTCATAGAGACGGATACCTTTTCGAGCGGAATACCGTCGAAGAGGATTTTCATGTCTTCCACTGAGTCGATCGCGACACCGGCCTTGCCAACGTCTCCCGTCACCCGAGGGTGATCCGAATCGTAGCCCCGGTGTGTGGCGAGATCGAAAGCCACGGATACGCCCTGGCCGCCGGCGGCCAACGCCTTGCGATAGAAGGCATTCGACTCTTCCGCCGTAGAAAAACCCGCATACTGACGAATGGTCCAGGGCCGACCCGCGTACATGGTGGCCTGAGGGCCTCTCACATAGGGCGACATACCCGGCATTGTGTCGATGTACTCGAGCCCATCCAGATCTTCTGCGGTGTACAACGCCTTGACGTCGATATCTTCAGGGGTATGCCAGGTCAAAGCCTCGGGTGATTTGCCCTTTAGCTGCTTGGTGGCGAGCTCCGTCCAGGCGTCTGGTGTGGCTTGGTCTTTATCGTAAATAGACTTGCTCATAGCTGCTTACCTCAGCACTCGCTCGCCGGGAGAGATGAATCGATGAAACCCTGTCGCATGACCATAGTGACAACTGCTCTAAATCTGGTCCAGGAAACGCTCAGTTGCCTGCCGTCGACGGGCGGCGATCTCCTCTGGCGACGCTACAACAACCACCTCATCCGGCTCAATTTTGAATATCGGTTGGCCCTTGGCGATGATGACACCATCGGTGTCCACCAACACTTCCTTAACGGTGCCAGAGAAGGGGGCGTAAACCTTGTTGAACATCTTCATCACTTCGATGATGAACAGTGGGTCTCCCGCTTCGAAGTGATCGCCCGTGCTTACGTACACCTCGTGTTCAGGCGTTTCCCTGGCGTAGAACATGCCACCACTTTCGGCCAGAATTTCATCAGACTTGGCGACTGGCGGTGGCACCAGCACTTTAGCCATGGCGTCCTGCAGGTCGGAATCCATCAGCCGCTCGGGAATGTGAATGGTCAGATCTTGATTGACCGTGAGATCGAAAAAGCCAGTCGCCTCTGCAATGCTGGGCAGGATGGCCAGAATCTGGGTGCCGGCCTGAAATCCACTGTGAGCAGCACGCGCACGCTGCCAAAGTCCCCCATCAATGCCCTGTGGCACGGAATCCGAATCGAGTAATGAGCACAGCTCCAGCCAATCCTCTGCTCCAGTAACCTGATGTAGCTCGGCGTAAAACGCTGTCGCATCCTGCAGAATCGCATTGTCGTGATCCCAGATCATCGACGCCGCGGGCGGTTTTTCCCCTTCGACAAAATCCATATTGAGGAAGTGGTAGGTGTCCGCCAACAGCTCCATTGGATTTTCGTTCCAACTGAGTTTTCCGTCCAGCAGCGTATAGCAGTCCCGATTGAGACTTAACCACCCACTGAGAAGGTGTGGTTCGCGGAGCAGCGCTTCCAACGGCCTCAATAGCAACGACTCTTTGCGCTGTAACGCCGCAGCCATGGCGGCGCGTTCGTCGGTTTCAAGCCCTTCAATTGCCCTCTGACTCAGCGCTTTATAAGCGTAAGCAATATCCTGGTCATTCGCTGCCTGCTTAAGCTCTCCAACCGCCGTGAGATAGGGCACGATAAAGCGCGTTGTCGGTCGGGCATTGATGTTCTGACTGATAAACCAGTTGACCAAGCCGTAGTGAAACTCCAGGTTTGTCGCTAGATCCTTGCCGCGCATGCGCGTCTGGCGAATGGTTTCAGCCATCCTCTGGTAAGTATCGAGCCGTGTCTCTCCCACGGTGAGCAGCAGGGCGATGTTCGAGTCGTAGGCGCCGGCCAACGTGTATTTCATGAAGACATCAGTGTCCGGATTGTGAAGACTGATACCCTGATCATCCCTCACCTCCCCTTCGATAGCATCGCTCCAGGACTCAATGACACCGCCAGCATGTGGCTGCAGCGCCTGATTGGTCGCGTTCAGCCGCGCCTCGACGCTGTCGTTGCAGCGCACTTCCCGCTTGGGTTTCGGCAATTTGTCGCCGTGCGCAGCGAGCAATACCATTGCCTCTACCAATGATTCGACGGCAAAGGACTCCGCTGGATTTTCCGGGTTGGTGAAGAGCAGGGTATAACACAGCTCTGTAACCCGATGCTCAACCTGGATGCGTGTGTTCATCTCCATAAAGAAGTGTTTGTCACGATCGACAATACATTCAAACGTCGATACAGAATCCAGCCCCACCGCTTCACCGAAGTCTTCGGCCTCCTGCTCCATCGCCTTGAGGGTTACAATGTCCTGCCTGAGAACCTCTGCTTCCGCGTCTTGCTTGGCCGCCTCTGCCTGCTCGAGGGCGCGTTCCAGCGACTCCACCGTGACGGAAACCTCGAGTAACTTTTGCTCATGCATCTGCAGTGAACAGTCTCGGCCGCCCAGCGACATGGACCACCGGCCGTTGCCAATCACCTGTATTTCCTGATGTCGCGTCGTCTCGATGTTCAGCTCGACCAGCACATTTTTATTATCCCCAACACCGGTCGTTTTGACCTCGTTGAGAATTTCGCGCACCAGTTCAGCGGTTCTTGAGGCCTCGCCAATGTCCAGAATACGCTGGCCTTTGCCGCCACCGCCGCTGATCGCCTTGAGTCTGACGCGGTTCTGCGGGTACTCGGACATCATTTCTTCTACTGCGCCGGTAAGGGCGGCGCACAGCTCATCGACCGTGTAAAGATCGATTCCTTTGTCATACGAAGCCGCCAGCACCAGGTCGGCCTTGTCCTCAAGCGACGTCTCGGCTGCATCGAGTTTGGCGACATCCAGCTCAAGGGCGTTTTCCTTGACCACGGCCTTCAGAGCGGCGACGTCGGGATGTTTCTTCAATAAGGCCAGCGCAGTGCCATTGTCGATCCCCGGTGTGACCGACACGCCACATCGTAGCGCGGTTCTTTTAGCTTCGTCTTTCAGCCCGGCATCGTGGACCGTGCGTGAGCAGGGACCGATAAAGTTGAGGCCCGCTGCTTCCATGGATGCCACCATGGTTTCGTCCTCGGCCATAAACCCATAGCCGGCAAATATAGCGTTGTAATCGTTGTCCCGGGCAATATTGATGATTTGCTGGATTCTTTGCGCGCGCTCTTCTTTATTGGCCCCTGAATAATCCGGGACGCGGTGCACTCGATCTGGCTCAGTAAGGGTCCGCAGTTCAGGGGCGAGTGCGTTGCGGTAGACGATGGAGTCTTTTTCAGACAACAATATTCCGAAATGCTCTATGCCCATTTCACCGAACACGTCCATCGCTTCTTTGCGAATCGGACCTCGGCAGATGATCAAAGGTCGGATATGCGTGCAATCAAACTGTTGCACCCACGGAATTGGATGCTGACCCAACTTGCGATCTCGGTGGATGAGAGGATTGTGGAGATAGAATTCGTTGGACACGCCTGGTTTCCTTTCTTCGTTTTGGCGGTAAGCGATCAGTGGAACTCGCGTTGGACAGATTGCAAAGGCTCTGGTTGGTAACGTCGCAGGTAAAACGCCATATTTTCGGCCAGCACCTGCCGCAGCTCGGAAGGCATCACAATTTGTGAAATCGAGCCAAGGCTCAACGCCTCGTTCGGATTCATAAGTTCCTGCTCGTAGCGCTGCGCCAATTCCGCCTCTTGAGCCTTGACCCAGTTGTTCACTAAGGTGCGAGCGGCCTCGTCAGCTTCACTATCAGACAGTCCCGATTCAATTTGTGCACGGGTCTCCGCTTTGATCTTCTTCGACACGGAACTGCGGATCTTACGGAGCTCATCTTTATAGACGTATTCAACACCCGCCGGGCCCATCACAGCGACCCGCGTAGTGGGCAGCGCGACGACAAAGTCCGCACCCACTGGGAAGCTGTTGAATGCCGCATAGGCTCCGCCAAATCCGTTGCGCACCAGCACAAGAAACCGCGGGGTGCGTAAATCGACAATAGCGTCCAACATGGCTCGGCCGGCCTGTACAATGCCGCCTGCTTCCTGTTCGGTGCCTGGTAGAAAGCCGGTTGTATCCTCCAGGAAAATGATCGGCACGTTGTACAAGTTGCAAAATCTGATGAACCGCGCGTTTTTGTACGCGGCATCAATATCGATTTGTCCTGAGGCCACCGCTGAATTGTTGGCCACGAAGCCGATCACGTTGCCGCCCATTCTACCCAGCGCCGTCACGGTATTACGCGCCCGCTCAGGCTGAACTTCCAGGAAATCCCCATGATCGCATAGCTGCTGAATCAGAATGGTGACATCGATGGGCGTATTGAAACCGGTCGGAGAGTTGAATGCTTTTTTTAACAGAATGTCGATATCCCAGGTCTTGCGATTGACCGGGTCCGAGCTGGCCTGGTGTGGGGCGAGTTCGCCATTAAAACTTGGCAGATAGTTGAGCAGCTCGCGCACCTTGCGCAGTGCCGCTACCTCGTCCTTCACCACAAAATCCGTGACCCCGCTCTGACTGTGCACACCGGGGCCACCGAGTTCATCCGGTGTGACATCCTCGCCGAGGACGGACTTGACCACGCCGGGTCCGGTCAGGCCAAAGAATGTTTCGTTAGGCTGGATCAGAAAGCTGCCCTGGCGAGGCAAATAAGAGCCGCCGCCTGCATTGAATCCAAACATGCACATGATGCTGGGTACAATGCCGCTGATTCGTCGCAACGCGGCAAAAGCCTCGGCATAGCCGTCGAGCCCGCCTACGCCAGCGGGTATGTAGGCGCCGGCACTGTCGTTGATGCCAACGACCGGGATACGCTGCTTTGCAGCCAGTTCAAACAGTCTGGCCAACTTGGCCCCATTTGTGGCGTCCATTGAGCCTGCGCGGACGGTGAAGTCATGGCCGTACAATGCGACATCACGTCCATTGACCTTGATAATGGCGGTCACCAAAGAGGCGCCATCAAGATTTGGCCCCCAGTTTTGATAAAGAATGGTAGGTTGCGTATCGCTGAGGTAGCGAATACGCTCCCAGATTGTCATGCGGTTCTTCTGGTGCTGTCGCTGAACGTTCTTTTCACCGGCAGCATTGAACGGCCGCTGCTGCAACTCCCAGCCAGCTTTCAGTGCGCTCTCGTACAGTCCGGGTTCTGATTCGATTTGCCCTGGTACATCAAACGCCCGTTCGCTGCTCTCAGCGAACGGGTTGTCCAGAGTGGCGATCAGGGCATTACGATTTTTTTGGCTCATAGTTCCTTATATCCAACGGCTGACCGAAATAGAGGCGATGGAGGGCCGGTATTGCCAGCCTTTCGGGGCATTCCGGTTGCAAGTCATGACTACCAGGCTTAGGATTCAAGCCTGCCTGAGATCGGCGTGTAACATTAATTGTATAAGCCTTTAAAGTCAATCGGATAGACGCCAGACATCATGTCATTTCAACGCAGATCGCCGTATTTTCACCGCAGTTAATGACTTTAAACTACACTGCGCCGAGTGCGAACGTCCTGCGGCAGCGGCATCGCACCGAAGGCCTGTAGGAGCGGTTTGCGCCACCCATGATCAAATCCATCCATCTGGAGGAAATACCCTACTGCCCCGATAGCTGTCTGTTGTTCGAGCGCATCCGCGATCTACCGGAACCTGCCATGCTGGACAGCAGTTTTCCGCACAGTACTTCGGGACGTTTCGACATCCTGACTGCAAACCCGCTGACTCCAGCGCCCCAGCCCCCACCGGACGGCTCAAGCAGCGCCTCAGTTCAGAGCTGGTTTACAGAATTGGAGCACTTTCACCGGACGCATTTCGCGGACACCCGGGGCGTATCAGAAGAGCTGCCATTTTGTGGTGGATTGCTGGGTTACATCGGCTATGACCTGGGCAATGGATTGCACGATATCGACAGGTCCCTGGCCGCTAGCCCATTTCCACATACGCACATAGCGGCCTATGACTGGTGTATCGTACAGGACCACCTGCTGCGCCGCTCGGTCCTGGTGTTGTTGCCACGTGTCTCCGAATCGGTACGGACAGATCTGCGCAGCCGTTTGAGACACTTCCCCAGACCGGCTGCAGCGGACTTTTCGCTGCATGGGGAATTTTCGGCAAATTTTACCGCCGATGATTACCGCAAGACCTTCGCCCAAGTTCAGGCCTACATCGAAGCAGGAGACTGCTATCAGGTCAACTTGGCTCAGTGTTTCTCGGCTCGCTATGCCGGTGATCCCTGGCAAGCCTATCGCCAGCTGCGCGGCGTCGCTGCAGCCCCCTTCTCCGCCTATCTCGAGCCCGCACCCAATCGGGCCTTGATCAATCTATCGCCGGAGAGATTTCTTACCCTGCAGGGACGGCGCGTTGAAACGTCGCCCATAAAAGGTACACGACCACGCTACGACGATCCAACAGTAGACGCGCTGGCGGCTCAGGAGCTGCGCGGTTCTGAAAAAGACCGAGCTGAAAATCTGATGATTGTCGACTTGTTGAGAAACGACCTTGGGCGCAGCTGCGTGCCCGGCAGTATACACGTCGAGCGCCTGTTTGAGATCGAGAGCTTTCCCACGGTGCATCATCTTGTCAGCACCATCAGTGGCGAGTTAGCCACCACGTCGACACCTTGGCAGCTATTGCGAAACTGCTTTCCGGGCGGATCCATTACCGGTGCTCCCAAGCGAAGATCCATGCAAATCATCGCCGAGTTGGAGCCACGCAATCGCTCAGCTTACTGCGGCTCTGTGATGTACGTCAGTGCAGATGGCCGTATGGATAGCAACATCGCGATTCGCTCTCTGATTTGCGACGGAGAGAATGTCCACTGCTGGGGTGGCGGTGGTCTCGTGGCAGATAGCCAGTGGCAGTTGGAGTACCAGGAGACGCTCGACAAGGTGGGGCGGTTTATGTCCCTGCTGGAATCACTGTCCGGAGCTAGAGACTGAGGGTTCGCTCACTCGCCTCAAGGAAAGCGCTTTTCAGCGACTCCAGGCTATCGACCGATCGGAACTGAGGGAATTCAGCAATGACGTTGTCAGGGGCATGAATGAGAAAACCCACATCCGCCTCCGCCAGCATCGTGGTGTCGTTGTAAGAATCTCCAGCAGCCAATACTCGATAGTTAAGACTGTGAAGTGCTTGCACGGATGCGCGTTTCGGATCTTCCTGACGCAAGCGATAGTCTACGACGCGCCCTTTATCGTCGGCGATCAGTCGATGACAGAATAGCGTCGGCCAACCGAGCTGGCACATAAGCGGTTGGGAGAACTCGTAGAACGTATCCGACAAAATGATGACCTGAAACCGCTCGCGGAGCCAGGCTATGAACTCAACAGCATTTGGCAGGGGCTTGAGCGTGGCAATAACGGCTTGAATATCGTCTATCGTCAGATCGTGCTGCTCTAACAGCGCCAGCCGCTGACGCATCAGTACGTTATAGTCAGGGATGTCACGAGTCGTTGCCCGCAACTCCTCTATACCGGTGCGCTCAGCGAACGCGATCCAGATTTCCGGAACAAGGACTCCTTCCAGGTCGAGGCAGGCAACTTCCAAGGCTTGTGCTCCTTCAGCGTGGGATCAAACAGGTCGTCAATCTAACTAAGACACGCCTCGGGCACAAGACTGAGGTCGAGTCAGGGATGGCTTTAGTAAACTGGCAGTTCCACGTGGGAAAACAGTTCTTCCAGCTCCGCTTTGGAGTGGCAGCTAAAGGCTTCCTGTACAACATCCCGAGTCAGGTGGGGTGCAAAGTCTTCGATAAACTCGTACATGTAACCGCGAAGAAACGTGCCTCTTCGGCACCCTATTCGCGTCACACTACTGGCAAACAGATGACTGGCGTCCAGCGCCACCAAATCGCTGTCCATTTCCTCATCGTGAGCCATTCCCGCGATGATACCGATCCCCAGGCCCAGTCTCACGTAGGTTTTAATCACATCGGCGTCGGCTGCGGTGAACACCACCCTCGGCTCCAGTCCTCTCTCTATAAAGGCCTCATCGAGTTTGGAGCGCCCCGTAAAGCCGAACACATAGGTGACGATCGGATGCTCCGCTACAGCCTCCAGCGTCAGGTCAGCCACCTGAGCGAGCGGGTGATCAACTGGCACCAGAATACAGCGGTTCCACCGGTAGCAGGGCATCATAATCAGATCTGAGAACAGCTCCAGCGCCTCGGTCGCTATGGCAAAGTCCACCGTGCCGTCGGCCGCCATTTCTGAAATCTGCATCGGCGTTCCCTGATGCATGTGCAGAGACACATCCGGGTAGCGTTCTATAAAGCCGCGGATCGTTGCTGGAAGCGCATAGCGAGCCTGAGTATGCGTGGTGGCGATCGACAGAGCCCCCTTTTTTTCATTCGAATACTCTTGGGCAACCTGCTTAATGCTCTCGACTTTCCGCAGCACTTCACCCGCGGTACGCAGTATCGCCTCTCCGGCGGGGGTAACGTGAGTGAGGTGCTTGCCTGAGCGGGCGAATACCTCAACGCCCAGCTCGTCCTCCAACAAGCGTATCTGCTTGCTAATACCCGGCTGAGAAGTGAACAGGCTCTGCGCAGTTGCGGAGACGTTGAGATCGTGGTGAGCCACTTCCCAAATATAGCGCAGCTGCTGCAGTTTCATGCCCACCTCCAGGATTGTGCGCGGCGAACACCTTGCCTAGGTCTCGCGCCCCTTATGAAGAATAGCCATTACCCGGAGGGTTTGCCAAGTATTAAGGGAATATGGATCATCTAGGCCATACACCCGGGCGGATCAAGAATTGGCGACTCCGTGTGGCACGTGACCCGTTGTGATGTGCGAACCTGCAGATTCACAATGGCTCTGCTGGTCGTCGAAGAACACGTCCGCCTGATAGGCTCGGAGAAACTCCGTCTTATTCAAACCACCAAGAAAAATCGATTCGTCGATGCGTATGTTCCAGTCACGCAGGGTGCGGATAACTCTCTCGTGGGCGGGCGCAGAACGGGCGGTCACCAAAGCGGTGCGGATGGGCGCTTCAGACGGAGGGAAGCCCTGCTGCAGTCGATGCAGCGCAGCGAGAAAGGGTTTGAACGGGCCTCCCGCCAGTGGTTGCCGGGCGGCTGCCTGTTCACTGGCGGTGAAGGCCTCAAGCCCATCCCGCTTGAACACCTGTTCTGCTTCATCTGAAAACAGCACCGCATCCCCGTCAAACGCAAAGCGCAACTGCTTACTGCCGGTATCCCCAACGCCACGAGACACCAAGGTCGCAGCTGCGACTCCGCAGTCCAGTGCGTATCGAACATCCTCCGCCTCGTTGGACAGAAACAGCTGACAACCAAACGCATTGACGTACCGCCACGGACTCTCGCCCCCGCAGAACGCTGCCCGGCTGATGTCCAGCTTATAGTGCTGAATCGAGTTGAATACCCGCAATCCGGTATCTGCGCTGTTGCGCGACAGCAGCACCACGTCGACCTGATTGTCATCGCCCAGGCGCTGATTCAGGTGCAGCAGCTTTTCAACCAAAGGAAAGGCTTCACCCGGTTGTAACGGTTCATCTTCCCGTGCGACTTGGTATGCAGAGTAGGCAGAGAGCCCCTCCTCCTCGTACACGCGGTGGCTATCGCTGAGATCAAACAATGCCCTGGATGAAATGGCTATGACCAGTTTGTCGTCGAGATCATCTGACATCCCACAAGCATACTGGGAGACAGCACGTGCTACCAGCGCGACCGTCAACGAACCTTCAAAAGCCCTTTTTGCTCGAGATCCAGAAGCAGCATCTGTTGCAGAAGAAAATCGCGGGGAGTATCCGGATGTTCCAACTGCACACGCTCCAAAAAAGGCCGGGCCGCGTCCTCGTCCTCTCGATGCAGCAACGCGCGCAAAGCTGTTGCAAACAATTGCAGAGGATCATCGGAAAGCGCCTGGATGCTGCGCAGGCTGGTTGCCAAGGCGATCTCGCGCTCGGTCAAATCCGTCCCGAAGGGATAGTCGGGAATCTGTGCGGCGCGCTGAAGGCTCGCCAAGCAACCGGTGATGTGTTGGGGGGTGTTGTGGCGGGCAAATTCGGGGACACGATAGTCTTCAGGCAGCTTGCCGTTGTTGATGGCGACGGCCAGCAGTTCGTCCTGGAAGCGCGTATCGGTCACATTCAGCAGGCGTCGTACAATCTCTGCATCGCTTTGTCCACGCAGATCAGCGACGCCGTACTCTGTCACGACAATATCACGCAAGTGTTTTGGAATGGTGGTATGGCCATACGACGGAACGATGTTGGACGCCAACGAACGACCCGACCCCCGTGTGCTGCGAATGCACAGGATAGAGCGAGCATCTGGCAGCTCATGCGCCATAGCGACAAAGTTGTATTGCCCCCCTACGCCGCTAATGACAGTGCCGTCTTCCAGCGCGTCTGAGGTGACCGCTCCTGACAGGCTCACCATCATGCCGGTATTGATAAAGCGCGCCTTGCGACGCTGCGCCGTATACAGCGGTACGTCGAGCAGCAGTTGGTTGGTTCGCTCTACGCCGGTCATGCAAATAAGATCACGCTGCTCCGCAGGCAGATCTCGAAGTTTCTGATAAAAATCAGCGGGGCCCAGGTAGAACCCCCCGTGCAGAATAGCGCCCCCTTGCAATGGGCGTCCGCGCGTTGACGATAACACCGCCTCACGTGTTTCTGGCTGGTCCAGGTCGTTGACGAATGAATTGCCTGATAACCGCAGCTCATCATCTCTCACCTCAAGTTCAGGTGGCAGCAAGCCGAAGGACTGGGCGACGTTCACGGTAGCCGGAGAAAGCACTCGCGGCAGCAGATCGGTGGCTCGGGCGTAATCGTACATCCGGTCATCGACAGTATCTTCGATTAAGCCCTCATTCAGACCCTGCTGAAGAATCAGATTGTCATAGACTCTGCGCTTGACGATGTCGTGTTCGATCAGATGCTGCATGCCGTTAACGAACATCTCTGTCGACACATACAGGCCTTCAGAGAAGCTGCATGGCGCGGAGCGCTCTGGCCGGTGAGAACGACCGCTCTGGTAACTCAGCGCCCTGAGCGCGTCCACATAAAGATCATTGTGCTCGTGGCGCACGATACAGGCCTGCGCCACGGCGTCCCCCAGTGCCCCAATACCAATTTGTAGCGTCCCGCCATCCTCTATCAGCGCGCTGGCATGCAGCGCCAAGGCGTAATCTCGATCAGTGACAGCCTCATTGGGTACTGCAAAAAGTGTTCGATCGTACCGCCGGTGGTCAACAACCAGATCGAATGCCGCCTCATCCAGCTGTGCGTCGCGCGTCATGAATGGCAAATCCGCATGCACCTGACCCAGGCGCATAACACGCCGTCCGGTTGCGGACAGCCGGCGCATTAACTCCAACGATACATCCGGGTTGCAAGAAAGGCTTAGAGAGCGGGCGCCATCCGCATCCTGCCGCTGTGCGAGCAGCTGTACCACCACGTTGATACCCGCGGCGGCAAGGTCGCGGGCGACGTGCGTATAGTTGCTGCTGAGATAGGCCTGCTGGGCCGCGGACACGCCCTTCATTGAACCAGCCCGGAAGTAAAACTCGCTGACTGTGATGTTGCTCGGCAACGCGTTTCGCATCAGCGCCTTACTGAAATCCAGCGATTCATAATCGCCAAACAAGCGCTCGATGATCGGCCCGGAGAGGTTGGCTTCAACGCCCGGTGCAGGGTCGGGGGTCTCTAAAGTCAATGCTGTGTAGACGTGCAGAGAGAGGGAGGAATCGGCTGCCACCCGACGATAGAATGCATTCATCAGTTGGACGGGTTTGCCCAGCCCGAGCGGTGCGGCCATGATGAGATGGGGCCCCACCTCCGAGAGAGTCCGCTCAACGCACTCCTCGACGTTGTCCAGCCAATCTGCCACGCTAATCCGGCTTCGTCCGCTTGAAGTATTCCTGTGTCAAGCGAAACACGACGGGTCCCAGCAGTAGCAGCGCAATCAGATTGGGAATCGCCATAAACGCATTCAATGTATCGGCGATCAGCCAAACCAGGTTTAGCTCAACCACGGTGCCCACCGGCACCGCCAGCACCCAGAGGATACGAAAAGGGGTCACAGCGCGCGTTCCAAACAGAAACACCACACAACGCTCACCGTAGAAAGACCAACCGAGCATGGTGGTGAAGGCGAACAGGCAGAGACCAAAGGTCACCACCAGATCACCGCCAGGCAGCGCGCGCTCAAATGCCATCGCGGTCATCGCGGCACCGGTGATGCCCGTTGGCAAAACATCCATGATAACGATAACGAGCCCCGTCATGGTGCAGACGACCAGCGTATCTATGAAGGTTCCAAGCATCGCGATCATGCCTTGCTGGACGGGCTCCTGGGTACGGGCCGCAGCATGCGCTATTGGCGCACTGCCCAAGCCGGCTTCGTTGGAAAAAATGCCTCGCGCAACACCAAAACGAATCGCCGCCCATACGGTGGCACCCGCAAACCCGCCGATGGCGGACACGGGTGAAAAGGCGCTTTCAACGATGGTCGAGACTGCCGCCGGGACTGCCGTAATATTGAGCGCAATGACCAGTACGCTCATGACGACGTAAGCTACCGCCATGAACGGCACCAACCAGGTAGCCACGCGCGCTATTCGCCGGACACCGCCCAGTATGACCGCACCCACCAGGACCATCAAAACCAGACCGGTCATCAAGGGCGGTATATCAAACTCCGCTTGCAACACCTGTGACACTGAGTTGGATTGCACGGTGTTGGCTAGCCCAAAACCGGCCAGCCCACCGAAAATGGCGAATGCGATGGCTAACCAGTGCCACCGCCCCGGGAGCCCATTGCGGATGTAGTACATCGGCCCACCCGAATAGTGCCCGTTTTCGTCCTGCTCTCTAAAACGTACCGCCAGAACGGCTTCCGCGTACTTGGTCGCCATACCAACCAGGGCAGTTATCCACATCCAGAACAGAGCGCCGGGCCCTCCAAGCGCGATCGCTGTCGCCACGCCGGCTATGTTACCGGTACCGATTGTCGCAGATAGCGAGGTCATGAGCGCGCTGAACGGCGCAATATCGCCCTCCCCCTGACCCCGGCTTCCGGACAGCAGCAGCTTAAACGCTGTGCCAATGCGTCGTACGGTCATGAACCTCAAGCCCAGGCTCAGATACAGCCCAGTGCCAAGGAGCAGCGTCAGCATGACGGGCCCCCAGGCGTGCTCATTGATCAGTGCGATCCATTCCATGTTATCTTCCTGAAGGCTGTATCATCGAGCCTGGAGTGCTGTGAAACCGTCCCGCTGGGGGAATATGCCAAATATCCCACCCGTGTGTATGAACACAATGTCGTCGCAGTCGTCAAAACGACCTTTCTCGATTTCCTGCACCATGCCGGAGAACGCCTTAGCTGTATAAACAGGATCTAGCAGCACGCCTTCCAGACGACAGAGTTCGGCGATCAAATCAAAAATTTCAGGCTCCGCTATGCCATACCCGCGACCGACATAGCCATCGAGCACTCTGGCATCGGGTATAACCTCAGGCGCCTCGGGATAGCGGCGTTGCCAGTCTTTTGTGTCCGCCTCGATCTTGTCGATGAAATATCGCTCGTCATCGCAAACATTGATACCCCAAACAGTGGCGGGGAGGCGGTGTATTTGTGCGCCGAGCGTCAGCCCCGCCTGAGTGCCTCCGGATCCGGTAGCGCTGACCACGTGGGCCCGCTTTATCCCCGCTGTGAGGAAATCACTCCGTAACTCTTCGCACGCCAGAATGTATCCCCAGACCCCAATGCCATCGCTGCCACCCGTGGGCACGGCGAGCGCCCGGCGGTTCTGACGCGCGTAGTCTTCCTCGACGCGATCAAACAGGACGCGCAGCTGACTGAAATATTGCTTGCGGGGTATACATTCAACCGTCGCCCCCGCCAGATAATCCATCAGCAGATTACCCTCCGCGTCCTCGGGTGAATCGCCTCGTAGCAAAAGGTGCACGTGCAGACCCAATGCAGCCCCAGCCAAGGCCGTTGCGCGAGCATGGTTACTCTGAATGCCCCCACAGGTGATCAACGTGTCATACCCGTTGTCAAGGGCATACGCTGTGATGAACTCGAGTTTACGCACCTTGTTCCCGCTGAGTGCACAGCCGGTCAGGTCGTCACGTTTCATCCATATTCGCTTGCCGCATCCCCATCGCTGGGTAGCGCGCTTAAGATGCTGCAGTGGGGTTGGCGTTTGCGCCAGGTCTGTTCGATTTGGGTAGACCAGCGCCATCCTCAGTTGATGGACTTCAACGTGCCTTTAGGTAGTACGGCGTGAACATGAACGCGTTGAAACTTCATCTCGACATTGTTGGCAACGCTCAGCACCATATAGTTGTCGTCCAGGGCCGTTACCTTGCCGAGAATGCCGGAACTGGTGACGACCTCGTCACCTTTGTTTAGGGCCGATACCAATTCCGCATGCTCTTTTTGGCGCTTTCGCTGGGGGCGAATAGCGATGAAGTAAAACAGAACAAACAGCCCGACGAGGAAGAGTATCTGAAACAGTTCTCCCCCTTGGGGGCTTTGTCCTGCGGCTTGAGCATGGGCACTGGGTATAAGCAAACTCATGGACTATTCTCGCTGTCTGGGGCTGGCGTCGGTGCGGAAAAACGCGGGTAATGTAGCGTTTTTCAAGGCATGCCGCAATGCATGCTTTCAGTCAGTCAGTGCCAGATCGTATTCCATAATCTGCGGCGCGTGATCTGAAAAACGTTTCGCTTTATAGATCTCAGCCTCTCGAACCGCATCGACCAGCCGCGGTGTGATAACCTGATAATCCAGGCGCCATCCGACGTTCTTTGCCCACGCCTGACCGCGGTTAGACCACCAGGTGTACTGCTCTTCCTCCTGATTAATGACCCGGAAGGCATCGACATAACCGACCTCATCATACAAAACGTCCAGCCAGGCTCGCTCCTCTGGCAGAAAACCTGAGTTTTTTTGATTGGAACGCCAGTTCCGAAGGTCTGCGTTTTTGTGGCAGATGTTCCAGTCCGCGCACACAATGAACTGCCGTCGTTTGCGCCTCAGAGCTCGCATATGCTCCATAAAAGTGTCCATAAAGCGCAACTTCTTCTGTAGCGCGGCGTCACTGCTCGATCCAGACGGCATATACAGTGAAATGATACTCAACCCGGCGTAGTCCGCCTGAATGTAGCGACCCTCACTGTCGAGCGGATCCCAGCCAAGTTTGGTGATCACGCGGCGGGGCTTTACTCGACTGAACAGTGCCGTACCACTGTAGCCTTTTCTTTCTGCATCGTTGTAGTAGCAGTGGTAGCCTGCCGGAGTAAAAGTCGGGTCGGTCAGCTGGTGCGCCTGCGCTTTTGTCTCCTGAATACACACAACGTCTGCGTCCTGACCGCTTAGCCAGTCAAAGAAGCCCTTACGCGCCGCTGACCGAATGCCATTGGTATTGCAGGTGATAATCCTGACCATGCCGGTGGCCCTCCAAATGCTGCGCATGGTAACGAAACGCGCGCCCGGCAATCAATCGGAAAGAGAAATGTCTGCTCTTGCCGTGCAAGCGCGGCAATCGGGTCTACACTTGAACAACTTGTACGTTTTTTGCGCAACCGAGGATGGTTTAGCGCGAGATTGGGCCATCAGTGTGTCTACGCTCCAGTTCTGGTTCGTGGCCCAATTCCCAAGACAGACGGATCTGACTCAAAGGACCCACAGTGGGTCCAACACCAGCCCAGCCAATGTTGGAGGACCAGGTGAATAAGTCAGCACAGGAGGGCCACCGTGACGTCGCCCTTCAGTTATCGAGCAATCTCGCGAGGCTACTACGGGAGTTCTCCAGAGACTATGAGCGCCGCATCGCCGATGCATTGACGGAGCGCGGCTACGTCAATATTCGACCCGTCCACCTCGCCGTCTTTGCTAATCTTGGCCTCGGCGCCGTCCGAGTCACCGAACTCGCCGATAAAGCGCAGGTTACCCAACAGGCGATGGGCAAAATGCTCAAAGAGTTAGAGAGACTGGGTTACGTAACTCGTGGAGTTGATCGAGGCGACAAACGCGCACGGGATGTTCGGCTCACCGAACGCGGCTATGTCTTGCTGGAGGAAAGCCTGTCATCGGTCGAACAGGTGCGCGGCTACTACGCGTCCAAAATGGGTCGGCTGCATCTGGAGGAACTGGAGGCCCGCCTACAAGAAGCCGTTCTGAAACTGGAACTAGACTACCGGCCGATGCCGACCAAGAAGCCGGAGGGCTCACAGCAGGACTGACTTACGCTGCACTCAGGGGAGCGATCCCGCCGGTGCGTTGAACACCCAGCTTTTGACCTCCTCCCGCCTGCAAATACGCCAGCCCTGTTCAGTGCGTCGGTACTCATCAACGTACCAGAGCCCCAGCAGCATAAGCGCGGTTTTTCCATCCCCCGTTCCCATCTCCATCGGATTGAAACACATCACTTTTCCCTGAGCCGTATCACCCTGTACAGTGACCTGAACGTTGGCATTTAGGTGTTGCGTGTTGGGAAAAGTCTCTTCTGTAAGTGCGGTCTTCAGAAAGTCTATTGTGCTGTCGACATCACCTTTGCTGCCCCCCATGGCGCTGTAGTCGATGTGGGCATCTGTCGTAAAGACTTCGGTGCGCAGCGTCTCGAACTTACGACTGTCGACCAGATCGGCGTAGTGAAATACCAAATCTTGAATCTCAAGGCGGTCAGACAATTCCTGTACAGACAACATGGGCTTCCTCCGGAGACTTTGACAGCACGCTTATACAGTATGCGCAGTAGCGCTGCCACCATCCAACGTCATTCGGCCAGGCAGCGCACCCAGTCTACCGGCTCTGGTCTAGTTTGCTGTCCAGGGGCTGGCGGAGACCCACCACTTCGACCCAGCGGCATTCGCGCTGGGCAGTACTTATAAACCCAGGGAATTAAAGTGCTATCTAACTTTAATATGCTTATCTATAT
>JBCCYE010000027.1:0-51708 GCA_039190425.1 Pseudomonadota bacterium | reverse complement strand
GCACGATCTTTCAAAACCAGGACGTGCTGCCACCCATCGACATTGATGTGCCCGACGACCAGGACCCAGACCGGGTAGCAAAACCTACGCGGTGAGTGGGTTTCAGGAACGCACCGGCCATTTCCCTGGAGCGCGTCGCGAGTTTGTATTTCAGGTGCGCTACGACTTTCAGAGCTAGGTGGCCAGGGTGCCGGCGCGCCGACAGTGGTTTGCCTGGCACAGCCTGTTCGGACTGCAGTGTTCAATTTTACTGAGTTTCGTGCTCGTGACCGGCACGCTCGCGACGGTATCGCTGGAAATAGACTGGCTCGCAACGCCGCAGATGCGTCATCACGGCGAAGTGGTCCGTGACTACGATTGGGGCGGCATGCTGGATAGTGCACGTGCAGCCTACCCGCAAGCGGAGATTCTGTCGCTTGACGCGCCAGCGGCGCCCTGGGTCAACGCCGAGGTTATTGCCCGCAGTGAAGACAATCCACGCTTTCGTATTTTTGTCGATCCAGCCACCGCCAAGGTGCGCGGCATCGGCCGTTGGAACAACTGGCGACGATTCTTTCGACAAATCCATCGGCACTTGAATCTGCCCGTTGCCTGGGGTGTGAGTATCGTCGGGCTGTTGTCACTGCCCCTGCTGGTGTCCCTGGTGAGCAGCTTTTACATCTATCGACGCTGGTGGGCGGGGTTTTTCCGTCTGCCGCCGCGAGGCGCGCACGGCAAGTCAACTGCGGTCAAGGTGCAGCGTGTGGAGTGGGGCTATTGGCACCGACTGCTGGGCGTATGGAGTCTGTGGTTTCTCCTGTTGATGGGCGTCACCGGTATCTGGTATCTCGCTGAGCAGTGGGGCCTGCGTGCCAGCTATCCGCCGTTGCCGGCGGCGAGTGAAACCTTTGTTGCCACGCCGGGCGGCGCAGAGCTGAATGACCTGTTGGCACAAGTCGAACAGGAGTGGCCGGAGTTTCGGACCAAGCAAATTGTCTTTGAGCTGTCGGAACCGGGCATGACCAAGATACAGGGTCAGTATCAGGCCTGGCTGGTGCGACCCAGGGCCAACGCCGTGGTGTTTGACAATGCCAGCGGCGAGGCGGTTCAGCAGCGCGTCGGTACCCAGTTGAATGTCCACCATCGCATCTCGGAAGCCGCGGACCCTCTGCACTTTGGCACCTTCGGCGGTTTCTGGACGCGTTTGATCTGGTTTCTGTTCGGCGCCGCCCTCAGCGCGCTGGCTGTCAGCGGTGTGTATCTGTTCGGCCTGCGCGCAATCAGCGCGGCCCGGGCGTCGCGGGATACCCAGCCGCGCACCAGTTGGACGCAAGGATGGTTGGCGATGCAACGCGGGTCCAGGTGGTCGCAGGTGCTGGTGGTGACCGTGGGCATGGGGCTGGCGGGGTACTACTTTCTGATTTACGTTCCCTAGATCCGGGGCAAATAGGCGGCGTCTAATCCGTGCGCTGTAGTTGGAACAGCGTCACCTGTGCTAGCACCAGTTCCGCCAGTAGTTCCAGCGTCAGGCTGTGATTCTCTCGGCGAATGTTTTCCAGGCCACCGTTGATCTGTTGCGCCAGGCTATCTCGCTGTTGTTCGCTCAAACCATCCGGCAAAGTGACCGAAAAACTGTATTGTTCCGCGTCGTGGACGCGTTCGTAGATTTGCTTGAGCTGAGTCAGTGCGAAGTCAATCAACTGGTCATCGGCGCCCTTGCGCTGCAGCAGCAGACGCATCTGGTCATCGAGGAACGCCAGCCCCTGTGCTCGCTTGCTTGGAAATTCAAGCACTGTACCCATAGAGATTGCCCCGATACCCGCTTGCGGGCATGTTAGCGAACGTCCGTGTGAGCGGCAACGCGAAGAAGAGGAACGTCACACGGCCGAGGAGGTGGCCACCGTTCGGTCTGCACTGCGTCGCAGCCCCATCACCAGCAACACGACACCGCCGATCAGCAATCCCACATTGATCCAGTCGCCGACGGCGGCCCAAGAACTGAACGACAGCCAGTGCCAGAGTGCGATGCCGATCATTAGCACCCCGCTGAGTGTCTGCAGCAACTGTCGGCAGCCGGCCAGGGATTTGCGCCACAGGCAAAAGCCCAAGCTTCCCAACCAGACGGCCGCGAGCGTCCATTCCGGTGACAGCTGCCAGGCGAGGCTGGCCAGTGCGGAGGCTGCGAGTGCCGCGGGCAGACCCCACACCACGCCGATCCAGGCATGATCCGCCCAGTCGCCTTTGCCCCGACGTGCCAGCCAGATGTTGACGCCTGTGGCGCTGACCACCGTCAAGGACAGACCGAGCAGGGCCCAGATGACGCGCGTTAGATAGCCGCCGAAGTAGCCGAAGTGGATGCGGTACAGCGAGTACAGATACTGCCTGCCCCAGGGCCCTGAGGTGAGCCCCTGATCGCCGAGGAAATGGCCCGCTGCGTCGAAGCGATAAATTTCAGAAAAGGCGAGTCGACCGGGCAGGGCTGCGGCGATTTCCATGAACTGCGCGCGGCTGTCGATGTTGTGGACCACCAGATACAGAGGCGACGCGTCGGGTGCCACCGAGCGCAGATTTTGCATTGCCCGTGCGGGGTCGACAGCCTGCACCGGAGCATCCAGCACCGGGTCGGGGCCATAGACCTCCTCAAACAGCGCGTTGTGATCGCCGCCGTAAAAAATGGCGGCTGCGGAGATGACCAGCACACCAACGAGGCCGTAGAAAGCCCCGGTGATGGCAATCATCAGATGAAAGGGCAGGCCCCAGACGGACAGACGATTGTGCAGGTCAGCCTGTTCCAGACGCCGGGCGCCGCCGCGGCGAAACTTGAACGCGTCGCGGAACAGTCGAGGATGCGCCAGCAGGCCGGAGATGATCAACGCCAGCAGCATAACCCCCAGCGCGCTGACCAGGGTGAAGCCAATGTTGTCCGGCAGCAGCAGTTTAATGTGCAGATGACGCAGCATCTCTGTCCAGGTAGCCTGAGGTGGCTCGAGAAAGTTTCCCTGGCGGTCAGTAAACCACTCGTCGGAACCATCGGACAGGTGCATGCGAGGAATGGCCTCGGTCGGCAGTATGAGCCAGATGGATTCGGGTAGCGGGGCGGCGTCGCCTGCCGCTAAAGCCCGATGGGCGCGGTACTGCTGTAGCGCCTGGCTGAGCGCCGCGTCGGGCAGCGTCTGCATCTCTTCGATCAGCGGTTGCTCCCAGCGTTCGAAGCTCTCCGCGAGTGCAGCCAGTGTACCGGTGAGACAAATAAGATACATGAGGGCGCCGACCACCAGGCCAATGGCGGAGTGCGCGTCCAGCGAGCGACGAACCAGAGCGGGAGGCAGAGTCATGGACACGGGCTCACCTCATCAGATGCAGGGCGCCGGTGGCGACCAGGGCACAGGCCACACAGCCGAGCGAAGCGCGACCGGGCAGGCGCGCGGCGGTAATCCAGAACGCCGCGCAGGCCCACAACAGCGGAAACAGTACCACGGCGATTGCTACCTGTGTGGTGCGAGTGGCCGGCAACAGCATGCACACCAACAGGGTAAGTTGTGCGGTGGCGATGCCTGCTAATGGGCCTGCGGCGATGAATACCAGCCATTTGTACAAACGGCCGCTGCCGTGTCCGGTCAGCCCGGGCGAGTCGCTGGCCGGGGGGCGAACCTCACGGTTGCTGGCAACCACCAGGAAAGCGCACAGTGCGATCCAGGCAAGCGCGTAGCTGATGCCAAACTCACTGCCAAAGGCGGCGCTGAACGCAAACAGGCACAGCAGCAGCGCGGACCAGCCGAGTGTCAGTGCGAGGCGCCCGGCGGCCGAGCGCCGCCGCCAGCTGTAGCGCAGCGACACAATGCCGGCGCCACCAGCCCCCAAGGCGCCGGCGATCAGTAAGGTGCTGCCTGCAAAGTCCATTGAGATGCCGATTCCGCAATAAAAGCGTTATTGAAACACATACTTCACACTGGCGACGATGGTTCTCGACTTGCCGACAAAGCAGTCGCCGCGTGCGAGGCAGGTGGCGTAGAACTCTTTGTCCGTGATGTTGCGCACGTTAAGCTGCGCATCCCAGCGCTCGAACTCCCAACCCAGCATCAGATCGCCCAGGGTGTAGGACGGCGTCTTGATTGCGTCGATACCGTCCCAGGAACTGCCCGTGTAGCGCACGCCGGCACCGGCCTTGAAACCCAGCAGATTGCCCTGTGGTCGCCAGCCGACCCAACTGGAGGCTTGCTCTTCCGGCACGCTCGCCAGGTGAAAGCCGTTAGGGTCTTCGGTATCCAGAACGCTGGCATTGATTTCCACGGTGACGTCACCCAACCGCATCTGTGCCTCCAGTTCGGCGCCGGTGATGTTGGATTTGCCGGTCTGCTGTTCGAAGAAACCCGGCAGCGACTGCGGGTCCGGCAGGTTGGATTCCTCCAGATCAAACCACGCCAGGGTGACGAGGGCGGGAAAATTTTCCGGCTCGTACTTCAGACCGATTTCAAGCTGTTCGCCTTTCTGTGGTTTCAGCGGCGCTCCCAGACCATTGTCGCCAATCACTGGCTCAAAGGATTCTGCGTAGCTGATGTAGGGCGCCAGGCCGTTGTCGAAGCGATACAGTACACCGGCGCCGGCGCTCAGTTCGTCGTCGCTTTGCTTGCCGGCGCCGGCGTCGGTTTCGGTATCGTCGTAGCGCAGCCCCAGGGTGATGGTCCAGCCGTCGAGACTGATCTGATCGCTGACGTAGACGCCCAGATCTTCGCTATCGGTGTCAGGTTGCTGCACGATGCCGCCCAGTTCTTCCACCGTTGGCACGGTGCCGTACTGGGGATCAAACACATTGATCCAAAAGGTGTCGCCGACGGTGTTGTCAGGCTGGCCGGTGATGAAGTTATAGCCGTAGGCAAATCGGTTGAGGCCTTCTTCCGTGTTGGTGACGTCCTGGTACTGAGCGCCGATCATCAGCTGATGGTCCAGCGGGCCTGTGTTGATGGACCCGTGTAGGCGAACGTCCGCCGCCCACTGTTCGGACGTGGCGTCGCCGATGAACCACTCGCGCGGTACCGTGCCGTTCTTGTACAGGCTGCCGTCGGGGTTGAAGGCGTACCGAACCGGCGGGTTCACGACAAAGGATGGCCAGGCCTGTCGGTACTTTGCTTCACCGTCGGTATAGCGGCTGGTGAGTTCCAGTCGCCAGTCCGGGTCGAGTTCGTGGTTGCCCAGCAGCGTAATAGAGGTGGTTTTGGTGTCGAATCGGTTGAAGTTCGGATCGCCCAGATAGACGTCAAAATCAAGGCGTTCGCCGTTGGGGGCCGGTTCCAGCGTGCCCTCGATGGGCAGAAACTGAGACGCGGTATCGCCTTCCGTATCCGTGTAGTTGATCAGCAGTGTCAGCTCGGTGACGTCGGAGGGTCGCCAGGAGACGGACGGGAACAGCACCAGGGTTTTCTCGAACACCTCGTCCACCTGAGTGTCGGTATCCCGGTATAAGGCAACGGCGCGATACAGCCAGTCACCGGAGTCGGTCAGCGGGCCAGTGGAATCCACGCCGATCTGTTGGCGATCGTAGTTGCCGTACTCGGCGACGATTTCGTGCCGGTATTCATCCCGGGGGCGCTTGCTGATGGCGTTCACCAGCCCGCCGGGGGAGCCTTTGCCGAACAGTACGGAGGTGGGGCCTTTGAGGATTTCGACCTGTTCAACGGTGTACACGTCCGGGCGTGCGTTGTTGTAGTTGCCAAACAGAGACTGCAGGCTGTCGCGGTAAAGGGGCACTTCCAGACCGCGAACGAAAATGGTGTCGATGCGCGTTGACAGTCCAAAGGGGTTGGCGGTCACACCGGCGGTGTAGCTGGCCGTGTCGCCCAGGTCCAGAGCGCCCTTGTCGATGATCTGCCGCTCGGTCTCAATGCTGATGGAACGCGCTGTCTCCATAATGGGGATCGCGCTTTTCAGTGCCGAAAAATCGGACAGACGGCCGAACACGAAGATTTCCTCCAGGCGCTGGGCTTCGGCGGCGGCATCCGGATCTTCGTCCGCGGTTGGTGACTGGGCAAGGGCAGGGCAGGTGGCAAGCACCAGTAGGGCCAGGGTGTAACGCTTGAGCATCATAGGGCGGCAATCCGGCTGACAAAAGCCCGAAATGATAATAATTATCAATAACCACCACAAGCGCGGCGTGGAGGAATACCGCAGGCGCTCAGTGCGGCCGGATCAGGTTGGAGAGTTTGGGATCAGGAGATTCGCAGCGGCGCAGGATCAGTACGACGTTGCCGATTTGCTGAATGATCTCGGCGCCGGCACGTTCGGCCAGTTCGACCGTCACCGACTGACGTGCCTCGCGGCTGCCGACGGCGAGCTTCACCTTGATCAGTTCATGCCGATTCAGGGCCTGGTCGATTTCCGCACAAACGCCATCGCTGAGCCCGTTGCCGGCGACCGTCACCACAGGCTTGAGTTTGTGGCCGATGGCGCGCAGCTGTTTGGTGGTGTGCGCTGCGGGTTTGCTCATGCTGGTCTCGTTTGCAGGTTGGGGGCGCCGTGGCCAGCCCGCTGCGGGCCGGGAGTCGGGTACAATGCCGATGGTCGGCGGGGCGGCCATTCTACACAAGCGCACCCCGCAGAGAAACCGGAATGGCATCCATGGCGAAAAAGCGTTCCTCCAGCAAGGCATGGTTAAAAGAGCACCGAGACGACCCCTATGTGCAGCAGGCTCAGCGGGAGGGTTATCGCTCCCGTGCCTGCTATAAACTGCTGGAGATACAGCAGCGTGATCGGGTGTTGAAACCGGGCATGAGGGTACTGGATCTGGGCAGTGCGCCCGGTGGCTGGTCACAGGTCGCGGCGGAAATGGTAGGGCACCACGGGCGGGTGCTGGCGTCGGATATCCTGCCGATGGACAGCCTCGCCGGGGTCGAATTCGTGCAGGGAGATTTCACCGAAGACGCCGTGTTTGAGGCGCTGCTCGAGCGGCTCGACGGCGACCCGGTGGACGTTGTGCTGTCAGATATGGCCCCCAACCTGAGCGGCCTGTCGGCGGTCGATCAACCGCGCGCCATGTATCTGGTGGAGCTCGCTCTGGATCTGGCCCGCCGAACGCTGGCGCCCGGCGGCACGCTGGTCGCCAAAGTGTTCCAGGGGGAGGGCTTCGATGCCTTGATGAAAGAGACCCGAATGGCGTTTTCCAGCGTACATACCCGCAAGCCCAAAGCCTCCCGACCCAGGTCCAGAGAAGTGTATCTGGTTGCTCAGGGACTGCGAGAGGTGTGAACGTCCGGTGACCCTTGAAACGTGGAGTGATGGCCCCAACTAGTGTACATTGTCAGGCAGGCGTTGAGATTGCCCAGACTAATGGCCGTAAGTCACGGAATTTCCAACCAGTTTTCCCGCCGGTGGTACGCCTGAGCCGGCCAAACAATGAAGGAGTACAGGCTGTCAGGACCCTTGTTGGGGTGCCTGCGCGCCGCCCACGGTAGGCCCCCGCGGCCTTGCGTTACCGGGAGAGGTTACAGCGTTGAATGATATGGTGAAGAATCTTCTGCTTTGGTTGGTCATCGCGGCGGTCCTGCTGTCGGTGTTTAACAACTTCAACATGCAAAACAGCCCGGAACAGGTGGGCTACTCTGACTTGATACGGGAAATCCAGTCCGATCAGGTGAAGAAGGTCGTAGTGGACGGCCTCACCATCACCGGCGAGCGTTACGATGGCTCCCGCTTCGAGACCATCCGGCCCATGGTCGAAGATCCCAAGCTGATTGATGACCTGCTGGAGCACAATGTGGTGGTGGAAGGGCGGAAGCCCGAACAGCAGAGCGTGTGGACGCAGCTGCTGGTGGCCAGCTTCCCGATTCTCATCATCATCGCCGTGTTCATGTTCTTCATGCGGCAGATGCAGGGCGGTGCGGGTGGCCGAGGTGGCCCCATGAGCTTTGGCAAGAGCAAGGCGCGGCTGCTGGGCGAAGACCAGATCACCACCACCTTCGCCGATGTGGCGGGAGTAGATGAAGCCAAAGAGGATGTTCAGGAACTGGTCGAATTCCTGCGCGACCCGAGCCGCTTCCAGAAGCTGGGCGGTCGGATACCGCGCGGCGTGCTGATGGTCGGCCAGCCCGGAACCGGTAAGACGCTGCTCGCCAAGGCCATTGCCGGCGAGGCGAAGGTGCCGTTTTTCTCCATCTCAGGTTCCGACTTCGTAGAGATGTTTGTCGGTGTCGGTGCCTCCCGCGTGCGAGACATGTTTGACCAGGCGAAGAAACAGTCTCCCTGTATTATCTTTATCGACGAGATCGACGCCGTCGGTCGCCACCGGGGTGCGGGGCTGGGCGGTGGCCACGACGAGCGGGAACAGACTCTGAACCAGCTGCTGGTGGAGATGGACGGCTTTGAAGTGAACGACGGCGTCATTGTGATTGCCGCGACCAACCGGCCGGACGTGCTGGACCCGGCTCTGCTGCGTCCCGGACGCTTCGACCGTCAGGTTGTGGTAGGGCTGCCCGACATCCGTGGCCGCGAACAGATTCTCAAAGTGCACATGCGCAAGGTGCCGCTGGCGGAAGACGTTGAACCCGCCAAGATCGCTCGCGGCACGCCGGGCTTCTCTGGTGCCGATCTGGCCAACCTGGTCAACGAGGCCGCGTTGTTTGCGGCGCGGGCCGCCGTGCGCACCGTGGGCATGACACAGTTTGAATTGGCCAAGGACAAAATCATGATGGGTGCCGAGCGCAAGTCCATGGTGATGTCGGAGGCCGAGAAGCGTAATACCGCCTATCACGAGGCCGGGCACGCCATCGTTGGCCGCCTGGTGCCGGAGCACGATCCGGTTTACAAGGTGAGCATCATTCCCCGGGGCCGCGCCCTGGGTGTGACCATGTTTCTGCCCGAAGAGGATCGCTACAGTCACAGCCGGCGCCACATCATCAGCCAGATCTGCAGCCTGTTCGGCGGGCGTATTGCGGAAGAGATGACGCTTGGCGCGGAGGGAATCACCACGGGGGCGTCGAACGACATTCAGCGTGCCACCGAAATCGCGCGCAAGATGGTTACCCAGTGGGGACTGTCGGAAAAAATGGGTCCGCTGATGTACGACGACGCAAGCGAGGAAGTATTCCTCGGTCGCAGCGCGGCGCAGCCCCATCAGGGCATCTCTGACGAAACGGCGACACAGATCGATCAGGAAGTGCGTCGCATCATAGACGAGTGCTACCAGACCTCGCAGCGTCTGCTGGAGGAAAATCGCGACAAGCTCGACCTGATGGCGGAGGCTCTCATGACTTACGAGACCATCGATTCCGATCAGATTGATGACATCATGGAAGGCCGTGAGCCGCGTGAACCGGCCGACTGGGGCGGTTCCAACGATGGCGGCGCGCCGCCTCAACCCGATGTGTCACCCGACCCGGAAGACACGGGTAACCCCATCGGAGGCCCGGCGGGGGAACATTGATCCCGCCGCTGCCTCGACTCGGGGCAGCCTCAGCCCCACACGCCCGCCAGTGGATTCCCTTCAGCCCGATCCAGTGACTGCCCTCCGCTGTGCCGGCCGGCCCCTGGATTTGTCGCGTCCGCAGCTGATGGGCGTGATCAACACCACTCCCGACTCGTTTTCTGACGGTGGTACCCTTTACCGGGACGCCTCTCTGGATCTGGACCTGACGATGGATCGCGCCCGCAGTATGGCCGCGGAAGGCGCCGCGCTGTTGGACATAGGCGGCGAATCCACGCGGCCCGGCGCCGCCGCGGTCTCGATCCAGCAGGAGATGGATCGTGTATTGCCGGTCATCGAGGGCATCGCAGCGGAACTGGACGTGATTGTGTCCGTCGACACCAGTTCGCCTGAGCTGATGACCGAGGCGGCCGCAATGGGAGCGGGACTGATCAACGATGTGCGGGCTCTGCGTCGAGAGGGCGCACTGCAGGCCGCCGCGGCGACCGAACTGCCGGTTTGCCTGATGCACATGCAGGGCGAGCCGGGCAACATGCAGGATGCTCCCCAGTATGGCGATGTGGTGGCGGAGGTGGGCGACTTCCTGGTCGACCGGGTTAGCGCCTGCGAATCGGCCGGTATTGTGCGCCAGCGCATAGTGTTGGACCCCGGATTTGGCTTCGGCAAGACAGTGGCGCACAATATGCAGTTACTTAGGGGCTTGCCGCAATTGGCAAGACATGGCTTGCCGATACTGGCAGGCCTGTCGCGCAAGTCCATGATCGGTAAGCTGCTGGGCCGGGAGGTGGATCAGCGAGTACCCGCCAGCGTGGCGCTGGCGCTGTTGGCGGCCCAGGGTGGTGCCGCAATAATAAGAACGCACGACGTGGCTGCGACGGCGGATGCACTCGCCATGTGGCAGGCCATGCGGGAGTTGGGGGGCAATGACTAGACGTTATTTCGGCACGGACGGCATTCGCGGCGCGGTCGGTGACTTTCCTATTACACCGGACTTCATGCTCAAACTGGGTTGGGCCGCAGGCCGGGTGTTTGCTCGCGAAACAAAAGACGGCGGGCGCTGCCTGGTCATCATCGGCAAGGACACGCGGGTATCCGGCTATATGTTCGAATCTGCACTGGAGGCGGGCCTGGTGGCGGCGGGTGTCGATGTGAAACTGCTCGGTCCCATGCCCACCCCTGCGGTGGCGCTGATGACCCGCACCCAGAATGCCGACGCCGGTATTGTCATCAGTGCGTCCCACAATCCTTTCTACGACAACGGCATCAAGTTTTTCGGAGCCGACGGATCCAAGCTGCCCGACGAGTTGGAAGCCGCGATTGAAGATGAACTGGAACTGGAACTCTCCCCCGTGCAGTCGCGGGATCTGGGTAAGGTGGTTCGGGTGGACGATGCCGCCGGTCGCTATACGGAGTTCTGCAAGTCCACCGTCCCCGAGGGTTTCAGTTTGCGCGGCCTGCGGATTGCGGTGGACTGCGCCCACGGCGCGACCTATCACATTGCGCCCAGTGTCTTGCGGGAATTGGGCGCAGAGGTGACGACCCTCGGCGTAGAGCCGGACGGCTTCAATATCAATCAGGGTGTTGGCTCCACCGACATGGCGGCGTTGTCGGACCTGGTGCGGGCGCAGGGCGTGGATTTGGGCATCGCCTTTGACGGTGACGGCGATCGCGTGCTAATGGTCGATGGTCAGGGAGAGCTGATCGATGGCGACGAGCTGGTGTACATCATCGCCATGCATCGACTGGCGGTGGGTCGATCCGATGCGGGCGTCGTCGGTACGCAAATGTCCAATCTCGGTCTGGAGTTGGCTCTCAAAGAGGCCGGTCTGCAGTTCGCCAGAGCCAAGGTGGGTGACCGCTACGTGAAGGCCCTCATGGAAGCCAACGGCTGGGTGCTGGGGGGGGAATCCTCTGGTCACATCATTTGCGCCGACGTCACCACCACCGGTGATGGTATCGTTGCCGCTCTGCAGGTATTGATGGCCGTGCGGGCGGCCGACGGCGATGTGGCGAGCCTGCGCGCCGGCGTCACCATGTTTCCGCAAACCATGATCAATGTGAGCGTGAAGGGCAAGGTGGACCTGACCTGTCATCCCGAGATTCACTCCGCGGTTGAGGCTGTGGAGGGCCGCCTTGGTGACCGAGGCCGGGTGCTGCTGCGCCCTTCGGGTACCGAGCCCAAGGTGCGGGTCATGGTAGAGGGTGAACAGGCCCTGCAGGTACAGGAATTGTGTTCAGAATTGGCCGCCGTGGTCGACAAGGCACTGGCCTAGGAGCCAGCGCTTGCCTTGTATGCACCTGGGTTCTCAGCTACCATTGCGGCCGCTTTTTTGCCGGGAGGACTGAATGCGCCAGCGGCTGGTAGCGGGTAACTGGAAGATGCACGGCTCCCGAGCCAGCGTGGATCAGCTGATCGACGCACTGCTGGCAGCGCCTGCGCCCGCGTCCGTTGAGGTGGTGGTTTGTCCCACCTATGTGCATTTGGCGCAGGTCATCACGGCCAGTGCGGGCAGCGGCATCGGGGTGGGTGGTCAGGGTTGCAGCGCTGTTGCTGCGGGTGCCTACACCGGCGAAGTCGCGGCGCCCATGCTGGCGGATTTAGGCTGCCAGTGGGTGATACTCGGGCATTCCGAGCGGCGTCAGTACCATGCCGAAAGCGATGCCGATGTCGCGAGCAAGCTGGCCGCCGCGGTTGAGGCAGGCCTGGCGCCCATCGTTTGCGTCGGCGAGACCCGCGAGCAACGGGAAGCGGATCGCGCCGAGGCGGTGGTGCAGGAACAGCTGGCCGGCGCCCTGAAGACCGAGGCCGACCTGGCAAGCCTGGTGATCGCCTATGAGCCGGTATGGGCTATCGGCACGGGTCTCACAGCGAGCCCGGAACAGGCTCAGGCCATGCATCGCTGCATACGAGATGCCCTGGCGGGCCAAGCGGGAGTGGATGCCCAGGCGACGCGCATACTTTACGGCGGGAGCGTGAAGCCAGACAACGCCGGTGAGCTGTTTGCCCAGGCGGATATCGACGGCGCCCTCGTGGGGGGTGCCGCATTAAAAGCAGAGGATTTTCAGGCGATTGTCGCCGCGGCCGCCAGCGTTTAGCGGGTCGTTAACAGAACGCAGAAAGTCCCGCGGAGGGACGGCAGTCATGGAACAGATTATTCTGATCGTACACCTGATCACGGCGCTCGCGATCATCGGGCTGATCATGCTGCAGCAGGGCAAGGGCGCCGACATGGGTGCGTCCTTCGGCGCGGGTGCTTCACAAACCCTGTTCGGCAGCGACGGCAGCGGTAACGTGCTGACCAAAGCGACCGGTTGGTTGGTGGCGCTGTTTTTTGCGACCAGCTTCGGTCTGGCGATGGTGGCCAACCAGAAATCGGGTGTCGTCGACGATCTTGGCTTGGACATCCCGGTTCAGACTCAATCCGTGACTCCGGCGGTTGAATCGCAGCCCGCCGCGCCCGCGATGGACGACGACTTGCCGTCGGTGGATGGCGATGTGCCGTCCATCGGTGGCGACAATGGCAACCGCGGGGACGATCTTCCGACCCTGGACTGAGTGCCTCAGAATTGCCGAAGTGGTGGAATTGGTAGACACGCTATCTTGAGGGGGTAGTGAGCTTTGCTCGTGCGGGTTCAAGTCCCGCCTTCGGCACCATCTCTCTTGAAGCCATTGATTGGTACGTGGCCGTACGAGCGGCACTGGCCGTGTGGCGTTAAGTCCCGCCTTCGGCACCATCTCTCTTGAAGCCATTGATTGGTACGTGGCCGTACGAGCGGCACTGGCCGTGTGGCGTTAAGTCCCGCCTTCGGCAACACATCTCCTGAAACTATGATCAGGCCACGCAAGCTCTCTGTGCGCATACGGACTCACCTCAAAGCCGCTCAGCGTTGCTGCCAGTCTCCCTCAGTGTCCAGGCAAACAGCAGGCTGATCAAAACCGCTGGCGGATAAATCATCAGGGCGATCTGGTAATCCAGCACCGGCGTGTGCGCAGCACCGCGGTCGGGCGCGCCGGACACATTGAGAATCCAGCCAGGTAGGTACTGCTGCAGTGCCAGTCCAACGTACACGGCCGTATTGACCACGCCAGACGCTGCCGTTGCGAGTCGGGCGGGGACCGACTCTTTGGTCATGACGTACAACAACACAAAGTAGGCGGCGCCCGAAACGGCCATGACGGTGACGAGAACGGCTTCCACCACCAGCGGAGGGTCCACCCAAAGGATCAGGCCCAGCATACTGAGGGCGGTCATCACCAGACCGATGACCAGCAATACTTTGCGGCGCTGCAATCGATCGGAGAGCCAGCCAGCCGCCGTCATACCCAGACCGAGGCAGAGCATCAACAGGGAGTCCAGGTTGTCTGCATCCCGCGAAGGGAAACCCGTGTCCTGGGCAAAGGGTAAGTACCAGAGGCCGCCGAATGCCATCACACCGGCCGAGGCGAGGAACCCGATGAGTACAATTCGCAGAATCTGCGGATCTCGGCACACCTCAACCAGGTCATTCCAGATTGAGCGCAGCCTGTCAGCGCCTGCGGGCGATTCTGGATCGGGTAGCGACCGGCCGGCCCAAAGTAGAATGGGTATAAACGGCAGGAAGATCAGGCCAACGAAGTAAAAGTAAATCCGCCAGTCTCCGCCGAGCTGAAAAAACAGTGGCATGAGGGCGAGGACCAGCATGGCCAACAAAAACTTCACTAGCTGGCATACGCCGAACATGGTGGCAAACAGCGCTGGGCTGAAGCTGGCGGCACTGATCGCGACATAGCCGAGAAAAAACAGCCCGCCGCCAACCCCCGTCAGCATGCGCCCGGTATAGGCCATTGCGGTGGTTTCAGCGCTGGCAAAGATCAGATTCCCCGCGGCGAACAACGCACAGGCGAGGGCCAGAATATGAGTCGCCTTAAAGCGGCCAAAGGCGAGGCCGGCCGGAATGTTCATCAGCGCGTAAAACAGCGCATAGGCACCGAAAATGGCGCCGACCTGAGCATCGGTGATTTCCAGCGAATTGGCCAGATTATCGGCCAGGGAGCCCACCGTGAGCACCTCCATGTTCTGCAGCGACAGCATGGCGACGGCCAGTACCCAGAGCAACCAGCGGTGATCATTGTTGGCATGAGTGGGCATCCTGCGAGGGTACCTGAGATACCACCGCGGAGGCTACGAACGTGGCCTCAGCCGATGGGTCTTTGGGGTGGCGGCTGATCCGCTTGGCATTGAGGATGATTGCCCCTGATGAGGCGTCCTAGTAACTCGTCGAGTGCGTTTTCTGCAGATCCTTCAAGCCGAGCTTGATCAACTTGGCGACGATCTTCAGGTCGATGCCCTCGAGTGATTTAAGATACAGACAGGATTTGCCGAGTCGGTGGGGGCCCAGGTTTTCCAGCAGCGCCTGATAGTCCGAGTAGCCTGGCATGATGTACAGCGTGGGGCCGCTTTTGCGCGGGCTGAAACCGCAGGCGAGAAACACGCCTTCATCGCCATTGGCGCGATAGTAGGTGTACTCCCCAAAGCCGACAATGGAATCGCCCCACATCTTGGGCTTCATACCCGTCGTCTCCTTGAACACGCGCAGGAGTGTTTTGCAGTCCCGCCGCAACCCGTCGTCCTCGACGCTGTTGAGAAAGGCCGCCGGGCTGTTCTCATTTTTGGCGGATTTGAGCTGCACCTGTTTGGGCATGTGGCATCCGGCAACGCGTATCCAGTGTGTTGCTGAAGAGTCTGGTCGCAATCCTCAGGGTTGTCCAGGCGCTCATGAGACGGCTTACGGTGTCTGATTCGTCCCGCATCCGTGCAGACAGTGATGGCCCGGAGCGGCGACAACGTTGGCAAGCGCATCACTAACGTCCAAACATCGCCATATTCAGCCATTTGCTCGCGCGGCCGGTCATCCTGCGATAAACCTATCTGTGACGGCGCCCGGTGCGTCTGTGCTACCCCCTCATCTGCGGAATGGATTCCCGGAGGACGTATGTTAAAACCATTGATCGACAACCATTACCGATATGTGCACGAGTGCACGGCGATAGCGATGGCGCTACTGCTGACACCCCATGGTCTCGCCGCGCCGCCCAAAGCAGTGGCTCACGCCGATGCCCAGGTGTTGGCGCAGCACAGCACACTCACCCGCGACTGGTCAAGGACACGCGCCTATGACCTTGAGCATCCGGTCACGATCCCGGTTGTCGTAGTGGGTTTGGACCGACCCAGCGGCCGCGGCTATGTCACGTTGTTTTATCGACACGCGCTGGGTGACGAAGCGCGGGGCCGGTCGTCCTCCGAGCAGATTGTGCAGCGTGCCATTCTGCAAACCGCCAGCGAAATCAACCGGTTGAACGTGCCACTGCGAGATCTCGTTCCGGGGGCGCGGGCCACACTGACCGGTTGGCCGCGCACCAGTGACAATTTTCGCATTCATTCTCTGCTCGTTGACAGCATCATCCTACAGTCGACCGGCAGCCGGTTGGGGTTTCACGGCGACAACAGGCGGCTGAGAGACCGTCGGGCGCAAGACGGGGGTGCTCTGACGCAGCTCGAGTAACGGTCCTGACAGCCACCGAATCACGGACGATCGACCGCAGGAGGACCGTATGACGCTACGCCACATTCTTATGGCCACGCTGGTTGGCTTGTTTGTCGCCGCATCGGACGCGGCGACGCCACCGCCCCTGTCTTCGCCAGGCGCGGGCCCCGAGCCCGCTTTGGGTCCGCGGTTCTATGGAGCGGTAGACGGCAGCGCCGGTGTCAGTGCGGCCGGCAACGCCATCTACACGGTGCCCATTGCCATGCCGCCCGGTACCGGAGGCATGCGGCCGGAGCTGTCCGTCCGCTACAACAGCAACCTGCGCAACGGTCAGCTCGGGCTCGGTTGGTTTCTGCAGGGTGCCGACTCTCGTATCAACCGCTGCTCGAGGACGCTCGCCCAGGATGGCTACATCGCACCGATTCAGTACAGTGATACGGGGCGCTACTGTCTTGATGGACAACGGTTGGTGGCGGTGTCCGGCGCTTATGGCGCCAACGGCACCGAGTATCGCACCGAGGTGGACAGTGTGCAGAGAATCATCTCCCACGGATCGGCGGGCACCGGACCGCGCTACTTTACCGTGGAAACGCCGGATGGGCGCAGGCGATTCTACGGTGCCACGACAGACTCGAGAATCCGCGTTTCCGGCAGGTCGACGGTCCGGGTCTGGGCTCTGAATCGTGCGGAGGATACGTCGGGAAACTACTATCGCATTCGGTACGCCAACGAAGATCACACGCCCGGCGATGGTGGTTACGCGCCCCTGGAAATCGACTACACGGGGAATGATGGGCAGGGCACGCCCCCCGCTGTGCGTGTGCAATGGGTCTATGGGCAGCGCAGTGACCAGGGCAGGGCTTACCACAGCGGCGTGGAGTATCTGCAACACAAACAGGTGCTTGAGGCGTTGCGATTTTACGTCGACGGTGAGTTTGCCTGGCAGTACCGGCTGGAGTACCAGGACTTTGGCGTCGCCCACAACGGTCAGGCCGATGGCAAGCAGAAGCGCCTTCGAGCCATCACCCGATGTGACTCGCTCAGTGGCGGTATTTGTCAGCAGTCGGTCTCCATTCAGTGGGCAGCCGACGTCGATCGTTCGGCGATGACCCTTCAGCCGGCCTTGCAGGTGCCACACAGTGGCGCGAGCCCCGGACCAGCGTCTGCAATGCCGCGCTGGCACGATCTCAACGGCGATGGCAGACCCGACTACGTGCATACCGCACTGAATGCGGATCGACGGATATCGGGACGGTACGACATTCTGCTGTCCAATGCAGAGGGCCGTTACGATCAAGTCAGCTGGGACACGCTGCCCGCTATCCCACCCCACAGCCGTTTCGACAGCATTGTCTGGGCAGACATGGACGGTGATGGCAGCGTCGATATGGTGACGCCCTGGCCGGCGGGTGAGCAGACTGAGTTTCGCATCGCCTTTGCCACGCCCGACGGCTTCCATGTCAGATCATGGCCGGGTTATGCCAACTACAGCGCCGTCAACCATCTCAGTGCCGAGCACTTCTTCTTCGATATGAATGGCGACAAGCTGTTGGATCTGGTCGTCAGGGAGAACGATCGACGCACGCGCGTGCAGATGCCCGACTGCGATCAGCAGCTGCAACTGCTCAGGCCGCACGACTACACGATCAAGGTGGCGCTAAACGACGGTAGCGGTTTCGGTCCGCTCTCGACCTGGGCCAGCGGCGTATCCCGCAACGCAGATTTGGGTGATGTCGACGGCGACGGCTTGACGGACCTGATCGAGGCGACCCTTCAGGTACACAAAAATTCCGGCAGTGGTTTCCTCGAATCGACCCGCTTTACCTCGGGTGCGATCGTGCCCGATTGCACGGACAGCGGATTGTCGAACCTGGCCACCTTCTATGATGTCAACGGCGATGGCTTGATCGACAGGCTGGCCGGTGCAGAGGTTGAGCTGAGCAACGGCGGCTACTTTATCCCGGCCGGAGCTGTCGGAATGTTTCCAGTCGCTGATCTGGTGGGTAACGGCCGCGCAGACGGTTATCTGCGCGCCTTTCGCAACGACGGCTGGGCCGAGCTCGATCTGCTGTTGCGTCGTGATGAGCACGGGGAACGCTTCGAAGCGATCGGCCTGCCGTTTGCAGACGCCGGCGGATTGGTAGGATTTTTGCAAGTGGTCGATGTCGATGGCGATGGTATCAGCGAGCTGGTCGGCGCGGATCACGTGCGCTGTGGAAATCAATTCTGTGAAAACGGTCGCCTGCTCTACTGGAAGAGCGACAATCCGGCCCATCATTTGGTGTCTTCCATTACCGACGGACACGGCCTTCGTACGGAGTTTGCCTACCGTCCGCTGACGGATGTCAACAGCTATACCCGGCATCGGGATTCAGTCTTACCCGTCGAAGACGTGCAGGACGGCACTCAGATCGTGACGCGTTGGTCTCAATCCAACGGGTTGGGGGGTATGACGTCGGTCGAGTACAGTTACGAAGGTCTCAAGTACGACCACGGCGGGCGGGGGTTGTTGGGTTTTGCGCGTATTGTTGCCACGCGCAGCGACACGGGCATCGCAACGACCACGGACTATGAACAGGGCTTCCCGTACAATAGCCAGCCGCGCCGGGTGGATGTGCGACTGGCCGAGTCCGGTCAATTGCTCAATCGCAGCAAACACACTTATTCGGTCGCCGGTGATGCGCAGTTTGGCCCCGCCTTCCCCTTTCTACAGACACGTGTGGAGGAAGCGTATTCTTTTGAGACGCCGGATGCTTTGCTGGGTCGAACCACCACGACCCATCGGGTTGACGAGTTTGGAAACATCACCGAGTCCACGGTCCTGCAGGTGGACGTTGCGACCTACCAGTCGCAGCAGACCCGCATCACCACCGATTACCGCCACGACAAGAGCAACTGGAGAGTGCAGCAAGCCGAGCGCGTGGTCACCCAATACTGGTTGAACGGCGTCCACGACGCGCAGCTGGACCGACGCACAGAGTATGAATACGGGCCAGGTGGCTTGCTGCACACAACCCGGCAGGAGCCGAATGGTCCAGCGCAGCTACAGCTGACCACCACGCTGGAATACGACGGTTGGGGTAACGTGATCACCCAGTCGTTGATGGGCCCCACGGTGCCTGAGCGCCGCACGCAAATTCAGTTTGATTCACGCGGTCAGTTTCCGGAGACCTTGATCAATCCGCTGAATCACCGGGTTCGACAGGTGTTTGATCGGAAGCTGGGCGTGATGACTCGCCAGACCGACGCCAACGGGCAGACGACAAGCTGGGATTACGAGCACTTTGGCTGGCGGTGGCGCGAACGTCGCCCGGATTCAACCGTAACGACCCGCAGGCGCTATCGCGACGAAGACAGTGGCCTGGCGCGGTCTACGGTTTATGTGGAGATTCTCGCCGATGGTGTGCCACCGGTCCGAGAGTTTCTGGATGTGCTGGGTCGAACATTGCGCACGCGCAGTCGGGCCTTCGACGGTCGTCCGGTGCATGTGGATACCCACTACAACGCCGTGGGGTTGGTGGAGCGAACCTCAGAACCGTATTTCGCAGGTCAGAGCCCGTCCTGGAATGTCCAGTACTACGATGCTCTGCAGCGGCCCGTGTGGTATGAACCTGCCGATACCAGCGAGCGGCAGATACACACCTATCAAGGTAGGGTGGTGACCACCTATCGAATGGGCGGCGTTCAGCATCGGCAGCTCATCAACGCTATGGGCCAGGTAGCCTGGTCGGAAGATGCGCAGGGCACACGTACAGAGTTCACCTACAATGCGGCCGGACGTCGGACGAGTGTGGTCGGCAGCGCGTCGGGAGATCGGCAGAGTCGAGTTGAATACGGTTACGATCGGCTTGGCCGTCAGATCACCGTGCACGACTCGAACCACGGACGCTATCACTATGCTTACGATGCCCTGGGTCAGATGCTGACCGAGCAATCGCCGCGTATGGCAGCCGCCTTGCCGGCACAGCGTGTCGAGTACCGTTACGATCTGTTGGGGCGTCCGGCCGTCCGCACCGAACCTGAGGGTGAAACCCACTGGGTCTACGACAACACGGATCACGGCAACCTGGGAATCGGTCAGGTTCACCAGGAGCGCCAGCAGAATTTTCTCAAGACCTATCACTACAGCCCGTTCGATCACGGTCGACTCACCAGTATCGACACGCGCATCGATGACATTACGCACACGCACTCCGTCAGTTACAACGCGCACGGAAAACAGGACATTGAAACCTTCCCCGGCGGCTACCAGGTCAAGCACCGTTACAACGCCATCGGTTTCCTGGAACGCGTTCAGGAGGTGAACAGTGGCAAAGCGCTGTATCAGTTGGTGTCAACGGACGCTGCAGGCAAGCCGCTGCAGGAGTGGCTGGGTGACGATAGTCTCGCCACGCTCGCCTACGACGGCGCCTCCGGGCGACTTGCGGAACAAAGTACGGTTCGATCAGGTGTGGCGTTGCAACACCTGAGCTATCGCTACAACGATCTGGGCAGTCTGACCCGTCGCACGGACCATCTGCACAATCAGTCGGAATCCTTTACGTACGATACGATTGATCGACTGACGTCGGCGCAGATCGACGGGCAAGACCGACTTCGGCGACCCGCTGCTGTACGCATCGTCCAAAGTGCACGCCTTGAGCGGAGTCGGTAGTAACGATGGCACGATTCGGCCCGTCACCTACGACGCCAATGGTAACCTGCGTCAGGGCGCTGACGGCCCCACGGTGCAGTGGACCAGTTTCAACAAACCGTGCGTCGTCGCGGATGCGGGGGCATTTTACGTTTTTCACTACGGTCCAGATCGGCGGCGCTACAAAAAAATTGACAGCAACTTTCTGACAACCCACTACGTGGGTTCGCGCTACGAACATGTGTTCATCGGCTACTTTCGTGGCCATCGCAATTACATCAGTGCGTACGGGCGCGTGATTGCCATCCAGTGGCGCGTCGAGCAGCTCGACGAAGGTCTGTCGTTCGTGCATCGTGATCAGCTTGGCAGCGTGACTGCACTGGTCGATGATGCGACCGGTGGTGTGGAGCGATTCAGCTACGATGCCTGGGGTAAGCGGCGCAGCCCGGAGAATTGGGCAGTGGAGCTGACGGAGATTCCCGCGGAATACCGCGGTTATACGGGGCACGAGCACCTGGACGCGGTGGGACTGATTCATATGAACGGGCGGCTTTACAGCCCGAGTATGGCGCGCATGCTCAGCCCCGATCCGGTGACGCAGTCCCCCGACGACGGTCAGAACTACAATCGTTACAGCTACGCCATGAACAACCCGATGAAGTTCACTGATCCCACCGGCCACTTCGCCTGGGTTGGTGCAACGTACACCTTTGGCAGTGGCGGGATTCAGTTCGCCGCGGGGCTGGGGGCTGTGGGGGCCGCGCTGGGTTTTGCCGAAGGCGGTCTCTCGGCGATCACCGATGCGGTGTCCAATACGATTCAGGCCGGCGGCGGTATCATCGGCAATCTGTTTGGATTTGGCGGCGGCGATGGGTGTGATAGAACCTGCAAGTTACGCAGACAGGCTATGGACTGGTGTAAAGCACAGGCGCGGTGTGCCAGTGAAATCGGCACGGTGAAAAAGAAGTGGCGACGGCGGTCGGCACTGGCGATTCAACAGGCGGAGGCCGCCGGCGATCGATGGACGATTGAAAACCGCAGAGTGGCCGTACATCACGTACTGAATGCGACCAGAGACGGGGATGTGATGCGCAAGGCGGAACGCGGCGAGTCTGTTCGCGGGCCGGATGGCAGAACCATCGTCTACGGCGTCAACAAGCGAGTGACACCCACGGGTAACTACCGGGACATCTGGCATGAGATTCCCCCCGACGCCTGGCACACGCTGCTCTCTATACCGCACAGGCAGGGCCTGTGGTTGCCCTTGCCCACGGTCCAGACGGCGGTGCAAACTGGGCACGAGGAAGCGGCCTATGAAGTTTACTACGAGTACTTTCAGTCGGTTGTTGTCGATGGCCGAGTGGTTGAGTCGCAGGTGTTCGGAACCGTCTGGCCGGGGGACATCGAGTGGCGGCGCACCGGAGAGGTGTTGGGCAGACGTCGATTCAGATTCTGTGGCATGGAGAGTCTGAACTGCCGCGGTGGTGGGGTGCATTGAGATGTCGGGGGGCGCTCGTCCATCCGTGCGTGTGGAATTTGATTTGGATGCTCTCAGCTCGGCGATTCGGTCAAAAGCAGGGTGCGAACACATGAGGTCGACGACGTGAAAAAAACCGTGATCGTGGGTGTCCTTGCCAGTGCGCTGGTTGTGCTGGTGGTTTGGTGGGTGGCTGCGCCAAGGACGCTGCATCTGCCCGATGATATTGTGACAAGCCTGCAGCCTTGCGCAGAACTCAGAGCCTTCGATGCGCAGGCGGTGGGTGACCTGACGCTGTCGCAGCTGGAGGAACGTGGACAACTGGGTGCCGCCTGTGGTCAAGCCAAGCTTGATTATCTGCGTGCCAACGAGGCGAACGCAGACTGGTATCGATTGTGGCAGCCGCCGCGTGCCATTGAGCGGCTTTTTCGCTGATCGCCAGACGACTGTGAGTCACTGCGCGATCGCCGGCTGCCGACCGCTGGGCTCGATTTAGCGCGCAAACCAGGCTACAGACCGGCGGCGGGCATGTACCGTCGAGTTGCCGCCTCGTGTCGCTGGTGGCCGCCGATCAGCTGCAGCGTGTAGGAAGTCTGCTCCTGCGTATCGTCTACCTCACACTGCGCATCGTTCCCGTTCAGAGTGCACGCCGGGTCCTGCTCCGTCAGGCCCAGCCACTGCCGAACACGTCTGACCTCCCCCTCGGTATCAAAGGGCTGCGCCGGTGCAATCGAGGTGAAAAAGAGGGCGCGCAGTTGCTCGCCGTTGCGTTCCAGTACGACTTCCTGGTACCCGCCGGCGAGTGAGGTCGGGTTGCCACGAACAAAGCTGCGGGCGGCTTCGGTCCAGTCGCGGTAGTGGGAGACGTCCGTCGTGTAGCCGTCCGCCAGCAGTCGGTCGAAAGCCGCTTGCGCCGGCAGGTTCAGGCTGAGGCCTGCGATCGAGAGGTTGCCGATACGCTGTCCCTCGATCGGCGTGGCCGCGGGCGCCGCCGAGGTCCAGAGCAGGTACAGTGGCAGCAAGAGCAAGCGGGTGCTAGGTCGCATGAGCAGAGCGCCTCGATCTCCTTCAGAGTGGTTCTGGTCAGTATAGTGTGTCCTGTTCGCGATGCTGCGGATGCCCGGGCGACCGGCGCCTGTGGGGCGTTGGAGATGCCCCTGTCATCCCGTTGAAAACACAGGCGATTTATCTGCCCTGGGCGGGGTGAAATAGGCGTGGTTCGCGGTTGACCCCATAGGGAGCCCTCCCTATAATGCTGGGCCTCGAATTCAGGGTCCACGACGAGGGAACCTGGAGCGACCTGCCGAGGGGCTTGTCGCACTCGAGAGAGTATTTGATGCGGGGTGGAGCAGCCTGGTAGCTCGTCGGGCTCATAACCCGAAGGTCGTCGGTTCAAATCCGGCCCCCGCTACCAAATCAGCGTGAGAGATCGTGTGGCTGCGGCCACGCTGCGATCACCGGTTCCAGTCCGACTCCCGCTGCCAGTTCATATCGCCTGCTCCAGTACTGGCGATATGCGGATGAAAAAGCCCCTTTTTAGGGGCTTTTTCGTACATGGAGAAAAGATGCCCGTGGCGAGCAAAGAGCAGCAACTGGTCGATTTGTTGCAGGCCACGGTGGAGGCGCTGGGGTTTGAGCTGTGGGGTGTGGAGTATCTGGCCCAGGGTAAACACAGCGTGGTGAGAGTTTACATCGACCGGCCAGACGGTGTGACGGTGGACGACTGTGCCACCGTCAGCGATCAGGTGGGCAGCGTGCTGGACGTGGAAGATCCTGTGACGGGCGAGTACACCCTGGAGGTGTCTTCACCGGGGATCGATCGATTGTTGTTCAAGCCCGAACAGTATCAGGGCTACATTGGAGAATGGGTGGAGTTGAGGTTGCGCAGCGCCTTTGACGGGCGGCGCAAGTTCAAAGGCATATTAAAGGGCCTTGAGGGTGAGGATGTGGTGATTCAGGTCGATGACCACGAGTACCTGTTACCCCATGGCACGATTGAAAAAGCGCGAGTACAGCCGCAGGCGTAACTGCGGCGAGGCAAAGGCGAGGCGAAATCGATGATGAGTAAGGAAATCTTGTTGGTGGCGGAAGCGGTCTCCAATGAGAAAGGTGTGTCCGAGGACATCATTTTCGAAGCGATCGAGTTGGCGTTGGCAACGGCGACCAAAAAACGCTACGACGAAGAAGCGGATATTCACGTCACCATCGACCGGGAGACGGGCGACTATGTATCGATGCGTCGCTGGTTGGTGGTCCCGGACGATGAGGTGGCCTTGCTGGGCACGCAGTTCACCACAGAAGAGGCCATCGAGCAGGATTCAAATCTTAAGCCCGGTGATGTCTACGAAATCCAGGTGGAAAACGTCGAGTTTGGGCGCATTGCCGCACAGACCGCCAAACAGGTGATTGTGCAGCGAGTGCGCGACGCCGAGCGGGCTCAGGTGGTCGAGCAGTACAGCGATCGCGTGGGCGATCTGGTTGCCGGTACGGTGAAGAAAGTCACGCGGGATAACGTCATCGTCGATCTGGGTAATAACGCGGAGGGTCTGCTGCCGCGTGAACAGCTGGTCGGTCGCGAAACTTTCCGCGTCAATGACCGGGTGCGTGCGATTCTGCGGGAGATCAGTACAGAGTCGCGCGGTCCCCAGTTGATCCTCAGCCGGGCCTGTCCGGAGATGCTGATCGAGTTGTTCAAGATCGAAGTGCCCGAAATTGCCGAGGAGGTTATTCAGATTCGAGCGGCGGCGCGCGATCCGGGTTCGCGCGCGAAGATAGCGGTCAAGACCAACGATCAGCGCATTGATCCGGTAGGCGCTTGCGTGGGAATGCGCGGTTCGCGCGTCCAGGCAGTGTCGAATGAACTGGACAACGAGCGCGTGGACATCGTGCTGTGGGACGACAACCCGGCGCAGTTGGTGATCAATGCCATGGCCCCGGCGGAAGTGGAATCGATCGTGGTGGATGAAGACAGTGGGACGATGGACGTTGCCGTATCGGAAGACAACCTGGCACAGGCGATCGGCCGCTCCGGGCAGAACGTACGGCTCGCCTCCGACTTAACGGGCTGGACGATCAATGTGATGAGTCTGGAGGAAGCCGCCGACAAGCACGAGGCGGAAGCCGGACAGGTGATCAAGGTCTTTGTCGACAACCTGGATGTCGATGAGGAAGTGGCAGAGATTCTGGTGGAAGAGGGTTTCACGACCCTCGAAGAAGTGGCCTATGTGCCGCTGGAAGAAATGACGGCTATCGACGGCTTCGACGAAGACATTGCCGAAGAATTGCGCGCCCGCGCGAAAGACGCGCTGCTCACACAGGCCATCGCCTCGGAAGAGCAACTGGGCGCCAACGAGCCCGCCGAAGATTTGCTGACCATGGACGGCATGGACCGGCATCTGGCCTACATACTGGCCAGTCGGGAGATCATTACCATGGAAGATCTGGCGGAGCAGGGGGTAGAAGATCTGATGGACATCCCCGACATGACAGAAGAGCGTGCGGGAGAACTGATTATGACCGCACGCGCGCCCTGGTTCGCTGAGGCAGAAGCGGGCGCTGAAGAGTAATCCGGCCCGGAGTGGCTGATTGTGTAGCTGAGAGAACGGACCGGATACCAAGGGAGAACAATACATGGCGCAGGTGACAGTACAGCAACTCGCGGAAGTTGTGGGAGCCTCTTCGGAACGTCTGCTTACGCAGATGAAGGATGCAGGCCTGCCGCACACTGCCGCCGATGAACCTGTGTCTGATGAGGACAAACAGACACTGCTCAAGTACCTCAAGCGCAGCCACGGTGAGCCCACCGAGGCGCCCAAGCGCATCACGCTGAAGCGCAAAACGCTGAGCACGCTGCGGACTTCTGGTTCACAGGGTAAGAAAACCGTCAACGTGGAAGTGCGCAAGAAGCGCACCTATGTGAAGCGCGAGGTTGAGCAGCCGGTTGCCGAAGAAGAGGTAGAACTGGAAGCGGTGGCTGAAGTGGCGGAGCCCGAGGCCGCCGAAGTGGCAGCGGTCGAGCCGGAGCCCACTGCAGAAGTGGAACAGGAATTCGAGCCGGAACCGGAGCCCGAACCGGAACCGGAAGTGGACGAAGATCCGGCCAACCTGGATCCGGAAGTTTTGCGCCAGCGCGCCGCAGCGCGTCGCAAGCAGCAAGAGGCGGACGAAGCCGAAGCGCGCAAAGCGGCCGCAGAAGCGCGCAAAGCGGCGGAGGACCAGGCCAAGGCGGAGGCGGATGCCGCCAAGACACAAAAGGACGCCAAGGACGCACCGCGCCGGCCCAAGCGCCTGCACGACGCGCCCTCAGCCAAACCGCAGGAAGAGCAAGCGCGCAAACCGCGCAGTCGACTTGCGCGCACGGCACCCGGCGGGAGGGGCAAACAGCGTGGGCACAACCTGTCGCTGGCGGATCTCGATGCCGAAACCGGCGGCGGGCGTCGTCGTGGTGGTCGCAAAAAGATCAAGGCCACCCACGAAGAGCATTCCAAGCACGGCTTTGAACTGCCGACCGAAAGGATCGTCCACGAGGTGGAGATCGCCGACATGATTTCGGTGGCAGGCCTGTCACAGCAAATGTCGGTGAAGTCCGGCGAGGTCATCAAAGAGCTGATGAAGCTCGGTGTGATGGCCACCATCAACCAGATGATCGACCAGGACACCGCCACGCTGGTGGTAGAGGAACTGGGGCATCAGGTTAAGCTGATCAGCGCGGATGCGCTGGAAGAGAAACTTGAAGAAACCCTGTCGTTGCACGAGGGCACCGACGAAGCACGCGCGCCGGTTGTTACCGTGATGGGGCACGTGGATCACGGCAAGACCTCACTGCTGGATCACATTCGCAAAACGCATGTTGCCGATGGCGAAGCCGGCGGTATCACGCAGCACATCGGGGCCTATCACGTCGATACAGATCACGGCATGATCTCCTTTCTCGATACGCCGGGTCACGCTGCCTTTACCGCTATGCGGGCTCGAGGCGCGAAGAGTACCGACATCGTAATCCTGGTCGTCGCTGCCGATGACGGGGTGATGCCGCAGACGGAAGAGGCGATACAGCACGCTCGCGCGGCTGAAGTGCCGCTGATCGTTGCGGTTAACAAAATCGACAAGGAAGGCGCCGATCCCGAGCGCGTCAAGAATGAGCTGGCTGCCAAAGAAGTGATTCCGGAGGACTGGGGTGGTGACACCCAGTTCGTCAGCGTGTCGGCTCACACTGGCGAGGGCATCGATGAGTTGTTGGACTCCGTTCTGCTGCAGGCAGAGGTTCTGGAGCTTACCGCACCCAAGGATGTACCCGCTCAGGGCATCGTGATCGAATCTCGCCTGGACAAGGGCCGCGGGCCGGTGGCGTCGCTGCTGGTGCAGAGCGGCACCCTGAACAAGGGCGATATCGTATTGGCGGGACTGCAGTTTGGCCGTGTGCGCGCCATGCTGGATGAAAACGGTAAGGACGTGCAGGAGGCCGGCCCCAGTATTCCAGTGGAGATTTTGGGCCTGGATGGCACGCCGGCTGCGGGTGATTTGTTCGCTGTCGTAGAAAATGAAAGACGCGCGCGCGAAGTGGCGGATTTCCGACAGGAGAAGATGCGCGACAACAAGCTGCAGCGTCAGCAGGCAGCGAAGCTCGATAACATGTTCGAAAGCATGACCGCCGGCGAGCGCAAGACACTCAATATTGTCGTCAAGGCGGACGTGCGTGGATCGTTGGAAGCGATTCAGTCGGCGCTGCTGGATTTGGGCAACGACGAAGTGCAGGTGAACATTGTCAGCGGTGGTGTGGGCGGTATCGCCGAGACCGACATCAATCTTGCGGTCACCTCCGAAGCCGTGGTGTTTGGCTTTAATGTCCGTGCCGATGGCGCGGCCAGGGCCCTGGTGGAACAGGAAGGTGTGGATCTGCGTTACTACAACGTCATTTACGATCTGATTGATGACGTTAAGCAGGCTCTGTCGGGTATGCTCGCCCCGGAGATGCGCGAGGAGATTGTCGGTATCGCCGAGGTGCGCGACGTGTTCCGTTCACCGAAATTTGGTCAGATTGCCGGCTGCATGGTCGTCGAAGGCGCCGTGTTCCGCGCCAAGCCGATTCGTGTGCTGCGTGACAACGTGGTTATCTACGAAGGTGAGCTGGAATCTCTGCGGCGTCACAAGGACGACGTCAATGAGGTGCGTAACGGCACCGAGTGCGGTATTGGCGTGAAGAATTACACCGACGTGAAAGTCGGTGATCTGATCGAAGTGTATGAGGTGCGGGAAATCGCCCGCAGCCTGTAGGCCGGCGTGGCAAAGGAATACGCCAGAACCCAACGCGTGGCAGATCACTTGCAGCGTGAACTTGCGGCGCTGATTCAGCGCGAGGTGCGCGATCCGCGTGTCGGCATGGTGAGCATCACCGGCGTTGATGTGAGTCGGGATCTAGCCCACGCCAAGGTCTACGTTACGGTACTGGGCTCCGACTCCGGCGAAGAAGCGGCGGAATGCACCAAGGCGCTGAATCGCGCGGCGGGCTTTCTGCGCAGCCAGCTATCGCGCGACAGCAGTATGCGCAGCGTGCCTCAACTGCAGTTTCGATTTGATGCCAGCGTTGGTCGAGGTCGAGAACTGGAAGACTTGATTCAGCGCGCGGCAGACGCGGACCGTGCGCTGGGTTTGCGCGATGAATCTGAGGATGGGCAGTAGGCGTGGCGCGGCGACGGCGCGGCAGGCCCATCGACGGCATTCTGGTTCTGGACAAGCCTGAGGGCTTGAGTTCCAATCAGGCCCTGCAGACCGCCAAGCGACTGTACTTCGCCGCGAAGGCGGGGCACACCGGCAGCCTGGATCCATTGGCCTCGGGGGTGCTGCCGCTGTGCTTTGGCGAGGCGACCAAGTTTTCGCGCTTTCTGCTGGAGGCGGATAAGGCCTATCGGAGTACGGTCTGTCTCGGAGTCGCTACCGCGACCGGGGATGCGGAAGGAGAGGTGACCGGCACCCGCGATGCCAGCGACCTCACACAGGCGCGTGTGGAAGCCGCTCTGCAGCGTTTTCGTGGTGACATCGAGCAGGTGCCGTCCATGTTTTCGGCCATCAAACAGGGCGGTCAACCGCTCTACAAGCTGGCCAGAGAGGGTAAGGAAGTGGCGCGAGAGGCCCGGCGGGTCACCGTGAAGCGACTCGAGGTGGTGGCGTTTCGGCCGGGCAAGCAGGCCTATCTGGAGATTGATCTGGAGTGCAGCAAGGGCACCTACGTGCGTTCTCTGGCCGAAGATTTGGGTCGCGCTCTGGACTGCGGAGGTCATGTTACGACGCTGAGGAGGACCCAGGCGGGTCCGTTTCGGGTCGAGGACAGCGTCAGTCTGGCTACGTTGGAGGAGCTTAAGGCCTCGGATCGGCTGGCGGACATGGATGCTTTGCTCATGCCTGCGGATACGGCACTGGGTGGACTGCCGCTGGTACAACTGACGGAATCCGGCGGCTTCTATATGCGCCAGGGGCAGCCGGTGCAGGTGCCAAACGCGCCCTGTGATGGTATGGTGCGCGTCGCTCTGGAAAGCGGTGAATTTCTGGGGGTAGGCGAGATATTGGACGACGGGCGTGTAGCGCCCCGTCGGCTGGTAGCGGATCGACACTGACAGGTGTCGATGACGCGGTGAGACGTGCACGAAAGTGCATTAGATTAGAGCACGAGACTAGTGCACGAGTATGTGCAGTGAAAAGCCATCGGTCGATGGCGCGAACCTGTCTGTAAGTCTGCACGGACAGGCTCTTTTTATAACGAAGGGTGGCTGCGGCTTCCCGAGGCAGATTAAAGAGGAAAGAAACATGGCTTTGAACGCCGCACGAAAAGCAGAAATCGTAAAAGAGTACCAGGTCAGCGAAGGTGACACCGGTTCTCCGGAAGTCCAGGTGGCGCTGCTCACAGCGAACATAGAGCAGCTGCAGGGGCACTTTCAGTCACACAAGCAAGATCACCATTCCCGCCGCGGTCTCATCCGCATGGTCAACCAGCGTCGCAAGTTGCTGGACTATCTCAAACACAAGGATACGACCCGTTATGCGGAATTGATCCAGCGCCTGGGTCTGCGCAGATAGACCTGATTTGTCGTCGATGGGGCATGGGGCTTCATCGGCCGTCGCGTCGGAAGGGCCGGCGCAAGACAGCAGAATTGGAGAAAGAATGTGAATCCAGTAACGAAATCTTTCCAGTACGGCGGTCAGACCGTCAAGCTGGAAACCGGCCGCATTGCCAGGCAGGCAAGCGGAGCGGTCATGGTCACCGTCGAGAACACCTCAGTGTTGTGCACCGTCGTGGCCGAAAAATCACCTCGGCCCGGACGGGATTTTTTCCCGCTCGCCGTACACTATCAGGAAAAAACCTACTCGGTGGGCAAGATCCCCGGCGGCTTTTTCAAGCGCGAGGGTCGTCCCAGTGAAAAGGAGACGCTGACGTCGCGACTCATTGATCGTCCGATTCGGCCACTGTTTCCGGACGGCTTCATGAACGAAGTGCAGGTGATCTGCACGGTCATGTCCGCGGACAAACACATCGACCCGGATATTCCGGCCATGATCGGCACCTCTGCCGCGCTGGCGATTTCCGGTTGCCCGTTCAATGGCCCCATCGGTGGCGCTCGAGTCGGTTTCAATGAGGCCGAGGGCTACGTGCTGAATCCCACCTACGATCAGCTGCAGAACAGCAAGTTGGATATGGTGGTGGCAGGGACCGAAGACGCCGTGCTCATGGTCGAATCCGAAGCCAAGGAGCTGACGGAAGATCAGATGCTGGGCGCGGTGCTGTTTGCCCATCAGGAAATGCAGGCGGTGATCAAGGCAATCCACGAACTGGTTGCCGATGCTGGTAAAGAGCGCTGGGAATGGGAGGCGCCCGCGGTGAACGAAGTGTTGCAAGCCGCCGTCGAAGCCCAGGTGAAAGCGGACCTGGGTGAGGCGTACAGGATCACCGAAAAAGCGGCACGCTACCAGCGCGTCGGCGAGATTCGCGACGCCGCCGTGGCGGTTCTGGCAACGGATGCGGAAGACGCACCCTCCGCCGATGAAGTGAAGGATGTCTTCAAGGGCATCGAGAAAAACCTGGTGCGCAAGCGCATTCTGGCGGGTGAGGCACGTATCGACGGTCGCGATGGCCGCACCGTGCGCCCCATCGCCTGCGAGGTCGACGTGTTGAGCAAGGTGCACGGCAGCGCGCTGTTTACCCGCGGTGAGACACAGGCGATCGGTGCTGTCACGCTGGGCTCCACTCGTGATGCCCAGATCATCGATGCACTGGAAGGCGAACGGCGCGATCCATTCATGCTGCACTACAACTTCCCTCCCTACTCTGTGGGTGAGGCGGGTCGGGTCGGGTTCACCGGCCGTCGTGAAGTGGGCCATGGTCGTTTGGCGCGTCGCGGTCTGGCTGCGGTGCTGCCCAGCGAAGAAGAGTTTCCCTACACCGTGCGGGTGGTGTCGGAGATCACCGAATCGAATGGCTCCAGCTCGATGGCATCGGTGTGCGTTGGATCACTGGCTCTGATGGCGGCAGGCGTGCCGCTCAAGGGTCCGGTCGCGGGTATTGCCATGGGTCTGGTCAAGGACGGCAATCAGTTTGCGGTTCTGACCGATATTCTCGGTGATGAGGATCATCTGGGCGACATGGACTTTAAGGTGGCCGGTACCGCTGAGGGCGTTACCGCGCTGCAGATGGACATCAAGATCGAAGGCATTACCGCCCAGATCATGGAGACTGCCTTGGAGCAGGCGCAGCAGGCGCGTCTGCACATTCTGGGTCAGATGAACGAGGTGCTGCCATCCGCCAGGGAGGTGACGTCCGAGAACGCTCCGAGTATGGTGACGCTCAAAGTCGACTCAGACAAGATTCGCGACATCATCGGCAAGGGTGGTGCCACCATTCGCTCCATTACGGAACAGTCCGGTGCCACAGTCGACATTGACGACGACGGCACGGTACGTATCTTCGGTCAGGATCAGGCCTCGCGGGATGCCGCGGTGGCGATGGTCGAAGAGATTACCGCCGAGGCAGAAGTGGGCGAGATCTACACCGGGACGGTGGCGCGCATTGTCGACTTCGGTGCCTTCGTCAACATTTTGCCGGGCAAGGACGGTCTGGTGCACATTTCCCAGATCGCCAACGAGCGCGTTGAAAATGTGTCCGACCACCTGAGCGAAGGCGATGAAGTCCGCGTCAAGGTACTGGACGTCGATCAGCGTGGCCGCATCAAGTTGTCCATCAAGGAATTGCTTGAGGATGAAGCGCCGGCAGAACAGGCGCCGGTGCAAGAAGCGGCCGAGTAAGGGGTGTCTACCCGCGACACGGTGAGTGTCGCGGAGCTGTGCGAAACCGGGGGTGCATTGCACCCCCTTTGTTTCTACAGCAGCGCCCGGTAATCGGACAGATTGCCCCCCTGGCGCCAGAACCCCAGGACACCTTTGTCGGACAGTCGCTGATAGAGTGCGACTGAGTCTTTGTCCACGTGTTCAAGGAGCCAGTCGTCTTGCAGTGCGCCGGCGAATGTTGCGGCGAGTCCGTCGCGCTCGTCCGAGGTATTGAGGAACTGGCCGCTGAGTTTAATACCAAACACCTGTTCCAGCATGGCTTGCTGCTCGTCGATGTGGCAGAGAATGACCTGGTGTTGCCGCAGCCCCTGCCAGACGGTATCGCAATCTGTGCGTTTGTCCATGGCAAGATAGCCCGCCAGGGAAAAGTCCACCTCTGTAAGCAGCGCGCGGGTCAACTGGCGGGGGTCGTCCGATGCAAGTTTGCGGAAGTGCTGCTCGCTCATGCGCATCGATTTGAGCAGGAAGCGGGAATCCTCTCGGTGGGCGTTGAGAAGCGTGTGAAATACGCGGTAGTTGACCATGCTTCTCAGCACATCGATCGGATCGCGCACCACGCTGAGAAGGAGATCGCGTTGCGGGCGGAAATAGCGCTTGAGTGTGCGAGCGGGCTGATGCCCGAGCAGCGTGGTGCGGGTGGGCCGCCACAGAGCATGAAAGGCACCCAGTGTTCGCAGATAGCCGGGGACGGAGTAGCCCTGGGTATCCATGTCGGTAAAGCTCTCCAGCAGTTTGCGCTGCGGTGTGCCGCCCTCGGCAGAGCGACGCATAAAGGTCACGCACTGTTCAACAACGAAACCTCGGTTGGCGGGTACCGGCAGGCAGCGCAGGTCTGACACCAGATTGCCGCGCAAGGAGGTTCCCCCGCACTTGGGAATGTGAACGAACAGGACTCGCTGCAGGTTGTCGTACACCGACAGCAGACGACGCGGGTAGACGCGCACCAGTAGCTGCCTGCGCAGGCGGGCGTACTCGCGCTCGGCATTGGCACGTTTGCGACGAATTCTGGGGCCTTCCGGACGTGGCGCAGCGGCGCCGGCGCTGCCGTCGCCGCGCTGGTTGGTCATCAGGCCGGCCGATTGCTGATCAGGTTTTCCACTACGGAGGGGTCTGCCAGGGTACTGGTATCGCCGAGATTACTTACCTCATTCTCGGCGATCTTGCGCAGGATGCGGCGCATGATCTTTCCGGAGCGAGTCTTCGGCAGCCCGGGTGCCCACTGAATCACGTCGGGTTTGGCGATTGCGCCGATCTCTTGGGCGCACAGTGCGACCAGTTCGTCGCGCAGGGCGTCGCTCGGTTCGACACCCAGCATCGGCGTGACGTAGGCGTAGATGCCCTGACCCTTGATGTCGTGTGGGAAGCCCACCACCGCGGCCTCGGCAATCTGGTCGTGCAGAACCAGCGCGCTCTCGATTTCCGCGGTGCCCATGCGGTGGCCTGAGACGTTCAGCACGTCGTCGACGCGGCCAGTAATCCAGTAGTAGCCGTCTTCGTCGCGGCTGGCACCATCGCCCGTGAAATAGTAGCCGGGGTAGGTGCTGAAGTAGGTGTCCACCATGCGCTGGTGGTCGCCGTAGACGGTGCGTATCTGGCTGGGCCAGGAGGATTTGACCACCAGGTATCCCGCTCCCGCGCCGTTGATCTCAGCGCCATTCTCATCCAGCAGGGCGAGATCCACCCCAAAAAACGGGAAGGTGGCGGAGCCGGGTTTGAGCGCGGTGGCGCCGGGCAGCGGCGTAATCATGTGGGCGCCGGTCTCTGTCTGCCACCAGGTATCCACGATCGGACAGCGGCTGTCTCCGACAACCTGGTAGTACCACTCCCACGCCTCTGGATTGATCGGCTCACCAACGGTGCCCAGCAGCTTCAGGCTCGCGCGTGAACTGCGCGTCACCGGCGCATCGCCGGCTGCCATCAGGGCGCGAATGGCCGTGGGTGCGGTATAAAACGTGTTGACCTGATGCTTGTCGACCACCTCCCAGCAGCGCCCCGCGTCCGGGTAACTGGGCACCCCCTCGAACATCAGTGAGATGGCGCCGTTGGCCAGTGGGCCGTAAACAATGTAGGTGTGTCCGGTGATCCAGCCGACATCGGCGGTACACCAGTACACATCGCCCTCGCGATAGTCGAAGGTGTATTTGAAGGTCATGGCAGCGGCCAGCAGATAGCCGCCGCTGGTGTGCATGACCCCTTTGGGTTTGCCGGTGGAGCCGGAGGTGTAGAGAATGAACAGCGGGTCTTCCGCCTCCATCGCCTCCGGCGGACAGTCCTCGGAGACATCACCGATCGCGTCCTGGTACCAGACGTCTCGCTCGCTGTGCCAGTCAATGTCTGCACCGGTGCGCTTTACCACCAGGCAGGTTGTCACGTTCGGGCAGGACGCCAGCGCCTGATCGGCGTTGCTCTTGAGTGGCACCAGCTTGCCACCCCGCAAGCCCTGGTCGGCGGTGATCAGGGTCTGACAGTCCGAGTCCAGAATGCGATCCTTCAAGGCCTCGGGGGAGAAGCCACCGAACACCACGGAATGGATCGCGCCGATGCGGGCGCAGGCGAGCATCGCGTAGGCTGCTTCGGGAATCATCGGCATGTAGATGCACACGCGATCGCCCTTTTTCACGCCACGTGCCTTGAGTGCGTTGGCCAGTCGACACACGGCGACGTGCAAGTCGCGATAGCTGATCAGCGAGCTGTCCTGTGGATCATCTCCCTCCCAGATCAGGGCGGTCTGTTCCGCGCGCTCGGGCAGGTGGCGGTCGATGCAGTTGTAGCTGACGTTGAGTTGTGCGCCGCTGAACCAGCTCGCCTCGCCGCGGACAAAGTCGTAATCGACGACGCGGTCCCAGGGACGATCCCAGGTCAGAAACTTGTCGGCCATGTTGGACCAGAAGCCGTCGGGATCTTCAATCGAGCGGCGGTACATCGTCTCGTAGTGGACGGGATCGATATAGGCGTCCTGGAAGCTGTCCGGAACGGGGCGGAGCGAGTTATCAGACATAAGTGGCTCTCAAACAATCACACAGGGCCGCATCATACTGCCCCCGGTGGGCAGTGCCAACGGGCCGGTGAAACACGGGAGAGCCCTCGGGATTTGCAGTCTAGCCCTGGCGGCCGTCTGCCAGCATGCCCCAATCGCTCGCGGGGTTGAGGTTCAGAGTGACGTTATCGATCAGACGCGTCTTGCCCAGTCTGGCTGCCGCCAGGATAGCGACCTCCTCAGTCGCCTCGTCCACGCTGCGCAGCGTGCGCGCATCGCGAATGGCGAAGTAGTCCGGTTCAAAGCCCGCCTGAATCAACTTCATGCGCGCATGCGATTCCAGCTGTAAAAAGTTATCGAAGCCACAGGCAATGGCCTCGCGACAGTGCGCCAGCGTTTGATGCAAGAGTGGTGCAATGCGCCGCTGAGCTGCCGACAGATAGCCGTTGCGTGAACTCTTGGCGAGCCCGTCGTCGTCCCGCGTGGTGGCGACCCCCACAATGTCGACAGGCATGCACAGGTCGGTGACCATTTTGCGGACGATGGATAATTGCTGAAAGTCTTTCTGCCCAAACACCGCGATGTCCGGCTGGACGACATTGAACAGTTTACTGACGACGGTAGTGACCCCGTCAAAATGCCCCGGTCGGCTCTGGCCGCACAGGGTATCGCCCAAGTCGGGGACGTGTACGCGGGCCTGGGCGTCCAGGCCCTGCGGATACACCTCGGCGACGGTGGGCGCGTACAGCATCTGTACGCCCTCGGCAAACAGCTTCTCCTTGTCTGCTGCCAGGGTGCGCGGGTAGGCATCCAGATCCTCATTGGGTCCGAATTGCATAGGGTTGACGAAGATGCTGACGACGACGATATCGCCGAGCTGGCGAGCCTTGCGTACGAGGTCGAGATGACCCTCGTGCAGGTTGCCCATGGTGGGGACAAAGGCGATGCGTTGGCCTCGGTTCCGACACTCACTGATGGCGCTGCGCAGTTGCGCGTTGCTGGTGTACGTTCGCATAGCTTCCGAATCCCCGCAGGTTGCACTGTTGATGCCAAACGCTACGTCAGCCGCACGATTTCGCGGCTGTGTTACCGCCCCAGAGGAGCCATCGGGGGCCTCAACGGGTGGGGAAGTATGCCCCAACCTGCCAGGCCAGGCAACGGATTTTTATGCACTATTCACAGTTTGTGTTACCAAAAGAAGCGGAAGTGTGATAACGCTCATGTTACCGGGGTGTTTTTTTTAGCTAGTACTCGCTAATCAGGTGGATTCGCCTCTAGGGGCGTTGCGCGGCGACACGGGAGTGCAGCGTGACTCAGGAATAGGTGTGCTCCTCGCGCGGATAGGCGCCGCTTTTCACGGCGTCGACAAACGCCTGCAGGCCCTCCTTAATGGTGATCTGGCCGGACATGAAGTTTTCGACAAACCGTGGTGTGTGTTCGCTCAGACCGAGCAGATCGTGCATGACCAGCACCTGACCGTCCGTGCCGCTGCCGGCACCGATGCCGATAACGGGAATATCGAGGTTGGTGCTGATGTCACTGGCCAGATGCGCAGGAATACACTCCAGTACCAACAGGCTGGCTCCCGCGTCCTGAATTTCAACCGCATCCGCGAGGATGGATTTGGCTTCCTTGGGCGTGCGGCCCTGGACCTTGAAGCCGCCGAAAGTGTTGACCGACTGCGGTGTCAGTCCGAGGTGAGCGCAGACGGGAATGCCGCGTTCGACCAGCATGCTGATCGATTCACTCAGCCACACGCCACCCTCCATCTTGACCATTTGCGCGCCCGCCTGCATCAGCTTGGTGGCGTTGATCATAGTGTTTTCGGGTTTGTTGTAGCTCATGAACGGCATGTCGGCGATGACCAGAGGCTGAGGATCGGCGCGACACACGCACTCGGTGTGGTATGCCATGTCGTCGATGGTGACCGGTACGGTGCTGTCGTGCCCCTGCAACACCATGCCCAGTGAATCACCCACCAGAATCGCCTCGGCACCTACCTCGCTGATAAGCCGCGCGAAGGTGGCATCGTAGGCGGTGATACAGGCGAACTTTTCACCCGAAGCCTTCATCTTGTCGAGGGTACTGATGGTGTACTTGCCCATGGGGTCAATCCTTGCCGGCAGCGCCACCGGTTACAACGAGTTGCCTGTCGGTGCGTTACCCGAAAAACGTCGGGTTGAAGTAGTGGCGTCCACTGCGAATGTCGAGCAGGTAGTCCACCAGGTGCCTGTAGTCTTCCTCGCTGTGCGCCAGATCGATCTCGCTGGCGTTGACGATCAGCAGCGGAGCGTCATCGTAATATAGAAAAAACTCACTGTACACTTCGTTCAGACTCTGCAAATAACGCGTATCAATGGCTTTTTCGTAGCCGATTCCCCGCTGATTGATGCGCGATAGCAGCACGTCGGTTGAGGCCTGTAGGTAGATGACCAGGTCGGGCTTGGGGGCATCGATGGTCAGCTGCTGATACACCTTTTCGTACAGCTGGTACTCGTCGGAATCCAGGTTGATGCGCGCGAACAGAGCGTCCTTGTCCATCAAAAAGTCGGCGACGCGCACCGCCTGAAATATGTCGCTCTGGCGCAAAGACTGGATTTTTTGTGCCCTTTGAAACAGAAAGAACAGCTGCGTGGCCAGCGCCGCCTGCTTGCCGTCACGGTAAAACTTTTCGAGAAAAGGATTCTCCTGAGCATCTTCCAACAGCACCGTATAGTTGAAGCTGGCGGCAAGGTGTTTCGCTAGCGTGGTCTTGCCGACCCCGATGGGGCCTTCCACGGCGATGTAGCTGGGCGGCGTGCGCCCTTTAAGATCGACGGAAATGCCACCGTCGACGGTGTCAGTGTCGTTGTCCATGCGTCCCCGGATGACCGGACGTGCTCAGGCGTCGCCCAGTGCCTCTCCCGTGTTTTCCAGCACTCCCGCCTGACACCGCGCCAACAGCGTGTCCAGATCTGTGCCGTCCGGCAGGCGGCTAGTGTCGCTGATTTCTCGCAGCGGATACAGCACGAAATTGCGTTCGTGCAGGCGCGGGTGAGGCAGGGTGAGTCGCACATCGCTGCGAATCAGATCACCGTAGAACAGCAGGTCCAGGTCCAGCGTGCGAGGCCCCCAGCGCCTTCCTCGCGTGCGGCCCTGCGCGCGCTCAATGCGCTGCAGGTGATCGAGCAGTGCGAGGGCGTCCAGCCGGGTGTCCAGTCGCACGGCGGCGTTCAGGTAGTCCGGCTGTTCGCCGGGCCCCACCGGTGCACTGCGGTAAATGCTCGAGCGGTGCACCAAGCGGCTGGTGGGGAGCGCGCGCAGCGCTCGCACAGCGAGCTGCAGCTGTAGCAGCGGTTGATCCAGATTGCTGCCCAGGGCAATGTAGGTGGCGATCATTGCGTGGACTGAGTGCGTCGCGTGCGGGGGCGGCGGCGACCTTTCCCGCGGCCTGAGCCCACCTCCTGCAGCCGCTGTTCCAGCGACAGTTCCTGAAAGCGGGTCCACCACTCACCGATGCCTTCGGTCGCTTCGCCGGCCTGTTCGCGCAGCAGCAGAAAGTCGTAGGCGGCGCGAAAACGTCGCTGGTCCACAAGTTCAGCTGCCTTGCGGCCGCGGCGGTTTTCCAGGCGCAACTGATACTCCCAGATCTCCCGCATGGGCTGACTGAAGCGGCGCGGGATGGCGATGTGCTGTACCGCTTCGGCAATGGTCTGCTGCGCCGCGCTGTGCATGGCGGCGATCGGGGGCTCGCCGCGTTCACGCAATTGTTCGGCCAGGCGGTTGGCGGCGGGCCACAGTAGGGCTGCCAGAATAAACGCTGGTGTGACCGGTTTGTCGTCGGCGATGCGGCGATCGGTGTTGTCCATGGCTGCCCGCATCAAATCCAGCGCCGCCTCGCTGTCCCGCAGGGCATCGGTGGTGGCGGGGAACAGGTACTGCAGCAGGTCAGAGCTCAACAGTCGCTCCAGTGTGCGACCGGCGTAGCCGGCCAGAAACAGCTTCAAGAACTCGTCGAACAGACGAGCGGCGGGGATCTCGCCCAGCAACGGCGCGCACTGGGGAATGGCCGCCGCCGTGTCCGGTTCGATATCAAAGTCCAGTTTGGCGGCAAAGCGAACGACCCGAAGCATTCTCACCGGGTCCTCGGTGTAGCGTTGCACCGGGTCACCGATGACGCGGATCATACGATGTTGCAGGTCGTTCAGGCCCGCCACGTGGTCGTACACTTCGAAAGTACCGGCATCGTAGTAGAGCGCATTCACGGTCAGATCGCGGCGCACGGCATCCTCTTCGAGGGTGCCGTAGACGTTATCCCGCAGCAACAGGCCGCTGGCGGATTGGCGCGAGCGGTTGCCGCCGCGGCGCTGTTGAGCACCGCTATCGTGATGACCGCGAAAGGTGGTGACCTCGATGATCTCACGGCCGAAGCGCACATGGACAATACGGAATCTGCGCCCGATGATCCGCGAATTGCGAAACAGCGCGTTGACCTCCTCGGGGGTCGCATCGGTCGCGATGTCGAAGTCCTTGGGGTGGCCTCCCAACAGCAGATCCCGCACCGCGCCGCCCACCAGATAGGCCTGATGTCCCTGACCGCGCAGGCGAGACATGACTTTCAGTGCGCTGTCACTGATGTACTTGCGGGAAATGTCGTGTTGTTCCCGGGGTATGACGTTCAACGGAATACGCGTCCGTGGGGGTGCCGTAACAGCGGCGCAGTCTAGCACAGTTGTCGGGGCATCGTTGCCGATCAGCTGCTGGGGCAGCAGGGGTGGGGCAGGGGAGTGAATAATGGGGAAAACGGTGTTTTCCCCATCCAGGTCTCACAGGAGCCTTATTCTTATTACGGGTGCCTTTATTGTTATGTGCACTATAAAAACACATTTATTGTCAGCCCCAATGCGTTGTGAACGTAAATAGTTACATTCAGGGGCAAAGGGTGTGGCTCTGGGGTCTGGGGTAACGCAGAGTGATACGAGTTGTACCAAAGGCACCGCAGAAATTGAGGGGAAGAAAACTTCCCCATCCAGGTCCATAGCGTGAATATTATTTTTATTGCGGCAGCTATTATTTTTATTTTAGTACCGCCCATATAAGAGCAGTTAGTGTGCCAGAAATAGATAAAACTTTAAAAAACAATAAGATACCGAAATTTGCCAGCATGGATGCGGGCCGGAAAATGACGCTTTTGTTACCGAATTACTCCCTTTTGGGAAGGTCAACAAGCACTAGGTAACGCCCGTTCTTGTTGTTACTGCCCCAAAATGGGTGCCTGACAGCGTTACTTTCCCTCTGCTGCGGCGCTGGTCTTACGCCGTGCACCAGCATTGCCCTTGTTGCGCGGAATACCGAAGCGCTGACGGCGCTCCCACAGGCACTTGCGGCTCACGCCCAGTTTCTGCGCCAGCTCGGTCTCGCTCATGGAGTCCTGATGCTCCAGCACAAACCGCTGGAAGTAGTCCTCCAGTGACAGGTCCTCGGGGGGGTCGGCGGGGGCCACGCTGTTTTTCTTGCCCGTTCCAGTACTCAGGCCCTGGCTGCCGCGGATGCGATTGATATTGACCAGTTCCAGATCGATGCCCAGCGCCTCATTGTCGATCTCGTCGCCACCGGACAGCACCACGGCCCGTTCGATGGCGTGTTCCAGTTCGCGCACATTGCCCGGCCACTGATACGTAGTGATGGCCTGAATCGCTCGGGGCGACAGCTGTCTCATGGGCTGACCGAGTCGCTCGGTCTGCGCTTTGAGCATGCGTTCCGCCAGATGCAGAATGTCCTTGCCGCGCTCGCGCAGGGGTGGCAGGGACAGGCGCAGCACGTTGATGCGGTAGAACAGGTCCTGTCGAAACAGGCCTTCGCCCGCCAGCGCCTGCAGGTTGCGATGGGTGGCGCAGATCAGGCGCACGTCCACTTGCCGGGAGTGGACAGAGCCGATGCGGCGAATTTCACCCTCCTGGATGAAGCGCAGCAGGCGAGCCTGCGCCTCCATGGGCAGTTCGCCTATTTCGTCCAGGAATAGGGTGCCGCCGTCGGCCGCTTCGATCAGGCCCATGCGGCTGGTGTTGGCCCCTGTGAACGCACCTTTTTCGTAACCGAACAGCTCCGATTCAATCAGCGTGTCGGGAATCGCGGCGCAATTCACCGAGATCAGGGTCTTGTCGGCGCGCAGGCTGTGTTGGTGGACACTGCGAGCCACCAGCTCCTTGCCGGTGCCGGTCTCGCCCAGCACCAGCACCGTGGAGTCTGTGGGCGCCACCCGCTCGATGTGCTCGAACAGGGTCAGCATGGCGGGACAGTTGCCGAAGATGCCGGTGACCCCCTCTGCCTGCTGGCTGGCGGCCGTATTCTCGCGTCGCTGCTCAGCTTGCGGTGTCGGGTGATCGCTGATGATGCGCTGGACCGCGCTGACCATGTCCGCGTGATCGAAGGGCTTGGCGATGTAGTCCACTGCACCCATACGCATCGAGTCCACCGCAGAGCGCAGGCTGGCGTAGCTGGTCATGATGAGTACTGGCACGTCGCCGGCCAGTTTGATCAGGTCCGTGCCCGGCGCCCCGGGCAGGCGCAGATCGCTGATGACGAGATCGAAATCGGACAGTGAGTGCTGTTCGGAGGCTTCCTGCACCGACCCCGCTTCGCTGACATCGTAATCGTTGCGTTCGAGCAACCGGCGCAAGGCGACACGAATCACCGATTCGTCTTCCACCACCAGAATTTTGTGCACAGTTGTTACCTGCCATTGGGTAATTATTACCCAAACATACTACTACACCTGTCAATATGCCAGTTTGGCCGGGAGCGCTGGCGGCGGGTTACACCTGAAAGGCTTGCCCGTAGTTGGTTCTGGGCAACATGAGGCTCACCCGAGTGCCGAGGTTGGGGGCCTCACCGATGGGGCTGACAAGCTGCACCCGGCCGTTCATGTCGTCCATGATGCTGTACACCAGAGCCAGGCCAAGGCCGGTGCCGGCACCGGGATCCTTGGTGGTAAAAAATGGCTCGAACACCTGGCTATGCAGTTCGGGCGGTACACCGGTGCCATTGTCCTCAACGTGGATGTGGACGGCCTCGTCCGATGCACCGGCCGTAATACACACCTCCCCATAGTCGTTGCACGCGTCGCGGGCGTTGCTGAGCAGATTGACGAACACCTGCAGCAGGCGCTGGCTGTCCGCCAGGACCACCAGCTCGCGGTCGCAGTCATTGCTGAACCTGACCGGTTTAGCGTCGCGCACGAGCGTCAGTAGGTGAATGGCCTCGTCGACGCAGTCGGCGAGGTTGGCTGGACCGAGCTGCTGGTTATCGGCGGTTTCCCCGATGTGCGAGAAGTTCATGAGGGATTCGACAATGCGATTGACCCGGCCGGTCTGCTTCAGAATGTCCTGCGCCATCACGCGGATTTCATCGGGCTCGGTCTCGTACTCTAGGTTCTGCGCCAGACAGGCGATGCCGGTCACGGGGTTGCCAATTTCATGGGCCACACCGGCTGCCAGCCGACCGATGGAGGCCAGGCGCTCGTTGTGCAGCAGTTCCTGCTCCAGCGTCTGCACTTCCGTTGTATCCTCGACCAGAATGACCATCTCGCCGGTCCGCATGGCGTCTGCCTCGGTAACCACCGCCTTGTGCAGGCAGATCCAGCGGCTCTTGCCATTGCTCAGCGTCAATTCCGACTTCTGCGTGGCGTCTTCCGGGCTGTCGCGAAAGCTGACAACGAGATCACGCCAGGGCAGTGGCAGGCTGTTCACCAGTGAGCCCAGCACCGTTTCACTGGGGATGCCTGTCACGGCCTCCATGCTGCGGTTCCACATCAATAGCTCACCGTCTGCGCTGATGGAACAGGCACCCATGGGCAAACGGTCGAGGGTCTCCCGGTGGTAGCGCCGCAGATTGTCCAGGTCCGCCGCCAGACCGGTGAAATTGGCCTGGGCCTGATCCAGTCCGCTTTCGATGAACTGCATGTCTTCGGTAGCACCCGCTTCGCTCTTGCCCAGGGGCAGCGATCGCTCAATGATGCGCAGCGCCACCGCCGGCCCCAGCAGGCCCGCTAGATTGGCTTCGATGCGCGCGCGCAGCCGTCGCAACGCATAGGGTCGCGTCTCATCGACGGAAAACTGCAGTTCCCCCAACGCCAGCTGCACTTCGGAGCGGGCGGTGGTCTCACCCAGTGCCGGTGCCAGCTTATCCGCGAACGCTGCTGCGCTGTGCACCGATAGGATTTGCCGCGTGGGTCGGGTGCGCGTATCCATGGAGCAGATCTCCGCGGCCACCTGCTGGGATTTGCTCGTCGGCGTCAGCAGGGACACCACGACAAACAGGATCGTGTTGAGCAGCAGTGAGCAGACCGTTGCCGCACTCCACAGCTCGTCGCCGACCCCGGGGACGCGTTCCAGCAAAGCCAGCATGAAGGTCGGTTGGTAGTCGCCGGTCAACGGCAGCAACATCGTCCAGAACCACAGTCCCAGACCGGCGGTGAGCCCAGTCATCAGACCAAGACGATTGGCGCGATCCCAGTAGGGCGTGGCGAGAATGCCGGGGAGAAACTGCAGCGTGCCACTGAAGGCGACCAGGGCCAGGCCGGTCAGGGTTTCACTGCCGCCAAGGGTCAGATGAAAGCCGTAGGCGCCCAGAATCAGGATGGCGATGAGGCCCCGGCGCAGCCAGCGCAGCTGTGGATAGATGCTCTGATTGCGATCAATCTGCCGCAAACCCAGCGGCAGGACCAGATGGTTCAGGCACATGTTCGCTAGGGCTAGCGTGGTGACAATGATGGTCGCGCTGGCGGCGGACAGGCAGGCGACGAACGCCATTGCCGCGATCGCTGTGGATTGTGTGCCCAGGGCGATCGCCAGGCCTGAGTAATCCGCTACCAGGCCAGTATCCAGGCGCAGTGCCGCCCAGGCGATTGGCAATACGGGCAGACTGAGCAGCAGCAGATAGAGCGGCAGAGCCCAGCTGGCGATGCTCATGTCGCGACTCTCGGTGTTCTCCGCGAAGGCCATGTGAAACAGATGTGGCATGCACACCGCGCCGGCAAAGAACATCAGCAGCAGTGCGCGCGACTCCGCCCCGCCCACCGGTTGCAGATAACGGTCCACCTGCGGGTTGTCTGCCAGCCAGCTCTGCAGCTCGCCAACACTGCCGAATGCGCCGTATACGCCCATGATCATCAGTGCGAGCATGGCGCACAGCTTGACCAGCGATTCGAAGGCGATGGCGTTCACCAGCCCGGTGTTGCGATAGTGGGAGGACACATGCCGCGTACCGAACAGAATCGAAAACACGGTGATGATGAGGCAGAACAGCAGCGCCAATCGACCGAAGCGATCCGGCACCGCCACCGGCTCGGATTGTCCTCCTGCGAGGATGAAAATACTCTCTGCCACGGCCTGAATCTCCAGTGCCAGCAGTGGCATCAGCGTCAGGCACATGGCAATCGTAATGGCGGCGCCGACCCACGGGCTGCGAAACCGGAAGGTCAGCACGTCGGCGATAGACGATAGCTGATAAACCCGACACAGGCGCAGCAGCGGCAACAGTAGAAACGTACCGATGGCGAAGATGATAACGACGCCAACGTAGTACAGCAGAAAGTTGAAGCCGTAATTCTGGGCCAGCGCCATGGCGCCGTTGGTCGCCATCGCGCCCGCAAACACCCCAAGCGACAGCACGTACACCGCCGGATGATGGGTGATGGCGCGCGGCAGCAAGCCACGGTCGGCCAGGTGTGCGACTGCGAACAGGCCGCTGAGATAGGCGATGATGAACAGTAGGATCTGGGTGAGACTAAAGCTCATCAAGGTACCTGGAGCGCTGGTTCCAGTATGCCGCAACGACGATCACCAACCAGAGAAGATACGCCCGGTACCAGGTGGTGCGCGACTCGGCGAGCCAGTCGATGAGGCCCGGCATGAACACCAGGCTGAGGCAGACCAGGATCAGCAGTGCGCGATTGATGTACATGGTCTCGGGTCTCCTGGCGGTATTGGGCGCGCTGCTGCCGATACTACTTAAGGGAATTGAGTGGGTAAAGCGGGTCGCCGCCTAGGGCGGTTAAGGGGATGGATGAGCGAGGCCAGCGGGGATGCGAGCAGGATCCCAGTGCCGCACGGCGTGCTCCAGAAGGGCAGTGACGTCGCGCGAGTCGGTGGCGGGCTCAGTCTGGCCCAGACAGCGCAGTGCGCTGCGCAGGTTGCTGGGCGCGGCATTGTCATCCAGCGCCGGGGCGCGATTCTGCTTGCTGAGTTTCTGCCCGGCGTCGTTGGTGATGACCGGCACGTGGCTGTAGTGGGGCGTGGGGACGGCCAGTGCCTGCTGTAGATACACCTGACGCGGGGTCGCGTCCAGCAGATCGGCGCCACGCACCACATGACTGATGCGCTGCGCGGCATCGTCGACCACCACGGCGAGCTGGTAGGCGTCGAGGCCGTCGCGGCGCTTGACGACAAAGTCCGACAACGTCGCGCCCAGCGCCTCGCCCTGCAGTCCCTGCAGACCATCTTCGAAGGCGATGTAGGTTTGGGGTGGCACGATGACGCGACGCGCGCTCGGTGGTTTGACCTGAACCCGCTGGCCGCGGCAGCGGTTGCCGCAGGCCCCGGCCGGTCCAAGCTGACTCCGGCTGCAGTCGCAGTCGAACAGCAGACCTCGTTCGTCCAGTAGGCGCAGGGCGTCCTGATACGCCTCGCTGCGAGTGCTCTGAAACAGGACCTCGTCATCCCAGTTCAGGCCGTGGCGTAGGAGGCTGTTCAGTATGCGATTGGCGGCGCCGGCCTCTTCACGCGGTGGATCCAGGTCTTCCATGCGCACCAACCAGACACCCGCCGCGCGGCGAGCGTCCAGGAAGCTGGCCAGGGCGGCAACCAGTGAGCCCAGGTGCAGTGGGCCGGTGGGGGAGGGGGCAAAACGCCCTCGATAATCGGAGTGCGCGGGCACGCTGTGCGCCCGTCAGGGGCCTAGCCCAGTTCCTGCTTTTCTTTGATCTCGGCCAGCGTCTTGCAATCGATGCACAGGGTGGCGGTGGGCCGGGCCTCCAGGCGCTGAATACCGATTTCGACGCCACAGGCATCGCAGTAACCGTAGTCGTCCTGCTCAATCCGTTCCATGGTGGCGTCGATCTTTTTGATCAGCTTGCGCTCGCGATCGCGGGTGCGAAGCTCCAGGCTGAACTCTTCCTCTTGGGTGGCGCGATCGGCCGGGTCCGGAAAATTGGCGGCCTCGTCCTTCATATGGGTCACGGTGCGGTCAACTTCTTGCATCAACTCCGACTTCCAGGTTTGCAAAATCCCTCGGAAGTGGTCGCGCTGCTTGTCGTTCATGTACTGCTCGCCCTTCCTTGGTTTGTAGGGCTTGAAATCTTTGAACGCGGAGCTGACGACGGCTTTTTTGGCTGCTCGAGGCATGGCGGTTGTCCCATCCTGCAAAAGTCAAAAGGCGGTATCGGTGACCGATTCATTCGGTCGCGCACTAGAGTCTGACCGGGCGCTCATACCGGGGCCCAAATCAGAGGGCGGAGAAACTACCAGATAACCGCACACTGCGCCACTGTTTGCGGGCAGTTTTTTGACCGGGGCAGCGGTGTGCGCAGATCCTGGTAACAGTGGTCTGTGACCGGTAAACCTCCTAAAATGGCGCGCCGGTGATAACGGGGTCCAGCATGTCACAATCAGACAGATCAAAGGCGTTTGCCGCCCGGGTGGCGGACATCGAGCCCTTTCGGGTCGTGGAGGTGCTCGAACGGGCCAAAGCGCTGCAGGCGCGTGGCGTCGACGTGGTGCACATGGCCGCCGGAGAGCCGGATTTTTCCACCGCGCAGCCCATCGTTGAAGCGGGCCGGGCAGCGCTGGCGGCGGGCGCGACCCACTACTCACAAGCGGCCGGCATTCCAGAGCTGCGCGACGCCCTGTCGCGCTACTATGCGGACCGCTACGGCCTGGAGGTGCCTGCACAGCGGATTATGGTGACACCCGGCGCCTCCGGTGCACTGCTGCTCATTGCCGCGCTGCTCATGAATCCGGGCGACGGGATGCTGATGACAGACCCGGGTTACCCCTGCAATCGGCATTTCATGCGGCTGGTGGAGGGGCGTGGTCAGCTGGTGCCGGTCGGTCCCGAAACGCACTACCAGCTGACGGGGGCGCTGGCAGAGGCTCATTGGCAGGACAATACGGTGGGCGCCATGGTGGCGTCGCCGGCGAACCCCACAGGCACCGCCCTCAGTCGCCGGGAGCTGACCGATCTGTCGCGGGTGGTGCGGGCGCGCGGCGGTCACCTGCTGGTGGACGAGATCTACCACGGCTTGGGATACGAAGCCAGTACGCCCTCGGTGCTGGAGGTGGATCCCGATGCCTTTGTCCTGAACAGCTTCTCCAAGTATTTCGGCATGACCGGCTGGCGTCTTGGCTGGCTGGTCGCCCCCGAGGCCGCGGTTCAGGAGATGGAAAAGATCGCGCAGAACCTGTTCATTTCCATGTCCACGATGGCCCAGTACGCGGCACTGGCTGGGTTCGAACCGGCCACGCTGGATATCCTCGAACAGCGCCGGGCCATTTTTCGCCAACGACGCGATTTCCTGCTGCCGGCGATAGAGCGCCTGGGCTTCAGCGTACCCTGTCCACCCCAAGGTGCCTTCTATATATACGCGGACGCCAGCCGCTTTACCAATGACAGCCAGGCGTTCTGCCTGCAGTTGCTGGACGAGTATGGTATTGCGCTGACGCCGGGGCTGGACTTCGGTCATCACCGCGCCCACGAGCACCTGAGGTTCTCCTTTACGACCGGTCTTGAACGCATGGAGCTGGCGGTGGAGCGGCTGGCGCGGGTGCTGCGCTGAGGTGCGGCTACCTGAGCTGGTCTCCGGCACACTGTTGAAGCGCTACAAGCGCTTTCTTGCCGATGTCGCGCTGGAGGATGGCACCGTCATCATCGCGCATTGTCCCAACACCGGCGCGATGACCGGCTGCGCCGAACCCGGCTCGCGCGTCTGGCTGTCCCGCAGCGATTCCGGCACACGCAAGTACCCCCACACCTGGGAGCTGGTCGACACGGGTGCGGGGATCGCTTGTGTGCACTCGTCCAAAGCCAACGCGATTGCCCGGGAGGGGTTTGAAAACGGCGTGATCGAGGGCTTTGCCGGTTACGACAGCCGGCGCAGCGAGGTGAAGTACGCCGGGAACAGCCGCATCGATCTGCTGCTGGAAGGTGCCGCTGGACGCGCCTTTGTGGAAGTGAAGTCCGTCACCCTGTGTCGTGCAGATGGGTGGGGGGCCTTTCCGGACGCGGTCAGCGACCGTGGTCGCAAACACATTCTCGCGCTGCAGCAGGTTGCCGCCGACGCCGAGACCCGGGCGGTACTGCTGTTCTGTGTGCTGCACACCGGGGTCTCCCGGGTGTGCGCTGCGGGCGACATCGACACGCGCTATCGGGATGCGCTCGAAACGGCGATGGGCAGGGGTGTGGAAGTGCTGGCCTACCGTGCGCGCATTGATACGCAGGCCATCGCACTGGAGACTGAGCTGCCGTTCAGCCTGGACCCGCCCTGAGCCTCAGTCGAGATACAGCTCGTTGTTGCTGAGGGTGAAGGCCACCGCCTGCAGATACTCGCCCTGACAGGCGCCACCCACGCATTCACCGCTGTCGGTAATGAACTCTGCCGCGTGCCGTTGGCAGGTCAGCAACAGCCCGTCCGGGCTGGCGACGGAACCGCCCATCGGGTCCAGTGTCTCCCCCGTATGCGGGCAGCGGTTTTCGTACAGAAACACCGCATCGCCGCGGCGCACCAGCAGCAGCGGACGCTGGTCCACAACAATGTTGTGACTGCCGTTGTCGGGGTAGTCGTCCAGTTTGCCGATCAGGCTCATGTGGTGTTACTCGCTGCAGCTTCGGGGTAGGATGCCTCGGGGTAGGCGCTATTGTGCCTGTTCCCAGGCGCCGATCAAGCGCCGACCGCAGCGACGCTCACGCAAACACACAGGCGACAGTCTCGATGACACAGGCCCTCAGTGCTCGACAACTGACCGGTCGCGACGACACCCATCTGGTGGAGTTCGCTGCCGGGCAGCACCTGCAGGCGGAGGCCGCTGCGGCTCTGCAACACCTGGTGGCGGACGCGGCTGCGGGCGGCTTCGAACTGGCGGTGGCCAGCAGCTTCCGCTCTTACGACCGGCAGTTGGCAATCTGGAATGGCAAGGCCTGCGGCAAGCGCGCGGTGCACGACGATGCGGGCTGCGCGGTGGACATCTCAACGCTGGGGCCGGTCGAACAGCTGCACGCGCTGCTGCGATTCTCCGCGCTGCCCGGGGCGTCACGACACCACTGGGGCACAGACTTGGACGTGTTCGATGCGGCTGCGTTGACCGCGGGTCAGTCGGTGCAGCTGGTGCCTGCGGAAGTGGCCCCCGGCGGTGTGTTTGATCCCCTGCACCGCTGGCTGGACGAGCGTATGGCGGCGGGGGACTCGTATGGGTTTTATCGTCCTTACGCATGGGATCGCGACGGCGTAGCGCCCGAGCGCTGGCACTTGAGTTACGCGCCGCTGGCGCTGCACTGTGAAGGGCGATTGGATGAAGCGCTGCTGCGCGACTGCTGGGATGATCACACCGGGACCCTGGCGCTGCGTGATGTTGTGGAACAGCGGCTGGCGTCGTTGCTGCAGCGCTACGTGGTGATCTCCGACGATTGGTGTCCCCGCCAATCACCGAAGGATTGAGTCGGCGGTTTATTCCTTCGCTTTGGCGCGGGTGTGCAGATGGCCGAAGTGGTTCTGATAGTCCACCTCTGAGGCGGCGATCACCTTCAGCGCTTCCTCCCGACCGTAGACGAAGTCCACCTTGATTTTCGGATCCTTGCCCGGGACCATCTTGTAGGTTGCGAAGTAGTGTTGCAGGCGCTCGACCATGATGTTCGGCAGGTCGGTGATGTCGTGCACGTTGCCCCAAATGTTATCGCCTTCCAGCACTGCGACGATTTTGTCGTCCGCTTCGCCACCGTCGATCATTTGAATGCCACCCACAATGCGGGCGCGCAAAATAATGTCGGCGCGGGTGATATGGCGCTCGGAATAGATGCAGATATCCAGTGGGTCTCCATCGGCCTCAGTGACCTCCGGGCAGCGCTTGGCCACTTCTTCGGCGCAGTAGGTGCGGGGTATGAAACCGTACAGAGCCGGCGGGCTGGACGTCGTTCTTTGCGGCCGGTCCACTTTCAAAAAGCCGGATGCCTTGTCCAGTTCGTACTTGACCACGTCGGCGGGTGTCATCTCAACGTAAACCCGCACCACATCTTCGGGCATGTCGTCCTCGCGGATGTGCAGGCCGTGCCAGGGATGACGACGCCATCGGTTGAAGTCGGTATTGCTGCTGTACATGGAGCTACCTCGGAATAGGCTATGGATGCGCCCGGCGTCACCGAGCGCGCGCATTGTACAGAGTCCGGGTGTTAAATGCTCGTCACAAAGACGCGAAAAAGTCGGCTGCGGTCACACCTTGAAACGTTTCTTCAACTTTCTTGGCACCAGCTGGTTTTTCAAGGTTGTGTACTGCGGCATACCCCTACGATATTCGGGGTAGGCCTCACCGACAATCAGCGGCGCCAGGTAGTCGCGCGCCGCATCGGTGATGTTCAGACCATCGCGGGTGATGTAGTTGCGCGGCATCATTTTCTCCACGTTGGCCACCTGATCCAGAGGGGCCTCACCGATTGACCAGCGATAGCGCTTGCCCCCGCCGCGCACGATGCTCGGCATGATGGCGTTTTTGCCTGCCACCGCCAGCTCCACGGCCGCCTCGCCCAGCGCATAGGCCTGGTCGACGTCGGTCTGGGAGGCGATGTGACGTGCCGAGCGCTGCAGATAATCCGCCACCGCCCAGTGGTATTTGTATCCGGTTGCGTCTTTTACCATCTGCGCCAGGGTCGGGGCGAGGCCGCCCAGCTGGCTGTGCCCGAAGGCGTCCTTGAGGCCGGACTCGGCGAGGAAGGTGCCGTCTTTGTACTGGGCGCCCTCCGAGGCGACGATGACGCAGTACCCGACCTGCTTGACGGTGCGCTTCACCCGGGCGATGAACCTGTCTTTGTTGAACGCGATCTCCGGAAACAGAATGATGTGCGGGGCGTCGCCGTCCTGTTCTGCTGCCAGACCCGCCGCGGCGGCGATCCAGCCCGCGTGTCGCCCCATAACCTCGAGAATGAAGACCTTGGTGGAGGTCTCGCACATGGAGGCCACATCCAGCGCCGCCTCTCGAGTGGAGATGGCAATGTACTTTGCCACGGAGCCGAAGCCGGGGCAGTTGTCGGTCAGCGGCAGATCGTTGTCGATGGTTTTGGGCACATGGATCGCCTGCAGCGGATAGCCCATCGATTCGCTCAACTGGGAAACTTTCAGGCAGGTGTCTGCGGAG
>JBCCYE010000026.1:0-58113 GCA_039190425.1 Pseudomonadota bacterium | reverse complement strand
TTGCAAGGTTGGCAAGGTCTTCTATAACCGATAGGCATGGTGGAAAGTGTCGAACGTGTCGCATTCTGCCTCGTTGGCTTGAGTGTAGGCGTTACACGCAGCGAGCCCTTGTGTACAATTATCCTGCGTTCTAGTGCTGCTTGCGTCCTTCTATATGTCCAATCCAACTACCATGACTGCAGATCGACAGTCGCACCTTGACGCCCTCCGCGGTATTGCTGGTTTGGTGGTGGTGCTGGTGCACTTTCTCAGCGCTTTTTATCCTTATTCCATCTTTGGTCTTCAAGGCAGCTATCAGCAGTTGCAGGCCTGGGAAGATTTGTTTTTCTATCCGCCTATCGGGCTCATCGTCGCCGGCAACCCTGCGGTATGTCTGTTTTTTATATTGAGCGGCTATGTTTTGAGCTACAGCCATTTGGGCCGCAGCGGGCGCGCTTCGCGATTGATAGCGGCCATTATCAAGAGGCCTATTCGACTGGGTGGCCTGGTCTGGGCAACCATTATTATCAGTGCGCTGATTTGGCACCTGGGTTGGTACTTTAACTCGGAAGTGGCAGGTCTGAGCAACTCCAGGCCCTGGTTCAGTTTTTACTGGTACGGGCCGTTTGACTTCCATGGCTTTCTCATGGATTTCTTTACGTCCAGCTTCAGCCGTGGCTGGTGGTACAACGCGCCTTTGTGGACGGTGGAAATCGAGCTGTACGGCTCAATTTTGGTCTACTTATTCTTACTGCTGTTTTGCAATCTAAGATACCGATGGCTGCTCTGCCTAGCCTTAATCATTGCAACCAGTACGAGCTACTATCAAGGTTTCTGGATAGGAATGATGATAGCCGACTTGGTCAAGCACCAGCGCTTGCCGGTTGGCACTAGAGTCTGGTTACCTCTCATTCTGTTCGCATTGGCGACGTTTTTCGCCTGTGACCCACACTTTGTGACGCCGGATTTTCGCTCTACCGGAACGATGTACGGCTTTCTTCCGAGTGATCATGGTTTAGATACGGGTTACTCGATGCTTTCCGCCACACTGTTGTTTCTGTCGGTTGTGATGAGTGTGCAGTTGCAGCGTACACTCAAGCATCCGATACTGCAGTACTACGGCCGGATATCCTATGCGCTTTACGTAGTCCACTTTATCATTCTGGGCTCTCTGTCCTCGTGGATGTTTTTGCAGATACATCAGTACCTATCCTATGGGACGAGCTTCGTGATCGTCTTTGTTGTCAGCGTAGCAATCATAACCGGCGTGGCAGAGTTAGGGACGCGTTGGGTTGACGACCCGTCGATAAAGATCAGCCATTACCTTGAGCGGAAGATATCGAGTTGGTACAAACCGATCAGCAGAATGGTTTCCCGCACTCCAAGCGCGTAGTGATTACGAAGTGCGCAATGGGTGTGCTTATAGCGAATAGCCGGCTTTGCTCGCGTCGTTATAGAACATTTTGACTGTATCCAGCGAATAGCTATCCAGATCGTAGTCGAGCTTGGAAAGCTTCTGCAGGATGTCCGGGACAACGGTGATGATGTCGCAGCCACTTTGTTCGGCATGAACGATATTGAGCAACTCTCTTGGGCTGGCCCACAGCAGCTCCGCCAGAGGTTGCGCTGCCAGTAACGACTTTGACGCTTCCATAATCGGAATGGGGTCACGTCCAGTGTCAGCTATCCGGCCAGCAAACACAGAAACCACGGAAGGAGTGTCCTGTGCCAGCGAATCGGCAACTCCCTTGACCTGTTGAGTTGTCATAATCGCAGTGACGTTTAGCTTCACGCCGGCCTTCGAAAGCTTTTCAATCAGGCTGTAGGCTGGCGCCTGCTTCGTATTGGTGATCGGAATCTTCACGTAGACGTTGTCTGCCCAGCTGGCAATCTTGAGGGCCTGGCGCTCCATGTCCGAGAAGTCGTCTGCGAAGACCTCAAAAGATATCGGCTTATCCTTGACCTCTTGCAGTATTTCCTGGGCAAACGCTTCATAATCGGTAATGCCTGCGTTCTTCATCAAGGTTGGATTGGTAGTGAGCCCCTTGATGTAGTCTGTGCGATACAGCCGAAGGATATCCTCCTTGTTTGCGCCATCGGCAAATATTTTTACTTTGAAGTCTTCGACACTGCTGAATGATTTCATTGGATTACCACGTTCTCAGTTATTCTGTCTCAGGTTGACGATTAGATTTGAGGCTTCCCAAAGACTCCCGACGGTATAGTCTGGTGTCCTGCGCAAACTCTCTGCGTAATTGTAATCGATAAAAACTGTCTTACAGCCTGCATTTAGTCCGGCTTCTACATCGCGCCATCGGTCGCCAATCATGAAACTGTTGGTGAGATCTAGCGCGTTTTCACGTGCAGCTTCCAGCAGCATGCCGGGATTGGGTTTGCGGTTGTTGCTGTCAATCTTCTTTCCGTCATCATAGCACACACGGATGTCGTCCAATGGCAGCTTAGTCCGCATGTAGGTGTGAATGGACTCCACGTCTTCTTTGGCCATGGTGCCTCTGCCGACATCGGGCTGGTTAGTGACAACACAAAGGAAATACCCCAGTTTTCCGAGCTGCGCCAACGCCTCTTCGGCCAAAGGCGCCAAAACGAGTTGTTGTAGATTCCTTGGAGGGTAGGGCTTGCCTTCTACGACAACGGACTCGTTAATGACGCCATCGCGATCGAGAAAAACCGCCGGCCGAGTACGAAGTTTACTGCCCAACTCTGATTGCCTTTTGCGAACTAGGGTTTAACAGATTCCCATTTGGTTTCATTGATCTGCAGATCTGGGTGGGATACCAACGCGTGCCACACTACCCCCTGGAATGCCTCTGTATGGGGCGTTGTGTTCTTTGGATTGACCACGGGGATTGTGCAACAAACGTTGGCAACCCGCCCCGTGTATCCGCCGTCGCGCCCGACGACGCCGAGAATTGTGCTTTTTCTTTCCTGGGCCAACACTAAGGCCTTTACCAAATTTGGACTCACGTTGTTTTCCAGATTACCGCCGCCAACCGAGAAGACGAGTACGCAGTCTTTGTCGTTGAGGTGACTGCCGGCCAGCCATTCTGCGAAAACGGAATCCCATCCATCATCGTTGGTTCGCGCTGTTAGCTCGGATACGTTGTCAGTGGGTGCATAGGCCTCAATACCGCAGATTTTTCTGAAGTCATTGACCGCATGGGAAGCATTAGCTGCGCTACCGCCGACGCCAAGTATGAACAGGCGCCCCTGGTTTGACCTCGTGGCAGCGAGAGCGGCGACCATGGCTTCGATCGTCTTTGCATCTAGCTGCCGGATCACCTCCACAGACTCAGCGAGGTGTTGTTCGATGTACGACATGGGTTCTCCGAATGTGGCTAACGTCTAAGTATCTTTGCCTGGCTCATTTCTATTTTGACTATCTGCATTTGAAGCGCTGATTTTCTCGTCAATGATGTATTTCGGCCGACGACGGACCTCCTCGTAAATGCGTCCGATGTACTCGCCCAAAATGCCCAGACTGATCAGCTGGATGCCACCAAAAAACGTGATGAGAATGACCGTGGTCGGCAGGCCGGGGGTGATATCGGCGCCAAGGATCACCTTTTGTACCAGATACCACAAAGCGATTGCAAAGCTGAAGCCGGAAAAAATGAAGCCCATGATGGACGCGACCGTCAGGGGCTTGGTAGAAAACGCGATGATTCCGTTCATGCCGATGCGGATTGAGCCAGTGACCTGACTGTACTTGGAGTCACCCCCGTGACGCTCATCGCGATCATAGAGAATGGAGGTCTGTTTGTATCCGACGTAGGCGACCAGGCCGCGCAGAAATCCGTGGTGTTCGGGCAGGTGCTTCAGTTCGTCAATGACGCGCCGATCTAGCAGTCTGAAATCTCCGGTATTGACCGGGATGGGGACCTCTGAAATCCGGTTGATGATTTGATACCCGATGTATGAGACAAACCGCTTTGGAAGGGTTTCCCCTTTGCGGCTGCGTCGCTGGGCGTATACGACATGGTAACCCTCGCGCCATTTGTCCACCATTTGGGCGATGAGTTCGGGTGGGTCCTGCAGGTCCACATCAATTACGACACAGGCTTTTCCTCGGCAATGATCAATCCCGGCTAAGGTAGCGGACGGCTGACCAAACCTTCGCGAAAAGACGAGTACCGTTATTCTTGGGTTTTTGTCAGCACGCTCCCGAAGCACATCCAGTGAGGCGTCCTTGCCAGGATCCATGCAGAAGATGATTTCATAGTTGGGGGAGCATGCTTCGAGGACGGGCTCCACCCGGTCCAAGAACAGCGGAATTGTTTTTTCTTCTTGATAAACTGGAACCACAAGAGACACTTCGACGGTCTCATCGATGGTTTTTAGGTTAACTGAAGATTCATCCATCATGGAGTTATTGGTTGCTACAGCGCGTCACTAGTCGTTTAGACGACGTATTATTGTGGTTCGGCGAGCCATTTCTCAAAGTCTTGCAGTCCGGAATGTGAGCCAATTTCATAGAATCTTTCGCTCGCTTCGTAGGCTGCAAGCCCGTGTTCCTGAGCGAGGCGTTCGTAGACGTCTGCCAGGTCGAGGGTCTCACCTTCCGGATACGGCTCCAGCACAGCAGTCTGTAATATACCCATGCCATAGTCAATATGACGCATTCGAGGGGTCTTGTTGGTTTTGCTGTAGGCCAGGATCTCACCGCCGTCGTACAGAACATTGCTAGTGTCCCACTGGCCTGCGTTGTGGAATACCGACATCAACCCGGGTAGCGAAGATGACTTGAAAAGTTTGTAGGCGGCGGCGTAGTCTATCTGCAGATACGCGTCCCCGTAGAGGATGAAAAACTCCTCACCCAGCATCCGGAGCGCCTTTCTAAGAGCGCCGCCTGTGCCGAGGTACTTCTCACCATCGTAGGAGTACTGAATGTGGAGATCGAGCTTTCGCCCATCACCGACGACCTCTTCGATCATCTCTCCGAGGTAGCCAACGCAGAGAACGATCTCGGAAATCCCCTGCTGTTTCAACTGGTCAAGTTGATAGAAGATAAATGGCCTTCCAGAAACATCTACCAGTGCCTTTGGAAGTGTATTCGTGATAGGTCTGAGTCTGGTTGCCAGACCGCCACATAGGATCGCCACGCTTGGAAGGGGCATAGTGTCAGGTCACCACTGGTTCTGGATAACTACTTTGGTTCCCTCAAAGTCGAACCGGAATCGTACTTCGGTCAATCCCTCTTTGAGCATGGCCTTTCGGAGCTTGGCCTTGTCAGCGGCATAGAACATCAAAAACCCACCACCGCCTGCACCAATGAGCTTGCCTCCCAGTGCACCGCTGCGCTTGGCCAACTCATACCACTCATCAATTTTCGGATTGCTCATTGAGTGAGAGCGTTGCTTCTTTCGCTCCCAGTGCTCGTTCATGATATCTGCGAACGTATGTAGGTCACCGGCCTCGAGCGCTTCCCGACTCTTCAGGCCCATGTCCTTCACATAGTGAAGATTCTCGATCATGTCTTTGTCTTTCTTGCGGCTCTGCTGATCTTGCTCTTGAAGAATGGAGGAAGCGCTACGAGAGTAACCGGTAAAGAACAGTAGCAGGTTGTCTTCCAGTTCGAACAGCGTTTCGTTCGAAATCTGGAGTGGCTCAGCCAGCACCTTGCCGTCGGGCAGGTAGTGGAAACAGGTGATGCCTCCGTATGCAGCGATGTACTGATCCTGCTTGCCAATCGGCTCTTTGAGCAAGTCCAACTCAATATGGCAGGCCTGCTCGGCCAACTCCTCCGGGTGTACGAGGTGTTTCTTGTAGGCATGCAGTACTTTGAGCAGTGCCGTGGTAAAGCTACCCGACGATCCGAGCCCTGTCCCAGAAGGTATGTCCGCCATGCTGGTGATCTCGAGGTTGATCTCTGATACGTCCAGCAGCTTGAGAGCCTCTCGAATGATAGGATGCTTCAGTTTCGCAAGGTCGGTTACCCGCTCGAGCTGAGAATACTTAATGATCATTTCATCGACGAAGGTCTGGTGCAGGGTGATGTACACGTACTTATCGATGGCCGCTGCAATGAGGAAGCCTGTGTTATCGCGATAGTAGGAGGGCAAATCGGTGCCGCCGCCGCCAAGTGAAATGCGAAGAGGGCTTCTCGTGATGATCATTGCGGGTTCTCCGACGCAAGCCACGCTACATCGTGGTCGCGGTACACTTGTTCTATGATCGATAGCACCCGCGCGGTAGATTGCAAATTGGGCTCGCTGTTCCGGCGGTCGCGAATTCTACTCAGAAAATGTTCGAGTTCTGCTCGCCAGGAGGTGTCGGGGCCGGGGTATTCGTAAATGGTGGTCTCTGGCGGACCCATCTCGGGCTTCATTTTGTAGAATGCAAGGCGCTCGGTTCCGTAGCTGCCGCCCAGTCCGTTGATCTCCAGCTTTCCATTCCGACCGGTGATCTCAAGGCAAAACAGATTCTTCCACTCTGTCCAACTCACGCTCAGTTGTGCAACCTGCCGATTACCCGTTGCCAGGGTAAGGAAGGCATTGTCCTCCACCGGCATGTTCCAGAAGTAGGTGGTGATTTCGCTGGAGACGCGCTGAAAATCATCCCCGATGAACCATCGTGACAAGTCGATCAGGTGTGCGCCCTGATCCAGAAGTTCTCCACCACCGCTTACTTCGGGTTTTGCACGCCATTCCTCGTCATATCCTTTGCGACCGCCGTGGCCGTAGCGGCCACGTACGAAGTAGATGGGACCTAGTGCTCCAGAATCTACGATCTCCCGGGCCTTGATCATGGCCGGGTGGAAGCGATGATTGAAGCCCACATGAACCTGCACCTCATTAATCAACGCAGCTTCCTGTAGTTTCTCCAACTCCGCGGGTGAGCGGGCCCCGGGTTTCTCCAGCAGGACATGTTTCCCGGCTTCGACCGCAGCCAAAGCGATGGTTGCCAGTTCGCTGTGGACGGTGGCAACGATAACCACCTCGACCTCAGAGTCATTGATGGCAGCTCGCCAGTCGTCATAGCACTTTGCATTGTGATGGTCGGCGAGCGACTTCGCGCGCTTTTGATCTATATCGGCAACGCCTACTATCTCGCTGCCGGGCGTCAGGGATGCTGCGCGTTTTTCACCGATGAATCCGCAGCCGACGATGGCAAACCTCATAGAGTTTCCCATTTCATGCCGCGATCTTTGGGTACTACCCTTCGCAGCGTGTAGATGTCCGTGTTTTCTACATCTTCTCGGTGGTTGTTGAATTCATCCCATGAGTCCCAGACGGCGCTGATCAGTTTCCCTGTGATCCCATCGCTCTCATTCGACCCGAGATAGATGCACAACAGGGCACCCTTTTCCAGGGGCGTTGCACCGCTGGCGTGTTGCTTGACCATTGAGCGGTGAAAATCTTCGCCGACCACCTCCGGACCCGCATCAAGCACTTCGTCCATCAGTCGCGTGTTGAGTGCTCCGGGGGCAATGGCATTGATGTCTATCCCGAACTCCTTCAGCTCTTCAGACAGCGTCTCAGTCAATCTGACAACGGCTGCCTTCGAAGCTGCGTAGGCACTGATGTGCGGCAGTGGCGAGGTCGCGCCACCGCCACTCAGGTTGATGATCTTGCCAGATTTCTGTTGCTTAAAAATCTCTATCGCCTGTTGGCAGGTTAGAAAAGTGCCCAGCAGGTTGATCTGAAGGGCACTCCACCATTGTGTACTGTCTACCTGCTCGGCAGCGCCCAGGGGCCCGTAAACGCCCGCGTTGTTGACCAGTATATCCAGGCCATCCAGTTTGTTGGTCGCAAACTCGAACAGTGCCTGCACCTCCGCTTTGTCTGCAACATCGCACACGATCGAATGAACCTCTTGCTCCTTGGCGCCCGCTAGACTGCGGAGCTTCTTCTCCGCCTGTTGCAGTTGTTCCAGATCGCGGGCGCAGATCACCACGCTGGCGCCTTCTGTGACAAAGGCTTCTGCTATGCAAAGGCCAAGCCCCATGCTGCCTCCCGTAACAATGGCTTTTTTACCGCTTAGGCGCATTAGCTTACTCCCACCGAATAATACTTTGCCGCCAGTCCGGTCGCGTCAACAGCTGCACCGCAGAACCGGTCCTGGTCGAGGATGACGGGCCGATTCATCAACGGAATCAGCATGTTCCAGTCGAGCGTTCGAAACTCGGGCCATTCTGTCATCAGCACAACAGCGTCTGCGAATTGAAACAAGTCCTCCGCGGAAGACGCGAGTTCAATCATGCCTAACTCTGCGTCGTCTCGTTGCACCGCGGGGTCCAGTGCGCTGACCTTGGCTCCGCTTTCGACGAGTCGCTTTGCCAACTCCAGGGCATTGCTTCTGCGCAAGGTACTCGTGCCTGGTTTGTACGTCAGTCCGAGAATTCCGATGCGTCGATTGGTCAGCTTGCCAAGGATCTCCTGCAAACGAGTTAAGGCCCAAGACTTGTGATGTGTATTGCTTTGCAGAATCGCGGGAATAACGAACAGCTGCGCGTCCTCAACTGACGCCAACGCTTTGAGGAATTGAACGTCTCTGGCCAGCGTGCCTCCGGCAAATGCGCCGCCGGGTGAAACATAGGCTCCCGGGCCGATGCGACTTTCTGACTTCAGCCCTTGCGCGACCTCGTGGGCATTTGCGCCCACGCCCTCGCACAAACGAGCGAGTTCATTGGCGTAGGTTACGGAAACGGCAAGAAACGCATTGATTGCGTGTTTTGTCATCTCAGCGCTTTCGATGGACATCCAGAGAATATTGTCGCAAAAGGGCTCAAGCACCTTTGCAATCACTTCTTTGGCAGAGTCATTGCGCGTGCCTACAACGATTCGCCCCGGCGATCGAAAAATCTCCAGTGATTTGCCCAGTCGCAGGTTTTCCGGGGACACAGCAAAGTACAGCTGACGCTCAGAAAACTCCTGTTCCAGTTTTCGCGTTGTGGTCACCGGCAGCTGTGAAGATATCAGTACAACAGTGCCGGGGTTAAGAAGAGGTACTGCTGACCGAATTTGGTCGATAACCCAGTCGGTATCCGCGTGATCGTCATCGTCGACGGGTGTGTCAAACGTCACCCATAGCACTTGCGTATTGCTAAGCACGTCCCGCAGATTGCTGCTGAAATGCAGATTTTTCGATTCGATGCCTGCCTGGATCAAGCTGTCCAGTCCGGGCTCATGCAATGGAGCTTGACCCTCAGATAACTGTCGGATGCGATCCTCATCCGGATCCAGACCAACGGTTGGGAAATGTTCTGCACAACACGCCGCCGTAACGCTGCCGAGATGCCATAATCCAAACACGGTAACCATTGCTCAAGAGCTCTCTAGTGCCCAGTGGTTTTCCTGCAGCCACTCGAGAGTCTTTACTACACCCTCACGGATTGTCATCTGAGGGCTCCAGCCCAATTGTCGTATGCGTTCGCACTGCAAAAATATAAACGGGTTGTCCCCGATCCAGCCTCTCTCCCCACCGGTAAAGGTCAGTTCCGGATCGAGCTCAAGATGTGACGTCATGCTGGCAATCGAGTCGACCACTTCGACGTACTCGTCGGTGCCGAGATTGAAAATGTTCACCCGCTGCTCACTCTTTTGGATGGCGAGCAGCATGGCGTCAATACAGTCCTGTATATAAAGGTACGACTTGCGCTGTTTGCCGTTGCCGAGCACCGTAAGTGTATCCGGGTGATCCAGCAGCTGCTTGTAAAAATCAAATACGTGGCCATGCGTGTAACGCTCCCCGAGAATGGAAACGAAGCGAAAGATATAGCATTGCATCCCGAAGCCTTCCGAATAGGCAGTGATCAGGCCTTCTCCGGCTAACTTAGATGCCCCGTACAGGGAGGTCTGTACGGGAAACGCCGCGTGTTCCGGCGTCGGGAACTCCACTGCCTCGCCGTAAACCGAACCCGTCGAGGAGAAAGCCACCTTTCGGACGTCATGACTGCGCATCGCTTCCAGGACGTTGAAGGTGGCAATGGTGTTTTGCTGGAGGTCCTTTTCCGGGTGCTCGGTACCAAATCTGACATCGGCATTTGCGGCAAGATGAAACACGAAATCGCAGCCTTTCATTGCTGCCGTGAGCGCCTCTTGATCCAGAAGGTCTGCTTCAACCAGATGAAACTTGTTCTGCTTCTCGGCACTGGCCAGAAATTCTCTCCTGCCGGTGGAAAAATTGTCGAATACGGTTACTTCGTAACCCGCAGAGAGTAGGCGGTCCACCAGATTGCTGCCTATGAATCCAGCGCCTCCGGTGACCAGAATGTGTTGCATCGCAGAGCTCATGAAATGTGTTCGACTTAGCCGGTTTGTCTCGTTATCAGCCTGATCGCGGGGAATCCATGCCCCGCAGTTCACCGTTTATTTCCGGGTGCCACGGTCGTCTGCCCGCGGGCCTGTCTAAGGTATCAGGCGTGGCCGGCCCAGACCATCATCAAGTTTCAACAAGCCTCTGTTTTTTGTGTTTTTTGTCACAATTAGCCCCCAATTTCCCTCGATAGAGCGGTCAGCCGGGTATGGGCTTGTGATACCGTGTGGTAACGATCAGTGCGGTGTCACGCCACATTTGTCCTGACCGGTTAGAGAAGTGTGAGTTGAGGGAATGAAACAAGAGTTGGAATGGCCCCCGCTTGACCGATGTGTACCGCGCTGGACGGGCCGGGGATTCGAATTGGGCGCTGAAGCCACCTCGGTACTGAGTTACCACGCCACTCGGTCTGGCTGGTCCGAGGAACTGACGGATTTTCACGAGGAATCTGCTGGTGGTGACCACTACATTGACGTGGCATCGCGCAAGTGCGCGCTGCTTGGCCTTGAGAAAGTGCTGAGGCAGGCCTCACCCACGATTCTTGAGGTTGGATGCAGTTCCGGGTTTTTTCTGCGGTTACTGCGAGAGAGCGCACCGCACGCCACGGTGATCGGTGCGGATTTTATCTCCGGGCCGTTGTTTAAGCTGGCGTCAGACCTGCCAGATGTACCTCTCTTGCAGTTTGACCTCACTCGGTGCCCCTTTGAGAAACCGACATTCGATGCAGTGGTGCTACTCAACGTACTCGAGCATATCGAGGATGACCAGCTTGCCCTCGAAAAGGTGTACGGCATGTTGAAGCCTGGCGGTACCCTGGTCATAGAAGTTCCCGCAGGCCCCGCGCTCTACGACTATTACGATGAGCATCTGATGCACTATCGCCGCTACGACCTTGCAAGACTGAGGTCACAGGTTGGCAGCGCGGGTTTCAGAATTTTGAAAGCTTCCCATCTGGGCTTCTTCCTCTATCCGCCTTTCTGGTACACAAAAAAAATTAATCGCCGTAAGGAATCTGCCCTCTCAAAGCAGGACAGGGAAGCACTGGTCAACCAGGATATACAGTCTGGTGCGCGCAATCCGCTTATGCATGGCCTCATGGGGCTTGAACTGGCCCTCGGCCGCTTAGTGTCGTTTCCCAATGGTATACGCTGCCTGGTTTGGGCTGAGAAGCCGGCAGTGTAGGGTGCCTGTTGGTGCGGCATGCAAGAGAGCCCAAATCAATTATGACGGCCGGCACAGCGCTGGCTGGGGTGCTGGTAGTGAGGCATGGCGAATGACCGGTTGCCGGGGTTTGTTGTGTAAAACCGCTGTCAAGGCCAGAGCCGTTGCAGCCTGAGGCGCCGAGGACGACGTTATGCCAGTAGTGGGTCCGCCATTGGCATCGATCACGCTGCCCAATCACCTGTTGGACGCCGGTTTGCGCGCGGATCCCAATGATGTTGCGCTGGAATCCATGGTGCAGGCGTGGACCTGGCGTCAGCTTGACGAGACGGTAAACCGGCTCGCGCAAGCGTTACTCGAGTTGGGCCTGGCACCGGGTGACAGAGTCGCCTCACTGATGCCCAATCGAATTGTACTGCTGGTGCACTACATGGCGTGTCTGCGAGCGGGGCTGGTTGTCGTACCGCTAAACTATCGCTACCTTGCCTTTCACATCGACCATGCTCTGGACGTCAGCGGTGCGTCACTGCTGGTGGCGCACGGTGAGCGAGCGAAAGATCTGCTTGCCTGCAAGCGGATCGATCAACTGGCCTTGCCGGTTGTATGGTTTGAATCTTCGCCAGACCCTATAGCGCCGCGCCTGGAAGATCTGTGTGAGGGTCCCACGGTGCAGCGGGCGTTACCCGAACCGGCTCCGACGGATCCATGCAGTATTTTTTTCACCTCCGGCAGTACCGGACAGCCCAAGGGCGTTACTCATACTCACGCTTCATTGGCGGCAATGATGGCGGCGGTTGTCCAGTCCATGGAGCTGGTTCCTGAAGATATTGTACTGCCGGGTTCATCGATCTCTCACCTTGGCGGTTTTTTATTTTCATTCACAGCACTCAGTATTGGAGCCCGGGCCGCTGTCGCCAGATCGCTGGCAAGTGTGGATATGATACCGCTGTTGCGCAAAACACGGCCCACTGTCATGACGATGCTGCCCACGGCGTTATTGCAACTCATTGGAGAGCGTAGCCTCATCCCTCAGGACCTCGCCTCGCTGCGGCTGGTTCGAGGCAGTGCGGACAAGATTCCGGCCGAATTGGAAAGGCGCTTCACGGAGATCACGGGTTTCCCAATCAACGAGGGTTATGGAATGACCGAGGTTGGAATGGCGACGCTCAGCCCGCTTTCGGGCGAGGTCAGATGTGGCTCTGTCGGTCGCCCGCTACCGGGATTTAGCATGTCCGTGCGCGATGCACAAGGCAACGAGTTGGGCGCCGGCTGCGAGGGTGTGCTTTGGATGCGCTCACCGACCATGACAAGCGGTTACTGGGCCCGGCCAGACGCCAGTGCGGCCGCGATTCACGACGGGTGGCTCAACAGCGGAGACCTGGTGTTGGTCGACGCGGACGGCTTTCTCTGGTTTCGCGGTCGCAAGAAGCAGATCATCGTTCACGATGGTTCCAACATTTGCCCTCAGGAGGTGGAAGAGGCCTTGCTCGAGCATCCAGGTGTGGCCAACGCGGGCGTCGTGGGTGTGCACGACACTTTGCATGGCGAAAATGTCTGGGCATTCATTACTTTGGATGGCAGCCTCTCCGGGCCCATCGATGAGGCACATCTGATTCGATTCGCTCGGCGGCGAATAGGTTACAAAGCACCCGAGCACATTTTTTTTATCGACGAAATGCCGCTCAATCCGACCGGTAAGATTGATCGAATGGTGCTGAAACGGTGGGCGCTGGAGCACCACGATGCCTAAGCGCGGTCACCTTGACGGTGCAGCATGCGGGACTCGATTGCAGTCCACAGGTGGGGGTAGGGCCACTAGGCGCGGTTTGGGCACTTTTTACAGGCCTTTTTGCCCTTTTTCTTATACTTCTTACAACACTTCTTCGACATAGAAAGTCCGCGGGCGAGGGTAGTGCACGGCACGCTCTGCTTGGAAACCGCCGGGCCTGACCACCTCCCATAGGCTCAACCGCAGAACAGGTGCTGTGCGTGTGCTGCTGCGGTACGCGAGGCGCTAGGGTAACGAATTTTCCGTAGCGATAGCAGCCATTTTTTTCCTCTTGGATGATTCGACGGTCGCATAGAACGCGTCAATCCGCCGGCTCGGTCAGGTGGACGCAATAACTACCTACTAAGCTGAACCATACCGATTTTCGATGGTCTAGAGGCGAGGATGCGCGACTGTCGACTGCGATGATCGGCACGAACACCCAATGGGGGATCTATGAAACGGATAGTGACCAAACAAATTGGTGTATGCCTGTTGATGTTTCTGTTGACGGTGGGTGCTGGTATGGCCATTGCCGGCGAGGTTTTGGTTGTGACGCCCTGGATGGACGAGCCGGGTACACAGCTGATGGTAGACGCCCTCGACAAGTCAGCCGCCAAGCGAGGATGGCGCTCGCGTGTTGTTCAGGATTTAGCGGATTTTGAACCACATCTGCAGGAGTTGGTCGACGCGAACCGGGCGCCTCTGGCGATCGTGGTCAACGTTGCCCCGAACCGCATTCAGGCCGGTCTCGAGGTCGCCCGCCGTGCCGGTATCCCGGTCATTGGCATGGACGCAGAGAACTCGCCGCTGCTGCTGACCAATGTGTCCAGTAACAGCTATTCGATGGCTGCAGAGACGGCGAGCTACCTGACGGATCGATTAAGCGATGGCGGCGAGGTTCTGATCATTACCTATGATGAGTACGCGCCGGTGCAAAAACGTGGGGTTGTTGCGGAGGCTATTTTTGCCAACACAGAGGGGCTTTCCGTCGCCGGCGTCGTGAACCCCGATGTGAGGGCGGGCAGTTTTGCATCCGCTAAAGCTCAGGTCGCTAAATTTCTGATGGAACACCCTGAGCCATCAACTGTGAAAGCCATATGGTCAGCTTGGGACGAGGCCGGTCTCGGTGCGCTGGCAGCGGTTGAAGCATTGGATCGGCAGAGTGAAGGCATTTTGATCACTGGTATTGATGCCACCGAGAAGGCTCGAGCAGCGGTTGCCCGTGGCGGTAATTTTATCGCCACGGTAGAGCAGGATTTCCCAGAAATTGGTCGGCAGGTTGTGCGGCTGGTGCAGCGGCAGCTAGACGGCGACGCAGACATTCAGTCCGTCTACTACATTCCAGCCAGGCTTGTCACCGCCGAAACCGCGGCCGCTTCATAATACCTCACCCTGCTTTGCGCCTTTCGCCCGCACTTTCAATGTCGTACAGATAATCGCGCGTTAGTGGCACGTTCTCCTGCTTAGTCGCCAGTTGCAACTGGAACACCACCTGCCGGTCAAAGCGAAAGCTGAGCTCACACGTCAGCAAGTAGTATTGCCACATGCGGCAAAACCTCTCGTCGTATAACGCGCGGGCCAGATCGATGTTTGCGACAAAGCGCGCATGCCAGTGGCGCAGCGTTTCGGCGTAGTGGAGCCGCCATACTTCAATGTCGGTGGTCACAAGGTCCTGGCGTTCTACCGACTTCATCGTCTCCGATAGAGCCGGCACGTAGCCGCCGGGGAAAATGTACTTATTGATCCACGGGCTGGTGGCGCCCGGCCCGTTACCCCGCCCAATGGTGTGGATCAGGGCCACACCATCGTCAGCTAACAAGCTGCGCACTTTGCCGAAGTACTCGTTGAAGTGTGGTAAGCCGACGTGCTCAAACATACCCACTGAGACGATGCGGTCGAAGGTGCCCTCCAGGTGTCGATAGTCGATGAGCTGAAAGGACACCCCGCGTGACAAGCCGGCTTCCGCAACGCGTCGATTGGCAAGGCCGTGTTGTTCTTCAGACAGCGTTACCCCCACCACATCAGCGCCAAAGTCCTCTGCCAGGGTGAGGCCCATACCCCCCCAGCCACAGCCGATGTCCAGCACGCGCATCCCGGGCTCAATCAGCAACTTGCGCGCAATATGGTGCTTCTTCGCAGCCTGTGCTTCTTCCAGCGTCATGTTCGGCCGGTCGAAATACGCACAGGAATACTGCCGGTCCTGGTCCAGGAACAGATCGTACAGCTCGCTGGATAGGTCGTAGTGGTGGGCGACGTTTTGGCGGGCGCGATGCGCTGGGTTGAACTGCTGTGCTCGGCGGCCTAGATGTCGTAACCATACCAGGGGCATGCGGAACCAGGGTTGGCCCTGAGCGGCCAGGTTCTGAATGGTCAGCGCAAGAAAATTTTTCAGGTCATCTTCATCGATCGTGAGTTTGCCGTCCATGTAAGCTTCCCCGGTGGCCAACTCGGGCGACAGAATAAGCTTGCGGGGTAGGGCGTCGTCGTGCAAGGTCACGCGCACCTGGGGGCCCGCACCGTCCCCATAGCAGCGGGTCTGACCGTTGGGGAAGGTCAGATGCAATTGCCCGCTTTGAAACAGGTGCGATAGCAGCGCATCGAGCATTCGATCCCACATCGCGTTTCTCCGTCTCTGGTGGTGTGCCAGCAACCGACCTGTCTTATTTTCCTCTTTTCGGCGCGCTTGTATAGGGCTTGGGCACGACCGGTCCGACCCAAGTGTCGCCTTCACGAGACGCCAACGTGTTCAGACGCTACCCTAGACGTGAGAGGCTGGGCACAAAGTGGCTGGCGCTGGTGGTGTACATCGGTTTCGGTATGCTCATGCTGCGCTGGGGTACGACGCCCATGCGGCGTGCCGCAGGACTGATAGGCGGGGCTATGACTCATCTGTACGTGCTGGGGGCGGCCCACACCAGGTCGATTGGATCGTTTCTTACCGCGTTAGGCCAGCCGATGTGAGATCGGCTGGGCGTTGGTAGAGACTTGTACAGCGTTGTCGGTTGCAAACCGCTGACGACCTAGTAACGGTAATTGATATCCACCCCAAATCGAGAAGGTTCATTCCAAATCGTCGCTTGCTGTTCGTAGCCGTAAATGACTTGCCCAAGTTGATTCTCCGTGGGTGCGACGCTGCCGAGGCCGATGACTTGTGATCGATACTCCTCATCAAAGATGTTCTGTCCCCAGACAGAGATCTCAAGAGAACCCCCTCGGGCGAATTCGTAATCCATCGAGATACGGCCGTTGTACACGCCGTAGGATTCGACTTTGAGATTGTTGCGCCCCGGGATGGCTTCACCCGCTGTGGTGCCGGCAAAAACGGAGGACTGGTAGCGGTAGTCGACGTGAGCTCTCAGCTTAAGACTGCCCCGCTCATAGAATGTGCTGTTGGCGGCCAGCAGGAAGCTCTGCTCTGGTGCGTAGGGAATCTCGAATGTGGATTCTATGTTATCACCCACCTCGTAGAATCCTTCCGCCGCCGGATTGGCACTGGGGTCGAATATTGTGCCGGGCAGTGCCTCTACTTCCTCGAGGTCAGTGTCCAGATAGGCGTACTGTAGACTGACAGAAAGCTTTTCCAAGACCTGCCAGACCAGGTCGGCTTCAAAACCTCGGATGGTGGCTTCGCCGGCATTATAGCTCTGCACGATGGACGCATCGGTGGGGTCCACACCGAACGCAAACTGCATATCATCAAAGTCACTTTGGAACACCGCCAGGTTGGCCAGCAAGCGTCGGTCGAACCAGAACGACTTCATACCGATCTCGTAGGAGACGACGTTTTCTGGATCAACGGTGTTTTCGAACTGGTCCACCGGTGCTGATTCGCTGGAGCCGCCGGCTTTGTAGCCTGTTGCCACCCGCAGGTACGCATTGACATCATCCGTCCAGTCGTAGGCTGCGCTGAAGGCCGGATTGAATTTGTTATAGTCGTTGTCGTTGGATGCACCGATTTGGGTCTTTGGCTCATTGACGATGCCATTGTCCAGTGTGATGAGGTCGCGCTGTGCGTCTTTCTCATCGTAGGTATAGCGGCCGCCAACCGTCAGGCTAATGCGTTCTTCAACGATGGGCGGTACCCAGGTCAACTGTCCGTAGGCCGCATAAGACGTTGACTTGGCGGTAACGAACCGATTGATGTTCACCACGCTGCAGAGGGCCGCCTGCTCTCCAATACCGGTGGAATCGTTTTCCTCTTCGAAGTAATACAACCCAGCGACGTAGCTGATGGATGGCTCCTCGATCTCTCCCAACAGCGTCAGTTCCTGTGAGAATTGATCACCCTTGACCCGATTGTCGGAGATAAAGGTGATTGGCACCGGCTGCAGAAAGAAGTCTGGGTCCGTGGTTGAGATAAAGGCCAGCGCCTCGGCGAAATTCTGCAGGGCCCTCCAATCCAACTCCCGATAGCCGGTGAGCGATTTTAGTGACACCTGCTCGCTGAAATCCCACGTCAGCGTCAGTCCGTAGGTGTCATACTCGGTCTTGCTCTTGTTCAGATCAATGCTCCGGTAGGCCTCTCGTCGGCGTTCGCCGGCGTTTTGGTGATAGGTATTGATGCTACCCTCCGCCTCAATTTCCCGGCCGTTCCAGGCTGGATTCTGGTAATAACCTGGTGTTGAATCCAGGTCCCCTTTCTCCCAGATCAGGTCCGCCATAAAGGTGTCAGTAACCTCCCAGTTGAGGTCGACACGGCCCGCCAGCTGCTCCTGCAGGCCAAAGTCTTCTCCGCCGCCTGGGTTGTCCACGAAGCCATCAATCTTGCTGGTGAGTATCGAGGCTTTGCTGGAGATGCGGTTCCACTCGGGAAGATCAACGATCGATAGGGATCTGAACTCGTCGCGGCTGCCGAAGGTCAGGCTTTGTTTAAAGCCGAACTCACCGGACGGTGCCCGGCTGATCAGGTTGACCGCACCGCCGGTTGTGTTACGGCCGTACAGTGTGCCCTGCGGCCCTTTGAGTACTTCCACCCTTTCCAGATCTGCCAGCTCAAAGGTCGAGCCCTGCGGTCTTGAGATGTAAAAGCCGTCCTGATAGATGCCGACGGAACCGTCAATGGTGATTTGCGCTGGGTCGCCAACACCTTGCCCCCGGATGAACATAATCAGCAGACTATTCGACGTCGGGTAGGGCGAAAAGGTAATGCTGGGAGCGGCTTTGGCGATGTCGACAAAGTTGAAGATGCGATAGTCCTCCAGCGATTCTCCCTGCAGCACGGTGACCGACATGGGTGTCTCCTGAAGGTTTTCTGTCCGCTTTTGAGCGGTTACGAACACCTCTTCCAGTACCGCGCCAATGGCGGGTGCGGTGCCCAGCGCGAGGCACAGACCAAGCGCGCTGATGGTCGGTCTTCGCACGCTGCTTATCCGCGGGAAGCAGGTTTGTGTTGCTGCTGGATTGGTCATTTTATTCATCGCCGATCTCCGCCAGGCCGTCTGGTTTTCAGTTAAAGGGTGTTTCGCTGTCTCTAGTCGGACATCGCGTATTTCTCACGGTAGGTTCTGTACGTCGCTTTCAATTCGTTCTCTCGCCAACCAAAGTCCGCAATGTCGTAAGCGTGCACGCCGTCCGCGTGCTGCGGACGCTGCTGGAGCCAGGTGGCTACTCGCTGTCGATGCAGTTCGTTCATCTTCAGGTCGAAATGGGCGTAGAGTTGTTGCAGTGTGGCAAGGGGGTGGGTCACCAGGTCGTCATACTGTACGTGGTGGCACCAGTCCGCAGGCTGCTCTCGATCGAAGCGCAACGCGTTGTGCAAAGCGCTTTGCACCCTGTTGGCCCAGTAGCTGCCGACACGATGGGGGTCGAGACGGCGGGTAAGCTGACGCTGCATGGCGCAATTCAGGCTCGCCAGGGAAGGTATCACCTGCAGTGGGTCGCGGTGCGTCCAGACGATTCGCGCATCTGGATAGGCCTCCAGTAGCGTGGGCAGGCACCAAAGGTGGTTGGGGCTCTTTAGGACCCACTGGCTGGTGGGCTTTGCTTGCTGCAGCGCTTGCAGAGTCTGTTGATGAATGGCGTAGGCCGGTGTCATATCCGCACCATCCAGCCAGGTACCGTAGGTGGGCGTGAAAGCGATGGTCTCCATGCCAATAGTGCGTAACGAATAGGTGAAAAGCGCCGTACATTCTTCGGCGAGAGTGCTGCCGAACGGGTGCATGGTTGCGACCGCTGGATTCAGCTTATGCAGCCGCGCGTATTCCTTGGCCAATTTGGCTATGCGCGGATCTTCCGCCGAATCGAACAAGGTTGGCGGTGGCATTGGGTAGCGAGCTTCCCACTGCAACAGTGGGCGCGTGAACGGGTCCAGACCCAGCAGTATGGAGAGGATGCTGGTCCCGGTTCTCGGCAGGCCCAGAATGATCCAGGGCTGCTGAATCTTCACACCCGACAGCGACGGATTCTGTTGGTGCCAGTCGAGTACCGAGAACCGCGAGGCAAGCGCACCGGCCAACATGTTGTGGACGGCGAGCCGCCCCAGCGCATTGAGGTTGGCATCACGTTCCGCCGAGTCGATGTATCGTTGCAGCGCTTCTTCGGTGACGCTATCGGCCTTTTGATGGCTGCCGACTTGCTGCTGCGCGGCAGATACGATCGCCTGAGCATTAAGCCTCGGCCATCTGAGGCCCACGATACTGAGCCCGGCGCCGGCCACGTTGATGGCGCGCAACAGGGGAGACTTGAGCCGGGCGTCGTGAAATGTGTGGACCGGAACATTCATGGCGGGTGCAATGGGTGGTTCAGCCGTTGGCGAAAGCCGAACGGCCACGATCAGGCCAGCCTCACCGCGGTGCGACCTTGAGTCGCTCGCTGCTCCTGCGCGGTAAGCGCCTCCGCTGCCTGTTCGAGAGAGACCACCCTGGTCAAAACGGGCTTGATTTTGCCATCCGCCAGCAAAGCGAGCAGCGAAGCGTGGACCTGGTCTCCCACATCGCGAGTGAACATATTGAAACCGAACTCACGAATTTCCGGCGGCATGTGGCCGATGTAGGAAAGCATCACGCCAAGCACCGAGAAATTGGCGGAGCATAGAGGACGCAGCGGGCGGCCGGAGAATCCATTCTCTTCGTCATCTGCGAATCCCGCTGCGACGTAGCGTCCTTCTCGTGCGATACAGCCCCAGGAAGGCTCGACGAATTCGCCCGCTGCGAGATCCAGAATGACGTCTGCGCCGGCATGCCCTGTATCAGAAAGGACTACCTGCTTGAAGTCTTCTGTGCGGTGATTGATCACTCTATCGGCCCCCAGTGACGTGCAGTACGCCGCTTTATCATCCGTACCCACCGTCGCAAACACCGTCAGTCCGTGGGCCTTGGCGATTTGGACGGCAGCTGCGCCGACGCTGCTGGCGCCGGAGTGCACCAGCAGTGTTTCGCCCGTGCGGATCCTGGCCCGCTGCACAATGGCCAGATAGGCAGTGTGAAAAGGAATGATGAAGGATGCCGCCTCTGCATCCGTCAGGCTCTGCGGGGCTTCAAACGTGGCATCAGCGGAGGCGATGGCGTACTCCGCCAGCCCTCCTGTGGCCATCTGGGTCATGGCCATAACGCGTTGCCCCTGCCAATGCTCGGCGCCATCGCCACAGGACTCCACGACGCCACAGACATCCATGCCCAGTGTGAACGGAGGTTCCAGCGGAACCGATACGCGCCGGCCGTAACAGCGATCGATGTCGTTGAAGTTCAGAGAAGCCGCGCCGACTTTGATCAGAAGCTGACCCGGTCCGGGCTCGGGTACGCTGATGTCAGCGATCTCCAGGACGTCTGCCGGTGATCCATTGCGAGTAGCCTGAAGCGCTTTCATCGTGATTCTCCTGGTTATTCTGTTTTGGTGGTTGGACGAGTCTGGCCGTTGATCCTGCGCTTCAGCGGAGCGGTGTTACTGTTGCGGTCTGATTGATGGCGTCGGCGAAGATCAAGCGAATGGCAGGTTCCAGCGTGGTTTGTAGCAGTCTGCGCATATCGTCCCGGTTGCGAGCAAGCTGGCTGGGAGATGCCGCGTAAGAGGTCAGGATGCGCAGAATCCATTCCGCCAGAAAGGCGAATTTTTCTTCTGTCTGTGGGTCTAGAGACGCTGGCATACCGGGCATGGCCAGGATCATCTGCAGTGACAGATCGCGCATGTCGTCCGTGCTCAACACCTGTGATAGCGCCCAGCTCTCGCCCGCCTGCGCGAACAAGTGGGCGTGTAGAGGGCGCCGTACGATCTCGTCCAGTACGTACAAGAGGCCCTCGATCATGTGCTCCGCGGGGTCGGTGATGCCTGCCAGATGTTTTTTAGAGGCCTCGACCATTTCCCAGGAGTCCCTGGCCAGCACCGCCAGAAAAATATCATTGTGGCTCGGAAAGCGCCGATACAGTGTCGCTCGGGAAACGCCAGCCTCTTTGGCGATGTCTGCCGCCGTGGTTTTGGCCACGCCTAGCCTTAGATAGCAAGCTTTAGCGGCGTTCAGAATGACGTGCTGGGTGGTTGCGGTTGGCGCCATGGGCGATTGTCCTATTGAGACGTGATACAAATAATGTCTCATGTCTCAGTTCAATGCAAGCACCCCGGTTGAGCTTGGGCATGCGATTGAGAGGGACCGGTTCGGGGAGCATCCCGCACCGGACACGGATGGCAAGGTAGGGGCAGCGGTATCGGGGCGGTACGCGATCAGTCTTTGACGCCACACACCATATACGCGGTCAGCGTGGTGGCGAAACAGCCGGTGCGATCTCTGTGCGTCAGGTCGACCAGCCAGGCATCTCGCTCCTCGCCTCTTATCAGACCGGCTTGCACCGCCTGCTCGGCGGTTGCTCGCAGGTTGTAGATCTGGTCGGCGATGTCGAAGTCCGTGATGGTGTAGGGCAATTGTTCGACGGTAATGGTGCCCATGCCGAGTGCTTGAAAGTGGTCCTCTAGCGAACTGCCGATGTCCGGGTTGATGAAGGAACGGGCCCAGTGGGCTTCGATGATCGCGGTGGTGTCGCGATCGCCGGCACCAATGGAGAAACTGGGCCAATGATTGTCATAGGCAAGCAGCCGCCCTCCTGGCTGCAAGACTCTGACCAGTTCGCTGAGGGCTCGACGGGGGTCTTCCACATGCTGCAGAACCCGGTCGATTCGACACTGACTGAATGAAGCATCGGGCAGACTGAGCTCACGCAGGTCCTCGCGTTGAAAGGTAACGGGCAGCTGTGCTGCGCGAGCGTCGGCCGCTGCCTGGTCAATCATCCAGGCACTGGCGTCCACGGCCACCACTTCGCCTGTCGGGGCGACGCGTTGTGCGATTCTGAACGCGTCATCGCCAAGGCCGCAGCCCGCTTCGAGCACAACATCTCCAGGCGACAGCGCCAGTAGGTCGTAACTGCGGAGCTTGTAGTCCGTAAAATGGGGGAGGGAGTCCAGTAGCGAGAGGCAGCGCTGGTAGACCTCTGGCTCCGATACGCTGTCTACACGATGAAAACCCGTGGCCAGATAGTGTTCGTCTTGAGACATTCTGCGCTGCTCACGGAGTATTGATACGAGATTGGCAGACTCGTGGTGGCAGGGCAAGCGGCCGGGCAAGTCGCGCCGGCCATCTGCTATGAGTCGACGATTGGCATTTGCGAATAGACCGGTTTAGCGGCCCGTCAGAACAGGCTGTTCTGTTGGGGCAAGGGCCAGGGCGGCAGCGGTTGAACGCCGGTTTGTTGCGTACTCAGTTCACGGTGAAAGTCCGCTGCAAACTGTGGGCAGTGCTGATTATTTGGACAGTGCATCATGAAGTATAGTTCGTAGCCGTTGACCAGATAGTTTGTGCATCGGTCAGTCCACTGCTGGCTGTAGAGGGTGTTCAGATCCGGGTCAGGGTGCAGCACCACGCGGGCGTAGACAAGGTCGTTGTACACGGTATCGAGCAGCGGCACGTCTGGCTTCTTGTGCCGTGCGGCGAGCACCTCCGGGTGCTGCGTGTCCTCGTGATAGATGGGTCGACTGTCAAACATCACCCGGCCTGCTCCGGTTTGTTCCAGAAGCGGTTCCAGTCGCTCGGGTTGCTCGAAGAAGGCGAGGTGGCGTACCTCAAGTGCGTATCGACAAGACATTGGGAGCTGTCCAAACAGTGCCTCGAGAGCGGGTAGCTCTCGCGGCCCGAGCGTCGCAGGACACTGCACCAAAAATGGCCCCAGATGGTCTCCCAGCGGCATCAAGACGTCGAAAAATTGCCTGAGCGCTGCTCGGTCGGGTCTGTGCTGGTGGGTGACTTGACGGGGCAGCTTGAAGCTGAAGCGAAACTGAGTCCCGCCTACGGCCCGAGCCCAGCGACTCACATCCGCGACCTCGGGTATACGATAAAAGGTGGTGTTGCCTTCAACGGTATTGAACACGCTTGCGTAGTTTGCCAGCGTGTTGCCGGTATCGGGAAAGTAGCTGCCGGCCCATCCCGGATAAGCCCAGGCGGGAAGTCCCAGATAGTAACCCAGCGAAGGGGTCAATGAGCGCCCGCTATGGCGTACTTCTGCAGTATTTCCAAAGGCACAACGTCCAGTGCGGACCGGTCGCAGGCGTCCAGAAAAACACGTGGCGCCGTTCCAGCCTCGTGCGCCTCAAACCAGCGCATGGCGCACAGGCACCAGCGATCTCCGGGTTGCAGGCCGGGAAAGTCATACTCCGGCCGCGGTGTCGAAAGATCGTTGCCCTGGTTTTTCGTGTACGCCAAAAAAGCAGCCGACACCTCGGCGCATATCACGTGACGACCCTGATCACGATCGTCGGTACGGCAGTAGCCGTCGCGGTAAAAACCGGTTTTTGGGGCATGGCAGCAGGCTGCCAGTTCGGTGCCCAGAACATTGCGGCGTTGGCTAGCGGCGTCGGCTTGCTCGTGCATGGATCGAGTGCTCAGGGAGTCAGTAGATTGGTCATTATGCGCTGTTCAAGGTCTATCGCCTAGGCCGTTTGTGGTAGCCGCTGTCGGGTTGCGTCGCGTAACATCTCTTTCTGGCATTGGACGCTGGCTGCGGTAGGTGATGCGCCGTCGTACCAACTTCAGTCGTAGAAAGCGTGTCGGGCAGGGCAGCGGCGGCACAATAAGTATTGTAGAGTCCAATCCATGTCATCCATATCTGCGGATTCTCTCACGGCGGCCTCGCATGAACCTCGCGCGGCTTTGCGACGTCTGCAGATGATGGTGGCTGATGGGTCGATCGAACTGCACGTCATTCTGTCGCCACCGAGAACGCTGTCCACGGTGCTTGGCAAACTGTTTGCCGAGGCAAGTGACTTCGGCTGTTGGTCTAACGAGCCCACGTCCAAATTCGGCAACGAAGATCGGCGCGTTGATGCCTCCTATCGGTCCATTTTGGACGCGGTCGAGAGGGCTAGACCGTCTGCCGATGGCGTGCGTCGGGTGTTGCTGTCTTTGATTGCTTCGACCGTAGGGCCCGAGCAGGAGATCAAGGATCTTCTGTCGATCGTTCACACGGTGAGCTTTTCGATCCGCAATCCGATACTGGCAATTGAATCTTTCATGCTGTTGATTGCAGACATACTATCGGAGATAGGTGTCGTCCCTACTAGCCCCAAGCAGATGATTGCAGAGGGGTGGGTGCCGCCCGGCGCAGAATTGGATTACCTGAATAAGGTGGGTGCCGGTGTCTGGCGGGATCACATGGCGCATCTTCGCAGGCTACGGGATTACCGCTGTCTCACCGATCGCCAGCACTACGTCGCCAACAGTATCGCCAGTACTGCGGCGTTTCGCCGCGAGTTGTGGTTAGACCCAGCCTATGTCGCTTTGGTGCACACGGGAGATCTCTCGCTCCTGCACCAGCGCCAGGCTGCCGACCCGGCCTATCAAGCCCGGATGGAACAGTGCTTGTCGCTCGATCCTGACCAACTCAAAACCAGAGCGCCCGATTTTCACGAAATCGTGGCGCAAACCGGAGCCAGCTGGCTGCAGACCTGGAGGCTACTCGTCGCCACTCGCACGCACGCTCCGGACAAGCTTCGGGCGGTGGTGGATGCCACCCAGTTTCAGTTGCGCCCTGAGCGGCTGATACCATTGCTCCAGCAACGTCTTGGTGTTCTTGCGCGAGAAGCTGCCATGGGGCCATTGCAGTCGACGGACGGTTACCTTGAACAGTACGCAGAGACGGAGCTGAAAGCGGGTACCATGTTCGGCCGTGCCTACGCGTCCAGTGACGTGGACCGACCCGCCAAGGCGCCTCTTGAGCTATGGCGGTTACCCGACTTTGTGCAGCGACACCTGCCATTGTATATGTGGGTGTTTCTTGCCCTGTCTATGGATCAAGATCTCGGCTTGCCCGCCTTCACATCGTTATCTGATCTTCTTGAGAGTCCGTGCCCCGACGGGGATGGCGGAGAACAGCCGCTGGCGGCCCTAGACCCTGTGTACGCTTACCTGCAGGCGGTTGCGGCAAGCGCAAGCGGCGCGGACGAGGGCGCCGGTTACATGAGAGCATTGTCAGCTCGTCACGCCGCGCATCGCTCGACCTTTGATCTGATCGACAGCGTGGCCGCTCATCTGCAGTCCTCAGCGTCGTCATAGATGAGAGATCGGATGCTCGGCGTCTAACGCGCGTTTGAAGCGATAATCGCAGGGAGAGGCTCAACCGTGCAGGCCGCAGTGAACGATTGTTGAGCTGAGGGTATCCTGGGTAGCGTGCTTTAACTAGCAGATTGCGTTCCTTCCTGGCGATAGTGCGCAATCTGAACTTCTTCGCCGAAATCACCGTAATCTCCCCTGGCCCGTTGCTCGCGAAAAGACTGCCACGGGATTGCCCGGTAGAGCGCCGGGCGGTCGGCATCGGTGCAACTCTGCAGCGGCTTTACGACGGTATCTTCAGCTGGGTTTAGAAAGAATGCGACGCTGTAGCGGCTGTGAGAATGGCTGGCTCTGACTCGATGCAGTGGAGCTCGGTAGCGGTCATTTGTCCACACCTGGAGCATATCTCCCACATTGATCGTCAGCGCATCCGCCCGTGGTGAGACCGTGTGCCACTCGCCCCGCTGCATGACCTCTAGTCCTGCGATCTGATCCTGCAGCAAAACGGTCAGGGCGCCCGCATCGGTATGATGGCTGATGCCGAGCTTGCCAGGAGCGGGCATGTCGGCGTCTCTGGCTAGATCTTGATTCAGAGGGTAGTAGTTGAGCCTGGTGAAACTGCCGTCTCCTGGATTGAAGTATTGTCTCAGCGATGGTGTTTGTTCGCCCAAGCCGGCAGCGCATAGGTCGAGTATCTCCAAAGCGAGTGTTCGGACAAAGCGGGTATAGTCGGTGCAGGCCGCCTGGAGTCCGGGGTGGTCTGTAGGCCAGGGTGCAGGGTCGGCGTTTGAGTAGTCGAAGATCTCCTTGCGGTCGCGGCGATTCTTCGTGAGTTCACGGTCGTAGTAGCCCCAGGGATATTCAAAGGAGCGAAACAGTCTGCGCTTGTGCTCGAGGTCCTGCGAGAAGAAAGCCTGAGTTTCTTCGAGAACTCGCCGTGTATTCATCGCTGGCACGTTGTGTCCTGTGACCTGGAAAAAGCCCCAGTTCGTGCAGGCCTCAGCGATGGCTGTCCGCACGCTGTTCGGATCTGCGGTGAGATTGATGACTGGAACATCCTTCATATCAGGCGACTCCGTGGGCAGGCCGCACACAGGCTGAGCAACAGATTGCAGACAAACACGGCGATGGGCAGAGTAGCTGCCTGCGCGACGCCATCGCGAAGCCTGATAATATGCGCAACAGGCAAGTTTTGACATGCTTATTAGAATCCTGACTCGGGAGTGCCCATGTCGTACTCAGGTGCCGCTCTGACGCAGCACGCAAATCTCGCCGATCTTGTTGCAACGACAGCCAGTAAATCGCCGGACACGCCAGTACTGGTGACGATCGACCACCGATGGATACTTCTGGTTTCGAGGTAGAAAGAAACAGATTATCGTGCACGATGGCTCAAACGTAGCGCCTCAATATATAGAATCGATTTTGATGGCGCACCCAGACGTCGACTTGGCGGGCGTGGTTGGTGTCCGCGACGAGGCGCACGGCGAAAACGTCTGGGCTTACGTCACGCTGAAGCCTGACCGACCTTCGCCGACTCACGCCGAATTGATTGCCTTCGCGCGGGAGCGCGTGGGATATAAGGCGCCCGAGGTCATCTTGTATCTGGATGTCATGCCGAGAAAAAGACCGACAAAGTCGATCGGGAAGCGTTGAAGGCCATGGCTTTTCAGAGCCTGGAGAGTGCCTGACGCCACACTTGTATCTCGCCCGTACGCTCGGTAGCGGGCAGACTCAGAGCAGGATGTCCTGACGGCCGATGATCAGACTCCAGCCGATGGATGTGTGGTCCTGATTGTGCCACGCCATCATGAAATCCTCGTAGCGCATCGAAAAGTCTCTGCCGTTGCTGGGGTCTGCGAAAATCAGTACGCCTTCCTCGCCGTCATAGCCGTTGACAATACTGTAGTGTCCCACATTGCTCAACGGGTTCAGATAGTTAACGATGGGCAGATAACCGGCGTCCAGGCTGTCAATCAGGTCTGCGAGTCGGCCGTTGGAGTCCTCACGGTAGGCAAAACCCTCACGCCCAACCTCTTCGACCAGGTGTGCGTGACTGGTGCCAAGCACCGGCTCGGCATCGCACAATCGCATCAGCTGCTCTTCGCTGTAGCTGCGCCCGAGATGCTCGAAAATCATCCGCAGGCAGACGGGTCCGCAGGAGTACTCCGTGTGTTGTGGGTAGTAGCGAAGGTGTATTTTCATGCCTGTAAAGACTGTGTCTGTGGACCGCCTATCATGGTAGGTCATGGCAGGTGCGAGCGTCCAGCAAGCCACCGGCGCGTAACTCAGCCGGCGTGGGCTTGAGGTTTGCTCATTTCCTGCTACATGTTGAGTAATAGCGCATTGTGGGCATGATGCCCTGTCCCAACCGGGCGCTGGCTTGCGTGAGTGACGGGCAGTTCTATAAGGTGGAGTTGATTGATGAGTGAGTTTGCAAGAATCCGGGAACGGCACGTGGCCGAAACACGACAGTTCACCCCGGAGGCGATCGCGAGGCTAAGTTGGAGCCGCGACCAGGTACAGGAGGCGCAGACCCTCGGTTTGCGCAAAGTCGTCGCCCATGCCCAGGAGAACTCGCCCTACTACGCGTGGGCCATAGGCTCTCTGGAGGCCTCCACGCTGGATCTTTCGGACCTCACGAAAATCCCGCCGCTGACGAAGGAGCTGGTCATGGGCCACTGGGATGATCTTGTGACCGACCGGGAACTGAGACTGGAGCACATCGTCGATCACCTGGAGAAGTTGCATCGTGGCGAGACGGACAACGCGTATTATCGCGGCGACATCTACGCCGCCGCCACCGGCGGCACATCCGGCAAGCGCGGCGTCTATCTGTGGGACTGGGAAACCTTCATCGTCACCACAAACATCACTTTTCGTATGGAAATGCAGCGAGACCTGGTGAGCCCCCCGCAAGGCCCGCGGCGTACCGCAGTGGTTTGTGCCGGGTCTTACGTTCACGCGAGTCGGATGGTGTTTGCCGCAACGCTGGATCCCGAGCGCGAGGTGCGCGTCTTTCCTGCTGATATGCCGCTGGACAAGATGGTGGAGGAAATGAATCGCTATCAACCGGATCGGTTGATTGGTTTCGCGTCAATTGTTCAGGAACTGTGTGCCATGGCTCTTGACGGTCAGCTGAAGATTCCTCTGAAGCGCATTTCCACCAACTCAGAACCGCTGTTTCCCGAGGCGCGGGAGATGGCTCAGGAGGCCTGGGGTGTCAACATCAACGACACCTGGGGCTCTGTAGAGATCGGCGCGGCCGCGACCGAAGGCGACAGCTACGGGGGCGTCAGTTTGGCAGAGGACTTCCTGATATTTGAGCCAGTGGATGACCATGATGAGCCAGTCAAGGACCCTCATTCGTCTGATCGCCTGCTGTGTACCAAGCTGTTCGGCACCTTGATGCCGATCATCCGCTACGAGATGACCGACACGATGCTGTTTGACCTGGATGACAATCCCGATGCGCCCGGTTGTCGAAGAATCAAGGAAATCAAGGGTCGCGCAGACAACTGGTTTGTCTACCCGGGCGACGTTAAGGTGCACCCCATGATCTTCCGTGGGGTGCTGGGTCAGGAACGCCACATCAGTGAGTATCAGGTGCAGCAAACTGCAGCCGGTGCCCGTATCCTGGCCATAGCCCACGGTGAATTTTCGATCTTAGACGTCGAGTCGGCGCTGGCGTCGCTGTTGAAAGAAGCGGGTATTGCCGAACCGGAGGTGAGCGTCGAACGCGTAGATAATCTTCCCCGCCATCCACAGACCAATAAGCTTACGCGTTTTGTCGCACTCGAATGAGCAGTGAGGCGACCCAGTCGCCCGGTTGTAGACCCAATGCTAGATAGTGGCTTGCAAGTCGGGCCGACGCTTGCTGCAGTTCTTGCCAGGTAAAAGACGCCTGATGGGAGACGACAGCGAGTTGCCCGGGAGTCTGTGCTCGGCTGTACGCCAGAAGATCGTGAGTGTGTGTGGCAGGGGCCCTGTAGCGCGGGCCCGCTACAGGGCATGATTCGCGGCCTGACGCTCGGGTGCCCGGCTCAGTCGGCAATGCTGTTGAGAATAGCCTGTTTTTCCGCTTTGTACTCCGCCGGAGTGATGTAGCCGCCTGCTGCGAGTTTGTTAAGCTGCTGCATCTTTTGTTCGGGCGTCATGCTCTGGCTGGCGGGCGCCGCGCGGGTCACGGTGACAGGGACTGCCTCCGTGTAGTAACTGCCTTCACGCGCCTCTTTTTTGTTTTTGGAGTCGCTGTACATGGAGCCTGCCATCAGTCCGCCCAGACCCCAGGCGACGCTCTTGCTGTCGATGCCGTGTGCCATGGCCGGTGTTTGTATCATTAGTGCAAGGACCAGTGCGGTGCCTGTGATGGATAGCTTTGATTTCATGGTCTGAGTCTCCTCTGCCTATTTCGGTTACTTGCAGCGCTTCCAGATCACCATTCCCATTTCATCCCCAATGCCGGCAACGGCCTCGAAGCCGTTGTTATCGTAGTCATAGGGCAAAACCTGCATGGTATAGATGTCGCGGCTTGTCTGATTGGCCAGGTCAGCCTGAATGTCTTGAAACGATGCCGGCGCCGCGAGCATCTCCATGTCCAGCACATGGTTACTGGTAGCCCAGAAGCCTACCGCCTCTGCCGTGCCACGGCGGCCGTATTCAAAGGTGCCATTGGCGCGCAGCAGCATGTACTCCGCGTCGTCTTTTTTGCAATCGGCGTTGATTTTCCAATGGCCTGTGAAGTAGTCGGCGTCGACATCAATGGCAATAGCCGCGGGTGTGAGCGCTGCAAACAGCGCCGCGATTCCAGTCAACCTTCCCAGTGTGCTCAGCATGGTGTCTCCTCGTTCGGTACTCAGCAGTGTTTGCAGTGTAGCAGGAGAACAAGCCGGGGTGTAACGGCCGGCCGGGCCCAGCAGGGCCCGGCGCTAGACTGTGACCGGCGCACCGGGCCGCTCTCGCGTGACCCATGACGCATTGGTCGGGTGCCCGCTATCATTGGCAGTCCATAGGACAGTTCCGAGCGCTCAGCCAGCTTTAACATTGATCTATGAACTATCGTCAGAGAGGAGAAACATGCGAATTGCGGGTTGCCGTCAGGTCGTGTTGAGCGAATCGAGGGATGCTACTGAGAAGCGGCGAGTGCTGCGCTCGTTCGCCGTAGCCATCGCATGGCTTGCCGGCGCCGGTGTCGTTGCGGAGCCTCAGCAAGCTGCCGCAGGCAGAGTCCTCAAGGTAGGCCCAGACCGGATGCTGACGCAACCCAGTGAGGCGGCTCGCGTCGCTGTGGAAGGAGATGTGATCGAAATCGATGCAGGTGTATACGTCAACGACCATGCCATCTGGCGAGCGGATGGTTTGACCATCCGTGGGGTGGGGGAAGGCATGGCGCATCTGCGGAGTTCAGGCCTGATCCCCAATGGCAAGGGGATCTGGATTGTCCAGGGCGACACGATGAGAATTGAAAACATCGAGTTTTCTGGCGCCGCTGTGGTCGATAGCAACGGCGCGGCGATTCGTCACGAGGGCGGCTCGCTGGACATTCATAACGCGTTCTTTCACGACAACGAGTTTTCGGTGTTGTCCGGTGATAACCCGGCGGCTCATATCAGGGTTAGCGACTCTCGTTTCTGGTTTCAAAAGCGACCCAGGCGGTTCAGCCACGGTATCTACATTGGGGCGGCGGGTCGCTTTACCCTCATTGGAAGCCATTTCAAAGGGACAGACCAGGGTCACCAGGTTAAATCGCGTGCCCTGGAAAATCTTATTCTCTACAACCGCATCGAGGATACCCCCGAGGGCAATGCCAGCCGTGTGATTGATCTTCCCAATTGCGGATTGAGTCTGATCATGGGCAATGATCTGCATCAGGCGGCGGGTACGGGTAACCTCGATGTCGTCGGGTACGGGCCGGAGGGTTGCAACGATCGTAACGAGCGAGAGCGAACTCTGCTGGTCATCAATAACACGCTCATCAACGATGCAAATGGTGGAGCGTTTGTACACAATTTCAGTGATGCTAAGGTGATCGTGGCCAATAATCTGGTGTACGGGAAAGGCGCGTTTCTTACGGGTGAGGGAGAAACGGTGTCTAACGTTCGACACCCGTTGTCACCACGAGGAGCGCGATCCTGGAGTCCGCCTGCGGTTTCTCCCGCTGTGGATGGCTCCGCGGTGATTGAGTCGACCGCGACGCAGGGTCTGGTCGTCATACCCACGTCGGAGTTTCTTCCGCCCGTCGGTCGACGAGCTCGACCGCGGTCCGGCCCGGTAGACGTGGGCTCAAGAGAACTATTACGATGAATACGGAGCATGCTATGCGATCAATTTGGGTTTGTGGGACCTTTCTGGGGTTGACTATCTTTTCATGGGGTCCGCAAGCCGAAGCGGAAGTCGTGGGTGAGTCCAGATACGACGCAGCGATTGAGGAAATCAGCATACCTTTTGAGGGTTCGCGCATGCCAGGTCTGATCTATACGGCCAGCGGCGCAGGTCCTCATCCAACGGTGGTACTGTTGCATGGCATTCCCGGGAACGAAAAAAATCTGGACATTGCCCAGGCGATACGTCGCGACGGATTCAATGTGCTTTTCTTTCACTATCGGGGTGCCTGGGGCGCTGAGGGCGATTACGCCATATCGCAGCTCGTTGACGATGTGGGCGCTGCGCTGGCGTTTCTGCGGCAAGCCGATAATGCCAAGCAGTATCGAGTAGATACCGAGCACCTTTCGGTACTTGGCCACTCGCTGGGCGGATGGGCGGCGCTTGCTGCGGGGCATGAGGACAGTGGCCTGGTGTGTGTAGGAGCCATGGCTCCGGCTAACGTTGGCGAGTGGAAACTGTCGTTTGAAAAAAACGATGCGACGGCTAGGCGACTCACCCAATACGCGGACTCTCTGTACATGCTAAACGGGTTTGACGGAGCCGCTATGCGTCGGCAGCTGGAAAGTGCTTCACTGGTGTCTTTGGACGCGCGGGAGTACGGACGTGGCTTACAGGGAAAGTCGGTATTCATGATCGTGGGCGATCGCGATGACGTCACCACCGAAGAGCGGATGTTCACGCCGGTGGTCAAGGCCTATGAACAGGTGGCCGACTTGCCGCTGGAGCATCACGTGATTACCGGTGACCACTCATTTTCCTGGAGTCGGCTAGAGCTTATCCAACGGGTGCTTAACTGGTTGAACCGGGACTGCCGGTGATTGGGAGATGTGCGGCCGCGGCGGCTATTGGTCCCTGAACCACAGGGCAAACTCGTCGAATTCGATGCCCCCGCTGCCATCGGTATCGATACTGCTGAAGCCGCGGGATGGATAGCTGTCCGGTTGTACGGCACCCAGCGCCTCCATAAGCTCGCCAAACTCCTCGCGACTTAACTTGCCATCATTGTTTCGATCAAAGTGATCGAAGTTCTCGCGCAGTTCTTCCTCTGAAATGTCCATTGGATTCTACCGTTGTCAAAAAATCCGATGGGGGTGTCCTAGCTGGCGTTCGCTGAGACAAAACGCAGCCCGCTGCCCCTCGAAAGAAATAGTATTGGTGTTAGCGGCAACTGTCGAGAGTGGCAGCCAGTGTGGCCGTTCTTTGCGAGTGTCGGTGGCACCTCCAGTGGTCACAGGCGAGGTGGTCAGCAGTGTCAGGTCGGGCGAGACGTCGCCGCGAATTCGTTGAAACATGAGTTCGGAAATCGCGGTAACCACTTCCGGACGATCCGGGTGCACGTGTTTGCCGGGCGTGTACAGTATCTCAAACGGTTGTCGCACGGCGAATTCCAGTGACTTGATGGCCACATTCGGAAGCGCATTTTCTCGCGTGGCGTGTACCAGAACCATAGGTCGCGGTGACACCTGTCCTGCCCACAGCTCTGGGCCAAGGTGTTGCGTTCCGGCGACGCTGGCCAGGTATTTGGCAACCGCTCGTCGCAGCGGTGAAAACGGAATGCGCTTGTCCAATCCGTAGTAAAACACTTTCTCCGGCGCACCGCCTCCGTGTATCAGCCAGAGCCTCTGAATTCGGTTGTCCAGGGCCGCGGGTACTGAGGCCAGGTAGGCGCCGAAGCTGATGCCGGCCAACTCCACCCGGCGGGGGTTGATGTCGGCATCCGGAGTGAGTAGAAAGTCCAGCGCCAGCAGTGCACTGGCGGGCGTATCGAAGATGCCCTGTTGAATGCGCGGCAGCGCCAGGAAGACTTGCCACAGGCTTCGGTGGGGTACTGTACCAAAAGGGTAGCTGATGGCCGCTACCGTGGCGCCGCGGGTATCCGGGATGACATCGACAGCGGCGCGGCCTGTTTCCTGCCCCCCCATTAACAGCAGCAGGGGATTGCCGGGCAGGGGTTCAGGTGGACGACGCACGGCGATATCGACTTCGAGTCCGCTGCTGCTGAACAGGCGGTATTCCTGTACCAGGTCTTGTTGCAAGCGATACGTGGACAGACGTTCCACTGCCGTCAGGTTGCCCTTGCGCTCAAAATGCCTGGGCGCGTCCTGTGCCGCCAGCCACAACCGCGTGGCCTGCAACACCAACAGAAACAATAGGAGGGCCAGCACTACCGCCGACCAGCGCAGGATTGAAAGTGCCATCGATCAGGCGCTCTTTGGCGTAGTCTCGGTAATAAGTGTAGCTCTAAATGGCATCTGTGGTAGTTACAACGTGTAACTGGCTTGGAGGCCCAGAGGTATCCCCAGCGTCCAACACACGAGCAGCAGCGCGGTCCAGCCCAATAGGAATACCAGAGAGTAGGGCAACATCATGGCAATGACGGTGCCTATGCCCGCATGACGAACGTAGCGCTGGCAGTACACGACCACCAAAGGAAAGTAGGGCATGAGTGGGGTGATGATGTTGGTCGTGGAGTCGCCCACCCGGTATGCCGCCTGGGCAAGGTCTGGTGATATACCCAGCTGCATCAGCATAGGCACCAGTATCGGCGCCAGAAGCGCCCACTTCGCTGAGGCCGAGCCGATGAACAAGTTCAACAGGCCGGTCAACAGGACGACGCCGGTAATGGTGAGGCCGCCCGCGAGACCCAGATTTTGCAGCAGTTCCGCACCCTCGACCGCCAGCAGGATGCCCAGGTTGGATTGATTGAAGGCGAACAGAAACTGAGCGATGAAGAACATGATGACCAGGTAGTAGGCCATGGTTTGCATGGTATTGGTCATGCCTTCGATGATGTCACGAGTAGAGCGAACGCTCCCTGCGCGCACCCCGTAGACCACCCCGGGGAGCAGGAACAGGACAAAGATCAATGAAACGATGGAATTCATTAACGGCGCACCACGTTCCGTCAGGGATCCCGTTGGCCCGCGCCACGCGGACTCCTCGGGCAGCGCGGTTGCGATTACGGCGAAGACGCCCAGCGTCATCGCACACAGCGCGAGCTGCAATCCCTTGCGCTCGGAATCGTTCAATGCATCCATACTTGGCAGTTCCGACAGATCGCCGTCCAGTGGCTGGTCACTGACCCTGGGCTCAACGATGTGGTCTGTGATCCACCATCCAAGGGCGATGATCAACGGCGATGCCAGCGCCGTAAAGTAGTAGTTGTTGAGCGGGTTGAGATCGATGTTCGGGTCGACGATTTGTGCGGCAGACTGCGACAGACCCTGCAGCATGGGGTCAAGCGCAGAAGGAATGAAGTTGGCGGAAAAACCGCCGGAGACTCCAGCAAAGGCGGCCGCTATGCCTGCCAGGGGGTGACGGCCTGCCGCGTAAAAGATGACCCCGCCCAGCGGTATGACCATCACGTAGCCCGCGTCCGCTGCGGTGTGACTGACAATGCCGGCGAGGATGATCACCGGGGTAAGCCAGCGCTGACCGGCTGTTTGCAGCATGGCTCTCAGGCCGGCACTGATGAAACCTGTGTGCTCGGCAACGCCGATCCCCAGCATGGCCACCAGTACAACTCCGATGGGATGAAACTCCGCGAAATTAGGCACCATGCTGCTGAAAAAAGCCGCCACGGCAGGCCCGGAAAGTTGATTGATGACCTGGATGGGTTCGCCGGTGCGCGGGTCAATGGCGCCGAACTGGACATACGAAAGAAGCAGGGAAAGGGCCCAGACCACAGCGAGTAGGGCGATGAATAGCACCGCTGGATCGGGCAGCCGGTTGCCCGTGCGTTCAATAGCGGTCAGCAGTTGAGTGCCGAGGCCCGGCGAGTCGCTAGCGCTGGTCACGGGCTGCCGTGTTCGCTAGAGAGCAGACCTATGCTTGGTGTAACTTGAGTCCCCACGGGCGCCCTTTGCGGTTGCGTTGAGCGCTAGATTAACCGATCGGAGTGCGTTCGTCTTGCAACGAACTGAACGGAAGTCCTCCTTGTGCCAACGAAGCATGGCGCAAGAGGACTCCGCTTTGGAAAAGCCGAGACTGATGTCTCGAACTGACCGATGCTTGATCAGGAGCCTGGCAGAATGACTGCATCGATAACGTGGATGACGCCGTTGGAACCGACGATATCGGTTGCGATCACATCGGCTTCGTCCACCATGACGCCTTCATCGGTGACGCTGATGTTGATCACATCGCCTTCCAAGGAAGTCGCTTCTGTCAGTGTTACCACGTCGGCCGCCATGACTTTGCCGGGCACGACATGGTAGGTTAGGATTTCAACCAACTTGTCTTTGTTTTCTGGCAATAGCAGCATTTCTAGGGTGCCGTCCGGCAGCGCGGCGAAGGCTTCATTTGTGGGTGCGAAAACGGTGAAAGGACCGTCAGCGGACAGCGCGCCAACCAGATCTGCCGCTTTCAGCGCAGCGACCAACGTGGAGAAGTCCGAGTTGCCCACGGCGATGTCAACAATGGTGGGCTTGGCCATGGCGTCTCCGCCTTCGTGATGAGCCGCCATTGCGTTCGTGATTCCAAACAGGGTGCAGCACAATGCTGCTGTGGTGATGAGTCTTCCGGTTAACGTCATGGTAGGTGCCTCGCTAGCTGTGGATGGGTAGGCGGGTCGTACCCACCTGCGAGAGCTTACGTAAGCAGGCCGCTAGCGGATTTCAAACCCGGGGCGATTTTCATGAATCATATTGGACAGTGGGTAAAGTGCGCGTCTATGCCGATACTGGTGTTGAATCCGCATCGGATCGCCACTGTCGGGTGGGACAATGCCGAACAGGATGTCTATTCGACCCCAGCAGCGCGCCTATCCAAACTCAGCATGCCGGCGGCAGTCTTTCGCAAGCCTGGCTTCTGGCCGGCTCTAACAGGCTTGGGGTTTGATCCGCATTGGGTATCAGTGGGCAGTTATCGTTCGAGTTTAATCAGATAAAAGCCCGGTACCGCATTGCTTTCATACTCTCTGAAGAGGGCACAGATCTGCTAGGCTTCAAGGTGGCGATCTACTGGGCTGAAGCGGCGGCGGATGCTGCACAGGTTTCGATATCTGTCGCTTAGAAAAACGAGAAACCCTTTCTTTTGAACGCCTTGCCATCAGCAACTTGTGGTCGTCCAACATAGGTGCGTTGAGACAGATCCTGTGCAACCCGGCGCTGATGCGTAGAGGGTAACGCGCTGACTAGCTCGTCGAAACCGTCGTATGCCTCCTCGAACAACCTGTTGAGCGTGTCGAAGTAGGGCGCGCCGGTATTCGGAATACTCTTCTGAATCAAAATGTCACCGCTGTCGAATGTTTCCTCCATGAGGTGCAGGGTGGTCGCCAGTGCGGGTTCTTCATTGAGCAGGCACCAGAAGGGCGCGTCCAGGCCTGCGTAGCGCGGTAGGGGTCCGCAGTGAACATTGACCCAGCCATAGCGTGGTACTCGCAAGCACCCGGCGGGCACTTTCTGCTTGACCACGGCAATCACGCAGTCGGGTTGTTGTTCAGTTACCAATCGGTGCAGCGCCTGCTCACTGTCAAGCGACACTGCATTAACGTCTTCGCACTGTCGCGCGACGGTAAAGAAATCCCCTGTTCTGGCGAGTCTGGCTTTGACGTGCAGCACGGCTAGCTGAATGAGGGACTTAGGTCCCATGAAGCGCAGTCGGAACCAGGCCTCGCTGAGCGCGGACTGATCGGGTGTGAACGGTAGCCGGACGACCGTGTGTATCTTGTCTGGATGGGCCTCAAGCAGGCGCTTGAAGATTCGGCCGTAATAGATGGGCTCATCGATGCAGGCGATCCAGATTTTTTCAGTCATGAATAAAGCGGGCGTATGCGCGTTTCAGTGACACGAACTGAAAGTGCCGGCTGAGATAGGCGATGTGATGTTTGTACTTGCCGCAGTGATTGGCGTACAGGGAAACTCTCAGACCCCCCTTGTACCACTTCAAGTTGTGATCGACCGGTGAGTGCTCGTAGGGATGAAAGTAGTAGTTGAATGGAATCTTCGTGGCTGCGAGCCTTCCGTAAGCCCATTTTTGTAGAGGACCCGGTATGCGTGCGTTGTAGGCTCCGCCGCAGAATCTGAGATCCACCCCAAGCAGATGCAGTGTGGTGGGGGGGATGATGAGCAACTGCTCACGGTAGCGGAACGGCCGCTGCCGTGATGCACTTTCGCCGAGATACTTTTTCATTTTCGGCTGAATGCTGTGGTCAATTTTGAAGCCCGCTTCCAGAAGGATGTCATAGGCCCATGGGCATCGCGGTGTGATGCTCCACATAGGCGCTTTGTAGGTGTCGACCTCTCCTCCGCTGAGGTCTTCGAGTTCACTTTTACTGCGGCGTATGTCCTCGAAAAACTCGCTGGGTCGGTACTTCTCAATCTTGCAATGGGTCGTGCCGTGCGAGGCAATGTCATGGCCTCTCGACTGTATCTTGGTAATGATACCGGGAGAGTGTTTTGTCACTGCGCCGGGAACAAAAAATGTCGACCGAATCTGGTGTTCGTCAAAGCTGTCCAGGACCATCTCTGTTTCGCGGTCCGCGACGTATCTCAGCCTGCGACGATAGCCGTTTTCTGACCAGCTCGCGCCGAGATCGTCGAGATCCACACACATAGCATGCTCTTGGTTCACGGGAAAAACTCCTGCATCGATGCACGTGATTTCGGTTGGAAATCGCGCCCGATGGATTGCCATGCCGTATGGGTCAGCTCTGGTTGCATGTGATCTGTAGTGTTCAAAGATCGCTCACACCGCTGGGCGTATCAAATCCGCAAACCCCGTGTCAGCGACTGAGACTATCATCGCGAAACAATGCACATCAACGTTCTTCAGGCAGGACTGTCGAGAATGCAGCTGAGTTGATTCTGCGGGCTCTGCGTTGCTGTAGCCGCGATCACGGAGAACACGGAGGCGGCTGCTTTTCGTGTTATGTTTACGACGCGCATGGACGAACAGGCCATATCGCGGTCCGCTAGGCAAATCCGTCCCCAAATTTATCAACAGATCCTGGTGCTGGTTGGTCGTCTCCACGCGCGCGAAAATCTGCAGAAATGGCCGAGCACGATTGCTCGTCGACTGACAATAGCGGCGGGGAGGTCGTCGCTTTGGGTCTGAATGAGGGTTCTGGCATGAGGCAACTGGTGCATGGGTGTCTTTGAGCGATATCTGAGTGTCTGGGTGGGGCTGTGCATTGTCGCGGGAGTGCTGTTGGGTAACCTTTTCCCAGGCGCGTTCGTCGTCATTGCGCGCTGGGAGTATGCTCACGTCAATCTCGTCGTAGCGCTTCTGATCTGGCTGATGATCTACCCCATGATGTTGCAGGTCGACTTTGCGGCGATCAGGGAGGTCGGTAATCGGCCCAGGGGCCTGGTGCTGACGCTGATTATCAATTGGCTGGTCAAGCCCTTCACCATGTCGGCTACTGGCTGGCTGTTCTTCCGGGTAGTCTTCGCTGACTGGGTGGATCCGCAAACCGCCAACGAATACATCGCTGGCATGATCCTGCTCGGTGTCGCGCCTTGTACTGCCATGGTATTTGTCTGGAGCCAGCTGACACAGGGCGACCCCAACTACACCCTGGTGCAGGTTTCAGTGAATGACATCATCATGATTTTTGCTTTCGCGCCGATCACGGCATTTCTACTGGGTGTCACAGATATCACTGTGCCATGGGAGACGCTGTTGCTGTCGGTTGTGCTATACGTTGTATTGCCGCTGCTGGCCGGTTACCTGACCCGCAGATTCTTGCACGATCAGGTGGTCGGATTGGTGCATCGCATGAAACCGCTGTCGGTGATTGGACTCCTGGCGACGGTCAGTTTGCTGTTTGGTTTTCAGGCGAAGACAATACTGGCTAATCCGCAAAGTATCGTTATGATTGCGATTCCTTTACTCATTCAAACCTACAGCATTTTCTTTATTGCATATTTCGCGGCAAAGAGACTAAGTCTGCCGCATAATGTAGCCGCACCGGCAGCTCTGATCGGGACCAGCAATTTCTTCGAGCTGGCGGTGGCTGTAGCGATTTCCCTGTTTGGGCTGCAGTCGGGCGCTGCGCTGGCAACCGTCGTCGGCGTATTGGTGGAGGTGCCGGTCATGCTGTCTTTGGTGCGCTTTGCGAACAGGACGAAGAACTGGTTCCCTGAAAAAACGTAGGCGCTTCGATTGTCTAGCCAAAGCATCGCGTCTGCGTACCCTAAACTATACTGTCATGAGGGTCGCTGCACCGACCCATGTTGTTGACGAATGTGCAGCGAAAATCACCCAACCGGAGATACGAGTGATGAAAGTGGGTTGCCAGATGGCCTTCAACGAACGCACGTCGCCTGCTTTTATTGGCGAAGTGGGTGCGCTGGTGGAGGGGCTGGGATTTGACGCTTTGTGGGTGCCTGAGCATGTGCTTTTCTTCCCGGAGTACGCCTCACGCTACCCGTATTCGCAAGACGGCAAAATTGTGGGTAATCCAAACAGTCTTCTCGACCCGTTTTCGGCGTTGACGTTTCTGGCAGCGCATACCTCGCGCATCCGGCTTGGCACGGGTATCTGCATCGTACCGCAGCGCAACCCTGTCTATACGGCCAGACAGGTTTCGGACCTGGATTACTTATCGGGTGGTCGTATGGATTTCGGTATCGGGATTGGCTGGCTGAAGGAAGAGTTTGCCGCATTGGGCGTGCCCTGGCCGGACCGTGCAGGACGCACGCGAGAATGCATCGGGGTAATGAAAGCTCTCTGGTGTGAGGAGCTGTCCACTTTTGAAGGTAGATACTACAGCGTTCGACGGGCGTATCAGAATCCCAAGCCTGTACAGGATCCGCACCCGCCGCTGATTTTTGGCGGCGACAGTGAAGGCGCTTTTGCGCGGGTGGCAGAGTTGGGTCAGGGTTGGTTTGGTTTCAATATCACACCGCAATCCATGGAGCGGCACATGCAGACGCTGCGCGCAGCCCTGGAGGCTCAAGGTCGTGACCTTTCAGGTCTGCAGATCTCCGTTGCGCCAGCCCAGGGCAACCTGGATGCGGCCAGCATTAAGACACTGTGCGACCTGGGTGCTGATCAAATCATCCTGCCGCTGATGGCCAGCAACATTGAAAAACTCAAGGACAGAGCGCAACAGGCGCTGGCGCTGGCGGGCCGCTAAAAGGTACCGAGTTAGGAATTTTCGTGTCCAGAAGCACAGTTCGCGGAATGGCCTACCGTGCTACTGTTGTGACGGCTCGTCGGTGTCGGTTCGGGTGTCCAGCAGGGCGGAGTTGGATGTTTGGTCATCCACAATGAGCGCCAGCACAAGGCCAAGAATGACAAAACCAAAGCCCACCCAATAGGCGTTGATCATGCCGGTTTCAAAGGCCTCGCGCATGGCGGCGTGTAACTGTGTCACCGTTCTGGAATCAAGCTTGGCCATGAGCTCAATAACCTGCGGATTGTCGCGGGCAGCAGCGTTGAGCGTCGTAATGTCCTTTGAGGAAAGTTTTATGCCAGCCGTTGCCAGGGACGTGGTCAGGTTTGATAGAGAACTCCCGTACAAAATCGCGGTTGCGCCCGCGAGGCCGATTGCACCGACGACCAGGTGCACCATAAAGCCAAGACCACTGGCAAGTGCGGCGTTTTTCTCAGGCACCAGACTCACCGTCGCGGTACCGGCTGGACCTACGACCAGAGCTCCGCCGAAAGCCATCAATACCATCGAGACCATCGCCGCGGTATAGCCCAGCGACGGGCTGCCAAGAATAAACACCAACAGACCGATTGCGACGGCGCAGAAACCACCGGCGATCAGATTCCGCGGCCGCGTCCTTGGGTAGATCACCCCGGAGACGAAGGAGACTACCGCGAGGGTCATCATCATGGGGGTGATGCCGTAGGATACGGATAGCCCTGTCCATCCAAGGACCTTCGCCAGGTACTGCGGAAAGTAAAGAAAGCCCGCAAATACTGCCGGCATGGCGAGACCATTGAGGATCAGAAAAATAAAGAACTGACGATTGCCCAGCCAGTGCGGTGAGACCATTGGCTCCTTGACTCGCCCCTCGATCAGTGGAAACACGGCAAACAGCACTGCACTGGCCCCGACGATGATCAGGAGATTCCTGTCCAGCCAGCCCCAGTCCGCACCTACGTCAAGCGCGTACAGTAATCCCAGGCTCGCCAAGCCCAAGGTTGCGATACCGGCTAGATCGACCCGTTCGCGTTCCAGGTCTGTCTCAGACTTCGGCAGCACGAAAATGCATAACATGAGGCACAAGAGCGACAGCACGGCGTTGATGCCAAAGAAGTAGCGCCAGCTGGCAAACTCGGTGAGTACGCCGCTGAGCAAAGGGCCGACCACATTGCCTGTGGTGACCGAAGCGAGGATCAGGCCTATAGCGATACTGCGTGTTTCTTCCGGTACGACGGTCGCAGCCTCGCCAATAGCATTCGGCCAGATCATTGCTGCTCCGAGTCCCTGCAGTGCGCGCCCAAAAATCAGCACGGAGACGTCCGCAGCAAGCGAACAAATCAGCGAGCTCAGCACAAACAGTGTCAGTCCGATTCCAATCAGAAGATGTCGCCCGTAGGTGTCTCCCAGTTTGCCGCCAGCGACCATAAACATCCCAAAGGTGAGGGCGTAGGTGTTTACGATCCATTGCGCTGTGGTAATGTCGATGCCAAACGCGGCCTCGATGGGCGGTACCAGTAAGAGGATGCCGGTGAAGTCCGTGCCTACGGTAAGTGCGACCAGGCTCAGCGTTAACAGCGCGAGTTTTTCACGGTTACCCAGCGTGTTTGCCGTCACGATTTCAGCCTTCTTCCGGAGTTTATGAGGCGGTTGTCACAAGCATAGTGCTCATCCCGTCACGGGGCCAGCAGTGAAGGTCGCTCAGAAAGGGTGACCCAGCTAGGCTCACCCTCGCTCGAGAATGGTCTTGTAGAGTTCGGCATAGGCCTCGGCGCCCCCTTCAAGCGAAAACAGCCTTTGCGCCGTTTGTTGGCAGCGTTCTCTGCGGCTTTGCTAGGCAAGCGGGTAACCGTACAGTTTTAGCAAATCCGCATAGCGAGCGTTGAATTCGCGTGCGAGCTGTGGCGTGAAGTGTTGTCGCCATTGGCCAGCGTGTGGATCGCGGATGTGACGATTGTGTCTTTTGCTCTTGGATGCGCGTGATTGAAAAGCTTGCCAGCGGCCGAGCAGGCGGGTGCTGAGCGGCATTTCGAAGTGTCTCAGAACCTGGCCGAAAGCGTTCGACTCGTTGCCTACGATGTCCTCATAGCGCAGGGTTAGCACGCGTGGGTCAGCCTCCGGCCATGCGAGCAGGCTTTCGAAGTGATGCAGCCTGAAGTCTATTTCTGCCCTGAGGCCTTCCTCCAGAGGCGCCTGCTCGAGAAAGGATGTCAGTGACTCTCCTGCCGGCAATGCAGAAGGCAGCGCGCCGTTGACCCGCTCCCACTCCTCCTGAGTGGGGTTCACGTAGCCGCACCAGCCCTCTGCCTTGCGTCGATGATAGAAGTAACCCGAGACGACAAGGTCCCTCGGATCGCGCACGAAGCGAGTGACTCGCACATCCTCAAAGCGATCCAAATCGATACGATGTCCGGAAACAGAGGAAACTGGGTAGCCTTCCGCGTAGCGATAAAACTCGTCCAGCCTGCCAAAAAAGTGCCGGAAGCCCCGCAGTGGGCCGTACTGGTGAGTACAGACACGTTCAAGAACAGCCCTCGAAAACATAGTGAGGCATTTGTGTTGACCGCAGTGGACGCGTCGCAGCCCCGCAATCGTCTTGTTGGGTATGGGACTGCGTGGCGTGACGGTCCAGCGGTGGGTCTTGGGAACACGGGTGACTTCGTACTCGTGGCTGCCGTGAATGCGGAGCTGATCACCGGGCGCCACCTCGCTGTCCGTGTTGGCCAAGTGTCCATTGAGCTGCACGACGCCGGTCCTCAACCAGCCGCTGATGGCCGCGTGAGAGCCCATGCCCGCATCAATCATGAGCCGGCGCAGCTCGCGGGCCTTAGAGCGCTGCTTCGGTGAAACGGCTTGTGCCATCTGACTGTCAGCGCCCTGCAGCAGGGCAACGCTTGATCGGCAGCTCGCGCAACCACCGATGGCCGGGGCGACTCATCCACGTTGTGGTTGACTTGTCGAGCTCGAAACCCCTGAGGTGCGGTAACAGTGCGCCCACAGCGACCTCTGCAACGGATTTTGCAAGTGACGCCCCGATACACGCATGTCGCCCACGCCCGAAGCTTAGATACGGATTGGGATGGCGGGTAATATCGAATTGGTCTGCAAACGTGAAAGCGTCTTCGTCGCGGTTGGCTGACGCCAGCACCAACAGCAAACCGCTATTGCGTTTTATCAGCCTACCGTGGAGTTCGACATCCTCCTTTGCCACCCGGCCGATATACTGGGCGGGTGACTCGAAACGCAGCGCCTCCTCGATTGCCGAGGCGATGAGTTCGGGTTTCTCATCCAATTGATCCAGTTGATCGGGATGTGACAGGAGGAGCCACGCGGTCGTTGCAATCAGGCTGTCGACGTTTTCGATACCGTCCGCAAACAGCAGCATTAAAGTGTCGACCACTTGCTCATCAGTCAGTCCTGTACCTCCTTCGGTGGCGTCCAGCAGCCGGGTTATCAAATCGTCCCTCGGCCTTTGTCGGCGAAGATCGAGCTGATGGTGCATTACCTCCCGGAAAGCGTGAAGATTCTGATCAAGGGTCTGTCGATTTTCCTGAGATGTGATTGGCATGAAGAGATAGAAAAACCACTCGCTCCACCGCTTCAGGGCCTGCTCGTCTTCACCGGTCAGTCCAAGAAAATGCGTCATAACGCGCAGGCTCAGCGGTGTCGCGAAATCCGCCAGCAGATCAATCTCGGACTGAGCGCTGATGTCGGACAGTGACGCTTCGGTAATGGACTGGATTGCCGCAGTCTGACCGCGAATGTGCTGGAGGAACGTCCTGCTGATCAGTCTCCGCGGAAGCGTGTGCTGTGGCGGATCCTGAAACGGTAGAATGTTGTTAGCGACGTCAGCACATACATACTTGTGCCGGTTGCGCTCCGCCACCACCGCGTATGCGGACGGTGCATTGCCGATCGAGGGGTCGTCGAGGAGGGCGGCTACGTCACTGTATCGCGTGATAACCCAAAGGCCTTTGTCGTTGCGGTGTATTGGGTCCCGAAGTCTCAAGTCGTGCAGCAGTGGATAGGGGTCATTGACATAGTCCGGATGGGCGGGGTTGAAATTTAGGCTGCGTGATGACGGAGTTAACTCATTGGATGGCGCAGGGGTTGATTCTGCAGTGGGTGATTGCCATCGAGTGAACAAGCGCCTAAGCATGGTTGCCCAGGGCCTTGTTGACTTCCACCGCATCTTCGGACAGATGCACGGCAATGAGCTCACGATCGTCTTCTGACAGGGACACACCGCAGGCCAGTTTTGCAAGCACTCCCGTATGGTAGTAGCGCAGCGCGGCAGATAGAACGAACACCTCATCGACCAAGTTGGGGGTGGTGCTGGGTGAGCAGATGTCCGCGATGTTATCAGAAGCCAGCCGCACATTGACGCCGGCGGCCAACAGTTCCAAGACGCGAGGTATGCTGTTGTAGGTCGGGGTTTGCCGGGGTCGAAGCTGGCGCATACCCAGCGCCGCCGACGGGCAGCAGATCAGGCCCAGATTGTGTTCCAGCATGCGTTTGACCAGCCGCTCGAAACGGTCCTCCTCATAGGTCGAGGGAGAAATCATGTGAACGGCCCAAACTGCGGGTTTCCCCGCCGCACCTGCCGGCCCTCCGTACTTCTCCATGGCGTCCAGGAGCCGCTCCGTGCCATTCTCGCCCGGATCGTTGCGTTGATCTGTGTGGACGTGCAGCATGCAGTCGTTCTGCTTCGCCAGATGCAGCATCCGTCGACAGTGTTCCTCGAAGCCGATGTGACCGGGGTAGTCGACGACGTCGTCAGACTCAGGTAGCGCTGCGACAAAGTCGGACAGCTCCGCTCCGCGTTCCAGTAGCTCCCAGCGTTCCGGCGAATCTTGCGGAAACCCCAGCGGTGAGTAGGAGGCGAGGCGCAGTTCAATGTCTCCTCGTTCGGACTGAATGGCCCTCAGCGTTTCCAAGGCGGAGAGACCCACTACGTCGGCGCAGACGTCAACCAAGGTGTCTGCGCGCCGCGTATCGCACGCGGTCATTTCGTCCAGGCAGGCGTGGACGCGGCGCCGAAGGTCGGCTTCCTCGTACGCCGGCCCGGTGTGTATGGCATGGATGAGGCGGTGCTTTTCATGCAGGGAAACAGAGAAGTTGTCCAGCATGCGGTGTTCGTTTGGGTCGATGTAACGGTCGTCCAGCGTGCCCGCGCGATCCAGGTGCAGATGGGCGTTGTGCATGCCGCCAAGGGCGCGAATTTCCAGTTTTAAACGGTCGTAAAAAGGGTTCATGTCTGGCCGTCTATAGTGTGCGTTGTTGTAAGCCGGAATCAGTTGGCTGAAATCAGGGCGCGCAGTCTTCGCGCCAGGCGAGCGGATTTTGAGACGGTCACCAGATGCTCGCTGTATCCCTGATCCAGTTCCGAGAACCATCGCACACCTTCTTCGACAAGACACAGTCGCAGTCGCCAGCGGCCGGGTTCGTCGGGAACTTTAACGGACAGCCATACCTCGATGGTATCGCCTGGTGGCAAAGACTGTTGCAGCTCACCGCATCGGTTGAGTATACGGCGCTCGTTAGGACCTTCCCAGTCGGCGTAAAGCCCGATGGCGCTGTACTCCGCGCTTCGCCAGGTGGCATCCGACTCATTGGTAATGATCATATGTATCCTTTCAAGACAGTCCACTGGCAGCCAGCGTGATACGTTGCTTCGCAGAGATGAACGGTAGTCTTGCGGAGTTAGCAGTTGAGTGTCCGGCCAAGGTTCGGCAGGCGGTGTATCGGTGGCCGTAATGTCCTTGCCCAGCTGTCGGGCAAACAATGCCGTGTTTTGCTCCTGAATGAATGCGTTGTGTGACCAATCGTAAACTGATACTGCGGTTGTGCCTTTGTGCAGTTTCCGCCAGCCGAGCTCCGGACGCCTGAAAGATGTGTAGGGGCTGAAGCGACTGCCGCGAGTAAAGTAATAGGCGACTCGGCCCGGATACCGTTCGGTGAGAAAGTGCTCCGCCAGGCACAGCAGGGAAACGTGCCGCCCCTGGTGTAAAAGGTTCCTCGCCGCTACGGCCGCCACCTTGCCGCCCTCACAAAATCCACCGACGATGCAAGAACCCTCGGGATAGACCGCTGCCAATTCAGTGACAAAGTGAGCGGCCAAGTAGTCAATAGCGGCCTGATCACGGCTGTGCTGCGGGGTGCCCCACAGGTTGCGCATACTGTATACGGGTTGATCCGGCCCGAGCTCGGCAGCCAGCTGGTTGAGCCATACGTCACTGTCGGCGATCCAGAAAACGGGTGGCTTGGCGCCGAGTGTGTTCTGACCCACCAGGAGAGCCTGTGGGTGATGCCGGACGCCCTGCCATGTGGCACTGCGTCGTGACAGGGTACGCAAAAGACCTGCAGATGGTGGCGAAGCACTCGAAAGTTCCGACTGGTGCATGGATAGCCCCTGTGCAGTGAGCAGCGCTTCGAACTCTGCCACCGTTGGTGCATCGTAAAGAGCGGAAACTGGTAGTTCGCCGTCGATGTGCGATTCCAGCGCTTCAATGAAAGCGGCGGCCCCAAGAGAGTCGCCCCCCAGATCGAAAAAATTGTCATGCAAACCAACGCGCTCCACGGCAAGTGCTTGTTGCCAAAGCGAGGCGAGCAGTTTGCCGGCGGCAGTGACCGGCGCCATGAAGTCGGAGGCCGCCGGGTTCGCTTGAGTCAGACCCACCGCTGCAGGCACACGATGCCGCTGCAGTTTACCTGCGGCGGTGCGGGGCAGGGCATCCAGCAGAAAGACCTTACGAGGGACCTTGAACGAAGCGAGATGAAGCGCTGCGTAATCGCGAATGATTTGTGTGTTAAGCTCCTTTGCATCAACAGGGACCACGCTCACCGCCACCTCTTCTCCGAGGGAGGCGTGTGGCATGGCAAAGGCCGCCGCTTCCTTGACGTCTGGATGCCCCAGCAGAACCTCGTCGATCTCACTCGGAGAAATCTTCTCGCCACCGCGGTTGATGATGTCTTTCAGTCGGCCGGTCAGGAATAGGTAGCCGTCTTCGTCCAAGTAACCCTCGTCGCCGGTGCGCAGCCAGCCAGAGACAAAGCTCTCCGCGTTGATGGCAGCGTCGCCCTCGTAAGCGGAGATGACACCTGGGCCGCGCACGATCACCTCCCCGCGTTCTCCATCCCGGACCGGGTTGCCCTGTGCATTGATCAGTTGCAGCTGCACGCCTACCGGTTTACCGACCGAACCGGGTTTGCGCACGGCGGGGGGTAGTGGGTTGCTGCAGATTTGCCCGCTGGTCTCTGTCATACCGTAAATTTCAATCACTGGGACGTTGAGCAATTGCTCCGCCCGCGTATGCAGCGCAGGGTCCAGCGGGCTGGAGACGGAGCGCAGCAGACGAAGACAGGAGGTCTGAGGCCGCGGCGTCATCTGGCCCGCCTTATCCATGATATCCCTGAGCATAGTGGGCACCGCCTGCGTCCAGCTGGGACTGAACTCGTCCAGGCATTCGAAGAACCGGCTGGCGGTCATCCCGCCCGCGACGACCACGCTGCCGCCTGTCAGCAAAGGGGTCAGCAGTAGGTCAACTAGTGCGCCGACGTGGAACATCGGCAGTAGACTCAGGCACCGATCCTTGGGGGTTAGCTGCAGTACTTCGGCGATGTGGCAGGCGGCAGCCGTCAGCTGACCATGATTGAGTGCGACAATTTTTGGACGCGCTGTTGAACCCGAGGTGTGCAAAATGAGCCCAACCTGGTTGGCGCGAGGGGCCGGCGCGTCATCGAAGGCCGCCAGTGGTTCGGCCTCCTGACAGGAGAACCGGAACACACCCGCGAGCTCGCTGTCGGCAACCAGTTCTATGCAGGGTATGGCGAGAGCGCGGGCTACGGCGCGAGCCGGCGTTCCCAGCGAGTGGTGGATGATCACCATTTCAATGGTGAGCCGCTTGAGAAAGTACCTGATGTCTCCTGCTGTATATGCGGGGTTCAGCGGTACACAGACCGCGTCTGTGCTTAGCGACAGGCAGGCGGTCGCCATCTCCGGGCTATCGGGGCAGATTATCGCGACGCGGGAACCGGTGCTGAGGCCCAAACTCTTCAGAAACTGCCGCTGTCGCCGGATTTCCTCCACCAGGGCCGCGTAAGTCAGCGCCGCCTTACCGGGTGCCTGCAGAGCAACCGCTGCAGGCTGCTCTTGCGACAGCTGTTGCAGGCGTTGCAACCAGGTTTGCTCGGGGAGTGTGTTGGCGTTCACAATGATCTTGTCGCCTTGATCCAACCGATGCCTTGAGCGAGGTCGACCGCTGTGGGCCCCTGCCCGCCGCTAGAAGATTTGCGGACCCTGTGCGGGTCTGAACGTCCGGTACACACGTCTTTCAGTGACCGACCCTGAGTCGATTTGCCTGTATTTTTCGCATTGTATGACACCGATGCAAGTCCGGTAAGGCTGCGCCTGGTCCGACCCCAATGGCGCTTGACCAAGTATTGCCGCAGGCAGTTTGCGGTGTGTCGGCGGACGCTGTGTGCATTCCGGAAGTATAGTTGACAATCGATTGGTCGCGGAACGTTTGCGGCGTTTAAGTATCATAGATAGACTCCATGAGCACGCGGCGCGGTCCTCGGAGCGCAATGCGAGCGAGCCATTCATCCACGGGCCTGAACGGGGGCAACCAGCATGAAACCTATTTTGTTTGCACTGAGCGCGGTATTGGTACTGACGGCTTGTGAGAGTCAGTCGACCCGGCCGGGTCAAACTTCTACCATCACGGTTGGCGTCATTCAGAGTGCACAGCCGGTTGAGCTTACCTCCAATGCGGGCACAGGCGCGGCTCTTGGTGGTTTGGCGGGTTGGGCGTCTGCAGCCACGGGGTCTAGCAGCCAGCAGGCGCGCAATGCGATTATTGGTGCCGGCCTTGGAGGCGTGCTGGCGGATCTATCCCAGGGTAATCGATCCGGCATGCGTTATGGTGTGCGGACGAATAACGGGAATGTGATCAATGTGGTGTCCGATCAGACGCAGATGCAAGTGGGCGATTGTGTGACCGTAGAGGAACAGTCTGACCGCGCAAACATCCGGCGAGTGTCGCCAACCATGTGTGATCGCGCCAGCAGCTCTGCCGTAGCGTCGCCGCATGTCCAGGGTGAGATGAGCGACGATGCCGCGAAGTGTGCTCAGGCGAAAGAGCGACTGCTGGCGGCAAAGACCGAGGAAGAAACCCAGACAGCGCTGCGCGTTGCGCAGATACTCTGTAATGACTGAAAGACGATCGGCTCCAGCGATCCATTACGCGGCAGATGCGCTAGCTGACGAGACGTCTTAACCCACCCGACACAAGAGCAGAGGCCTGCGCGAGGACCCTGGGTAGCGCCAGTCCTCCCGGCGATGCCAGATATCTCGGGTCCCACTCGGGCCCGAATTTCTCTTTATACGCCCTCAGCCCATCAAAGTTGTAGAAATGTTCTCCATGTCGGTATATGAAGGCGCCGGCGCGCACCCACGTGGAAGCCAGCTGGTGATCCGGTAGGCCTGACAACGGCGCCATGCCGAGGCCAAACCATTGGAAGCCTTCCGCTTGTCCCCAGAGAATGATGTGAATAAACAGCAGTTCCATAACGCCGTTGGGTGCATCGTCAGAATAGCGCATTAAATCGATAGATAGGCCCGCCTGTTCCGCGCCGCACCACAGGTTTGCGAAGGCCACGGGTTTGCCGTCTTTACGAATCAGTGCCAGCGGCATATCTCTCAAGTAATCGCGCTTGAACGCGCCCAGTGAAAAGCCCTTTTCGCCGGTGTTCTTGCCCGCCAGCCACTGATCCGAGATTGCCTGAACCGTATCCAGCATTTGTTCGGACTGAGGTCCTGTGACGACTTCGAATACGCACTCATCGCGTTCGCCGCGGTTCAGTGCCTGACGCATTTTTGCGCGCTTCTTGCCCTCCAGACTGAATTCCGTCAGCGGAACCCGCGCAAACTCGCCCAGCTTGTGCAGGGACAATCCTAGATCCAGATACACGGGCAAATTCGATGCGCTGACTTCGTAGAACACAGGCCAGGCACCGTGCTGATCACACAGTTCTCGGAACTTCCAGATCAAACCTTCATGCGCCTCCTCTGGCCCTACAGGGTCGCCCATTGCGATGAGGCTGTTACCCGCGACCCCGTACATGATCAGTGCGTCGCCGGCGTCGTTGAACAGGAACTGCTTGTCGCCAAGCAGCGCCAGTTTGGCCTCCGGTTCACCGCTTGCGTCAACGATGGCTTTTGCCCGAGCAAACGTTTCCGGATCAACAGGATCTGTAGAGGGCAGTGCGGGTCTGGAGAGTCGCCAGAGTATGAACAGCACCAGCGCGATGCTGCCAGCAATAAGCGCCGTGCGGGCTCTCGCGCCGTACTCGCTGGCTGTGAACTGCCCGTAAATGTCCGCGGTATGGTGGCCGGATTGCTCAATCCATCCGATGCTCCAGGCGATACCCAGTAGAGTCACGAGCAGAGCGGCGGCCCAGTAGCGGGGCAGCGGGGGCAGTCGAAAGGCAGAGGGTCGATCGAACTCTCGTCGGCACAGCCATAGCGCCAGCATCAGTAATGCAAGCATCAGTCCAATCAACAAATGTGAGCTGAGAATGGTCGCGCTGACAAACCCACAGACAAGCAGTATCAGCGATGCGCGAAAGCTGCCGCGGGTACGAGCCGCCAGACCCCTGGACACGAGCACGAGCGCTACGCCGCTGAGCATAGCACCTGTCGCGGAGAGATCTACCAGTAGACGCAGGTCGGTGATATGCAACTTGGTGGCAAGCGGTGGCAGTACGCTGCTGATCATCAACAGCAGCCCGGCTACAAAGGTTCCCACCGAGAAGATCTGCGGCGTCAGCTTGCCAAACACGCCTCGAAGTGCGCGGCTCTTGTCTCCGAGGGACTCGCGACGCTGCAGTGCTTCAAAGCCTCCAAACAGGGCCAGTGCCACAAACACCGGCAGTAAAGTGTAAATAAAGCGATACGTTAGCAGGGCTCCCAAAACGGTAGGAGCTGAAAAATAGGGCGCCAGCAGCGCGACACAAATGCTCTCAAACACACCCAGGCCAGCGGGCACGGTGCTGACAATGCCCAAGGTCTGTGCCGCCAGGAAAACCGCCAGCACCTGCCAGTAGCTGACGGAGGCAGACTCGGGTAGCAGCAGGTAGAGTACCGCGGCAGCCAGGCACCAGTCAGCGGCGGCTACCAGTATCTGCAATACCGTACCCCGCACTGGCAACACTGGCATTTCGAAGCCACGCCAGTTCAGTGGGCGACGTCGCAGTGCGCTGAAAATCAGCACTGCGGCGAGTGCTATCAGCAGCGCGATACCGATGGGGCGAGTGGTGCTCACCGGTATGTTCAGAGCATCGGGGAGGGGCAGCTCCGCCAGGGTAAGCACCAGCCCGCCCACGCCCAGCACGCCCAGCCAGAAGGCCAACGCGGTGAGTGCAATGATCCGTGCTATATCTCCCGCCTCGAGACCAAAGCCGCTGTAGAGTCGGTACCTGACTGCGCTCGAGCCAATCACTGACATGCCCAGGTCCATGCTGAAAACGTACGCGATAAAGGCTGTCAGTGCGGTACGGCTGTAGCGCAAACTGGTGCCAATAAAGCGTAGGGCGACCGCATCGTAGCCGGTCATCATCAGATAGCTTCCGCCAGTGCACAACAGGGCTAGCAGCAGGTCGCGCAGTGGTATTGCGCGGGTGTGGGCCAGGACGTCCGCCATGGAGTGCTGCTTGAGCTGTAGGTCCAGAGCAATCAACGCTGCTGCGAATAGGCAAAGCCCAAGCAGCGGGCGTATCCAGTGGCGAAGGTGGTCGCGAAATGTTGTGTGTTCTGCCATGCGGGCTTCAGTATAACGGGTTTGGCGCCCGTAGCGTCACTGTGCCGTAATTCAAGGGTAGAAGGGCTTCGCTGTGCGGGTTAGTCTTTCAATTCAGTCGCTCAACAGCGAGGAAGTCGCACATATGGCAGAACTCAAACCTAACTGCACTATCGCTCGAAAGCTCTATGATGCGTTTCTGGCAGGTGACATCGACAGCATTTTTGCGTTGCTGGACCCTGACGTTGAGTGGGAACTGGTCGGGACTGAGCTGCCTCACTTCGGCGTGTTCAGAGGTACCGAAGAGGTAAAGCGATTCTTCTCAATCATTGCTGAAATAAATCGTGTCGAGTCCTTCGAAGTACTTGCACTGACTGAAACCGAAAGAGGTGCTTATGCGGAGTGTCGTGAGCGCGGCCATTTTGAAGGTCATCCGCTGGGCTTCGAACTGCGCTCCTGCCAGATTATGGATATCGAAGATGGCCAGATCGTGCGCTTTCGAATCTACCAGGATACCGCGCAGATGGTCGATTCTTGGCGATCATAGAAGAGCTCTTGCGTGTGAAGACAAGTCATCATTCAACTGGGGTCTGAACTTCCAACATGCACCGCGCCATCATTTCGGGAGGTATGACACTGCGGCGCTCGGCCACACCGCGAACGCCCAGGAATGAGTCACCAATACTGCCACCTGCGCCGAACACCAGACTGTCCCAATCGTTCTGAGAAGGGGGAAATGTAGTGACCGCGGCGCCGGACTGGTCGAGGTCTTCGCCCACGCTTGCCTCTATGACGCCGTTGTTGTTGAAATCCAGATTTTCGCTGGCGGTGCCGGATACCCAGGTGAAGTCGATCAGTACGCTGTAGTCCGCTAATTGTGACTCGGTCGTCGTGCTACCGACCACTGGCTGCATGGCTTCAAACTCGTTCAGATTGGTTTCATCCAACTCGTCTATTCGGAGCCGTGAGTAGTCAAACACGCCAACCTGGTTGTTTACGCGCAGACCCCACAGCTGATAGTTGTAGCTCATGACGCTCAGATAGTTGGGTTTGTAGTTCCAGTTGTCGTTCCCACCGTGCAACAGGCCGATGTTGTGGCCAAGCTCATGCATGAAGGTTCCAGCCTGCTGTGGGATCGTGCCACCGGGTGTCGAGAATGTACCCAGCGTCACAAGGAAGTCCTGTGCAGGCGCGCCACGGGACAGGCCGCTAAAACCGCTGCCGTCATACTGATTTGCGAAGAGACTGTAGTGGAAGATTGGCTGGCGGCGCGGCGGAAAGTAGTTGTTCTTGATCGTATCGAACTCTGCCCACACCGGGCTCAGATCCGGGTCTGCGTCTGCCGGGGCGAGTTCATCGCTTAGGTCCACTACCAGATTGATACCCGGCTCGCCACTGGGATTCATCACCGGCGCTGCGGAGAATGATTCCACCACGGTTTGCAATGCGGCGTCGTTTGGGCGCAGTCCCGGATAGTAATCCACCTCGACGAAAAGGTCTTTGCGTAGTGGGCTGGCACCGAAAAAACTCAAATCGACGCCGTTGTAGCCGAACAGTTCCGCAGCATCACTCAAGTTGTCACCGTCGGAGTCGCTGTTGAGAGGATTCGTGCCCTAGCGCGCGTCGGCATCGTCACACAGTGAGTCACCGTCGGAGTCGGGGCTACCCAGCGCACACAGATACACGCGGTTTAAGCGGGTGAACAGAGAGTCCAGCTGCCCTGGAATCAGTAGGAGGTAACTCGGACGGTGGTGCAGCGTCACCGTCTGGTAGCCCGGTTTGGAAATTTCGATGGAGAGGGTTTCTTCTCCGGGACTCAAACGCAGCAATTGGCGATCTGCGGGATCGAATGCGTCGAACACATAGCTGCCTGAGCCGTTGGTGGCAGCCGTCGCTGGATTCTGGCAGCCGGTTCCTGTGCAGGTGCCGCTGACCACCGCTGCGATCGCGCCAGTGATGGGTTGACCGGTGAAGGCATCCATCACATCGCCCGTCGCACAGCCCTGCAGTGCCGCCAGTCCCGTTAAAGCCCACACCGTCCTATGTGCAAGCATGTTCCCTCAAGAAGCAGTAAAAGGCGGAAGCCAATATAAGGCCAAATCCGCGTCCTGTACACTGCATAGGTTTGGTTGGCCCGCAGCTTAGTCGGGCATAGTGCGGGTACCTGTCTCGCTTCAGGTCATTGGAGCGTCTTGACCGCCATCATTCGCGTTTTTCAGAAGACGTGTCTGAGTCTGGTAGGGGCTTTGATTGGTGGAGACGCGGTGTGCCGTCCTGCGGCAGGGCCTGTGCCTGCTCCGGTGGCGCGAGGGTTCCGCTTTCGCCTGGGTACATATGAACGCCGGATAGCGTCACATAGGTCGGTTTCTGCCTCGGGCCGAGAAAACCGTGTAACCAGACTGCAAGGATAGCCAGCAGTAAGGCGGTGGCGGTACTACCTCCAAGCCAAAGGCGATAGTCCGGTCCGATGCGAAGGCTCTCAGGAGCGGGTCGATCGATCACCGATACCTGTGGATACCTCTCTACCTGATTGACTTCGACTTGAACCAGTCGCGACTGCGTATCTCTGTTCAGTGCTTCCAGCTTCTCGAGGTCTTGTGCCAGCGCCTGATGCGTCGCATAGATGGTCGTGAACTCGGCAGAGCGCACTTTCTGTTCTTCGAGGCGGGATTCCAGGTCAGCAACGGATTGCTGCGCTGCCGCCCAGTCTTGCTCTGCCTGGTCGATGGCCTCCACACGACCCTCATTGAGGGTGTCCTCCAGCTCCTCCGCAAGTTCAGCTCTACGTTCGTGAATTTCGCGCCACTCGGGATTGCGCGCGACAAAATCTGCTTTGTAGTTGCGTCGCAGTTTATTGAGCTGAGAATCGATCTCTGCGATTTCTCGTTTCATCTTCTCAACTCCAGCACGTTCACTCAGCGGCACGACCTCCTTGCCTTGACTGATGGCTTCGCGCATAGTTTCCAGGAACGCCTGTGAGGCGATCTCTTTCTCCACCGCCCTGTTGAGCGCCTGCGTGAGGCCGTAGAGTCGCGCCATCTCCTCGTTTTCCTGACGTTCGGCTGAGCTGATATCGTGTGTGTTTCGGTAGTCTGCCAGAGCCTGGCGCGCCGCAATGAGTTTCACCTCCAGATCCGCCAACTGATCCTCAACCACCTGCTTTGTTTGTTGCTGGCTTTGTTCGACGTGGGCGCTTCGAATCGCCAGGTAGGTGTCAATCCAGTGGTTGACCAGTGCAGGCAGCAGGTCAGCATTAGACCCTGTCGCGCCCATCTCAACCAGATTGGTTTCTTCGACTGGAGTTACCTGCAGAGTGTCGCGAAGATAGGCCATGGTGACGCCACCAAAGCCGTCCGCCTGCAGGGTCTCTAGCAATTGACTCATAACTTGCCCGCCTAGTAACACCGTGCGCTGGATCGCCACACGCTGGGTACTTGCCTCAGTGTTATCTTCGTCGATCGCCATGGCGGCGGTCATCAGTACGGTGGCGCTTGAAGCATAGACGTTGGTTTGCAGGGCTGTGGCCAACAGGCCCAAGGCGAGCACGGTGATGAACACCGCGCCAAACAGACGTGCTCTGGGTTGGGCGTGCCAAGGCCTGAGCTCTTCCAGGTTCTGCATAGGCGTATAGCCGGGCGGAGCCTGTATCAATGGCGTATTCGGGTTCATCGAGCTGCGAGCGCTTCCCCTATAGCTTCACTACACAGTATATACCGGGGCGCTTAACATAGCGTTGCCCAAATCGCAGATATTTCGTGTCGCCGTGATACAGTTAACATGCGGCGAGTAACACTGCGATTGTGCACCCTTTTCGAGGCCCCCGATTTGGTCAAAGCCAGCTTGGAATCGTTTCAGTTATCAAAAGTACCCGCGCTGTTGGGTTTACTCTGCAGCTTGACCCTGATGATGGGTTGCGGGCGCGTTGCCGATACCGATTTGGTGGGTTACGCCTACCCCTCGGTGGTGAATGCCGCCGCCCTGAGTTACTCAGACGCAGCCGAGGGCCTCAGCTTTAACCAGCTGCTGCACAATCGCGAGCTGGTGGATCATGAAGGTGCTGGAGGTATCGTCAGTCCCAATAACGACACGCTCTACTCAGGCCTATCACTGGATTTGCGCCAATCGCCGCAGATTGTGACACTGCCATCGGTACCCGAGGGCACGTATCAGTCGATGATGATCACAGATCTTCGAGCCTACAACGTGGCGGAAATAGTCAACGATCGTGGGGGTGGCCGCTTTATGTTTGCGGTATTGGGTTACAGTGGTGAGGTACCCGCCGACGTACAGCTCATCGAGACGGAGTCCGACATTTTGCTCGGTATCGTTCGAACCGAGGTGGTGGACGCCGACGATCTGTCCTTGGTATTTGAGCTTCAGGACGGCATCCGTATCGATCCCTTGCTGCCTGTCGCAGACAATTTGACGAGATCCGCAGACCTGCCGTCGATCGACCCGGACAGTCTCGAGATGTCCGTGCTGAACCATTGGGTAGCGCTTGCCCAATGGGCCATGCGTCACTCCCCGGCGCTCGACGCGAGTGACTTGGAATACAAGACGAGGATAGAACAGCTTACCCCGGGGCTGCTCAACAAAATTGTGTTTGCCTACGGCGTCTATCGACTCAAGCGGGACGGGGCGAACATGACCAGCACGCGCGGCCTGTACGGTCGGCGGGATCAGGTAACGGGCAGTCATTGGGAGCGTGGCGCGATCACGACCTTCAGTCATTTGGCGCTATCGCCTGAAAGAGCGCTTTATCCGACGTTGACCGTCGATAGCGATGGTGAGGAACTGTTGGGTTGCCGGGCTTACACTGCGACCTTCAAAGATGTCCCTGTCAGGGCCTTTTGGAGTCTCACGGTCTATGAAACCGACAGCAAGCAGTTCGTTCCCAATCCGCAGCAGCTGTACCGGATCAGCAATAAGACGGCGGTGCAGGCAGCGGACGGCTCTGTCACGATTCATCTGGGTGGTGACCCCGATGCGGACAACTACCTGCCTCTGCCGGCAGATTGTGCCGCCTGGTATACGATGATCCGATTCTATGAGCCAGAACAACCGTTGCTGGATGGCAGTTGGCCAACGCCACAGATTGTCCTGGTCGACTAGCTGCTTTGCA
>JBCCYE010000025.1:0-58862 GCA_039190425.1 Pseudomonadota bacterium | reverse complement strand
CTGGACCGCTCCGCACGATGGCGATCCAGGGCGGAACCGCGATGCAGTTACCGGGTCGGCAGGGCTTTGTCAGCACTCCCTACGAACGCCATCAACCCGAGCAGACACTACTCTACCAATGCCTGGAACAGCAAGGCTTACTGGAACAGGACACCGAGAGCGCTTGGTTAGACCTCGATCCGGCTGAAGACACCGACGCCATGCCCCAGATTCTGGGTAGTTCCGTCTCGTATCGAATCGCCGTTGGTCCCCAGCAAGGGCGAAAGGCCTTCATGATTCGCACCATCCGGCCACTGGAGCGCCCCGATCCAGGACTGGAGCGGGTGGCCAAGGCCAATGGCTTCTCTCTGCACGCCGGTGTCAGCTGTGAGGGGCATCAAAAAGACAAGCGTGAACATCTCTGCCGGTATATTGCCCGCCCTGCCGTGGCAGTTCCCCGCCTTTCACTGAGTGCCACTGGCAAGGTGGTTTACACCCTGAAGACACCGTACCGGGATGGAACGACACAGGTGGCCTTCGACCCGGTGGATTTCATTGCGCGGTTAGCTGCTCTGGTACCAAAACCGAGGGTCAATCTCACCAGCTACCACGGCGTCCTGGCACCGAACCATCGCTGGCGAGGGCTGGTCACACCAGCCAGGCGCGGTAAAGGCATCAAGTCCATCTCCAACGCAGAAGTCCGCACATCCGCCGAGCGTCATGCCGCAATGACCTGGGCTCAACGGCTAAAGCGTGTTTTCAATATAGACATGCCCCAGGGCACCCTCTCTTGATGCTGCGCATCAATTCACCTTGTCGGGGTCTGCGCCCGCTGCGGTGGACCTGCCAGGGTCATCGCGTGTATCGAGGACCAGGACGTCATCGACCGGATCCTGGACCACCTGCGCCAGAAAGAACAGGAAACACCGACTCGGCCATTGCTGTTACCACGCGCCTGGTGCCACCAACCAGAGCGCCACCTGGGACAAGGTGAATTGATGCGCAGCATCAAGAGAGGGTGCCCTAGGGTACGCTGCCCCTTTTCGCTGGGAAGGATTCCAGCTCTCAATCAACAGGGACGCCACTGACGAATTCGTTGGTATAGTGTTGTTCGTGCCAGGTTTCGAAGATGAGTAAAAAAAATCTATAAGACCAGCAATACAAGCACTAAGGGCAAGCTCTGCGCGGGCCGTCTTCCGCCATTTCAGGCTCCACGACCGTCCTCTGGACAATTAGCTACTCTCGACACCCAATGTACACTTCTTATACTCTGCGTGGCGAGACATCTTTGCGGCCCTGCGAAATAGCACTACACACATCATCGCCCACTTCCCAGAAAGCAATCAACACGGCGGATTCTCTGAAATGTCGCGGTATTGCCGCCACGGGAAAGGCAAAACGCTCGCGGTGTTGCAGCGCTCCCATCCGGTTGCGAAACACCGTTGCATCGAAGGCGCTATCCATTGAAAGTACTATCCATCGCTAGAAAGAGACTGTCCATTTTATTTTCACAGTTGCGGAATTTGTGCATTCTGCATTCATCGCTCGCGGAAACCCAAACATCGCCAGAGTTCAACCTATCTTCAATCTATTGCACTACGTTGGTGGTGGAAATCATTGTCCGAATCAACTGTATCTTAGCTTTTTGTCACTGTCTTTTAATTGGCTTACCGTTCGCTTAGACTAGAGGTGTTGTTGCAGCAAAGACGATTTTTTTCAATGAGCACATACAGATTTCGGTTGCTTCGAGTAAAAACAAACTGGTTTGCTGCCTTTGCGCTTCTTTACCTTTTTGAAATGGTATTCGCGTCGCCAGCTCACGCAAAACTCATACAGATGAGCTGGTCAGGCTACCTCGGGTCAGTGCCATTTATTGACGAACAGGACGGCGGCAATACGATTTCGGGTAGTTTCGTGTACGACACTGACAGCCCACTTATCGCATTGACACCTGATTCGGCTTTGTACGATACGAATCATCAGACAGACGTGTTCATCAATCGCATTTACACGTTTGCCAGCACAGGTACCATCGGCTTAACCAACGACGCACCGGCCTGTGGTTCCGCACCTATTTGCATCCCTACAGATAGCATCCAATTTACCTCCACTTCCTTCTCTGGCACTCCGTTCGGCGGTGTCGGTATCCGGGAGTTACAACTGTTTATGGGGAACATAGGCGGGAGCTCTATATCGGATACCGGCCTCCCCATTTCGGATCCGGGAATAAACAGCGTCATCGGAGGTAGCGTCTATTTTGGTACCGATGTAGATCCAGTTTCATTCAATTTAATCGAATACAGCTATTCTGAATTCGCTGGCGTATCGATTGTGAGCACACTTTCGTTGGTGCTGGCGGCTATGGCCTCAATGGCCTTGCAAAGACGAAGGCTTCGATGATTGGTGACGATTGTGTGTCCGCCGATGAGGAACCAGACGACATCGTGCTCCGCCAGCTCAGAAGTGGCCTCACGCAGCTGGGGCTCGTAGTCGCCGCAATATCGTCTCTCTGGACGAGGATAACGCGGTGGCGCCAGACCAATTCCGATACATTGGCGAGGTCAGCTCTGCTGCGCCAATGTTGCTGCAGAAACTATTGCGAGTAGACACGGGCCAACGGGTCGTATCCCGTGCATAGGTCTCTTAACTCCTGTGTTTGGGGTGCAGCGGTGCCGTGCCTTGGGTATCTTTGACCACAGAACGCGTCCCGTGTTGCAACGCGCGGCAGTGAGCAGCGTCACCGAAGGGCATTCATAGCCCCATCTCTCTTGGCATCTCTTGCAGTCGATGCACCAAGTGCGCTCCTCGCTTGCTGGGGGTTTTTGACGACGTCATCGTAGTGTCAGGCGGGCATGGTGGCCATGGAAGTGGCGAAAGCACAAAAGAGGGTAGGGGCAAGCATAAGGTGCGGGGTGCCGTCAGGAAGGCTCATCGTGATCCGTCGGCTGAATCATCGAGTGCAGCCAGTAGCGATGCGCCTGGCGATACTGGTAGCCCTGCGCCAGCAGGGCAAGTAGCACCGCGGCCACCGCCATTGTGGAAACATCCACAGGACGATACCCAGGCATGCCAGGACCAGTATTGTCAGCCCGGATTGCCGGTAATCGCGCCACGTGGCGGGCGCCATCTGCGTGAAGAAATAGGCGTTGCTCGCCTCGCGACGTGCCTTGCGCATGGTGGTATGGCTGGAGAACACGGCGACCAGGAAAATCATGGCAAGCAGTAACATCCAGGGCCCGATGGTATCGGGGTGACTGAGGTCAATCATGGCAAACTCCAGAGCGCCGATGAAAAACGGTGTCAGCGTATCCTCCAGTGACGGTAACCATGCGAAGCGAAGTACAAAGCTGACGTAAATCAACCAGATCAGCAGGATGCCCGAGAACATGGCGGAGAACTGCAGCCAGCCGATAACAGCCTCGATGCCTCCCTCCCATAAATAGTCGCTGCTGCTCAGCCGCCCCCAGTACAGCTCGAGAGCGATCGCCTGGATCATACTGAGCACCGTCAGGATCATCGAGGGGACCAGCTTTCTGGCCCGTTCGGCGTTGCCGCTCATTGCGTTGTCTCCGGTTGCCGCCTGTGCTTCCAATGTAGCGCCAGCCGGGCGTAAGAGGAAGCGTTTCGCGAATTCCTCCAGCCGCCGCCGACCATGCCGCCAAGACCGATAGAGAGCGTGGAGAAACTACTGAGTGGGCGGCGGGCGATGCTTGTCACGTTGTCGCCCGTGGGATGGCTAAGCGCAAAAAGCGAGTACCCGCTGCATTGGGGTCGGCCCTGTGCGTGGTTTGAAGGTGGGGTCAGACCGCGTGGTGATGGCAGCGGGAGAAAAACAGAGAGTTGGTGCCCAGGAGAGGACTTGAACCTCCACGCCCTTTCGAGCACTAGCACCTGAAGCTAGCGTGTCTACCAATTTCACCACCTGGGCCCACAGGTGATCGATGCCGTTGGTGAAAAACGGATCGTCACTGAGGCCGCGCACTGTATCTTTTGGGACCCGATATTGTCAATGCCCGGAGAGACGCGGGCAAACACCCTCAAGTATACTCTCCTCTTGAGGCAGCTCATCACGAAGGCGGGGTAAAAGACTGCAGTTATGAAAAAAAAAGGCAGCATGGCCGATCCCCATGCCGCCCGCGAGGCGGCCCGATACGATAACCCGATACCCAGTCGAGAAGCGATTCTGGAACTGCTTGCCGATGCCAAAAAGCCGTTGCGACAGAGCAAGATTGCGAGCAAGTTGTCGCTGCAAGAGGCCGAGCAGCTCGAGGCCTTGGGCAAGCGCCTGCGAGCCATGGTACGAGACGGCCAGTTGATGGTGAACCGCGCCGATGCCTATGGGCTGGTGGATCGTCTGGATCTGGTGCACTGCCGCATCCAGGGCCATCGTGATGGCTACGGCTTCGCGATTCCACTGGCTGGTGGAGAAGAAGATCTCTATTTAAGCGCGCGGCAGATGCACTTTGCGTTCGATGGTGACGAGGTGCTGGTGCAAGTGACAGGCCAGGATCGTCGCGGTCGACTTGAGGGCAAAGTGATTGATGTCCTGAAGCGGGCGCATACTTTGGTGGTGGGGCGGTATCAGGAGGAGAGCGGCATCGGCTTCGTGATCCCTGATAACCAGCGCCTGACGCAGCAGATCTTGATCCCGCCGAAGCAAAAGGGGAAGGCGCGTTCCGGTCAGATCGTGACCGTTGAATTGACCGACTACCCGACACGCCAGCTGGGCGCGAAAGGCAAAATTGCAGAGATTCTGGGCGACCATCTGGATCCGGGTTTGGAAATCGACGTCGCAATCCGGTCTCACGGCATCCCCTGGCAATGGCCGGAGGCGGTGTTGGAGGAAGCCGCTTCCCTGGATTCAGAGCCCGCCGAGGCGGACAAGCTACATCGGGTGGATTTGCGCAAACTGGCCTTTGTAACGATCGATGGCGAGGATGCCAGAGACTTTGACGATGCGGTGTATTGCGAGCACAGCCGTGAAGGATGGCGCCTGTGGGTGGCGATCGCCGATGTATCGCATTACGTACGTCCAGGTTCAGCGTTGGATATGGAAGCGGCGAGTCGAGGCAATTCCGTATACTTTCCGGAGCGGGTGGTGCCGATGCTGCCGGAGGCGTTGTCCAACGGGCTCTGTTCTCTGGTGCCGGAGGTCGATCGATTGGCCATGGTCTGTGAAATGCAGCTGAATGGTGTCGGGGAGCTAGTCGCATATGAGTTCTATGAAGGTCTGATCCATTCCCACGCCAGGCTCACCTATACTCAGGTGGGAGAGGCTCTTGAGCAGGGTGAGCATGGCCAGATATCCGCAGCGCGCATCGAGGACCTACAGCGGTTGCACAGATTGTACGCGGTGTTGCGCCGAGCCAGAGAGGCTCGCGGTGCGATTGACTTCGATACCGTGGAGACTCGGATCGTGTTTGACGCGCGGCGCAAGATCGAAGCCATCGTGCCGGTGCAACGCAATGACGCTCACAAGCTGATTGAAGAGTGCATGTTGTGCGCCAATGTGGCTACTGCACGTTTCTGTGAGCAAAGTGGGCTGCCCATGCTGTACCGTATTCATGAGGGTCCCAGCGAGGAAAAACTCGATGGATTACGGCAGTTCCTTGGCGAACTGGGATTGAATCTCGGCGGTGGTGTCAAACCCACGCCGCTGGATTATCAGCAGCTTTTGACTGAGGTCGAAGGGCGAGACGATGTCCACGTTATTCAGACGATGATGTTGCGCTCCCTAAGTCAGGCGGTTTACCAGCCGGATAACCGTGGCCACTTTGGTTTGCACTACGATGCTTATGCGCACTTCACCTCGCCGATCAGACGCTATCCTGATCTTCTGGTACACCGGGGCATTCGTCATATGATAAGAAGTCGTAAGACAGTTGCCGGGGTGCGACGTCTGGCGGGCACCAAAACAATCCCGGCGAAAGCAATTTTTCCGTATGACCCTGCCGCCATGACCGTGCATGGTGAACACTGCTCCGCCACTGAGCGCCGTGCTGATGATGCAACCAGAGAGGTGGATGCCTGGCTTAAGTGCGAGTACCTCCAGGATCATGTTGGAGATGAGTTCGCGGGTGTGATCAGTGCGGTCACGAGCTTCGGTCTGTTTGTTGAGCTGAAAGATCTCTACGTGGAGGGCCTGGTGCACGTGACGGCTCTGCCAGGTGATTACTATCACTTTGATGCGCCGCGGCAGCGACTGACGGGTGAGCGCAGCGGCCGCAGCTTTCAGCTTGGGGCCAGTGTGCAAGTGCAGGTTGCCAGGGTTGATCTCGATGATCGCAAGGTCGATCTCGAACTGATTTCCAGCCGGCTGCCGAAAAAGACCGGCAGCAGCGCCCGCGGCAAGAAAAAGTCGACCAAGCGGCGGGGTAAAGTCGGCGCGAGCGCTGGTCGTAAATCCCGTGGCAAGACCGGCCTCAGACGGCACCACTGATCATGGCCTACGTTTACGGTATGCATGCGGTCGATGCACTGCTCAGGCGTAATCCTAAATCGGTGCGCGTGTTGTACTTGCAATCGGGCCGTCGTGACAGGCGAATGCTGACCATTGAGACGCTGGCGCACGAGCAGGGAGTGACCACGGTGCGGGAAGAGAAGGCGATTCTTGCAGAGCGAGTGGTCGGCCGCCATCAGGGGGTCATAGCAGAGCTTGATGGTGACGGAGATGTGTCAGATGCAAAGTGGGATGAAGCGCGGCTGTTGGCGCACCTCGAGGGTGCCCGCGATTCGGTGTTGCTGCTAGTCCTTGACGGGATTACCGACCCGCACAACCTCGGGGCCTGCCTGCGCAGCGCCGATGCGGCCGGCGTTGATGCCGTCATCGCGCCTCGAGATGGGGCTGCTGACATCACCGCTGTTGTAAGCAAGGTGGCCTGTGGTGCGGCGGAGACGGTTCCCTTCGTGAGGGTGACCAATCTGGCGCGGACGCTTCAGTCCCTAAAGCGGCTGGGGGTGTGGACGTATGGTGCCGATCCGCAGGCAGAAAAAGTGATATATGACAAAGACTTACGCGGATCTGTGGCGCTTGTTCTGGGGGCCGAAGGCCGCGGTTTGCGGCGTCTCACGCGCGAGACCTGTGACGCGCTGGTAAAACTCCCGATGGCGGGCGGTGTCAGCAGCCTGAATGTGTCCGTCGCCGCCGGTATCTGCCTGTTTGAAGCCGTACGTCAGCGGGTTCCAGCGACCTGATGTCCGGTCTTGTGGCGGTCCTGCAAACCCGGTACACTCCGCCCCCTCAAAATTTGCCCGGTCGTTTCTAGCGACCGATTCTCCTTGCCACACCGCGTTCAATGAACTGGCGGGTGGCATTAACCCGTAAGGAGCCTCTGCGTATGCGACATTACGAGATCGTTTTTATGGTCCATCCGGACCAGTCCGAACAGGTGCCTGGCATGATCGAGCGCTATTCGGCCACCATCCAGAAAGATGGCGGTACGGTGCACCGCCTGGAAGACTGGGGCAGGCGCCAGCTGGCCTACCCGATCAACAAAATCCACAAGGCTCACTATGTGCTGATGAACGTGGAAGCGACGGCCAGTGCCATGGATGAGTTGACAACGACCTTTCGTTATAACGATGCGGTTATTCGCAATCTCGTTATTCGCCGCGACGACCCGGTGACCGAAGAGTCCTTCATCATGAAGGCAGAAAAAGAAAATCGTGAGCGCAAAAACCGTTATGAAGAACGACAGGCGGCGGAAGCGGCTCGCAGCGAGCGCGCTGAACAGCCTGCGCAGGACGCGGCCCCGGCCGAGCCGGCTGCTGTCGAAGCTGAAGCCGAATCATAGCCGGCGCCCCGCGTCGCGTTAACGACCACTAGACAGGAGCAAGTACATGGCACGTTTTTTCCGTCGCCGTAAGTTCTGCCGGTTTACCGCCGAGGGCACCAAGGAGATCGACTACAAGGATCTGGAAACCCTCAAGGCCTATGTTTCAGAAACTGGCAAGATCGTGCCCAGCCGTATTACCGGTACCAAGGCCCGTTACCAGCGTCAGTTGGCTACCGCCATCAAGCGCGCCCGTTTCCTGGCCTTGTTGCCGTATACGGACGCACACAAGTAGCCGTCCATTGAACGCCGCGACGACGGGTTCAGACCGCGGATGATTGGTCTTGCCCGGTTTGTCATGCGCGGAAGATTGCAGGCGCTGGTGCTCGCGGTTGGCGGTGCGAGCAGCCTGCTATTTTGTTGGATCAGTGCCGCGGTTGTGGCACTGGTGACGCTGCGCAAGGGTGCGGCAGAAGGCGCATGGCTGCTCTTCTGGGCGCTGCTGCCTGCGAGCATTATGCTGTACATGGTCGACGACAGCGGCCCGTTGACGGTACTGGTCGGCACCTTCACTCTGGCGCTGGTGCTGAGGGCCACTGTGAGTTTGCCGATGGCGATTCTTGCCTCGGTGTTGGTAGGCGTAGTGACCGGGCTGCTGCTGGTGGCCTTTGGCAGCGCCTACCTGGAGCAGCTGGCCACTGCGTTTGGCGAGTTTCTCGCCCGGATGGAAACCCAGCTGTCTGCCGGCGGCGAGCAGATTGTTCTGCCGCGGCCCGAGACTGGGCAGATCGCCGGGCTGTTGGGTGGCGGGGGGGCGACGCTGGCGGTGCTGTGCCTGCTGCTGGCCCGGTACTGGCAGGCTGCGCTGTTCAACCCTGGCGGGTTTGGGCAGGAGTTTCGCGCTCTGCACTATCCGGTGTCAGTAACGCTTTTGCTGGTGGCGATGGCAGTCATACTGTCCAGCACGGGTGCAACCTATCGCAGTTGGGCGATGATGTGTCTGCTGCCGTTGAGTTTTGCCGGGTTATCACTGGTGCATGCCAGGATAGAGATGCGCGGAGGTGGGCCCGGGTGGCTGGTGAGCTTTTATCTGATCTGGCTCGTATTCGATCCGGTCAAGCTATTGGTGGTCTGTGCCGCCATTGCCGATAGCTGGTTCAATTTTCGCCAGCGATGGGCCCCCCAGGGTGGGCCCCTAAGTCCTCCTGGAGACGGAGCGGCAGAAGACTCTGAGGAAAGCAGACGGCGCAATACGCCGGGCGAACAAGATTCAGATGATCCCAAGGATCGATGAATGAAACGGGTAAAGTAGCGGGAGGCGACTCCCACGAGCGAGGATAGAACGATGGAAGTCATTTTGCTGGAAAACATCAGCAACCTAGGCAATCTGGGAGACACGGTAAATGTAAAAGCCGGGTTCGGGCGGAACTACCTGATTCCCCAGGGCAAGGCTGTACCTGCCACCGACGCAAACACGGCTGAGTTTGAAGCGCGACGCGCTGAACTCGAAGCCGCAGCGGCGGCGACGCTCTCGGATGCGGAGGGTCGCGCCGAGGTCATCAATGCCCTGGGACAGATCGAGATTGGCGCTAATGCAGGCGAAGAGGGCAAGCTGTTCGGCTCTGTCGGGACCCGCGACATTTCCGAGGCGGTAACGGCTCAGGGTTGTCCCGTGGACAAATCCGAAGTGCGCCTGCCTGATGGAGCACTGCGCGAGCTGGGTGAGTACGAGGTGGCGATTCAAGTGCACGGTGACGTGACGGCATTGGTCAGTATTTCCGTCGTTCCGGAGTAACCGCGTCACGGGACCAATCCTTATCCGCAGGATGCATCGTCGAGCGATCGGCGATGCATTTTTTTATTCCCGGACAGGTATTTCACTCAAGTGAGATGCTTTTACTCGTTCTGCCCGGCGAAATTCGGTACTCTGTAGGGCCGATAACGCCAGGCGAGTCCACATGGCTGATCCGGAATACCCCAGCAACGTTTCCGAACTGCCATACTCTGCAGACGGTGATCTTGCCCGAATCAAAATGCAGCCCCACTCCGTTGAGGCAGAGCAGTCCGTCATCGGTGGTCTGCTGCTCTCGGCCGACGGTTGGGATGCGGTGGCTGAATCGGTGTCTGTCAATGACTTCTATCGCCCAGGTCATCGGCTGATCTTTCGTCAGATTGCGCAGCTGGCAGAAGCATCCGAGCCGGTAGATGTCATTACTGTCTCCGATAAGCTGCAGGCGCGAGGCGAGCTCGAGGCGGCGGGTGGATTGCATTACCTCGCCGACCTGGCGCGCAACACGCCCAGCGCTTCCAATATTCGTGCCTACGCAGACGTAGTCCGAGAGCGAGCCAGTCTGCGAAGACTGATTGAGACCGCTCAAGACATTGCTGAGAGCGGCTTCAATCCAGAAGGACGCAGCTCTCTCGAGCTGATTAACGAAGCCGAGCGGGCGATTATGCAGATCTCCGAGGAGGGCCCTAAAGCCGGCGGGCCCCAGGCGGTCAACCCGTTGCTGCACGGAGCCCTTGAGAGAATAGAAGAGCTGTTCAACTCCGGCGGTGACATTACAGGTTTGAGCACGGGTTTCATCGAGCTGGATCGCATGACTTCGGGGCTGCAGAACTCAGATCTGGTCATCGTGGCAGGCCGTCCCTCCATGGGGAAGACCAGCTTCGCAATGAATATGGTAGAGCAGGCGATCCTGCATCAGCAAAAGCCTATTCTTGTGTTCAGTATGGAAATGCCCGCCGACGCTCTCATCGTACGTTTGCTCTCCTCCGTCGGGCGCATCGATCAGACTCGCATTCGCAACGGTAAACTGGAGCAAGAAGACTGGCCGAAACTGGCTGCCGCTGTAAACAAGCTGAAAGATGTCCCTCTTTACATCGACGATACGCCCGCGCTGACGCCAACGGAGGTACGCAGTCGCACCCGGCGTATCGTGCGCGAACACGGGGATCTGGGCATGATCATGGTTGACTACATGCAGCTGATGCAGGTTGCTGGTGCTTCGGAGGGGCGCACAGCGGAAATTTCCGAGATTTCGCGCAGTCTGAAAGCGATTGCCAAAGAGTTTCGCGTGCCGATGGTGGCCCTGTCGCAATTGAATCGTGCGCTAGAGCAGCGCCCAAACAAACGCCCTGTCAACTCAGATTTGCGTGAGTCAGGTGCCATTGAACAGGACGCGGACGTCATCATGTTCATCTACCGGGATGAGGTGTATAACGAAGATTCACCGGATAAGGGCGTCGCGGAAATCATTATTGGCAAGCAGCGCAACGGACCAATCGGCACCTGTCGTGTGGCCTTCATGGGCCAGTTCACGCGGTTTGAAAACCTCGCGCGTGGCGGCTACGATGAATATTAAGCGGGCACCTTGCGGTTTGCCTGCTACAGCCCCGTGTCCTTGCGTAACCGACTCAGCGCCTTGCGCTGAGCCTCAGGCGATAGGGGTTTGGCTGACGTCTGTTGAAGCGCTGCCTGTTCTGGGATAGACAGCACCTCGCCGCGCAACGCGGCAGCACAATAGCTGGCGTAGTGGGACTTAAAGATTGGCCAGCTCACCTGCTCACTGCTGTTGGACAACAGGAACCAGTCACTGTCTCGGCCGGCAAGGTATACTGCCGGGTGACTCCAGGTCTGGGCGGATTTCGGCGACGCGGCATTGCAGGCCTCAATGTAAGCTGCCCTAGGTTCTGGTAGCCCAAACTCTAACAGGCCAGATTGGCAGCACTCCAACATGCGATTCAGCGTTGGCAGGTACTCGCTTTGTTCTATTGCGTACCTAGCACCGTGGAGTATCTGTTCCACGGGCAAGCTCGACAGTGCATCCAGCCATAACCTCTTTACCTGATTCAGTTGTTCGTCCTGCGGGTAAGCGGCGTAGAACTGGTTGTGATAGTTGAGACGGAACAGGGCAAAAATCTGATTGATGGCCTCTACATGCGCCACTGGCTCTGCATTGTCTTTCGCATCATTTCGCCCACGAGGTGTCGTTGAGGTCTTCTGACAGGCTGCGATCTCTTGTGCGACCTGTTCCACCCGGTTCTTGCTGTTTGCCATAAGCTTTATCCGTGGCCTCCATCTTGTGGCGTTTGGCCCAGTGAAACTTCGCGTGCTGCAAAAATTTGCTGTTCCAGGAGGTGTGGGCCTGGTTGCTGTCTTGCCAGTATACGATGAACTCGGGTAGCAGTTCGCGCGCGAACTCAGCATCGATGTGGGACATTCGCAGAATATCATAGACATCTTCCGAAGGTTGCCAGTTACCGGGTATGCGCTGCGGTTCCGTGCTGTGTTCAAGGCTCGAAGTATAGCGCGCCCACTGGATTCTAATGTGCTGAATGAAACGGGAATTGAGCTCCTTTGGCGGAGCGCCCCGCTCGCGCCAGTAGAGTATGAACTCGGGAATCGCTTGCTCGATGAAGCCTTGGTCCACTCCCGCTCTGGACATGATCTCCATCGCGTCGGCATTAGGTCGCCAGTCTCGAGTCAGGGGCGCGTCCGGACGCTGAAACGACTCGGCACATTCCTGCTGCTGTCGCCGCCAGCTGCTCAGGACCTGCTGGCGAAACTTGTTCTCCCAGGCATGATGGCTCTCACCGCGCTCTCGCCAATAAAAGATGAAATCTTCCAATTGTCCGAGTGCAAATTGAGTGGGAATGCCGTGATTGAGCTTCAGCAGCTGAAGCAGATCGTCACTGGGTTGCCAGTGCTCCGGTAGGGGGTGAGCGCTGCGCGGTCCAGTGACCCGCGTGTGGCTTACCGGCGTTGATGTGTGGGTCTGTGCGGGGCCTGTAGTAAGAGTAATCACCAGCTGCTCCGACTGGTCGAGAGGCGGGCTGTCCACCAAAACAACGCCTTTATCGACCAGGCTGCGACAGATACGCTGGAGGTCTGCCACTGCCCAGAAGGGTAGGGTGCGCAACAACAGATCGCGATCGATGGTGTACCAAGAATGGGAGTTCCGCTGATGTGCCCGACTCTGTTCGAGGATCTGCTGGAGATGTTGCAAAAGAATGGCTTCTTCCAGACCCAGGGTGGCAGCCAGCATGGGCGAGAACAGCAGCTGGCGCTCTGGGAGTATGGAAGAATCTGACATGGTGCAACCGGTTGTTTTCTGGAAGTCTGATAGGATAACCCATTCGCTGCGCCGGGGGTTAAACCGGCCGGGTGTTTTCCAAACCTGGTGATCATGGAGAGCGGCTCGGAGATGGGCCTGGAAAACGGTAGATGGCAAAACAAAAAACAGCATTTGTCTGTAATGAGTGCGGCTCTGACTACGTGAAGTGGCAGGGCCAGTGCAGTGACTGCGGCGCCTGGAACTCCCTGGTTGAGATCAAGTTGGGTGCAGCGGGAGGCAAAGGTCGCGCTGCTTCGCTGACGAGCCGTCGTGAGGGTTTTGCTGGCGCGCGCGACAGGGCCAAAGTCCTCAGTGACATCGACGTGCAGGACGTGCCACGATTCTCTACGGGTGCCGGTGAGTTTGACAGGGTACTCGGAGGCGGTTTGGTGCCCGGTTCTGCTATTTTAATTGGCGGTAACCCGGGTGCCGGCAAGAGTACCCTCTTGCTGCAGACTCTGTGTCACCTCGCCTCCGAGATGGAGGCCCTATACGTGACGGGGGAAGAATCACCCCAGCAGGTGGCCATGCGGGCACAGCGTTTGCAGCTTCCGACGGACAAGCTGCGCCTGATGGCAGAAACCGGTGTTGAGGGCATCATCGCGGCTACTGAGGAGTTCAGACCCAGGGTTCTGGTTGTGGACTCAATACAGGTCGTGCACACGGATGAGCTGACCTCAGCGCCTGGCAGTGTGTCCCAGGTGCGTGAGTGCGCGGCTCACCTTATTCGCCATGCCAAGCAAACCGGCACCGTGTTGCTGCTGGTGGGGCATGTGACCAAAGATGGCAGTTTGGCGGGGCCCAAGGTGCTTGAGCACATGATTGACAGCTCTATCCTGCTGGAAGGAACCGAAGACACTCGCTTCAGGACATTGAGAGGGCAGAAGAATCGCTTTGGCGCCGTGAATGAGCTTGGTGTGTTTGCAATGACTGAGCAGGGCTTGCGTGAAGTAAAAAATCCCTCGGCTATTTTTCTGGATCGGGCCAGTGAATCCGCGTCCGGCAGTGCGGTCATGGTGGTTTGGGAAGGTACCCGACCCCTGCTGGTCGAAATTCAGGCACTCGTCGACGACAGTCAGCTGGGGAATCCCCGGCGGGTGGCGGTGGGGCTGGAGCAAAACCGGTTGGCGATGTTGCTGGCGGTGCTGCACCGTCATGGGGGACTGCAAGTGGGAGATCAGGACGTGTTCGCCAATGTCGTCGGTGGTGTAAAGGTCCTGGAAACCAGCGCCGATCTGGCCCTGCTAATGGCCATCGTGTCGAGTTTTCGCGATCGATCATTGCCTCGGGATATGGTGGTGTTCGGCGAAGTCGGGCTCTCTGGCGAAATACGGCCTGTACCCAGTGGGCAGGAGCGCTTGGCGGAAGCCGCGAAGCATGGCTTCCGCCATGCCATCGTGCCCAAGGGCAACGCGCCCAAGTCGGCCATCAAAGGTATGCAAGTCGTAGCGGTGTCAAAGCTGGCCGACGCATTGGCAGCTCTGGAGTAGGGCGCATCGTTAATCGCCGAGCTGGCTGAGCTCCTCTTCCAGCGTGGTGAGATCCATGTGAGCCTCAAGGACGGCCTTCAGAGACTCGATGTTTTCGCGGTCCACATGTTGTACGGAAAATCCCAGGCGACCCGCATCGACGTGCTGCAGGTAGGCGTGTAGTTCCAGCGTGTTGCCTTCGTCCAGACTGATCATCAGCGTGAAGGGTTCGTTGTACTGAGCGTCCCATTCGGCGGGCTGGTCGGTGGTCACGCCGCTCAGAGAAATATCGATCAAGCGCTGATGCCAGACGCTGCCGCCCTGATGGACCTCCACGGGCAATGCGAGCTCTACTCGGGTAAAGCCGCGCTTTTCCTTACGAATATCTGTCATGAATGAACTCGCGCTCAGTGCTCCCTAGGGTGCCACTATAACGTTCAACCCGGTTTTATGCGAGGCTGCCCCGGCTCAACGCGTGCGTCGCAACAGCAGTCCTTCCTGGGCGACGGTCGCAATCAATTCACCGTCATAACTGAATACGTTGGCCGTCGACAGAGCCCTGCCACCACCGGTACTGGGCGATGTACTGTACATCAGCTTCCAATCGTTCACATCGACGGGCCTGTGAAACCAGATTGAGTGGTTCATGGTAGCAACCCTAAGATCCTGCTCATCCCAATCGAGGGAGTGCGGCTTTAGAGCAGACATCAGTATCGTTGTGTCTGAGAAAAACGTGAACAGCTGCTGATGCAGCAATGCAACCTCGGGCACCTTGTAAGTCGGTTTGGCCCAAACCACTGAGAGTGGTTCACGGTCATTCCCGGCAACAGGGCAGTGCAAGACCAAAAATGGAAAGTCGCTGTCCTCGCCGCCAAGGTCAACCCGTGCATCTTTGTCGTTCAACAGTTGCTCTGGTTCTGGCACGGTCGGCATGGGCAACTGATGTGAGAAGCCGTCCGCAGTCTGCTGGAAGGAGACGGAAGCCATAAGCAGGGTGACGCCGTTCTGCTCCAGTGCGACCTGGCGATGGCTGGTCCTGCCGCCGTCGCGAATTCGGCTGACGGAAAAATCCAGCGCCTGGCTCGGATCTCCGGCGGCGACAAAGTCGCATTGCAGGTAGTGTACATGGCGAGGCTCGTCCAGTGTCGCGGCAGCCACGCCCAGCACCTGAGCCATCAGCTGGCCACCGAAAATCGTCTGTGGATCAAAGCTCAGGGAGCTGCCCTGAAATCGATCCTCTCCCAAGGCTTGGGGGGACAGTAAGGTGTGGAACTCGGCGGAGGTACGCAAGACGCTGGTATCCTCTGGTTGCCTCACTTTAGCTTTCGGTACTTGACCCGCTGCGGCTGATCTGCAGCGCTGCCGATGCGCTTGTGGCGTTCTTCCTCGTAGTCGGAAAAGTTGCCCTCATGGAACACCACGCCGCCATCGTCCTCGAATGCGAGTATGTGGGTGGTGATTCGATCCAGAAACCAACGATCGTGCGAGATCACCATCGCCGAGCCCGGAAAAGCCAGCAGTGCTTCCTCAAGAGCCCTAAGGGTCTCGACGTCCAGGTCATTGGTGGGTTCGTCCAGCAGCAGAACGTTAGCGCCCTGTTTGAGAAGCTTCGCCAGGTGTAGGCGGTTGCGTTCACCACCGGAGAGATCCTTTACAAACTTCTGTTGGTCAGAGCCCTTGAAGTTGAAACGGCCGACGTAGGAGCGAGAAGGCACCTCATAGCTGCCGATTTGAACAATATCGAGTCCATCCGATACCTCTTCCCAAACCGTTTTGCTACCATCGAGATCGTCTCGAGATTGATCAACGTAACCGATCTGCACCGTCTCGCCCACGTTCACCGAGCCACTTTCTGCCTGTTCGACTCCGGTTAAAATCTTGAATAGAGTGGATTTGCCCATGCCGTTTGCACCGATGATGCCGACGATACTTCCCTTGGGCAGTGTGAAGCTCAGACCCTCGAACAGTAATCGATCGCCGAAGCTCTTCCGCAGGCCATTCACTTCGATCACGCTGTCGCCAAGGCGTGGACCCGGGGGTATGTAGATCTCATTGGTTTCGTTGCGAGTTTGAAACTCCTGAGATTGCAATTCCTCAAAGCGCTGCAAACGGGCCTTGCTTTTTGCTTGCCGGCCTTTGGGGTTGCTGCGAACCCATTCCAACTCCGCCTTGATGGCTTTTTGGTGGGATGCTTCCTGACGTTGCTCCTGTTCCAGACGCTGTTCTTTGGCGTCGAGCCAGTCTGAGTAATTGCCTTCGTAGGGTATGCCACGCCCACGATCAAGCTCGAGAATCCAGCCAGCCGCGTTGTCGAGGAAGTAGCGGTCGTGGGTAATGGCGACCACGGTGCCTGGAAAATCGTGGAGAAAGCGCTCCAGCCAGGCGACGCTTTCTGCGTCTAGGTGGTTGGTCGGCTCGTCGAGTAGCAACATATCCGGCGCGGACAGCAGCAGTCGACACAGTGCGACACGCCGCCGTTCACCGCCAGAGAGTGTTGTAACATCCGCGTCCCATGGAGGCAGGCGCAGGGCATCGGCGGCCACCTCAAGCGTGTGATCGAGGTTGTGAGCATCCGTTGCCTGAATAATGTCTTCCAATCGTGCCTGCTCCTTGGCAAGGGCATCAAAGTCGGCATCCGGTTCTGCGTAATCGGCAAAAACTTTGTCCAGACCCGTCAGTGCATCCAGAGCTTCCTGAACGCCTTCCTCGACGTTGCCGCGGACATCTTTGTCGCTGTTGAGCTGAGGCTCCTGGGGCAGATAACCGATGTTAATACCGGGCTGTGGCCTCGCCTCGCCAAGGATGTCAGTATCAATACCCGCCATGATCCTAAGCAGCGTCGATTTTCCAGCACCGTTAAGCCCAAGTACGCCTATTTTGGCCCCAGGGAAGAAGGACAGTGAGATATCCTCGAGAATCGCTTTCTTGGGCGGCACAATCTTGCCAACCCGATTCATGGTAAAGACGTACTGGGCCATAGATTTCCTGACAGCTGATGTACTGAAGGCGCGGAGTTTAGCAGAAAGTGGCCGCTAATCGAGGTGCCGGCCGTCGAAGCAAGTCAATTTCTGGTGTGCAGGTGGAGATCGACGTACGCTTTGTTGCCAACTGAAGCTGGCAAATTCTGTGGTGAGCAATTATTCTGATGACCGCGGCCAGGGAGCCGGCTCACGACAATCAGACTAAAACTGTTCTTTATGACCTATTGCGTTGGTATAAGGCTGAACGAAGGCCTGGTTTTTTGTTCCGACTCTCGCACCAATGCCGGCCCCGACAGGGTCAGTACCTACAGCAAGCTTCACAGGCTATCCATCAATGGAGATCGGCAGCTGGTACTCATGACAGCCGGTAATCTTGCTACCAGCCAGGCGGTGGTCGCTCAGATTGAGCGTGACATGCGCGAGGACGCTGCGTTCAACTTCTCCAAGGCACAATACGTCTCCGATGTGGCCGACTACATTGGTGAGCTAGGGCGGGCTGAGCAGGCCAAATACGCTGACGGCGGCCCGAATGCCGGTTTCAACGCGGAAGCGAGTTTCATCATCGGCGGGCAGATCAAAGGCCAGCCAACTGAGATGTACATGGTGTATCCGGAGGGTAACCACATTACCGTATCGGAGCAGTATCCGTTTTTGCAAATCGGCGAGACCAAGTACGGCAAACCGATACTGGATCGCATCATCAGGCCGGATACCTCCCATGAGACGGCGATGCGCTGCGCTCTGGTTTCAATGGATTCCACCATGCGCTCCAACGCTACCGTAGGTCCACCGATCGAGTTACTGTATTTCGAGACCGACGGGCTGGCAGGCCCGGCTCTGTATGTGAAACTCGAGGAGAATGACGATTACCTGGTAGAACTGCGCAAAGCCTGGGACGCCAATATCCATGTCGCTTTCAGTGATTTGCCGTCTTTGGAGAAGGTGTTTGAAGCAGGGAGATGACGCGATCCACAAAGCGCAGTTTTTCTGCAACTGATTCATTGAAAACGAAGGGATAAGCGTCGCCGCTGCCGATGCTTCGGTTCAGTTCATTAAGTGTCACGCTCAGTTTTGCCCAGCGTTCGATGCGAGCATCAATTGTAAGGTCTACTGGATCGGCATCAGTGAGGCCGTGAGCGGCTGCCGTTTCGAGGGCATCGTATATGTGCAGGTAGTGACCCCAGGTCTCGGCCCAGTCCTCTGTCGGATGGGCGCTTGCGTACGCACTGATGTAGCGATGCTGCCAGTCCCCTGCCGGACCCTGCGAGTAGTACCGGTCGAGAGTCTGTTCGTAGTCGGCGGTCTCGTCGCCGAACACTTGCTCAAAACCATGCCGTAATTGCGCATCTGGATTTAATCTGTGCCAGAAGTAGTGGCCAGATTCGTGTCGTAAGTGCCCCAACACGGTGCGGTAGTTCTCGTTCATTTGCAGGCGCTGGGCTTCTCGTTCCAAATCGTCGGCTTCGAGGGCGTTGATCGTGATGACCCCACCGAGAAAACCGGTGTGCACAAAGCTCTCTCCGAGCCGATCGTCCGAGCGCTGGTCTTCAATAAAGTCGAACAGCAGCCCGTACTCGGCGTTGTCCCAGCCGCTTTCCAGGGGCAGGCCTAGCTGTAGCAGAGTGTACAGCAGCCGCTTCTTGCCTTCCTCGAGTCGACGCCAACGTAGATCGTTGCCGGGAATGGACTGGTTTGGCACGGTGCGATTAAAGCGGCATCCTACGCAAAGCTCGTCGTGGGAGTCGGCGGGGAGTAGCCAGTTGCATACGTCAAACTGAAGGCCGTTGTCGCACAGCTTGTACTGCTGGCCGCTGGCCGCCTGCCATCGGTTGTTAACGAATTCCAGTGCAACCATGGTCATCGACCGCGGATCGAATCCCAAACGGCGACCGCAGTTTAGGCAGCTGTTACTGTCAAAAAAGACTGCCTGGCCGCAGTCGCAGTAAAACTGTTTCATGTATGCTGGGGAAGAAACCAAGTATTGGTTATGGTGTCGTTGAGTGTGTTTAGATTCAACTGAAGTCGATCGATAAAGGCGTGTAGCCGGTCTCGGTCCGAATGGCGCACATCGAAGCGTGACAAGCTGCGCCGACAGCGCTCCAAGACGCGCATGGCCTCCTCGTTGTGTTTCAGAGTGACCAGCTCCTTACGTATCCCGTCTAAGCAAAATTTGGTTGAGCGGGGCAGACCCGGCTCGCGAAACACAAAGTCGATGACGTCATTGACCTCGATGATTGGGCCGATGATACGGCGATAGCTGCCCATGGCGGACAGGGAGCGCAAAATACAGGCCCAGATCAGCGAGTCGAAAGAGTCATGATGCCGCCGATCGGCCAGCAACGCGGCAGCACCGACGTCGATGATCCTAGTCGTCATATCGGCACGTTCCAGCAGGTGCCCGAGCTTGGTGAAGCGGTAGGCGTGATCCCGATACAGGGTCGACATCATCATGCCGTTGATCATTTGGCAACGCGCGATGATCTGATCAAGGAAGCGATGACGATTGCGTCGTCCGACCGACCGCTCAGCATATTCCAGCGCGTAAAGATAGAGCTCATTCACCAGCTCCCAGGCTTCTTCAGGCAGCACGTCTCGCGTTGTGCGCACGTTTTCCCTCGCCTGGTTGATGCAATAGAACAGCGAAGAACCGTTGTCGGGCTCCGCGATCATGAAACGCAGAACATTCTGCTCATTGAAAGCACGGTAGTGTTCGCGAAACTGGGTCTCAGCGTCCAGGATCTGCACCAACAGCTGCCACCCGAGCTCGTAGCCTTCAGGGATATCCATGATCAGGTGGGTATAGGACTGGGTCAGCCGAGCGGTGTCTTCAGCACGTTCCAGATAGCGAGCGGTCCAGTACAACCGATCCGTTACCCGAGATAGCATCGTCATTTGCTGCCCTCGACGATCCAGGTATCTTTACTGCCTCCGCCCTGGGAGGAGTTGACGACCAGGGAGCCTTTCTTCATGGCAACGCGAGTCAGGCCGCCCGGTGTCACCCAGGTGTTGCGTCCGCTCAGAATGAACGGTCGCAGGTCAAGATGACGCGGTTCGACCCTGTCGTCAACGTAGGTCGGAGCTGTCGACAGAGAAAGGGTCGGTTGGGCGATGTAGTTGCGCGGATCCGCTTCGATCAACTTGGCAAACTTGGCACGGGTGGCCTTTGTCGAATGGGGCCCTACCATCAGGCCGTAGCCGCCGGATTCATTGGCCGGTTTGACGACCAATTTGTCCAGGTTGGCGAGTACGTAGTCACGATCTTTCTCATTCATGCACAGATAGGTTTTGACGCTCGCAACGGCGGGTGTTTCCCCCAGGTAGTAGCGGATCATGTCCGGCACGTAGGCATAGATGACTTTGTCGTCTGCCACACCCGCTCCGGGAGCGTTGGCGATCGCAACATTGCCTTGCTTCCAGGAGCGCATAATGCCCGGCACGCCCAGGGCTGAGTCCGCGCGGAAGGCTTCTGGGTCCAGAAAGTCGTCGTCGATGCGTCGATACACCACATCCACTCTCACAGGGCCATCCACCGTACGCATGTAGAGGCATTCATCGCTATCCACAAATAGATCCGAGCCCTCTACGAGTTCGGCGCCCATGCCCTGGGCGAGAAAGGCGTGTTCGAAATAGGCGGAATTGTAGATGCCAGGTGTTAGTACCACGATGCAGGGTCGCGTTCGATCTCGCGGTGACAGCGACGCGAGCGTACTGTAGAGCTGGGAAGGATAGGTGTCGACCGGCTGAATGCTATAGTTTTCAAAGAGTTCTGGCAGGATTCGCTTGGTGATTTCACGATTCTCCAGCATGTAGGAAACACCGGACGGGACTCTCAGATTGTCCTCCAGCACGTAGAACTTGCCGTCTTTGTTGCGCACCAGGTCGGTGCCACAAATATGAGCCCAGGCACCAAACGGAGGCGATACGCCAGCGCATTGAGACTTGTAGTTGCCTGAATCTAGTACGACCTCGGCAGGGATGAGGCCGTCTTTCAGGATTTTTTGGCGGTTGTAGATATCGTCGATGAAGCGGTTCAGAGCTCGGCACCGTTGGGCCAGGCCGCGACTGATCCGCGACCAGTCACGGGCGCTGATGACTCGTGGTATGATATCAAACGGCCAGGAGCGGTCGATGTTACGACCCTCACTGTAAACCGTAAAAGAAATGCCCATCTCGCGGATAGCGAGCTCTGCCGCTGCGCGGCGGGTTTCCATCTCATCGCGCGAGAGGTCGCGCAACAGGCGTACCGCCTGTCGGGCGGCCACTCTGGGACGACCGGAGGCGGTGATCAGTTCATCGTAGAACGCGCCCGGGCTGTATGTTGTCCAGTCCTTGTTCATTTTTGAACCTTTCCGAACTCAGTGCTTTTTGAGGCGACGCAAGAGGCATGCCAGTCTCAGTATAGTAGGGTGCCACGTGCGGACCGATAGGACAAATCTGTCCAATGTCTCGAAGCAACCAGCGCTGCATGACAGCCTGAAGTGGGGTAGAATTCGCCGCTTTCACGCGCGCCAGACCGTTGCCGCGAAACTCAGTAGGGGACAAGAATGTTCAACAACAGCATGACCATTGAGGGCTTTGATGAGGCACTGAGCGGCGCCATTGGTGAGGAAGAGCGTCGCCAGGAAGAGCATATCGAGCTGATTGCTTCCGAGAATTACGCCAGCCCCCGGGTGCTTGAGGCCCAGGGCACTGCTCTGACCAACAAGTACGCGGAAGGATACCCGGGGCGCCGCTACTACGGCGGCTGTGAGTACGTCGACAAGGCGGAAGAGCTTGCCATCGAGCGAGCCAAAGCCCTGTTCGGCGCCGCCTATGCAAACGTCCAGCCCCATTCAGGTTCTCAGGCAAACTCTGCGGTTTACATGGCGTTGTGTGCTCCGGGTGATACGGTGTTAGGAATGAGCCTGGCGGATGGCGGCCACCTGACTCACGGAGCCAAGCCTAATTTTTCCGGTAAGATCTACACGCCGGTGCAGTACGGGCTGAACGCCGCGACCGGAGAGGTGGATTACGATCAGGTGCAGGCGCTGGCAGACGAGCATAAACCGACCATGATCGTCGCCGGATTTTCCGCGTACTCTCAGATCCTGGATTGGTCGAGGTTTCGAGACATAGCCGACCGAGTGGGTGCTTATCTGCTTGTAGATATGGCACATGTGGCGGGCCTGGTAGCTGCCGGTGTGTATCCGAATCCCGTGCCCTACGCCGACGTCGTAACATCAACGACCCACAAGACATTGCGTGGCCCGCGTGGTGGCATCATTTTGGCGCGCGCCAATGAGGCGCTGGAGAAGAAGTTCAATTCTGCGGTGTTTCCAGGCGGGCAGGGTGGACCACTGATGCATGTCATTGCAGCGAAGGCTGTCGCCTTCAAGGAAGCTCAAGGCCCCGAGTTTGTGGAGTACCAGAAGCAGGTGGTAAAAAATGCCAAGGCGATGGCGGCGACCTTCATCAAACGCGGTATCAATATCGTATCAGGGGGTACCGAGAATCATTTGATGTTGGTAGACCTCATAGGAAGACCCTACACCGGCAAGGATGCAGATGCGGCGCTCGATGCGGCCAACATCACCGTAAACAAGAATGCGGTGCCCAATGATCCGCAGCCACCGGCGATTACGTCCGGACTGAGAGTGGGTACGCCTGCCATCACCACGCGCGGCTTCGGCGAAGAAGAGTGTATACAGCTGACAGACTGGATGTGTGATGTGCTGCAGTCTCTCGAGGAGGGCAGTTCGCAAACCGTGATCGCGGAGGTTAAGGAGAAGGTGTTGGAGATCTGCAGTCGCTTTCCGGTCTACCGCTGATCAGGGTGTGCGGAGTCTGTCGACGCAGTAAGCGGTGCTCGAGTCCGCTCAGTCACCATTGCCTATCGCTCAAATGAGTAGCAGCCTCGTTGTCTGAAAAGTGTTATTCTTCAGCGGCTTGGAGGATGCGAGACGCCCATGCACTGCCCATTTTGCTCAGCGGAAGATACCAAGGTAATCGATTCCCGACTGGTGGCTGATGGCGATCAGGTGCGCCGGCGTCGAGAGTGTTTGAGCTGTTCGGAGCGCTTCACCACTTATGAGCTTGCCGAATTGGTGATGCCTCGGGTCATCAAACAGGATGGAAGCCGTGAGCCATTCAACGAGGATAAGCTGCGGGCTGGATTTCAGCGGGCTCTGGAGAAGCGTCCTGTTTCAGTGGAGAGTGTTGAGGCTGCCATTAATCACATCAAACACGATCTTCGTGCGACCGGTGAGCGCGAGGTGCAATCGCTGGTTTTGGGTGAGCTGGTTATGGAGCAACTCAAACAATTGGATCAGGTGGCCTATGTCCGCTTCGCATCGGTCTACCGCAGCTTCCAGGATATCGCCGAGTTTCGCGATGAGATCGAACGACTCGAGGCGGAGCCGTCGGCGGATTGACCGCCACCAACCGGCATGAGCACCTTTTTGGATACACGCATGATGGCACGCGCTCTGTCGCTAGCGCGTCGCGCTCAGTATTCTGCCATGCCGAATCCTCACGTAGGCTGTGTGCTCGTTCGCGACGGCCACGTCATTGGTGAAGGCTGGACGCAGGCAGCGGGGGGGCCGCACGCTGAGATTGAAGCCTTGGCGGCGGCGGGCGATGCGACCGGAGCAACCGCGTATGTGTCGCTTGAGCCCTGTAATCATCACGGCAAGACGGGGCCTTGTACAGAAGCGCTGATTGCGGCAGGCGTCAGCCGCCTGGTTGCGGCCATGCAGGATCCAAATCCTCAGGTAGCGGGTGCTGGACTGGCACGGCTACAAACGGCCGGTGTCGAGGTCAGCTGCGGCTTACTGGCCGATGAAGCTGAGGCGCTCAATGCAGGTTTTGTCGCCCGAATGACGCGCGGGCGTGGCCGAGTCCGGGTAAAACTGGCCATGTCTGCCGATGGCAGAACGGCCATGGCATCCGGTGACAGCCAGTGGATCACTGGCGCTGCTGCACGGCAGGATGTGCAGCGGTTGCGCGCTGGCAGTTGCGCCGTGGTTACGGGCAGCGGCACCGTGCTGGCAGACGATTGCAGTCTTACCGTGCGAGAGACTGAACTTGGATTGCCAACCGAGCAGGCGCGCACTGCGGCGGCGCGCCAACCTCTCAGGGTGGTTCTCGATTCGCGGTTACAGACCCCTGAGACGGCGCGGGTGATGGACGGCAGGGCGCCCACACTTGTGTGCTTTGATGAGGATCAAACGCCGCCAGCCGCGGATGGCCACTCGGTGACCTATCTGCCGCTACCGTCAGCGGAAGGCGGTTTGAGCCTGCAGTCTTTGATGGCTGAATTGGCTCACCGGCAATGCAATGAAATTTTGGTAGAATCCGGCCCCCGCCTGGCCGGTAGCATGCTGCAGGCTGGCCTGGTCGATGAGCTGATCGTCTACATGGCCCCAGTGCTGCTTGGCGAGCGCGCTCGTCCATTGCTGGCCTTGCCGCTCGATACTATGGCGCAGAAAGTCTCTCTTGAGTGTAGGGACGCGCGCCAGGTCGGTGTGGACTGGCGATTTACTTACATACCCGCCGACACGGCGAAGACGATTCAGGACTAACAGGCAGAGCGATGTTTACGGGCATTATCCAGGCTATTGGCACAGTGGCGGACATGCAGTCTGAAGGCGGTGACATGAGGTTGTACATCCGCACGGGAAAGTTGCCTGTCGAAGACATTGTGTTGGGCGACAGTATCTGTACCAGTGGGGTCTGTCTGACCGCAGTGGGGTTGCCCGGTGATGGCTTCTGGGCTGATGTATCCGTTGAGACCCTGGATTTTACGACGCTGGGGAGTCTCAGCATTGGTTCCAAAGTGAATCTTGAAAAATCTCTGACGCCCACCAGTCGTTTGGGGGGACACATCGTGAGCGGGCACGTCGACGGTGTGGGTGAGATCGTCAGTTTGCGAGAGGACGCCCGCTCCTGGCGCTTTGTGCTACGAGCCCCGTCCAGTCTCGCAAAGTACATTGCCGACAAAGGCAGTGTCTGCGTCGACGGCACCAGCCTGACGGTCAATGAGGTGGAGGGAGATACCTTTGGTCTCAACATCATTCCCCAGACCATGGCGGAAACCGTGTTTGGTGAATACGGCACTGGCACCCGGGTAAATCTCGAGGTCGATATTATTGCTCGTTATCTGGAGCGGTTGATTCAGGGAGACGAGTCCGCAAAAGACGCCGGCTTGACCCTTGACACGTTGGCCTCGAGCGGTTTCTTGCGGGAGTGACCCGGGCGGGATGGAAATGAACCGCGTTGAAGACTTGATCAGTGACCTTCGTCAGGGTCGTATGGTGGTTTTGCTCGACGATGACGCTGACAGCCACAGTCAGGGAGTCGTCGCGGTAGCTGCAGAACACTGCTCAGCGGAGCATGTCAATTTTATGGCGCGTCGTGCTCGTGGCCTTATCTGTCTGACCCTGACAGCGCAGCGATGTGAACAGCTTAGCTTGCCACCCATGGTCGACGATGCGCGCGGAGAAAAAGCAAACTTCACACTCTCCATCGAGGCCGCGACGGGCATCGATACCGGAATTTCAGCGGCGGATCGCGCCAAAACCGTACAGGCGGCAGTGGCGCCCCACGCGGTTCCGACCGATATTGTTCAGCCGGGCCACATATTCCCGCTGACCGCTATGCCGGGCGGTGTTTTAACTAGGGCCGGACATACGGAAGCCGCGTCCGATTACGCGCGTCTTGCGGGTCTGACACCAGCGGCAGTGATTGCTGATGTTCTGACGACGGAAGGGTCGTTGGCGGATGCCGCCGCCTTGCGAGAGTTTGCTAACAGCCATCAGTTGAAGATCGGCAGCATCGCTGACCTAATCCACTTTCGTATGGTCAACGAAAGGACGATTGAGCGCATTCGACAGGGCATGATTGATACGGAGTACGGCGAATTCCAGCTGACGCTGTATCGCGATACGACCGACGATGAGGTCCACCTGGCTTTGTCGCGAGGTAGTATTAAGTCTGATGAACCCACGCTCGTGCGAGTGCACGTCCAGTCTTTGATGCGTGACCTCATCACATCGCAAATTGCCGGGCGGCCCACCTGGACTCTGGGTAAGTGCTTGCGCAAAGTGGCTGAGCAGGGCTCCGGCGTGGTGGTGGTGCTGGCACGCTCCGAGCGTTCCGAACAACTCCTGGCCAGTGTCGATATGGTGCTGGACGGGTCGGTTCCAAACCTGCCGATGGCGCGCGATAGCTACACCATCGTTGGGCAGGGTTCGCAGATACTAAAAGATCTGGGGGTCGGAAAAATCCACCTGATGGGTGCACCGATCAAGTACAATGCGATTTCTGGTTTTGATCTGGAGGTTCTGGATTTCGTGGATCCGGGAGACTGAGGAAAAAACGGCATGAGCGAAATAAAAACGATAGAAGGCGACTTCACCAAGGCTGCCAACGCCAAGTTCTGCCTGGTCGTGGGTCGTTGGAACAGCTTTGTGGTCAATCAACTGGAAGCCGGTGCGATTGACGCATTGACCCGTCACGGAGTCAAACCAGCCAATATTTCCATTGTGCGTGCGCCGGGGGCGTTTGAGATTCCGCTGGTTTGCAAGAAAGTGGCCGAAGCGGGTGGCGTGGATGCGATCATTGCGCTCGGTGCTGTTATTCGCGGTGGGACGCCGCATTTTGAATACGTCGCCGGTGAGTGTACCAAGGGCCTCAGTGTTGTTGGACTGGAGCATGGCCTGACCGTTGCCTACGGTGTACTGACGGTCGACACCATAGAGCAGGCCGTCGAACGCGCCGGTTCCAAAGCGGGCAACAAGGGCGAGGAAGCGGCCATGACAGCCCTGGAGATGGTCAGCCTGCTCGATCAGCTTGGCTGAATGGGTAAGGCCACGCACAATATGCTGGCCGCCGAGCGTCGCAGGGCTCGGCACTACGGCATGCAGGCGCTCTATCAGTGGCACATGGCGGGTGCGCCGTTGCATGACATAGAAGCGGAGTTCCGCGCGGAATACGACTTCTCTAAGGTTGATTTGGAGTATTTTCAAGCACTGCTGCACGGCGTCGTCGCACAGGTGGATGCGCTGGATACAGCAATGAGGCCTCTTCTGGATCGAAGCGTTGATGAGCTGGATCCTATTGAACTGAGTCTCCTGCGGATGGGGCTTTTTGAGCTGCGAGAGCGAATCGACGTTCCTTACAAGGTTGTCATCAGTGAAGCCGTGGCACTGGCGAAGAAGTTCGGCGCTACTGATGGCCACAAATATATCAACGGGGTTCTGGATTGTGCGGCACGAGATTTACGGAAACTCGAGGTGGACGCGGCATCCTGATGCCCCTTTCCGAATTTGCCCTGATCCAGCGGTACTTCTCAGCGCTTGGTGCGGGGGATCATATAGATCTGTCTGTTGGCGATGATTGCGCTGTACTGCGACTGGCGGGCGGGGAGCGATTAGCAACCTCGGTAGACACCCTGGTGAGCGGCGTACATTTTCCTGCAGACAGTTTTCCCGAAGACATCGGTTACCGGGCAGTGGCGACTGCGGCGAGTGATCTGGCAGCCATGGGTGCAAGGCCCTTGGGTATGACCTGCGCATTGACGCTGCCTGACGCGGAAGAGCTTTGGCTACACGCGTTCAGCCAGGGGTTGGCACAGGCAGCCGCAGAGCTCGAACTGCCCTTAGTGGGTGGCGACACAACACGCGGTCCACTGACCGTGACAGTGCAGGTACTGGGTAGCCTGCCAGCAGGAGCCGCATTGGTCCGCGGAGGCGCTCAGGTCGGTGACCGCCTGTACGTTTCTGGCACGCTGGGTGACGCAGCCGCCGGTCTGGCCATTCTAAATGGCGAGTGGTGCCCGGAGCCCGAATACGGAGAGTATCTGGTGCGCCGATTCCATCGACCGTCAGCGCGAATACGTCTGGGTCAGCGCCTGCTGGGAAGTGCCACAGCGGCGATCGATGTTTCTGACGGCCTGTTAGCAGACGTTGCCCATCTGGCCTCCGCCAGTGGGGTGAGAGTGTGCGTCGATCACTTGGCCCTACCGGTTTCAGAAGCACTGCAACTCGCCTGCAGCGATGCGCAGCAGAGGCTTCGTTGGGCACTCACTGGCGGCGATGATTATGAACTGTGCTTCACTTTCCCCAGTGATCAGGCCCCGGCCCAGGGTACGCTCATCGGCCGGGTGGAAGCTGGCGAAGGCATCTACTGTGATGCTGACTTACAAGGCGCGGAGGGTTACCAGCATTTTTAGGCCCTTCCGATTGTCAAAGACGCCTGAGTGCGTGGAGAGCTTATGAGTTCGCAGGACCGCGAGCTTAAGGTTAAACCAACGGTATTCCGAAGCCCCGCTCAGTTTCTAGCTTTCGGTTTTGGCAGCGGATTGTCGCCTCGTGCTCCGGGCACAGTAGGGACCCTCCTGGCGGCGCTGGTTTATCTGCCCATTGTGCAACTGGGCTTACCGGCGTACACGCTGTTCACCTTGTTTGCGGCAGTCTTTGGAGTTTGGGTGTGCGGGGTTGCGAGCCAGCAGCTGCGTGTTCACGATCACCCGGGCATTGTGTGGGATGAATTCGTCGGTTTCTGGATCACGATGTGGGCGCTTCCCAACACCTGGCCCTGGGTTGTGTCGGGATTTCTGCTGTTCCGTATCTTTGATATCTTCAAACCTTGGCCGATCAGTCTGCTGGATAAAACAGTACCGGGCGGTCTTGGTATCGTTATTGACGATATCCTGGCAGGCGTTTTGGCCTGTGCCGTCTTGCACGGTGTGCTCTGGGTACTCTAGGGAGGAAAAGCTATGAGTGCTACGCGTAGAGCCAAGCTGTTCCTCTGGTTAATCCTTGCCGGGCCCGCATGTCTGCAGGCGGCGGAACCGAATGTCAGAATTGAAGCGCTGTTTAAAGGCATGGCTGTACTTACCATCGATGGTCAGCGCATGACTTTGCGTGCGGGGGAAGGTTTCGCCGGGGTGACGCTTATCCGCGCGGATGCCAATGAGGCGACTTTGCAAATCAATGACCAGACGATCAGCGCCGGCATCTCAGAGCACATCACAGCAGCTTATGAGGTAGCAGAAGCGGTAACCTTCACCATACCTCGAGATGAGTTCAACCAGTACCAAACTACCGCACTCATCAACGGTCGAGCGATACGGGTGTTGGTCGATACGGGAGCCAGCTTTATTGCGCTGAACGGGCGGGAAGCCGCTGCCATGGGCCTGGACTATCTGTCGGGCACGACAACGCCAGTGCAGACCGCGAGTGGGATGACGCAGGCCTTTCTGGTGAACCTGGAGTCTGTCAGTGTCGGTGGCATTTAAGTTAGAAACGTGCGTGCGGCGGTCATTGACGGCGACTATCCCGCCACCGCTCTACTGGGGATGACCTTTCTGAAACACGTCCGGATACAAGAGCATCAGGGCATATTATCGCTAACCAGTGGTCCTTAATGGGCCTCCCCCAGGCCTGGCCAAAGCTGATAAAATGGCAGCTCTTGTCTGACGGAAAACCTTGTGTCGATTAGTTACGTAGAATCATCCCGACTGCCGACCCGCTGGGGGAAATTCAACATGCACGGCTTTGAGGACAGCGCCACTGACAAAGAGCATGTGGTACTGACCATGGGTGATGTGGGTGACGGCCAGCCAGTGTTGGCCAGGGTGCATTCCGAGTGCCTGACCGGTGACGCCATGGGCAGCTTACGCTGTGACTGCGGGCTGCAGCTTGAGCGAGCTATGCAGGCGATTGCCCAGGAGGGTCGCGGTGCACTTTTCTATCTCCGGCAAGAGGGCCGCGGGATCGGGTTGTTGAATAAGATCAGGGCCTACAATTTACAGGATGACGGTGCCGACACCGTTGAAGCCAATGAAAGGCTGGGATTCGGTGCCGATATTCGGGATTACACGATGCTGGAGGTAATGGCGGGACACTTGGGTATCAAACGGGTCAGGCTTATGACCAATAATCCGCGAAAGGTGGCGGCCCTGGAAGAGCAGGGTATCAAGGTCGTTGAGCGAGTCGCCATACACACCGACAGTAACCCTCATAACGAAAAATATCTGCAGACCAAGGCTGGCAAACTCGGACATATGTTCGAAGCCGATTGAGCCTTGGCGTCGTTATCTGTCTCGGGTAACGATGTAAAGAGCCAGGTCACGCAATCCGTTGGCGGATTCCCCAAAGCCGGTCAATGCATCAAGCGCCCGCTCTAAATGGGACTGCGCTGCCGCTTTTGCCTCGGACAGACCGAGCAGGCTTACATAGGTGGCCTTGTTCGCCCGCTCGTCCTTACCGCTGGTTTTGCCAAGCTGTTCCGAGCTTTTTTCCACATCGAGAATGTCATCGACAATCTGAAACGCAAGCCCCACGTGCAGGCTGTAGCGATCGAGCGCAGCGCGTTGATGCGAATCTGCTGCAGCGGCAATTGCACCCAGACCCACGGCCGCTCTGATGAGTGCACCGGTTTTCAGCAGATGCATACTCTGCAGTTCCTCCAGCGTCAGACCTTCATTGGTGGACCGAACATCGACAAACTGTCCTCCGACCATGCCTCCGAGACCGGCTGCTTCTGCCAGTAAGTCGGTCATGGCAATGCGCTGTTCCGCATCGAGGGACTGGGACTTGGCGATTGTTTTGAACGCCAGTGCTTGCAACCCGTCACCCACCAATATGGCGGTTGCCTCGTCAAACGCCTTATGGACCGTAGGTCGACCCCGGCGACGATCGTCGTCGTCCATAGCCGGGAGATCGTCGTGCACGAGCGAGTATGTGTGAATCATTTCCACCGCGCAGGCGGCGTCGACGAGGGACTGGTCTGGAATATCGGCTTGTACTGCCCGTGCCGACAATACCACTAGGAGGGGCCGAATACGCTTCGCGGAGCCCTCCAGGGCGTAGTGTGTGGCGTCTACAAGCTCATCGCAACTGGCACCGTTTGTTTCAGACGGCTCGCCGTATGAACGTAGCTTTATCGGAATGTGTTCATTAATCCACTGGCGCTGCTGAACTACCAGTGCTTCGAATCGAGGATTCACACGACGTCCTCGTCGTCGAGTGACTCCACTACCATCTCATCGTTTTCCTCTAGCAGAAGTTGAACTTTCTGCTCGCTTTCCAGCAGAATCTTTTGGGTTTCGCGTATCAGTCTGACGCCGACTTCGAAGGCCTGCATGGCGTCCTCCAAGCCGGTTTCGTCGCTTTCAAGCTTGGCGACAATCTGTTCTATTTCCTGCAATCGATCTTCGATTTTGAGTTCTTTTTTCTTGGCCACGGTGACATCCGGAGACTTGCGCTTTCACGCGATCTGCTGGTGGAGTTAAGCAGGAAATTATATCAGAATACTGGTGACCTAAAAATTTAAAGTAGGTCCACGTCCCGAAATGGCGGTGTCCAGACAGCCTGTACTGGGACGCGTCAATCGGTGAAGAACACTCTGTCCGACGTTCACCGCAGGGGACGTTGGCAAAATACTGGCCCTTGATGGACTGACATCTGCATGAAAATTCTGATCTGTGCAGACCTAAGCAGCGTGCAAGACTATATCCGTCTGCTGGCCGAGGCCTACACTGCGGCTGGGCATTCTGTGACATTGGGTCCGCAACGGTTTCTTGGCGATGGTGAGATACCCGACGTTCTGCACCTACATTGGCCAGAGCAGCTGTATAAGGTCAACGACTACTTGTCGGTTTCCCAGGCAAGCCTGGAGCGGGTCAGTGCCCGTCTTAAAGAGTACAAGCGCCAAGGTGTAACCATCGTTTATACCCAGCATAACCTCGCACCGCATGAAGTCCTTGATGATAGCTTTGAGAAGGAGATCTACCGAATTTTTGCACAAGCAGCGGACCTCGTCGTCCACCACGGTGAAGCATCAGTGCGGGCGGTTCAGTCTCTGGCCGAGTACTCATCGGTCAAAGAACACCTGGTATTGCCGTTTGGAGCCTATCCCGTCTATGCACCGCCCGAGACGCCTGGCAAGGTTCTCTATCAGCTGCCACAGAGTGCCTGTGTATTGCTGAACTTTGGTTTGCAGCGACGCTACAAAGGGGCCGCATTCATTGGATCGGTGTTTTCCGGTCTGGATTACGCCGAATACCACTTGTTTACGATCGGGCCGCTGGCACCACGGCCAAAGCGCCTACCAGGTCGTATTTGGCGCCGAGTGCGGGTTGTGTCCAATCAATTGACCCAGCCTATACGTAAAGCCGTGTCAGGGCATACCAGGTTGTGGCGTAGTGTCCCGAACGAGGAAGTCTCAGCAATCATGGATGCGACAGACATTGTGTTTCTCGGTCATGGTTCGGGTTTGAATTCCGGGCTGGTGACGCTGGCGGCGGGTTATGCCAAACCGGTGGTTTACCCAGATATTGGGAATTTTGGCGAACAGTTGAATGGATGGTCCTGGGCCGAACCCTACGCCCCTGGTGACCAAATATCCGCGCGGTTGGCCATTACCAGCTTGCGATCTCGATTGTCCTGCGCCGACGAAGAAAGTATGCGAGTGGGGCATGAAGCTTGGATAAAAAAGCATGATTGGGGCGTCCATGCGACACAGATTATCGTTTGGTGTAAGCGACATAGAATGGAACGGGGAGCCTTGATTGAACATTAAAAGGGGTGCCCTTAAGACCAAGGCAGGTGCAGCTGATGTCAAGGGAGTGTTTGTCGTAGGCTGCCCAAGGTCGGGTACGACCGTTCTGCAGTCACACCTCGCCAGACACCCCGGCGTTGTAACCTTTCCAGAGTCACACTTTTTTAGCTGTGCTCTGCCCGGTAGGGGCTGGCTGAAAACACTGACCGGTCGCCCCAGTTCGCGAGCCAAGGATAAACTAATGACGTTCGCGAGTGCTATCGGTTGCGATGATGCTGAGTTAGAGCGCATTGCGGAAGCAAGAACGCTGAATCAGCTCACTGCGGTGTTCATCTCGCTGATGTCCTCTCGCGCGGCTGAACAGGACGCCGTCTGGCTTGAGAAAACACCGGGTCATTTGCATTACATCGATTACATCATTCGGCGAGTGTCCGGCTGTCGATTCATCCATATTGTCCGGGACGGGCCAGATGTGGTTGACTCTCTGTACCGAGTGACGCATCAGTATCCGGAACACTGGAGCGGCAAGTGGCCGCTGGAGCAGTGCGTTGCTCGCTGGCAGTGGGCAATTCGTGATTCGTCGCGCTGGTGCAGTGATCGCAATGCGCACCACGTCGTTTTTTTTGAGGAGTTTGTGGAGGACCCCAGGGCCAGCCTCCGCGCTATGTTAGCGTTTTTGGATTTTGAGCGCGAAACCGAAACGCTCGACAGCATGTTGTCAGCGGATAGTGGAGACAGCAACCACATCTACGACTTTGAGCACTGGAAATCGGGGTCCGAGGCTGCCGTGCAGGCATCGAATCGGGAGCATGGTGTGAATAGGCATGCTGATGAGCTGATGGAGCGAGTTCGACGAGAGTTGTCGGCAACGGATCTCTCTGCTTTGCGTCGAGCCGCAGACGATGCTCGCACGAGGGTCTGACACCAGTATGCGAACACCCTGTGAGGAGCGTAGTGGCCCACTCTTCAGTTGTCACGGGCTGGTTCAATGTCGCTGAAAGACAGGGTTGTCGGCAGCACCCTCTGGTCTTCTTTCGGTAATTGGAGTTCGCAGTGCTTTCTGTTGCTTGTCTTCGTATACCTTGCCAGGGAACTTTCACCCGAAGATTTTGGCCTCTATGCGGTAGTTGGTATTGTCATCGGGCTTGGTCAAATGTTGTCCAATCCAGGGTTTTCGCAAGCCGTTGTGAGTATCGAACGGCTGGATGCTGTCACACGCAGTACTGTGTTCTGGACTGGCTTAGGACTTTCCACTCTGCTGTCTTTTGTAGCCTTGCTGAGTGTTGTTGGGCTTCCTAACACGTTGGTATCACCCGATCTCTCGACCCTTCTTCTAGCCTCAATACCGATGATTATCTTGGGCACTTTAGCCAACGTGCCCCAGGCATTGCTGATGCGCAAGCTACTCTATAAGAAGATCGCTTTGGTAACGCTGATGGCCAACGTTTTGAGCGGATGCTCGGCACTACTGGTGGCGATTCAGGGTTACGGTGTCTGGGCGCTCGTGATGCAGCAGTACGTGTTGCTCTCAGTAACAGCGATCGGGATGTTCCTGCTGTGCGACTGGCGGCCAACCTGGCAATGGTCCTCCCCTCGTCTGAGCGCGATCCTGTCACAGGGTGGTCACTATTTCGGGATCAGCGCGCTGGCTTATGCCAACCGCCGGCTCGACAACGCGTTGGTTGGCATACTGTTCGGAGTGAACCTTCTTGGCGTCTACGTTATTGCCAAGAGAATATTCTTAACGCTATCGGACCTATTAATGAAGCCCTTCACACAGGTCGCTCTATCGGCGTTTTCTGGCGTTGATCGAGATATCGCAAAACAGCGCCACGCGTTTATGCGCATGACGGTGATGACTTCGCTCATTACTGCGCCCGTGTTCGCTGGATTCATCGTTGTTGCACCAGACATCATGAGTCTGGTGTTCGGCACGAAGTGGGACGATGCGATACCTGTGCTTCAGTTGCTCTGCATCGCGGGTATCCTTCGCGGATTCTCTCTTCTGGTTGTTCCCTTTTTGACGGTTATCCAGCGCGGAAAAACCGCGTTCTTCCTGCACCTCGCCAATACTTTGGGTAACTTTTTGGCCTATCTTTTGTTTATTCCCCTGGGGCTCATGGGTATTGGGCTCGGCTTCTCTGTTAGAGCCATTGTTTTCTTCTTTATCACGCTGGCGCTGCTACAGGTCGTCGCTCATTTGCCAGCGTTGTCTGTATTGCGGCAGCTATGGCCGATCTATCTCTCCGTGGTGCTGATGGTCATGGCTGAAAGCTTGGTAGCTGCTATGGTCTCGGCACCGCTATCGCTCCTTGAGCTGATGGCCGTGGTGATGGCTGCCGCTGCTGCTTACTTCTTATGTGTGTCGCTGCTTGCCAGACGCCACGTAAAGGAAATTGGGTCTATGGCGCGAAGCTATGTGTCATAGCCGTAGCGTTCGATGATGTCCGAGTATCGCTCGTTGAAGTAAGCCTCTACTCGCGGGGTGAATGCAGATTTCCATTGGTTTGGGGAAGCGTTGCGTATATGAGACGTCGTGCCAGATACATTGCTTGCGGCGTACTTTCTTGCATACCTCCCGGCCAGTTTTCGGCGCGGCCACCCTAAGCCGTAAAACGCCGCAATACTTTCAAAGGTCTGAGGCTCGCGTCCAATTATCTCCTCGTAGCGATACAGCTTGATGCGACGATCAGCCTCCGGCCATTGTCGCATTGACTCAAAGTGCCTGGCACGGAACTGGATTTCTGCAATCAAGCCTTCTTCCTGTTTCACCTGTTGCAGGAAACTCGCCATGGAAGTGCCTGGGGGTAGATTTTCAGGAATTGCGCCGTTGACGATACTGAAATCGTGCTCGTTGGGGTCAATAATGTGGCACCAATCCTCAGCTCCTCTTCGATGGTAGTGATAGCCTGAGACGATGAGGTCGCGCGGATCTCGGATAAAACGGGTAACGCGGTACCTTGGGCCGAGTCGATTGAGATTCAGTGCATGATTGTTAACAGAAGCAACTGACAGGCTTGATAACTGCAGGTAGAAATCATCGATGTGGCTATTGAAGTGACGGTAGCCTTTACTGGGTAGCCAGGCCCTGTTGAAAAGTCGAGACATGACTGAGTTAAAGTAAACGGTCAGGCATTTGTGATAGGAACAGTGTACAAGCTGCATGTTGTTGTAAAGTCTTCTTGTTCGTTTAGTCTGACATCAAACAACTCTAGGGACCTGTGGTAGGGTGTCTGTCTATTGGCTTGTGCCTTTGTGAGTCCATGACGTGGTAATCAGCCTGCTGTATTGGGGAGCAGACGCTTTCACGGTTGCATGCTCTCTGTAGAAGCTTCCCCTGGTCATCCGAGTGTTGCTACGCATGGCATCATTGTTTGCAGCGCTGAGAGTTATCATGCGTGTGCTGATGGGAGAAGTCACGAGTTTTTCCGAAATTGATGTGACTCGTGTGCTGGCTCCGGCTCTGCCCCAGTGCGTAGAGTTTTTACGATCAGGCTCTTTATTTAGAGTACGTCATCAATGGCTTGCTCAGACGTCAGTGTTGCCACAAGGGTGGTTTGTGCATTGGTGTTCAGGCTTGAGACGCTTGGTAATTTTACGGTCATTGCCGTCTTTGTGGGTGCCACTGTAGAAAGCAGATGATAGAGTGACCGGCGACTGGCACTAGAGAGTGTCCCGGGGCACAAGAATGAGAATACTGATCGTCGGAGCGGGCTTCGCAGGAGCTGTGATCGCTCGCGAGTTGGCCGAGGCCGGTATTGGCAGCGTACTTGTTATAGACAAGCGCGACCATATTGCGGGAAATGCCTACGATCCTGTCGATCCAGAAACCGGTCACCGCTACCACCGCTACGGTCCCCACATCTTCCATACCAACAGTAAAGCTGTGGTGGATTACCTATCACGATTCACCTCCTGGGCGCATTACCAGCACCGTGTTCAGGTGATATTGCCGAACGGACGATCAGCTCCCATGCCAATCAATCGGGATACTCTCAGGCGCCATTACGGTGTTGAGCTAGAGAATGAGGAACGCATGAAGGAATTCCTTGAACAGGTGAGAGAGCCAGTTGAGAAGGCCTCCAATGCCGAGGAGCATTTGTATTCTCTCTATGGCAGGGAGCTAACGGAGCTTTTCTTTAGCCGCTATACAAAGAAAATGTGGGGACTTGAGCTGTCTGAAATGCCAATCTCCGTAGTCGCGCGCTTGCCTGTCCGCTACGATGCGAACCCGCAATACTTCAATGACGAGTACCAAATCATGCCGGCCGAAGGTTATGAGGTGTTGTTTCAGCGTCTGCTGGATCATCCCGCCATTGACATTCGGCTCGAGACAGCCTTCGACCAATCAATGGAAGGTGGCTTCGACCATGTGTTTAACAGTATGCCGATCGATGAGTACTTTGATAATGAGTTCGGCCCACTGCCGTATCGTTCGATTCGATTTGAGCATCGGTACGACGAGCCTTTTGAGTTCGATGTGCCGACGGTGAACTTTACGGACGAGGGGCCTTACACGCGCAAGACCTCTTGGGCGCTGTATCCTGGCTGCGGGGGATCCCCAGGAGAGCACGTGACCTATGAAGTCCCCTGCTCTTATGAAGAGAATGGTCTCGAACGCTATTATCCGATAAAGACGGCCGATGGTTGGCCTCAGCGACGATACAAACAGTACCAGACGCTGGCGGCCGACAGGGGCAACATGACGTTTATCGGCCGCTGTGGCCAGTACATTTATTACGATATGCATCAGGTTGTAGCCAATAGTCTGCAGATCGCGCGCGACTATCTTGGCGCACGCTGAGTCCTTTTGTAATGAGCGCCGCACAACAAGAGAATAGAAGTTTCAAACTGCTTTGGCTGTGCAAGTCCCGGTACATGAATCACGATGTTATCGACGATCGCTATGCGCGTCTGTACGAGTTGCCCGCGTGTTTGTCTGAACACATTGACGTTTCAGCTGTTTGTGTGGACTACCGGTTAGGTAAGATGGAAGAGATTCATCCGGATCTTAGAGCCGTCTGGCGGCGAACCAACATCCCGCGCAGCTTGTTTTTAGGCTGGCTCTTCTCGCTGCTTTTCCATGCGCGCAAGTATCGTCCCAATGTTGTGGTCGCCAGCTCCGACTGTTTACAGGTTATTCTGGGGAGGTTGGTCGCCAGAATGCTTGGTGTACCGTTTATAGCCGATTTGTACGATGATTATGCGACCTTCGGGCTCGCAAAACTCCCTGCTATGCGCCGGCTCTATCGTAAGTCGTTGGCGGGAGCAGACGGTATCATCGCCGTCAGCGAAACTTTAGGGGCCGATTTGCGGGAAGCGTATCCGGAAACGCCCGTCCTGATTTTGGAAAGCACGATTGACGCCGATCGCTTTCAGCCACGCGACAAGGATGAGAGTCGCGCATTGTTGGGTCTGCAGCAACTTGATGGTAAAAAGCTGGTGGGCGTTTGCGGTGGTTTGAATGCATTTCATGGTGCAGACACGGTGTTTTCAGTCTTCCCCTTGTTCGCCAGGCAGCATCCGGATGTTATGTTCGTAGTCGCGGGCACGCTGTATGAAGACTGTCCATTGCCGGACCTAGAGAATGTAACCTATCTTGGCATGTTACCTCACGATCGTATGTCTCACTTCTTCAGTGCTCTGGATGTCATGATTATTGCGCTATCCAATACGAGATTTGGCTACTACGCATTTCCGCAAAAAGCTTACGAGGTGCTGGCTTGTCGCGTCCCGGCGGTGGCGGCAGACGTCGGGGCTCTCGCGGAACTCTTCTCGTCCTTGCCCGATGCCCGATACGATGCTGATTCTCCCGCCTCTCTTGCGAAGGCACTGAATCATCAACTGCGGGGGCGTGGTGTGCTCGATGTGAGAGTGCCCACCTGGAAAGAACAGGCTAAGCGCCTGGCCGACTATGTGATTCGTTTACAGGCGGATTAGGTGACTGAGGTTTTGACTGAGTCTTGCCGAGAGACGCAGTCTTGGAATACGGTTTGAAATTTCGCGCCGATGGCGGCCCAGTCAAAGCCGTTCACGATTGTGTCCCGACCAGCCTGGCCGAGGCGCTCGCCCAGGGAAGGGTTGTCGAGCAGGAGGGATACTTTACCGACAATTGCCTGACTGTCCCGCATCGGTACCAGAAGCCCGTTCTCCCCGTCAGCGATGATGTCACGTGCGCCCGGAAAGTCAGCCACGACCGCCGCGCAAGCGCAGGCGAGCGTCTCCATGATGGCAACTGGCGCGCCTTCCTGATCTCCACTTTGTGCAATAACGGACGGGATTACGGCTATCGCTGCGGTCTGGAAATAGGCTTCTACTTGTTCATTGGGCACAGAACCCACAAAACGCACGCTGCTTTGTACACCCAGCCTTCCGCTGAGCGCCTCGAGTTCAGAGCGCAGCGGCCCGTCGCCGACAATGGTCAGTTTTTCCTGAGGATGCGCTTGCAGAATGGCAGGCATTGCTTCAAGTAGATACTCCACTCCCTTTTTCTCAACTAGACGACCAACGAACACCAGCCCACGCCTGGGGGTTCCTTCCGCTGGTGGTGTGAAGTCGGCACGGGTATCGACGCCCATGGGAATGATCTCCAAGCGTTCAACTGGAACCGCGAGTTCGATGGCCTTGTCCCGCATCGCGCTGCTAACGACCGTAGTGTGTGCAGCCTGCCTGAGTATCCAGCGTTTTAGGCGAGAGAAGAGTGCGCCCTTTAGCGCAAACATATCGCCTCCGTGTGAGGTGATCACAAGAGGCGTGTTTTTGTTGCAGAGCAGGCGAGCCATAACTGCCGCCAGGCCTTGCGGTATCAACCAGTGTGCATGGATAACGTCGTAGTGTGCAGAGTTGAGGAGTTTGCGTATTGCCCATATTTGACCAAGCAAAAAACCGGGGGCTAGCAGCAGTCGTGCCGGCTGCTCCCGTATGTTGGGCAGAATCCCTCCGTCATAAGCCAGTGTCTCAAAGCGCTCTGGCGCATATCGAAAGCGGGTCAACCTGATTTGATCGAGTGACTCCTGCTTAGGGAGTGCCTTTGCATGCGGTGCCAGCACATGCACTTCGTTGGTGGTCGCAAGCTGCGCGCACAGATTGTCCACAAACTTAGGTTCTGTATCACCTTTCCACCTTGAGTAGGTGGAGGTTAGTACCAGGATTTTCATCAGGTAGTTAGGGCCGGAGGTTTGCGTAGTATCCATATGATTGGCGCGGCCCAGGGCGTTGCGCGCGCTACCGCGTTGGCAAGTCGCCATTTCAGTGATCCGGGTGGCAGCATATAACTCACGCCAAACGCTTCTGGGTCGATGATAACGGCTGCTGAGTAATCGACGATCTGGAAACCTTGACACTTGCGTTTCAGCGTCCAGTAGGTGAAGTGCTTTTCGTGGTAGAAACTACCCTTGCCAGCCATGCGCATGTAGCGGTGGGCGAGTGGTCTGGGAATTACCGAGAGCAACGGCAGATGGTAGTGGGGCTCCATGAACATAAGCCGCGTATTGCCGGCGAAGTAGCAAAATCCGCCCGGTTTTAGCACGCGAAGAATCTCCGCAAACATTCGATCTGCGTCTGGCACGTGTTCGTAGATCTGAGTGCAAACAACCACATCGATGCTGTTGTCTGCAAACTGCAGTTGCATCGCATCCCCAGGGAGGAAGGTGAGATTTGCCTTTTGAAATTGCGTCCGGGCATACTCCATGGCGGCCGCGTCGATATCGATTCCTGTGACCTGGCCAAAGGAGTCGGCCAAATAGTTGTCTATGATGCCGCTGGAACTACCGACGTCCAGTGCATGCAATTTGTTTAGACCGATTTCACCCGAATAGTGCTGGCAAACGCGCACGATTGTTTCGGCCTTACGGTTGCGAAGTGCTGTATCAAAAACCGCAGGCTTGGTCTGGGAGTAATTGTGTTGGTATTCTCGACTCAACGTCGCACCGAGCGTCCGGTTCAGTCAGCAATTTATAGCGCCAGCAGCGATTGGACTCCAGCAAAAATCATCAGACCTTTTCACGTACGTCGCCAACTCGCACGGCTGGCTTGCCGCTCGGATACAGAATCTCCTCGATGCGGCGAGTGATGCTGTCTGCGTCTAGACCGGTCCAGATCTTTTGCTGGGCATGGCTGCCGTGCTCGACGAATTCGTCTGGGAGACCCAGATTGAGGACAGAGTTCGTGCGTCCGAAACAGGCGAGGAGCGCGTTGACCGCCGAGCCTGCGCCTCCGGCGACCGCGTTTTCCTCCACAGTAACAAGGACCGCGTAGCGGTCTGACGCCGCAAGCACGGCGCGTTCATCCAGTGGTTTGACCCAGCGCATGTCAATAACGGTGGCATTCAATTCGGTCGCGGCCTGAATCGTTTCTGGCAGCAGGGCGCCAAAGTTGAGTATCGCAACATCTTCGCCGCGGCGGATTTCCACGCTTTTGCCTATTGGTAGCTGCGCCATGTTCTGGTCGATGGCAACACCTGGCCCCGTGCCTCTTGGATACCGCACCGCCGCAGGGCCCTCGTACTGATAGGCGGTGTACAGCAGCTGTCGACACTCGTTTTCGTCTGAGGGTGCTGCGATGATCATATTGGGAATGCAGTTCAGGTAGCTGAGGTCGAAGGCGCCGTGGTGGGTGGGCCCGTCTTGGCCGACCAGTCCGGCTCTATCGATACCGAAGGTAACATCGAGGTTTTGCAGTGCGACGTCGTGAATCAGCTGATCGTAAGCACGTTGCAGGAACGTTGAGTAAATGGCAACCACTGGCTTCAGTCCATCGCACGCCATGCCGGCTGCAAGCGTCAGTGCATGTTGCTCCGCTATGGCTACGTCGTAGTAGCGCTGTGGAAAGCGTCGCGCAAACTCGACCATACCTGAGCCTTCGCACATGGCCGGCGTAATGCCCACCAGGCGATTGTCGCGCTCCGCTGTATCACACAGCCACTGCCCGAAGACTTCCTGATACTTCGGGCCCGCCGGCGCAGCCTTTACCGCCACTCGTGGCCCTTTAGGTGTAGCCTCGATCTTGTTGATGGCGTGATACCCGACCGGATCCTGCTCCGCAGGTCCGAAGCCCTTACCCTTCACGGTGCGAATGTGCAGGAACTGTGGCCCTTCAAGATCTTTCATGTTTTCCAGAGTCTGAATCAGTCCGGGTAGATCGTGTCCGTCCAGCGGACCGATGTAGTGAAAACCGAGCTCTTCGAACAGGGTTCCAGGCGCGACCATGCCCTTCATATGTTCTTCGGTCCGCTTTGCCAATTCCCACGCCGGGCGGATTTTTTCCAACACCCGCTTTGACCCCTGGCGCATGGCAATGTAGGTCTTGCTCGCCCAGATCTTGGCAAAGTAAGTCGCCAGCCCACCCTTGTTGTGTCCAATCGACATTTGGTTATCGTTGAGAATGACCAGCATATTGGGGCGTTCGTGACCTGCGTGTGCCAGAGCTTCAATGGCCATACCGCCGGTAATTGCACCATCCCCAATGACCGCGACAACTTTGCGATTAACTTCATGCTGCCGTGCCGCTAATGCCATACCCATGGCGGCGGAAATACTCGTAGACGAATGGCCCACCCCGAAGGTATCGAAAGGACTTTCGCTGCGCTTTGGAAAGCCAGCCAAACCGTCGGCGTGGCGCATGGAAATCATTTGGTCCATGCGTCCGGTGAGGATTTTGTGTGGGTACGTCTGGTGCCCGACATCCCAAACGATGCGATCGTGTGGTGTGTTATAGACGTGGTGTAGAGCAACCGTCAGTTCGACAACGCCCAACCCCGCGCCAAAATGCCCACCACTTTGTCCGACGACGTAAAGGAGAAAGGCGCGCAGTTCCTCGCTCAGTTGCAGCAGCTCGTGAGCCTGCATGTCTCGCAGGCACAATCCCTGATCAACGCGGTCCAGTAAAGGGGTAGCCGGTGGGGACGCAGGAATCTCCGAGAACATAGGGCAATTCTACCGCATCTTGACCAAAAATGTGGGTATCAGCGGCTGGCAGTTACAGTATCGTCCAACCTGACATCGGTTTTTACCTGCTCGCTGACCAGGAAAGAGAGCCGCAAATAGCCCTCGTCGTTGAGATGCAGACCGTCCGACCGAAAGTACCGCGGTTTCGGCCTGCCACTAGCGTCTGACAGTATAGGGTTGGGGTCGATAAGGGTGACGGAATCCCGTTCAGTTGCCCAGTCCTTCAAGGCGCGAATCACCTCGGAAACCCGCGCATTGTCTTTGGGGCGCGATACGGTTTTCATTGGACCAATGACGTAGAACTGGTTTGTAGTTCCATAGGAGGTATCCAGCTGATGAAGTGCCTGGATCGCGGCGACCAGTTCCTCTGGAGACTTGTTGTCGCGCAGAAAGAACTCGCTGGTCCCGGGTACCAAGATGAGTATTTCGGGGCGGTAGTATCCTACCAGGCGCGAGTAGTTCGCGGTGATATCTTCAACGATGGCGTCCCCAAGTCCGCGCATCAGTACCGGGTGCGGTGCGAGTGCGTCTTCCAGCTGTCGCCAGAGGGTGGCACGGCGTCCGCCAACAACGACAATTGGTTCGTCTGGCAGAGTTGATTGACTGTCGATTCTCGCGTAGGCGTCGATTTCTTCCTGCCAGACGTGGGGAGAAGCGTCCAGAGAAGCCAAGGTATCTCTGGATACCAGATAGGCCAGATGCACGATCGGTAAGAGCAGCAGTATTGATGCGACGCTCCTAATCGCCTTCCAAGAGTACATGTGTTCGCCCCAAATTTCCCCACAATCAGTGTGCGGGAACCGCGTCTCAGTGACAACAAAGGGGCTGTGATCTGGTTCTCAGGTTTGTTCGAGAAATGACCGGTTTTTGGGGGTCACGTGTAGCATGGTGACATGATTTATCAGCGTCACATGCCGCGGGAGGAGCTGTTTTCTGCCCAGCTGGAGCTGCTCATGCAGAATGGGCGGCTGTCGATGGTGATCACCCACGGAGTTGGTATCCTGGCGACGGTGATGCTGTTCTGGCCCTATGTTCCCTTCACAGTGATTCTTTTGTGGGCGGCGGGTTTCATTATCCTGCTGCTTGTGCGCTCTCTACTGATGAGCAATGCGCTCGTCGAGCACCGATACCGCAGTGAACCGCAGACAGTTTATTGGCAATTACTGCTTGGCGCGGCGCTTACAGGGTCAATCTGGTCTGCGGTCTATATCTACGCCGCGGGGCAGGTACCCTTGGTGCAGCAGTACCTTTTTCTGCTGTTTATTATTGCGTTGACCGCGTTTTCCATCGGCTTTGCAACCATCATTCGCGAGTACTTCATCGTACACGTCTTTGCCGCCCTATGGCCGATTGCCTGGTGGAGTCTGGCTCATTACTGGCAGCAGCCGAACAACGCCACGATAGGCTTGGTATTGCTCGGATTCTGCGCATTGCTGATTCAGGTGTGTCACCAGACCTACAATTCCTTCTGCAATATGATCTCGCTGAATTGGGAAAGAGAGCAAACCGCCCAGGAACTTGGGAATTTAACCGGTTCGTTGCGCCTGAGGAATCGACAGTTGCGCGACGCTAGGCGTCAGCTGACCGATCTTGCCAACGTCGATGAACTCACGGGTCTGGGTAATCGGCGCATGGTGAATGCCGTCTTGCACGATGAGATCAATCGGGCGCGACGCAACGGAGCCAAGTTGTCTATGATCATGCTGGATGTGGATGGATTTAAGGACTACAACGACACCTATGGCCACCCAGCGGGCGATCTGGTGCTACAAAAGCTGGCCGATCTGATGCGACGTGCCGCGGCCCGCGCGGGTGAAGTGGCTGGCCGTTGGGGGGGTGAGGAGTTTGTACTCATCCTGCCCGGTGCTTCTGCAGAGTCAGCAATGCAGACGGCGGCGCGACTCAGCTCGCTCGTTGATGCAGAAGCGATACCCCACAAGGCATCGCCGGTCTCTGATTCGGTGACGGTCAGCCAGGGTGTGGTCACCGTGCAACCCGAGGGAGAGCTCGCTCCGTCCACACTGATCAAGCGAGCTGATGATGCTCTATACCGGGCCAAGCGCGCCGGCCGAAACGCGATCGTTACAGACGCTGTGTAAAGTAACGCTGTCAGTGCCTTCGACTCATTCCTGCAAGTCTTTGAAACGATGAATCTGCCGTCGCTGTTTTTTGGTGGGCCTTTGCGCCGGCCGGTCGGTCATGCCTCCGGCTGATTTTCGGGCCTCGGCGTGGGCTTCCCTTCTGGCGATACTGTCCGGTGTCTCCTCATACATTCTGGTGGCTTCGGCGGCGCCGCGCCGTTGATCACTGAGGGCTACAACTCGCACGATCTTTTCGTCCCAACCCTGACGAATCTTCAGCTCATCACCAATGGCAATCTCCTTGGACACCTTTACCCGCTGCCCGTGCAGATGCACCTTGCCACCCTCTATAGCGCTTTTCGCTAGACTTCGGGTTTTAAAGAAGCGTGCGGCCCACAGCCATTTGTCGAGACGCAGTTTGTCGTTGGAATCTTCGAACGCCTTCATGAAGTACCTGGCATGATCTCGTCGAAGTGGTGAATGCCTGGGAATCGTGTCTGGATGCGCTTTTGTTCACCGCTGTCGGGCTGTAACAGCGTCAGTAGATGGGCGATGCCGAAGCGATGGGCGGACTCAAGAACGGTCTCGGTATCGTCGATCAGCAGCGTACGCTCGGGATCGAACGGGTGCAGCCTGTGCAACCTTTCCCAGAATGCCTCTTGCTCCTTGGGTGCCTGTAGGTCATGAGAAACGATGATGTCGTCAAACCAGGGTGCGATATCGACCTGTTCCAGTTTGATGTCCAGCGTTTTGCGGTGGGCGTTGGTCACCAGCAAAACTTTTTGCGGCGCGCTGTGCAGACTGCGCAAAAACGCCATGACGTACGGTCTTATTCGCACCAGATGTCTGACTTTGTGTTTGAGAGCCGGTATGTCCATGTTCAGGCGTTCAGACCAGTGGTCTAGACAGTACCATTGCAGGGTTCCGCGCTCACTGCTGAACGACTTCATCAAATGCAAGCTGGAGCGGGATTCGCTAATGCTGTGGTGTCTGGCGTAGATGCGCGGCAGATACTCGCCCCAGAAATAGTTGTCGAAGCGAAGATCCAGTAAAGTGCCGTCCATATCGAGTAGCACTGTATCGATGTCTCCCCAGTCGATCACAGGTCATCTCCCCAAAAGCTTGACCGGAGTATGCCTGTTTTTCGTCAGCGAAATCCAGCCGACCCCTGATGGTATAGTGCGGGCATGATCAAGCCACTGGACAGCTGACTGGATGGAAACCGACCCCTGCCTCTCAGACATGATCGAGCCGCTGTTGGGCCTGTGCCGCGGTGCAGCCCGTCTGATTCGGCAGCATTACGAGGCGCCAGGGGCGGACGCGTTTGAGGCGAAGGCAGACGATTCCCCACTCACCCAAGCGGATCTGGCGTCTGATCGGCATCTGCAGACAGGTCTCGCGGCGCTGACCCCCGATCTACCGGTGCTGTCTGAGGAGTCAGCGGAGGAGGTGGGCCAGCGACGCAGAGACTGGCAGCGGTATTGGATCGTGGACCCTCTGGATGGCACCAAGGAGTTCCTTGGGCGGACCGGCGAGTTCACCATCAACATTGGCTTGATCGATAACCACCGGCCGGTGCTCGGACTGCTTTACCTGCCTCTGGATGACAGCGCTTTTGTCGGGGTGCCTGGACAATTGTCGCGGCGATTCCAGTTGACAAAATCCGGCGCGTGGCGGAGCCAGGTTATGGCCACACGAGCACTTGAGCGCGACAGGCCGCTGGTGTTGCTGGCCAGCCGGCGGCATCGCTCTGACAAGCTCAGTCGCTGCGAGCAGTGGTTGACGCACAACATTGGGCCGGTCGAGCGTCGTAACAGCGGGAGCGCTATCAAGTTTTGTCAGCTGGCTGGCGGTGAGGGGGATGTCTATCCGCGCTTTTCTCCCTGCTGTGAATGGGACACGGCGGCCGGACAGGCCGTGCTGGAGGCCGCTGGCGGCGCTCTTTTGGATCTTCGAGGTAATCCACTTCGCTACAACGTGTCGGAAAGCCTCTACAGCCCCGACTTTTTTGCGCTGGCAGACCCAGCTCGAACCGTGTGGCAGGAGCTGTTTGAGGCCAGTTCGCAGTGGTGATTTGACGGTCTGTCCACGCTTGTCACTTCATTCCTTATGGGTATAGAGTTGCATCCTGGCCTGCGGGATAGGTGATTGGATCGGTGCAATGAGCGAGCCGCCCGAAAACAACAGCGACAATGAGGGAGGTGCCGCCAACGAAGTGGTGACCCCGGCCATGCGCCTGTTGGAATTGCAGTCACGCCATCGTGCCCTTGACCGCAAAATCGCCGAATTGCATGAATACCCCTACAAGAACCAGATTCTTCTGCAGCGTTTGAAGAAAGAAAAGCTGATCTTGAAAGATTCCATCGAACGCCTTAAAGATGAAATGATCCCCGATTTGAATGCCTGACACATACCCGCCAAGAAAAGGCTGAGCGGGAACGCCCGGCGTAAGCCCAAGGAACTCAATGATGAAAATCCGTGTAGCGGCTGTCTGCGGACTGCTCTGGACCCTGATGGTCAGCGCCGCGCTGCACGCCGAGCAGGAGGACGCCACAGTTTCGGTGTTCACACTTGCCGGGCCGCTGTATCTTTTGCAGGGGCAGGGAGGTAATGTTCTCGCCTCTGTTGGTGACGATGGTGTGTTGTTGATCGACGCCGACGAACCGCAGATGGTTGAAGCCTACCGGCACGCAATTCGCAGGCTTGCCGGGTTGGACGCAGTGCCACGCCTTGTTATCAACACCCATTGGCACAGTGAAAACACCGGGGGTAATGCATTCTGGGGTGGCCAGGGCTCGGTTATCGTTGGCCATGAAAACGTCCGTGAGCGATTGTCCCGACAGCAGATTGGGTCGCCGACTGCCGTTGATGGAGCCCCCGGCCTGGCCGAGGCACTCCCCATCGTGACTTACCGGGAGCGACTGACGTTCCATTTTAATGGGGACACGCTGGAGATTCATCACTTCTCTGCTGGACATACGGATGGTGACAGCGTCGTATTCTTCAACGACCGCAACCTCGTGCACTTGGGGGACTTGTTTTTTCGAGGCCAGTTTCCGTTCGTTGATCTCGCATCAGGTGGCAGTGTTGACGGCTATATTACCAGTGTGCAGGCGGTTCTTGAGCGTGTGGACGAGGACACCGTGATCGTGCCGGGCCGTGGCGCTCTTGCCCGTCGTGGTGATCTGCAACGCTATCTGGATATGCTGCAAGCTACGACGGCTGAGGTTCGCCAGCATCTTGCGGACGGGGTCTCGCCAGAGGATATCAGCACGGTCGGTCTCGACCCAAAGTGGGCGGACTGGGGCCGAGGGTCGATCGGCGAACAGCAGTGGATAGCGACAATTCTGGCGGGTAGCTAGCCCGCAGCCTCCAGTCGCAACAGCGACCGTTTGGCTTCGAGACCGCCTGCAAAGCCGGTAAGTTTGCCGTCACTGCCTATCACTCGGTGGCAGGGAACAATGACGGGTATAGGATTGCGCCCATTGGCAGCGCCGACTGCGCGAACAGCGCGGTCGCGGCCGATCTGACGGGCGACATCGCTGTAGCTACGGGTATGACCGTAGGGGATGGTTTTGAGTGCTTCCCAGACCTGCCGCTGAAAAGCGGTGCCCTCGGGCGCCATCGGCACGTCGAAGGTCTCTCGTCTGCCGGCGAAGTACTCGTCCAACTGCGCATAGCAAGCAGCTAGCGCGGAGTCGTTGGCCTCTGTGTCTGCAGGGTCCAGATGGTATTGCGTTTGAAACTCAATGCGAACCAGTTGGTTGCCGTTGGACAGCAACCGGAGCTTGCCAATAGGGCTGTTGAGATAGCGATAGTTCATGTCTCCAGGCTCCTCCAGAGTAAGTTGGCGGCATAGGCTCCCCAGGGTCGCCAGCGCACAGATCGCTTCGCCAGCAAACCGTCACACTGCAGCCGTTGCCAGGCGTTGAGCAAACCCAGGTCTGTGCAGGGAAAAACATCCGGCCGCCCGGCACCGCGCATCGCGATCATCGCTCGGCTCCAGGGTCCTACCCCCGGCAGTGCGCTGATTTCCTCCACGCAAAGCAGATCACCTCGTTCTGACGCGAGACGACAGAGTGCGCGCAGGCATTCGCGTCGACGCTGTGGCATTCGATAGCACCCATCTGGGAGGCTGGCCAGTTTCGCGGGGCTTGCGAATCCGCCGAATTCACCGCTCCGACCCGCTGCGTCGATGATGGAACCCAACAACGTGCGTGCGGCCTGCGTACTGACCTGCTGACCCACGATGGTGCGGAAAGCGGACTCAAATAGGGACCAGGTGCCCGGGGAGCGAATCCCCGGACACCTCGCCAACAGCCGAGCCATGTCCGGGTCCTGGTTAAAAAACCTGGCAATGACCGCAGGATTTGCATCCAGATCAAACATGCGACGGACATTAGCCACGATAGGCATCAGCCACTCAGGTCTGCTGGACTGGATGCTGAGTTGCAGTGCATGCTGATCGCTGATGGGTCGCACTTCCAGATACTCATGGTCTGGGCCGAGCGATAACGTGCGTCGATAACCAGTGTCGCTGATGGACTCGACGCCAGCGATGGCGTGTCGGGAAAAGTAATTGAGCACGCCTTCCCAATCGTAGGGAGGTCGATAGTGCAAGGTCAGCCGAAGCTCTGATACCGTGCCAATCGCCGACTGCCGGCGCAGTGCAGTAGGCGCCAGATTAAACTGGCTTTTGACAGCGCTGTTGAAGCGCCGCACGCTGCCAAATCCGGCCGCGAATGCTACTTCTGACATGGGCATGCAGGTCTCCGCCAGCAGTTTTTTGGCAAACAGCAGGCGCTGATTCAGAGCAACGGCGCTGGGTGAGACGCCCAGGGACTGTTGAAACAGCTTGCGCAGATAACGATCGCCAACTCCCAGACGTTCCGCCAGCTGCGGGAGTGACTCCCTGTTCAAGGCTCCCGATTGGATCAGGCTGAGAGCTCGGTTGAGTGTCGTCTGAGTGCCTAGCCAGGCGGGGCTGCCCGGCGCTGACTCGGGGCGGCATCTCAGACAGGGCCGGTAACCATCCCTGGCGGCCTGCGCGGTGTTGGAGTAGTAGCGAACGTTGTGTTCCGAGGGGATGCGTGCCGGGCATACCGGACGGCAGTAAATACCGGTGGTTTTCACCGCTAGGTAAAAGACCCCATCAAAACGCGCATCGCGAGCAATGTGTGCCTCGCGGCAAGTGGCCGGGTCCAAAGGAGTCTCCGGTGGGCATGGCTGGAGGGCGTTCATGTCAGGACTATAGACTTTGTGAGACCGTCAAACTAGCCAGATTCGGCCCTGGCATCCGCTCCTGTGAGGCTGTTTTTGTGAGCTTGCCGGACTAAAATAGCAGAGTTGAGGGCGGCTCTTGCCCCCTTGCGCTGAGACAATGTTCAATCGTGGATGTTTATGGACCTTATTGCCCTTGCTGTACCGCTGTTCGTTATCGCCATATTGGTGGAGCTCGCCTATGGGCTGTGGTCGGGAAACAATACATACCGACTGAATGACAGTGTCAGTAGTCTCTTCCTGGGAGTGCTGAGCCAGGCACGGAAATTCATCACACTGGGTGTGGGTGGTTACATCTACTATCTGGTCACTCAGCATTTTTCGCTTCCACTGATGAATCCAGATCACTGGTGGACCTGGGTGCTGGCGATGGTGCTGTATGACTTCTGCTATTACTGGTTGCATCGGCTGGGTCACGAGCGAAGCATTTTATGGGCAGCTCACGTCGCTCATCATCAGAGCGAGGATTACAATCTGAGCACGGCGCTGCGCCAAACCAGTACCGGCTTTCTGCTGGGTTGGATTTTTTACATCCCGATGTACCTGCTGGGCATTCCGGCGGAGGTGGTTGTTTCGGTCGGCGCGCTCAATCTACTGTATCAATTTTGGGTGCACACGCAGCATGTACCGAAGTTGGGTTGGTATGAGTGGCTGTTTGTAACGCCTTCCAATCACCGCGTACACCACGCCCAAAACGACCTTTATATGGATCGTAACTATGGCGGATTGTTCATAATTTGGGATCGTCTGTTTGGGACATTTCAAGAGGAACTGGATGAGGAACCCGCTGTATTTGGAATTCGCGGTCCGCTGAGAAGCTTTAGCCCATGGCGGGCGCTCACACACATCTACGTCGATATGGCTCAGGACAGCTGGCGCGCGGCTAGCGGGTGGGACAAGCTGAAGGTCTGGGTCGCTCGGACGGGTTGGCGACCGGTGGATGTTGCTGCCAGTTACCCCCGTGAAAAAAACGATTTGAGCAGTTTCGAACGCTACGATCCGCGGGTGTCTGTGGTCATTTCTTGCTACGGTTTCTTCCAGCTGCTTGCCGTCGTGGCTTTGCTCGTCGTCATGCAATCAACCACGCTGGACTACTGGCATGGCGTTAGTCTGTGGCTGATTCTTCTTAGCACAACGGTCGTTGCGGCATTGTGGCTGGATGGCCGCGGTGGCGTATTCCTCATGGCCTGGGATGCGGCACGCTTGGCTGCGATCGCGGGCGTTATCCTGCTCGGCGGCCATTGGTTGCCACCGCATGTAGCGTTGGTCGGATGGCTGTATGTGCTGATCAATCTGATCGCATTACCTGCACTTCAGCGCCTTGAAGCGCCGATGTCATTGACCGGGGATATCACGCCTACGATGGGCGACTAACGCCTCATCAGTCCGCCACCTCCATGGCGTGTGCCGCGAAGCCTGCGCCAGCCTGAGAGTACAAGTTGAACGTGGTAATGCCTCGTTCCTGAAGTTCTTCTTCCTCCTCTACAAACTTCACCACGGCGGACAATCGGCCGTGATAACCCAGTTCCTGCAGCAACTCGCTGACCAGCAGGTTCTCTTCGTGATTGGTCAACGCCAACATCACCATTTCAACCTCGTCCAACTGAATCAACGTCCAGAACTCGGGATCACTGGCATCGGCGGCCAGTACGCGGCGCTGTTGGGCGCGGTGTTCTTCAAGCTTGCCTGGATTTTGTTCAACGCCGACGAGGCCGCGTCCATATCGGGGTGCCAGGACGTCGTAGGCTCCAGTTCCTACCCGGCCCATGCCCAGGATCATGACACGGATGTTCTGGGTATTGGGTTTGGCGGCGCGCACGCGACCGGTTTCGAATCCCTGCCAGAACGTGCGCCAATGTAGGTAGATAGAGTGGGAGTGGCGAGTCAGTGGTGAGCTGATGATAAAACTGACCGCGATGGCCAGCGATAGTACCACAGCCCACTCTGGATCAAGCAGTCCGCCACTGGCCGCGACGGCTACCACAATAAGCCCGAACTCACTGTAGTTGGTCAGCGAGAGCGCGCTAAGCAGGGCTGTCCTGGGTGGCGTATGAAACAAGGTCATGAGCGGGAAATAGAGCAGTGGCTTGAGCACGGAGAGCAGACCTAGTACCACGGCCAACGCAACCATCGTCGGTGTAGGCCAGCCGACTAGCCCAATGCCCAGGAAAAAGCACACCAGAAACAGATCTTTAAAGTACAGCAGGTTTTGCGATAGCTCTTTGGCTTTTTGATGTCCTGCCAACCATGCTCCCAGCAACAGGGCGCCCAGGTCACCCTTGATGCCCACCGCATCGAATAGGGCCGCACCTCCAAGCGCCAGTGTTAACCCGGCGAGCGTGAACAACTCGCCGTGTCCGCAGAGCGTCAGCATACGCAGAATGACGCTTCGAAGTGGCAGCAAAAACAGTAACAGTAAGGCCCATATTGTCGGCAGCTTTCCCGTTGAAAAAGCCAGAAAGATGACTGCGGCAATGTCTTGAATGATCAATATACCGATGGCGAGTACCGCGTGCGGAGAGGCCAGTTCGCCGCGATCTTGCATCACCTGAATGACGAATACGGTACTGGAAAAAGTCAGCGCGAACGCAATGACAGCGATGCCTGTTGCATCCAGCTCGAGCCCGGGAATCGTCGTTGCTACCGCAAACAGGATAAGCACGAACAGTCCCTCTATGAGCGCCATGTGTACGACCCCGGTCGCCCAGACGGCGGGTTCCAGTAACTTAGAAGGCTGCAGTTTCAATCCGATCGTGAATAACAGGAGTGTGATGCCCGTCTGTGCGAGGATTTTCAGCAACTCGCCTCCGCCAAGATTTAACTCGTGCAGAGCAAATCCGGCGGCCAGGTAGCCAATGAGTGCTGGTAAACCCACGCTGCGACTCAGCATGCCGCAGACCAAGGCGATGACGATGATCAGTGGATCAAACATCTGTTACGGTTGGACCGTTGTTGGCGCATGTCATAGCGATACCCGCTGACTAGGTACTGGGCCGTTTACGTACCTGCCACAAGACCGTCAACGAGAGTGCCGCGATGCAGAGATTTACGGCGAACTGCAGTTCCCCCGCTGCGTCCGCTATACCCTGATTGATTTGGTACCACGCCAGAGTGAGCGGCATGACCGCGCCGACGAAAAGGCTAAACCTTGACTGGCCGTATAACCCGATTCCAAGAATGATGTAAATGCCGCCCACGATTGCCGTCAGAACGGTGTACGGTATGAGCTCGCCCGACCAGAGAGACGCCAGCATGGCGACACCGGACGCTACCACCAGGGTAGCTGCAATGTAACGCAAGGTAAAAACCATCCGGTTGCCCACGCCGGTACTCTCCAATGCTAATGATGCGTTTGCGTTTCTCACTCTCGTGATACCGCGTCATGGCTCACCGAGCTCAAAATCGAGCAGCTCAGCGCCGCCGTCGACGAGGTCGCCATCCCTGTAATGGAACGATCTGACCGTCCCTGTCGCCGGGGCCCGGATCGTATGTTCCATTTTCATTGCTTCCATGATCAGCAGAGGATCACCTGCAACGACCGATTGCCCAGGTTCGGCCATCAGTGTGACAATAGTGCCGTTCATAGGCGCGGTCAAACCGTGCTGCTCATGGGCGGCACTTGATTCCCCTGTATCGGGGAGCAGAGGGCGAAAGGCACAGGCGCCAGAAGGTAGATACAGCACGTAGCCCTCGTCGACAACGGCTACAATGGCCCGCTGCCGATGGCCGTGCAGCTCAAACTGCAGGACATCATCCTGCAACTCGGCCATCAGCTCGATGGTCTGTCCGTTGGCTTCGACGCGAAACCCCTGTCCGCTTTGCTCCACGGCGACCCAGTGGTCGGTTTGGTGGCAGTGCAAATGCAGTTTGTACAGGCTGGGCTGGTTGAGTCGCCAGGCACTTGCAGCCTGCCAGGGGCTGTCTTTGGGCGTCCTATCATGAGCAGCTCTGCGATCCACTAGAACCAGCGCCACCGCCGCAAGGCTGAGTTCGCGCTGCTGATCTCTATCCGGTTTGGCGAACAGTAAATCCCCGAAGCGCTCGATGAAGCTTGTCTCTAGCTGCAGTTGCTTAAAGGGTGCGCAGGTGGCTAGGTTGTAGAGAAAATCTGTATTGGTGATCGTGCCGCCGATGCGGTATTGAGCCAGACCCTGGGCCAGGCGGCTGAGTGCCAGGTTGCGATTTTCATCCCAAACGACAAGTTTGGCGATCATTGGGTCGTAGTGGATGCTAATGCTGTCCCCTTCGCGCACGCCAGTTTCAACTCTCAGATAGTCGCTCTCTGAGGGGACTTGTAAGAAGTCCAGCTGCCCGGTGGACGGCAAAAACTCATTGTGCGGGTCCTCGGCATAGATTCGTGCTTCGAACGCATGCCCTGTGACGCATACCTGCGCCTGGGACAGGGGAAGTGGCTCACCGGCAGCGACGCGCAACTGCCACTCGACCAAGTCCAGGCCAGTGATCATTTCAGTCACGGGATGCTCCACCTGCAGACGCGTATTCATTTCCATGAAGTAGAATTTGCCGTCCTCGTCGAGCAAAAACTCCACCGTACCTGCGTTGCAGTAGTCGATTGCTCTGGCGGCTTGTAAAGCCGCCTCGCCCATGCGTTTGCGTGTTTCGTCATCAAGGCACGGTGCCGGAGCTTCCTCAATGACCTTCTGATGTCGCCTTTGCAGTGAACAGTCCCGTTCCGACAGGTAGAGCCCGTTGCCTTGGCGGTCGAAAAACACCTGAATCTCCACGTGCCTGGGGCGCGTGAGGTATTTTTCAACCAACATGGAGTCGTCACCGAAGCTGGCCATTGCCTCGCGTCGTGCGGCGGCGAGTGCATCATCAAAATCTTGCGATTCAGTCACGATGCGCATGCCCTTGCCGCCGCCACCTGCAGTCGCCTTTAGCAACACGGGGTAACCAATGGAATCTGCTGCATCGCGCAGTGGCTCCAGACCTTGGGGAGCGTCGTGGTACCCAGGTAGAAGAGGCACGTTGGCCGCTTCCATGATGCGTTTGGCCGCTGCTTTTGATCCCATGCTTTCTATTGCCTGAGCAGAAGGTCCGATGAAGACTCTGTTCGCATCGTTGCAGGCCCTCGCGAAGCTGGCATTTTCGGACAGAAACCCGTAGCCCGGATGGATCGCATCTGCACCGCACTGCGCTGCTGCTGTCAGGATTCGATCACCTCTGAGGTAGGACTCTCGCGCTGGAGCGGGGCCGATGTGCAGCGCTTCATCGGCCATCTCAACGTGCAGAGCGTCGCGGTCAGCGTCCGAGAAAACTGCCGCAGTGGCCACACCCATGCGACGCGCTGTGCGAGTGATTCTGCAAGCTATCTCGCCGCGGTTGGCGATCAGGATTTTGTTAAACATGGTGCCGGCTCCGAATCACATTCTGAACACGCCGAAACGGCTTTCATTAATAGGTGCATTCAGGCTCGCACCAAGACACAGGGCAAGTACGTCCCGAGTTTGGGCGGGGTCGATCACTCCATCATCCCACAGGCGCGCCGACGCGTAGTACGGATGTCCCTGGTGTTCATACTGATCAATGATCGGCTGCTTGAAAACGGTCTCTTCCTCACTGGACATCGATTGGTTGTCACGTGCCAGTTGATCTTGACGCACGGTCGCGAGCACACCTGCGGCTTGCTCGCCGCCCATCACAGAGATTCGAGCATTGGGCCACATGAAGAGGAACCTCGGGTCGTACGCTCGGCCACACATGGCGTAGTTGCCGGCGCCAAAAGAGCCGCCGATGATCACCGTAAATTTCGGCACATCCGCGCAGGCGACCGCGTGCACCATCTTTGCCCCGTGTCTTGCGATTCCCCCCGCTTCGTACTGCTTGCCCACCATGAAGCCGGTAATGTTTTGCAGAAACACGAGCGGTATTTTTCGCTGTGCGCACAGCGTTACGAAGTGTGCGCCCTTGGCAGCAGACTCGCTGAAAAGGATGCCATTGTTCGCCAAAATCCCCACAGGATAACCGTTGATTCTTGCAAAACCACAAACCAAGGTCTCGCCGAACAAGGCCTTGAATTCGTCAAACTCTGAAGCGTCCACCAGTCGTGCTAGCACTTCTCGTACATCGTAGGGCTGACGTTGATCGGCAGGGATGACGCCGTAGATATCTTGTGCCGGGTACAAGGGCTCCAGGCTGTCTGCAATGTCCAGCTCGCTGCTGCGTTTACCGTTCAGTCGGGCAACGGCTCGCCTCATCAGCTGCAGTGCGTGATGATCATTATTGGCGTAGTGATCAGTGACGCCGGAGGTGCGACAGTGTATGTCAGCCCCGCCAAGCTCCTCAGCGGAAACGACCTCTCCCGTAGCGGCTTTCACCAGCGGGGGGCCGCCGAGGAAAATGGTTCCTTGGTTTTTGACGATGATGGCTTCATCGGACATAGCCGGCAGATAGGCACCACCGGCTGTGCAAGACCCTAGCACGGCAGCGATTTGGGGTATGCCTTGAGCGGACATTCTCGCCTGATTGTAAAACGCATGTCCGAAGTGCTCCCGATCGGGGAACACGTCGTCCTGCAGAGGCAGAAATGCGCCACCCGAATCCACGAGATACAGACATGGAAGATGATTCTCCTCGGCGATGGTCTGGGCTCGGCCCTGCTTCTTGACGGTCAGCGGATAGTAGGTGCCCCCCTTTACAGTGGCGTCGTTGACGAAAATCATGCACTCGCGGCCCGACACCCGGCCGATGCCCGTGATGATGCCTGCGCCGGGCACATCGTCGTCGTACACTTTGTATGCGGCGAGCTGGGACAGTTCCAGGAAGGGCGCTCCCGGGTCCAGTAAGGCCTCAAGACGCTCCCGCGGTAGTAGCTTGCCTCTCGACTTGTGCCGCTGTTGAGCATTCTCGCCGCCACCTTGCTGCAGCGTCCGCACCAGAGTGCGCAAATCATCAACCTGGGCCTGCATGTGTGCACGATTGCGTAGAAACTCGGCGTCCGTTGCGTGAAGTCGCGTTGTCAGAGTGGCCATGGGCGTTCTCCCGAGGGGTTGTCAGGCGCTGGTGTTGAACAGCTCGCGGCCGATCAACATGCGGCGAATCTCAGAAGTTCCGGCACCGATCTCATACAATTTTGCGTCCCGTAGCAGGCGGCCTGCACTGGCGTCGTTGGTGTAGCCGAAGCCGCCAAGCGCCTGGATCGCCTGTAGCGCCATCTGAGTGGCTTTTTCGGCCGTGTAGAGAATCACAGCTGCGCAATCCTGGCGCGTTTCCTCACCCCGATCGCAGGCGGCTGCGACCGCGTATAGATAGGCGCGACAGGCATTGAGGTCGGCGTACATGTCAGCCAGCTTGCCCTGCATCAGCTGAAACTCTCCGATACTCCGCCCGAATTGCTTGCGGTCGTGCAGGTACGGTAGTACCTCGTCGATGCAGGCCTGCATGATACCCACCGGCCCACCCGACAACACGGTCCGCTCGTAGTCGAGCCCGGACATGAGGATGCTGACACCATCCCCTTCGTTGCGCAGCAGGTTGGCAGCGGGTACCCGACAGTCTTCAAACACCAGCTCGCAGGTGTTCGATCCGCGCATTCCCAGCTTGTCGAGTTTTGGAGAGCGTGAGAAACCCGGAAAATCTCGCTCGACGATAAAGGCCGAGATACCGCGGGAACCGGCTTCAGGGTCGGTTTTGGCGTAGATGATGTAAACGTCCGCGTCGGGACCATTGGTGATCCACATTTTGGTGCCGTTCAGCAGGAAGTCGTCGCCGTGACGGCGCGCGTGCAGTTTCATGCTGACGACATCCGATCCTGCATTGGCCTCAGACATGGCCAGTGCACCCACATGTTCTCCGCTGCACAGTTTGGGCAGGTAGTGCCGCTTTTGTGCCTCACTGCCGTTTTTTTGCAGCTGGTTGAGGCAGAGATTGGACATCGCCCCATAGGACAAGCCCACGGAAGCCGAGGCGCGGCTGATTTCCTCCATGACTACCGAGTGGGCCAGATAACCCAGGTTGGCACCGCCGTACGCCTCGTCAACCGTTATGCCCAGTAGCCCCATATTGCCGAACGTTTGCCACAGGTCTGTGGGAAACGCGTTGTCGCGATCGATGCCTGCCGCTCGGGGTGCAACCTCTTTCTGACACATCTGGTAAACGGCGTCGCGAAGCATATCCAACTCCTCGCCCAGGCCAAAATTGAGTGTCGGGTAGATGGTATTCATGGTGATCTCCGGGGTTGATTCAGTGCTGACCGGCCGGATGCTGCTCACACAGGCGGGCGACTTCCTCCAGGCGTTGCAGCATCACTTCGATGTCCTGCTTTTGCTGCCGCAGCTTTTCGCGGCGCGCCTCAAGTCGAATCATCAGGGACTGTAACTGTTCACGGTTGCCATGCGCTGGATCGTACAGATCGATCACCTCCATGCATTCATCGAGGCTCATGCCAATACGCCTGCCTCGCAGAATCAGCTTGATACGCACGCGATCGCTGGCTGAGTACAGTCGCTTGCTGCCCTGGCGTCGAGGGTAAACAAGGCCTTTTTCTTCATAGAAGCGGATGGTGCGGGTTGTCACGTCAAACTCACGCGCTAGCTGAGAAATCGTGAATGTCTGGGAATCCGCCACTGTCTTTGTTCTGTCGCTCATGGTTCGGGATAATAGCTTCCCTTTACGTTAACGTAAAGTAAGACTGCTGCGGTTTGCGGTGTATTGGCCCGGTGGGTCGATCTGCTATG
>JBCCYE010000024.1:0-60941 GCA_039190425.1 Pseudomonadota bacterium | reverse complement strand
GAATCCCGGATGTGTATTTTCGGCGAGGAGCGTCTGGATGCCATCGACGACATTCACGACAACCCGGAACTAGCTACCATCGAACACTACCTCTTTGTGACCGACAAGGGTGATACAGAGCGACCCGAGTGGAGCCGTGATATGGAGCGGGATAGCCAGTATCAAGACAGCATCAATCCCGCCGATTCTGGTGAGAACACGCTCGGCGAAATCGCCATGTACATCTACACATCGGGAACCACGGGCCTGCCGAAGGCCTCAGTAATTTCCAACCGCCGCTTTCTGATGTCTTCAGCCCTGTCCTATTTGGGCGGGCTGCGTTGCAATGAGGACGACTGCATCTACCTGTGTTTACCCATGTATCATGGCACCGGCCTGTTCCTGGGTGTCGGCGCCGCCCTTTCCACTGGCGCCTGTTTGTTTATCCGTCGAAAATTCTCCGCCTCCAGGTTTATCCAGGAGGTCCGTGAGCATAAGACGACGTGTTTCGTTTACATTGGTGAACTGTGTCGCTACCTGCTCAATACCCCGGCACAGCCGTCGGACGCCGACACGCCATTGGTCCGAGCCATGGGCAATGGACTTCGACCGGACGTCTGGCACGAGTTCAAGAATCGCTTCGGTATCGATCGGCTCGCCGAATTCTATGGCTCCAGCGAGGGCAATGTCGGCTTCGTCAATATGCTCAACAAAGACTGTACCGTCGGTATGACCAGTCTGCCGATGGCGCTCGTGCAGTACGACGTCGAGACCGGTGAGGTCATCCGGGACGCTCAGGGACACTGCATGACCGCAGCGGACGGTGAGCCCGGGCTGCTACTGGGAAAAATTACCGAGTCGACCGTATTTGAGGGCTACACAAGCACCGAAGAAACCGAGAAAAAAATCATCCGCAACGCTTTCGAACCGGACGATGCCTGGTTCAATACCGGCGACCTGATGCGGACCGTGGACGTTGGCTTCTCACTCGGATTTAAACACTACCAATTTGTGGATCGCCTGGGCGATACGTTCCGCTGGAAAGGTGAAAACGTCTCCACCAACGAAGTGGGCGAGATTTTGAACGGGTTCGAAGAGATCGATTTTTGCAATGTGTTTGGCGTTGAAATCCCCGGCACGAATGGTCGCGCAGGGATGGCGGCCCTGATGCTCAATGACGACGTCGGCGAACTCGACTCAGACGGTTTATCACACTACGTCTGCGACAATCTTCCGGCCTACGCGAGGCCCGTTTTTCTCCGCATACAGCCCAAGATGGACACGACCGGCACCTTCAAGATGGTCAAGGGTGACCTCGTTAAACAAGGCTTCGACCCCTCCCAGGTGAGCGACCCCTTGTTTGTCATGAGACCAAGATCAGAACGCTACGAACCCATGACGCCGGAAATTGCCGCCGAGTTTCGGGCGGGCAACAGCGGCTTCTAGCGAATCTCGCTCGTGCGACTAGGCCTGGGGCGCAGCGCTGGGCGGAAATTGCACAAAAATGGCTTGCGCTGCAGCCGCCCTGTTCTGCGCTGATTTTTCCGGATCTGGCCGACTGCTAAGACGAGACTGGATGATTGAACGCCAGACAGACTTCAGCCCTATCGGATCCACCATGTCGACAATGAATGTGCCCTGCGTGTACTGCTGTACGCTGATGTCTGTGCCCACACCGTAACCGCAGCTCCAACAGCTGTAACCGGACACGGTGTTAAAACTGCGGACATCGGTTCGCTCCTCTGTTACGAGATGCCACACCAGATACAGATCCGCTGATGGTTTTTCATTCACGACCTGGAAACCGCGACGGTTGAGTTCAGTGGTCAACGCAGCGTTGATCCGATCTACCTGCAGGTCGGAGACCATGATGTTGGATACCGCCGTACGATCAAACGGCTGAATGTAAATCTTGTGGACGTTTGCAAAATCGTAGCTTCGATCGTAGTCCGTGGTGGCCGTCGGCGTGCTGCTGCAGGCCGCCAAACCCAGCATTACCAGCGCAAACAGCGTTCGGCGGGCAGGCGCTAATGTGTCCATAGGTTGGTTCCATCGTGCCGGTGAAACCGAAAGTGTAGCCAGCAGGGGCTGATCTCGCCACGTATCCGTAAGATACCGATCGATGTGACGGCTGCTTCAAGACTCTACAAACGCCCGCTCGATCACATAATGACCGGCTTCGCCGTGGCGGGCTTCGGAAAAACCGTGGCTTTCAAGCAAGCCTCCCAGATCCTTGAGCATTGACGGACTGCCACACAGCATGAACCGATCTTCTTCCGGGTTCGGCTGCGGCAGACCAAGATCTGCACTCAAGCGACCGCAGTTGAGCAAATCGGTAACACGTCCGTTATTATCGAATTTCTCTCGCGTTACCGTCGGGTAATACAGCAACTTGTCGCGAATTTGATCGCCCAAATACTCATCTTCGGGTAGCTGTTGGGTAATGAAGTCGCGATACGCCAATTCATCCCGATAGCGGACACCGTGCACAAGGACGACGTGTTCATAAGCATCGTAGATTTCCGGGTCTCGCACGAGGCTTAGGAAGGGCGCCAGCCCGGTCCCCGTACCGATCATGTACAACCGCTTGCCCTCCAACAAATGTTCTGGCACCAGCGTACCGGTGGTTTTGCTGTTGATGAGAACCTGATCTCCCACTTCGACCTTCTGAAGTTGGGAGGTGAGCGGGCCGTCAGGCACCTTGATGCTGAAGAACTCCAGTTCGTCCGCATAATTGGCACTCGCCATACTGTACGCCCGCAACAGCGGTTTACCCTCGCTCTCCAGACCGATCATGGTGAAATGGCCGTTGCGGAAGCGAAAACTGGGGCTACGGGTGGTACGGAAACTGAACAAACGATCCGTCCAGTGGTGTACCGCCGTCACCTCCTCTCGCATTAACGTCGCCATGTTGTGCCTCCTTCCGTGTTCTTTACAGTGTCATGCCGGGTGCACGCCTCAATCCACGCAAGACTACTGGCTGGCTATATAGCTGTGAAACAGATATTATAAATATAATTAATCGTTTTTATCGATATATGAAATACACCCTGAGGCAGCTCCAGGTCTTTCTCGCCACCGCACGTCACGAGAACATCACTCGCGCTGCCGGCGAGTTGGCTATGTCACAGTCCGCTGCCAGCGGCTCACTGTCCGAGCTGGAAACGCAGTTCGGCGTCAAGCTCTTCGACCGCATTGGCAAGCGCTTGCGCCTTAGCGAACTGGGTCGACAGCTGCGCCCAGACGCTCAGCGACTGCTGGACCAGGCGAAGGAGTTTGAACGAGCACTCGCTGGCGGAGACATACAGGGCCGTGTGAGAGCGGGTGCAACGCTAACCATTGGCAACTACATCGCCGTGGGCATGATTGCCGCCTTCATGAAACGCTACCCTGAAGCAGACATACAGCTGAGTGTCGCCAACACCGAACAGATCGCGGAGCGCGTCGCAACCTTTCAACTGGACGCCGGCATGATTGAGGGTGAGCTGCGACATCCCGATTTGGATATCCAGCACTGGCGCGGTGACGAACTGGTTGCATTCGCCGCACCAGACCACCCCGCCGCCCACCAGTCAATCCAGCAGGATGGCGATTTGTTGCGCTGCAACTGGATTGTGCGAGAGCCCGGTTCGGGCACCCGGCAGGCGTTTGATCGGGCCATGCAGGGTATTCTCACCGATCTCAGGATCACGCTAGAACTGCAACATACAGAGGCCATCAAGCGCGCCGTAAGCGCTGGCCTGGGCGTTGGCTGCCTGTCGCGGATTTGCCTGACAGAGGCTTTCGAACGCGGCACGCTGGTGCCATTGAACATCCCGGGGCGCGACTTTCGCCGCGACTGGTATCTGATTACGCATCGACAGAAGTACCACGGCGCCGCTCTGCGCGAGTGGCTGGCGCTGTGCAAAGAAACCCAGGAACCATTGCGATAAAAATCCCTACAGCCCATTCAGTTCCGCTACGCGAGCCGATACACTGCAGCCTCCTCACTGCGCAAGGACATAAAACGATGAAAACTCGCGCCGCCGTGGCGTTTGCAGCTGGCCAACCGTTGGAAATTGTAGAAGTTGACCTGGATGGACCCCAGGCGGGTGAGGTACTGGTCGAGATCAAGGCCACCGGCATCTGTCATACCGATGCATTCACACTTTCCGGCGATGACCCGGAGGGCGCATTCCCAGCCATTCTTGGGCACGAAGGCGCCGGCGTGGTTGTGGAAACCGGTCCAGGCGTTACCAGCTTGCGTCCTGGTGACCATGTGATCCCCTTGTACACGCCCGAGTGCCGTACCTGTGACTTCTGCCTGAACCCAAAAACCAACCTGTGTCAGTCTATTCGCGAGACGCAGGGGCGCGGCGTCATGCCCGACGGCAGCAGTCGCTTCTCCCTGGACGGGGAGCCAATTCTTCACTACATGGGGTGTTCCACCTTTTCCAACTATACGGTCATGCCTGAGATAGCATTGGCCAAAGTTCGCGAGGACGCCCCCTTCGACAAGATCTGCTACGTTGGCTGCGGCGTCACGACGGGCATCGGCGCGGTGGCTTTTACCATGAAGGTTGAACCCGGGTCTACGGTCGGCGTCTGGGGTCTGGGTGGTATTGGTTTGAACGTCATCCAGGGAGCGCGCATGGTCGGAGCCTCGCGCATCATCGGTGTTGACATCAATCCCTCCAAGGTTGAGTTAGCGAAACAGTTCGGCATGACCGACTTCGTCAACCCTAAAGACGTCGACGACGTGGTCGGACACCTGGTAGAGCTCACCGGGGGTGGCTTGGACTACACCTTTGAGTGCATTGGAAATGTAACGACCATGCGTCAGGCACTCGAGGCCTGCCACAAGGGCTGGGGGGAGAGCTGCATCATCGGCGTTGCCGGTGCAGGCCAGGAGATTTCCACACGCCCATTTCAACTTGTCACCGGGCGGACCTGGAAAGGAACTGCCTTCGGGGGTGCACGCGGGCGCACGGACGTACCAAGGATCGTCGATTGGTACATGGAAGGCCGCATCAACATCGATGACCTGATCACGCATACCATGCCGCTGGAGGATATCAACAACGCCTTTGATCTAATGCACAAAGGCGAAAGCATCCGCTCCGTCGTTATCTACTGACACTGAGGCACCGAACCTTGGAAAAGATCGCCGAAAATCGCTGCTTCGGTGGCCGTCAGCTACGCTTTCGCCATCGATCTTCCGCACTGAACTGCCAGATGCAGTTTTCTGTTTACCTGCCCGCGGCAGCCGAAGCTGGCCCAGTCCCCGCACTCTACTGGCTGTCGGGACTGACCTGTACCGATGAAAACTTCGTTACCAAAGCAGGAGCGCAACAGTTCGCCGCGCGCGCCGGCATCGCTGTTATCGCCCCAGACACCAGCCCGCGCGGAGACGGCGTGCCGGACGATCCCGAGGGCGCCTACGACTTTGGTCTTGGCGCAGGCTTTTACGTCAATGCGACGCGATCCCCCTGGTCTGAGCACTACCACATGTACGACTATGTCGTCGATGAACTGCCAGCCCTCGTGCAGACTGCACTACCGGTAGACGCAGAGCGCCTGTCCATTTCCGGACATTCAATGGGCGGCCACGGTGCATTGACGATCGCGCTGAAACAGCCCTTAAAGTATCGCAGCGTCTCCGCCTTCGCTCCCATTTGTTCGCCTATGCACTGCCCATGGGGCGAAAAGGCACTGGGCAACTATCTGGGGACAGACAGGGACGCCTGGCGCTTACACGACGCGACAGAGCTCGTGCGCAGCGCCCAGCGCAGACTGCCGATACTTATCGATCAGGGGACGGCGGACGACTTCCTACAGGATCAGCTCAAACCCGAGCGACTGCAGTCAGCGAGTGAAGCCGCCGACTATCCAATAAGCATTCGCATGCAACCAGGCTACGACCACAGTTACTTTTTCATCGCCAGCTTCATCGGCGAGCACATGGACTTTCACCGACACCATCTGTTTAGCTGAGATATGGTCCGCTTTTTAGAGCGCGTCTCGTCAGGCAAGACAAATCGGGCGCACTACACAAACTCGGCTATACTCAGCGAAAGTAAAAATCGATCACAGGGAACGAGGATCACCATAATGAAACTGTATTTCGCCGCCCCAATCGCACTGGCTACACTGCTCCTGTTCGCGCAGCCGTCGGTTGCGGCCACAGATGCAGAACGCATCCAGCAACTCGAAGAACAGCTGCGTCAACAACGCCAGTTAATGGAACAGCAGCAGCAAATGCTCGAGCAAATGCAGTCCGAGCTTCAGCAGCTGAAGGCAACGCCCACGGCGGAGCCCGAGGACGTACCGCAGGAGCTTGCGCAGGCAGACCCTTATGAACCGGTCGTTACCGGAGATAAGGTGGGGGCGCCCCTGTCCGTGAATCTGTACGGGTTCGTGATGGCGGACATGATCTACGACTTCAAGCGTGTTGATCCGGATTGGGAAGATACGCTACGGGTCTCCACTATTCCAACCGAGAGTGGCCTGTACGGCAATGACGGTGAATTTATCACCAGCGTTCGCCAGTCGCGTCTCGGGGTTAAGGGCAACTATGGGCCCGACGTGACCTTCCTGCTGGAAGCGGAGCTGTTTGGCGTGGGTAACGATGCAGGGCAAACGACGCCCCGACTGCGCCACGCCTGGGCGACGTACAAAAACTTTGGCATGGGCCAGTACTGGTCCAACTTCATGGACCCGGACATCTTTCCCAACACCATCGACTACTGGGGACCAACGGGTATGGTGTTCTACCGCAACCAGCAGGCTCGCTATACGATCCCGCTGGGCGAGGACGAGTTCACCATCGCACTGGAAGATCCCAGTACTGCCCTCACAATTGGCCGATTCCGTGATGTGGATAACTGTGATTTGCCAACGGCGCCGCCGGAATGCGAGTCCTCAGGCTCGACTGCCGAAGAGGTCTTTCAAGCGCACAACGAATGGCCGGATCTCAGCATGCACTATCGCAACAACGGCGACTTTGGGCACTACCAGATTGCCGGCATTCTGCGAGATCTTGGCTACGAGCGACTCGACAACGGCGCCGACGAGTCTGAACTGGGCTGGGGCATCAATACCAGTGCAGGCATCCGCTTTTTCGAACGTGACATGCTGAAGCTACAGGTCGTTTACGGTGAAGGCATCGGCAACTACATGAACGATGGCGGTATCGACATCGCTCCTAGTTCCGCTGACATCACGCAGGCAGACGCCAAGACCGTACCGCTACTGGGCATCGTCGCTTACTACGATCACTACTGGAACGAGCGCTGGTCCACGTCACTGGGGTGGTCAATGACCGATCTCGACACCACCTCGGGGCAGGCTGATTCGGAGTTCGCCGAAGGCCAAATCGCACAGATCAATCTGCTGCACTACCCGAGAAGCAACGTCATGCTTGGCAGTGAATTCAGCTGGGGCGAACGCCGGGATATCGATGGCGACACCGGCACGGACTACCGCATCCAGTTTTCACTGAAAGTCGGCTTTGATACCGGAGATCTGGTGAGCCGCTAGCGAGCGCGAATCTCCATATCCCGAAAGGCCAGGTGAGCCGGTCCCCCGTCTCCCTTGGCTTTGAGCGCCTGATCACCCAGCCACTCAAACCACTCTCCCCAGGAAGGCTGCTGTTGTTCTACGCGCAGATCCTCCGCCCAGGCGCGCAGTTTGCGACACATGGTTGCAACAACGCCGCCCGCCAAATCCAGCACCAGATCAGGGGGAGCGATACCCTTAAAGACCAACAGACCCATGGTCTCGAAGGACGTGCAAACCGTAATCGCGGCTCGCTCGTAGTCCGCGCCCAGTGCCCTAACGTCTCGCAGGGCAATACCGTCCGGCAGAGGTTGCAGCAGAGCAATTGCCTCCGCCAGGTCGCGGCTGTAAAACGTTTGTGCCAGATTGATTGCCACCGCGTCGCGCTGTTGACGACGAAGGTGACGAATCTGAAACCAGCCGACGATCAAACCGGTCACGATGCTACCCGCCCCGATGATCTCCGCGAGATTGGCCCACGTATCCAAACCGATGCCTGTCATAGACTCGTTCCTCCCGAGAGCGTTCGGCCACGTCACTAAAGGGTAGCCGTTATTGACCTATGTTAATGCACCCAACCCCTTCAGCAACTAAGCTTGCCCTTGAGTCTGGACAGTGACACCGGATCGATACCCAGATACGAGGCCAGATGGTACTGCGCGACGCGCTGCGGCAGATCAGGCTCGTGGTCGAGTAGCCACCGATAACGTTGCTCGGCGCTTAGGGTCAGGAGAACGGCCTCGCGCTGCTCGTTGCGTATAAAGGCCTGAGCGAGCGCTTCGCTGTACAGGCGTGCCACCGCGGTATCCTTTGCAGCGGCCTCGTGCAGGTCAGCGAAGCGAAAACCGATAGCCTCTACGGGCTCCAGCGCTTGAATCGAAAAAGGCGCTGGACTGCCGGTCAAGGCGGCGCTCAGTGGGCCGGTCACATCGCCAGCCCGGTAAAAGGCTTTGTTGCGCTCACGGCCCTCAGGGGTGAGGTAGTATAGGCGGACAAGCCCCTTGTCCAGGAGATACAGAGTATCGCTGAACTCACCGCTTTCCAGCAGATGCTGTTCACTCTCAAACCGGTAGAGGGCCAAGCGACCCAGCCAAACATCGGCCGCTGCCCCACCAGAGAGCGACCAGCGGGCAAGCCAGGGTGCGAGGCGATCAGCGACATCATCGGCTATCATGGGCGAAGTGTAGCCAACTCTGCGCATTGATACAGGGTCATTAAGGAGGAGCAGTTATGTCAAACGTAAGCAACAGCCTTGTCATGAACATTAAAGAAGGCACCGCGGCAGCGTCACCACCCGACAGCCAATCGGTGGAGGAAATGCGCCTGGATCGCAAGCAACGACTCGCGGCGGCCCTGCGTTTGTTTGGTAAATTTGGCTTCGATGAGGGCGTTGCAGGTCACGTCACCGTTCGCGATCCCGAGCGCCTGGACCACTTCTGGGTAAACCCCATGGGCCGGTCGTTTAAACAAATGCGCGTATCCGATCTAATACTCGTCAGTCACACTGGAGACGTGGTAGAAGGGGACGGCCTGCTCAACGGCGCTGCATTTACGATTCATTCCCATATCCACATGGCTAACCCAGATGTAAACGCAGCGGCGCATTCGCACTCTTTGTACGGCAAAGCCTTCGCGGCACTTGGCAAACCACTGGATCCGATCACTCAGGACAGCTGCGCCTTCTACGAGGACCACGTGCTGTTCAATGATTTTACCGGCGTTGTGCTGAGCAGCGGAGAGGGAGAGCGCATCGCGGCCAGTCTTGGCAAACACAAGGCCTGCATTTTGCAAAACCACGGTCTGCTGACAGTGGGCGAGACAATCGATGCGGCTGCCTGGTGGTACATCACCATGGAACGCAGCTGCCAGGCACAGCTGCTGGCCGATGCCGCGGGAGAAACTCGAAAAATTGACCACGAGGTCGCCTTACAAACACGAGACACCATTGGCTCGGCTACGGCGGGTTGGTTTAGCTTTCAACCTTTGTTTGACGTCATCTGCGCAGAACAGGCCGAACTGTTCGACTAAACCGTCTTACAACCCAAAATCGAAGAAGACTGCTGCCCGTCCGAAACCGGCCGATAGCCACTCGATCGATCGCAACAGGAGTCAGCCATGCCCACCAGAACTCTGTCCCGCCGCCGGTTCGTAGGCGGGCTGACGACGCTGACCTTGCTCAGCGCGTTACCGCCGGCCGTTCTTGCTCAGATCATCACGCGTGAGCCGCCGGTCAGCCCATTCAACTCAAATTCCACCGCCGAAGAAGTCACTGAGGGGCTGGACCTCACAGGGATGACGATGGCGATCACCGGCGCCAATTCCGGATTGGGCCTGGAAACGATGCGCGTACTGGCCCTGCGCGGCGCACACGTGATCGGAATCGCCCGCACCCAGGAGAAAGCAGCAGCGGCTTGCGCCAGTGTGGACGGGCAGACAACACCCGAAGCCCTTGATCTTGCCGAGTGGGACTCAGTCGTTGCCTGTGCAGATCGCATACGTGCGATGGACGTTCCCCTGGACGGTCTGATTACCAACGCCGGCATTATGGCGCTGCCCGAGCTGGAGTTGATCAACGGCGTCGAAAAGCAGTTTGCGATCAATCATCTCGGCCACTTCATATTGATCAACCAACTGCAGCAGACCGTCGTTGATGCTCCCCAAGGCCGTTTCACGCTATTGAGCTCTCTGGCCCACCGACGTGCACGCGATGGCATCGACTTCGACAACCTGGACGGTAGCAACGGCTATAGCCCGTGGGGAGCGTACGGTGTATCGAAACTCGCCAACGCACTTTGTGCGCGCGAGCTGGCGCGTCGACTTTCACATACGGACGCCACGGCCAACAGCGTCCATCCCGGCGTAATCAATACGGGGCTCTCCAAACACTTACCCTCCTGGCAGCAATGGGGTGCCAAGTACCTGGGCTGGCTGTTCATGAAAACAGTACCTGAAGGGGCCGCCACGACCTGTTACGTCGCCACCAATCCCGACCTTGTCGGGGTGCGCGGATTTTACTTCGCTGATTGCCAGGTCAATGAAGGAGATACGCCATTCGTGTACGACGATGGCATGGCGAGCGAACTGTGGGCGGTCTCGGAAGCGCTGACTCGCCCGTACCTTCGCGGCGCATGATTTACCAGACCCAATGAGCTCAGCCGACGTCGGTCTCCATTCGTTGCAGCTGATGGCTTAACCACGCGGACAGCCAGAAATTGTCGCTGTCCGCCAACAAGCGTTTATGCGCCTGCGCCGCCAGCCCCCTGGCGTCTCCGGTCAATTGATCGGTTGGCCCCAGCAAACTCAGCAGGTGTAAGGCCTGCACCGCACTCTCGTCCTGCAGACGCTGGCGCGCGCGTTCGATGATGGCCTGCTCCCCGGCGAGATCAACAATATCTTCATGCACCTCACGCATGGCCTGCGGATAAAGCTCCGTCGTCGACTCGTGCTTGAACCATCCCGCATAGTGCTCCCAGATCGCACGTACGCCCCAGGACACCTTGCCGTAGCCCTCGCCCACCTCCAGCTCCGGAGGCAGCGCGACGCTCGCCATCAGCGTATGCAGATCGGCACCGCGGTTCATACCCTCGACGACGGCGTCATGAACGAAGTGTATCGCCCCGTGCAGCGCATTGAGCTCCTCTTTGATCAGGCGCTCTCCGACGACTGGCCCGTGATGACCGTACAGGATCATCTTGGGTTTTAGCTCCATGACGGTGCGCACCGCCGCCGCGACCGTCAGCGCATCGCGATAGCGGTCGCCGCGAATCGTCACCAGATTGGGAAAATGGCCAAACGGACAGCCGAACAGATTGCCGGTGAAACAGATGCCTTCATCCGGCAACCACACAATGAGGCTGTCATTGGTCTCCGCCCCCGCAACGGCGATAAGCTCCAACTTTCGCCCTCCCAGCTCCAGCGTGTGGCGATCTGTGAACATCACATCAGGCTCCGGAGCGTCCTGGTCGGGAAACTCGTTTAACCCATGCTGTGCATAGTCTTCAAATGCGCGCGCGAACTTATCCGAAAACGCGAAGGCCGAACGGTTGGCGCGAAACGCCGCCAGTCTTGCATCATAGGACTGATGTTCCGGGTTGCCTGCCTGGGCAATCACCTCGAGGCCAGGGTTGTGATCACGAAAATACTGTACTCCGCCAACATGATCGACGTGGCCCTGGGTCAAAATGAGATGTCGCACCGGTGCGCCGCTGAAGGCCATAAAATTCTGCCGATGCACCGGAGCTTCAATACCCATCCCAGCATTGATCTGGATACTACCCGCGCCGGTTTCAAGCAGATAGACGTTGGAGAAACCCTCGGACAGTAAAATGAAGTCGTTGATTCTCTGACCCCCAAAAGTTGCCGGAAATGGCGCTACGGGTCGTTTTTTGTAGATAGGCTCACGCACGGCTACTCTCTCGCTAATCGACTTCAGCGCGTACGGGGTAGCGCTCGAAGTAAAATCCGAATCGGGCCCGGAGCTGTTCGGGTTCAACACCGAAATCACCTTTCAGATCGTAGACTACCTGGCCGTGCTTGCCGCGCGGATGGTGATCCAGATAGGCCCGCAATTCAGACCTTGTTGGCGCCGTCAATTCGAGCCCGGCTCGCGTGTAGATTTCCTCCACCACCGCCATATCGTCCGCCATGAACTGGTGGAACAAAACATCGATTTTTTGGGTCGAAGGAATCGCATCGGCATCACGCACGCAGGCTTCCAGTAGATGAGCAATACGATCGGACCAGTACGCGATCAAACCCGCGGTATCCACGCGAGTTCGACTGATACGCTGGCCGTAAGCCAACATGGTCACGGCAGACTGGATGACCGACACCGGATCTCGATGCGTCATGACGATGGTGGCATCCGGGAACACGCGACGCAGAACGGGCAGCTGTTCAAGGTGCTGCGGACACTTCAACACCCAGCGGGTGTGGTCACCACTGTGGTCACCGTCCTGCCACGTGAGTAACTTCAAAACGGTTCGCATGTATTCATAGTGGGGTGTTTGATCCTGCGAATAGTAGTGATCCCGCCAACGGGGCGACACCGCCAGCCACTCATAGTTATAGGAGGCGAAATCCGGACCCATCAGCTCCAGTTCCTCATGAATATGGTCTGGGTTCATCGGATGCATTGCGGCCAGTAAAGGTGACATCGCCTGCATGGCCTGCCATTGCTCATCACAGCGCCGATAGCGCGGATCGACACCGTCTTTCGCCCATTCACCTGGCGTGGGTACCGGTTCGTACGACTCCCACAAAGGCAGCGCTCGAAGCCGGGAATCGGCCGCCATCAAGTTAAGCAGGTGGGTGGTACCAGAGCGAGGCAGACCGACTACGATCAGCGGCGTCTGTAACCGTACCTGCTCAATCTCCGGATGTTTCCGCAAGGCATCCTGAATCAGCAGGCGACTGCGGGCGTGCTGGGTCAGTTTGTTGAACAGTGACAATTTACCAAGCTGGGTCAGCTCGGGATCACCGGTCCACTCGTCGCAGAGTATGCCCAATCGCTGCAGGAAGTCCTGCGGCCCAAAATCCTCCAGACCGGTTGCATCGCGCGCAGACTTCAGCACAGCCTGGACCGTCAATTCAACCGGGTTAGCGTCGGCGTAATCCCGAGCCGCCTGCTGCAGATCGCTGAGCACAGGATGCGCGAGATCGTTGATGCGGATCAGCTCTGCCATCGAGCCGCCTTCAGTCTATTATTAATACGTACGTATTACTGCATATTTTTCCGGAGTATGCAAGACCGTTCGGCGCCGCTGTACCCCCCATCGGTGTTCTACTCAGTCTTTCGGCCGGCCGCTAATTGGAGAAAACTCGGGCTTATCCGCCGGCAGCACTGTGCAATAGCAAAGTGGGCTGGTAGCATGAAGTGCCCAGTGTGACGAAGGCACCGATTGCCATGTTTGAACGCAACAAAAGCAAGCAAGCGCCACCATCAAGCGGCGAGCCTGCGACCAGGAATCCACCATCCGTTTCACTTTCACCATCCAGTGCGAGGAGTGCCGCAATGATCGGACCAAGCATTAAAATCAAGGGCGAAGTCTCCGGTAAGGAGGATCTGCTGATTCAGGGCAGCGTCGAGGGCACCATCAATCTGGCAGACAACGAAGTGTCCGTGGGCGCAGACGGCGAAGTTGTGGCAGACATCCACGGTAAAACTGTGAGGATCGATGGCAACGTGACGGGTGATATCAACGGCAGTGAGAAGGTTGTTGTCTCCAGCTCTGGTAACGTTCGCGGCAACATCGTCGCCCCTCGAGTCACCCTCGAAGATGGCGCCGTGTTCAAAGGCAGCATTGACATGAACCCAAGCGAACCCAGCGTCTCCAAGCCAACTCTCGGCAATAAACAACCGGCAAACTCGCCCGCGGCCGAGCTGGATCTTAAAAGCGGCTGACGTCCGACACCCAGTTGGCGGCATCGCGGAATTCAGGCGGCGCGCTGTTCACGCCCCGCTCCAAGGCAGGCTCCGGCGCGTCGACACAACCCTCGCAGCTGATTGAGACTCTGTTCTCAGACACTGACGATGAGCAGCGCCTCAACATCCTCCACCTTGGCACTCCCTGTAGTGATACCATGGACTTCCTGGCAGGCTACCGCTGTCGCGTGCACGTAGCCGATCTGTTCAGGGATCTTCCGCTGCCACCCGCCGAAGAACTCGAGGTCGGTCTAGAGTCTCACGTCAGTGACCTACTACTGCTCGATCATGGTACGCGCTTCGACATCTGTCTATTCTGGGATGTGTTGAACCATCTCGATGCAAACACCGTCAGCGCCCTGCTCTCTATACTAAAACCGCAGCTCAAACCCGCGGCGCGCATTCACGGGTTTTCAGCCCACAACCCTCGCGCACCCGCCAGCGGACACTTGTACGGTATCAGAGACTCCCGCACCCTGAGCATACGCCAACGGGCGTCTCCAGTGCCCTGCTATGCTCCCCACAGCCAGAACAGCCTGAAAGCGATACTACGCGGCTTCACCCAAGAACGCAGTGTCCTGCTGTCCGACGGCAGGCTGGAGCTGTTACTGCGGGCCCCAGACTCGCAGCCAGCTGGCTCGTCCAAGGAACTCGGCAACGTCTAAAGGGTCAAACCACTAAGATTGACTATACTGTTGCGTATGAGCGAACGACTTGGACAGCGAATCGCCTGGCTGCTAGCCCTGCCCTTAGTGTGGGTGTGGGCCGCCTCTGCCTTTGCAACGACGGTATACAAAACCGTGGACGATAGCGGCGTGGTGACGTTCTCCGACACCCCGCCAGAAGATGATGATCTGATTTTGGTTGAGACTCTGGAAATCGACGCACCACCCCCGAGCAGCTCTGCCGAAGATCAGCAGTGGCTGGAAGATATGCGTGAGACGACCGATCGGATGGCTGCCGATCGCCGTGCACGCGAGAAACACCGGGCGGAATTGCGCCAACTGCAGGCGGAGACGGCTGCCCTAAATCAGCCACAGGAACCAGAAGTTATTGTCCAGGATCGATTTGTTGGCTACCCCAACTACTTCTATCCGCGCTACTTTCGCCCCAAGCACCCCCATCACCCGCATCGCCCGGGTGCCAAACCCCCCCTGCGGCCGGTGCAGCCTCTGGCGCCCTCGACGCGTCCGCTACCGCGCAACAACTACCCCGCTTCTCTGGTGCGCAAGCACTACAACCCCACTGTTCGAGCCGTATTCAATCGTTGATCACAGGCAAACTCGGTCGCTCATAGCGCTGGGGTTTGCAACACAATCGGTGTATTCTCGCCGCTGACCAGCTGCCCAGAGAGGATCGCCATGCACCGTCTGTCCCTTCTATCCGTTGTCGCGCTTGTGGTTTTGCTGGGATGCTCCGACAGCTCGGACGACACTACGGATGGCCCATCCACCTCATTGACCGTCTTTCCCACGGCCGTACCCGAAGGCAGCGACGGCGAGCAGCCCGAGCTGGCTTTCAAGGTCACGCTGCGAGAGGCCCAATCCGACGCGGTCACCGTGAGCTACCGAACGGAGGATGTCAGCGCGATCGGCGGTGACGACTATCTGACCACCGAGGGCCGCATCGACATTCCCGCAGGTGAGTTGACGGCGTGGATTTACGTGCCTCTGATCGGAGACAGCATCGAAGAACCGGCTGAGACGTTTCAACTGGTCATCGAGACAACGGACAACGGCATTGCGACCAACACCTCGATTACCGGAACAATCGCCAACGATGACAGCGCCTGTAACACACCCTTCTCGGTTGAACGCAACCCCTGGCGCACCTACGGAGAAGACCCATTGCACTTTGCCCACCGGGGCGGGGTGATCGATTTTCCGGAAAACACTCTGTACGCCTACAGTGAAGCTGCCCTTGCAGGCGCGGATGTTCTGGAAATGGACGTCTATCAGACACTGGACAATGAACTGGTGATTCTTCATGACCTTGACGTAGACCGCACCACCAATGGTCAGGGCAATGTGGCAGATCTGACGCTGGCAGAACTGCGTCAGTTGGATGCAGCTTACTGGTTCGTCCCCGGCCAGGGCACACCTGATGATCGCCCACCAGAGGACTACGTTTTTCGCGGGGTCGCAACCGGCGATAAGCCGCCACCGCCAGGTTACAGTGCCGAGGATTTTCGCATACCCACTCTCGAAGAGGCGCTGCAACGCTTCCCGCGCAATTTGATTAATCTGGAACTCAAGCCAGATCTTGACGGCGAGGGCGACTACGAGCGCCAGATGGCGGAGTTACTGCAGCGCTATGGGCGCAGCACGGATCTTATCGCTGTTTCCTTTGTTGACTCAGCCGCAAATGCGTTCAAAGCCGCGGCCCCGTGCGTGCACACCGCAATACCATTGGATCAGGGCACAGAGCTGGTCCTTGGCTCGCTGGGCGAAGGCACAATACCCCCGGTCCCAGAGCACATCACCTGGCAAGTGCCACCAGACACTAGTCAAATTGGTCCGCAGATACCTGATGATTTCTTTCTTGAAGTGGTCACCGAGGACTTCATTCGTGACAGCCACGCCGTCAATCTCGGCGTCCATGTGTGGACAATCAACCGCTGCGAAGACATGCTGCGTATGATCGAGCTGGGCGTGGATGGCATCATGACCGATCGCCCGGTACTGCTTGAGGAATTATTGAATACGCCGCCTGAACAACGCAGCTGTGGCGAGTAGGCCGCGAGGCCCGTCAGCGCTACCACGATAATCTTCTTATAAAAGGAAGCCAATCATGACCACTGTAATCACCTGCCTGTTGATCATGGCCATACTCCCGCTGCTGTGTTCCTGGATAAGCGGCTACTATCGCCAGTCTCAGCTGGGTACGATTGACAACAAAGAGCCGCGTGTGCAGTCGCAGGCCTTGACCGGTGCCGGCACCCGCGCCGTTGCCGCGCAGGCCAACTCGTGGGAGGCGCTGGGCGTGTTCACGGCAGCACTGCTGGCAGTGTACGCCAGTGGTGTCCCCTTTGCCGACATTACGACGCAGGCAGTCGTCTTCACCTTGCTGCGTATTGCCTACATCCCCGCCTACATCGGCAATCTGGATAAACTTCGCTCACTGATCTACATCGCCGGCTTGGGCATCTGCATCTATTTGTTCATTATCGCCATCCGCGCTCACTGACCGCTGACGGTCAGGGTCAGGGTCAGGGTCAGGGCGCTAAGATCTCAGCACTGCGAGCACGCGCTTTGATCAACTCTCCATCCACTGGCAGCAGGAAGCCGGAGGCAACCGCAGAATCCGTGGCAACATCGATCGCATCAACGTAGCGCGCTTGCGTCGGATACAGCTGGGCAAGCGTGCTATCGTCAAACAGTTGGGTCACTCCGAACAATCCACAGAAGACACTGCTAGCGGGCTGCCCTTCGCCTGACAGTATCGCGACCGGAGCGTCTACATAGGGCGTACGAATACCACCCAGAGCATTGCCCAATGCGTCCAGCTCAAATGCGGAGCCGTCTGCGGTCAGCGCCAGCAAAGGGGCGGCAGGCGCTGGCGTACCGCTGCGTATCCAGTCATCCAGAGCCGCAATCGTCGCTTTGGCGACCCAGTGACCGGGCCCATCGTTAGCCGGAAACTCGCAGCTTATGAACGGCGGTCTCACTTCGGCTGTCGCGATCACGTCGGCCACCGTTGGGTCATTACCCTGATCGAGTGGCCCCTTGAGTGTTGTGTATATGTCTGAGTGTGCCGCGCCAGCCACCTCCCAGAAACGGAAGTTTTCCGAATCGGGTTGCCGCACCTCGACCGATCCGAGTCGAAACAGGTCCGTTTCGGTCTGCAGTGTGATGACCGGCTCTGGGAGATCATCACGGACCAGAGGATTGTCAGGCACGTCCACCTCGGCCTGAGGCGCCTGTGATATTGGCGTACCTCCTCCCCCCCGACTGTGAATAATGAACCCGTCAAACAGGTCGATGGTCGGGTGGATGGCATTGACATAGGTTACGAGCCGGCCCGCCGACTGCGACTGCCCAACACCAATCATCCGCTCAACCACCAAGCCATCTAGGGGATCCAGACCCACGGGGTTGCGTACCGCTTGCGCGGCCTGTGAAAAAATGTCGTAGGAAAAGCTGTCTCCGGGATGGTCGAGACTGCCGTAACGCACGGAATCCACCGACAGCAACGGGAGATCAAAGGCGCCACCTCCGGCAATACCGGCCCGCTGGGCGGAGACACCAACAAACGCATAGCCCTGCCGTATCAGCTCGGTGTGCATTTGCGTCCAGTCGGGTGCGGCGTCGACTCCGCCCGACACGTTGAACCACTCGACCATCACGGTGCCGTTGAAATCACCGGCATCCTCCGGTCTAAGCACCACGATGCGGGAGCGATAGGGCGCTGAATCTGCAGCTTGCACTGTCCAATCGCCTGCTCGCGACAACTCGTCCGTCGCCACATAAGAGTGAGCGGTCCCAGAGATGAAATACTCTGTTTCCCGATAGCCAACCTGGGCTTCGTCGAAATTGACACCCGCATAGAAGGGTGTGCCTGGTGTGTAACTTTGATCTCTGAGGTCGACTTCAATGGGTCCGAAGGCGATCACGCAGCAGTCTTCGCCGCCACCACCGGTGACGGGACCCTCCACCACGGGGTTGTCAGCCTGCGGCTTAGAACCCGACGCAGCACCATCGCTCCCATCGCTGCCATCGCTCCCATCACTGCACCCCACCGCAAGAAGAGCAGAGCAAAGCAGCAGAAGACGGAAAACGCGTGTCATTCGTCGCCTCATTGCATGGCGTGTTGGTGAGATCATATTGCATGCGCTCCCTGTTTATTATCTAGCGGCCTTAACGCTGGCAGCTCTCAGTCAGGAGTACGACTCGTTCGCAAGACAGCGGTCTGATAACCGGCACTATATCGCTCGCCGGGCTTGTTGCCAATCAATCGATCGGATCATCACCGTCAGTTTGCGCAGCAGCAGCCATCCCGCGCGCTTCATTCACGCTGCGCAGCATAAGCAGGCCGGCCACAAAAAAACACAGGGTCGACAGCATGGCGATACGCTGGTCACCGCCAGACAGCCTGGCAACAATGCCGTAGCTGATAGGCCCAAGGATGGCCGCTGCGCGGCTGGCCAAGCCCCATAGACCAAAAATTTCCGCGTTGCGAAACGCCGGCGTCAGCCGCCCCACCAGCGCCCTTCCGCCAGCCTGAGTAGCCCCCATGGCCAGGCCAATCAGATTGCCCGACAGCCAAAGCCACGGCCTGCTCTCCGCGAAGAACGCCAGTACAATCGCCGCGATCCAGATCAGCAATGCCACGGTTAGGCTCGGGATGGATCCCCAATGATCCTGCGCGAATCCAAACGCAAAGGCACCCAACGCGGCGGTAAAGTTCACCACCATGATGAGCACAATCAATTCCTGCTCGCTGAACCCGAGCTCCTGTGCCGCGAAGATCGCGGCGACCACGATCACCGTCGCCACACCGGCCTGAAACAGCACCAGACAAGCCAGGAATCGGAACAGATCGGGTAGACGTGAAGCCTGGCGCAGGGTCTTCGCCACTCGACCAAGTCCCTCCTTTAGGTAAGACTCACCCGCCGCCGCCGGCACTTGTGGGGTGCGCTCACGCAAAAAGATCAAGGTTGGCAAAGAGGCAACTGCAAATATGACCGCCGTAATCAATAACGTGACCGGGACATAGTCGCTGGCCGTATCGCCAACCGCCGTTGCGTGATTGATGTAAAGAAGACTCAGCGATAAGGTGAGCAGGCCCCCAAAATAGCCCAATGCCCAGCCGTAGCCACTGATTCGACCCATTTTTTCGCCCGTTGCCAGTTCCGGTAAGAACGCAGCGATCAGATTTTCACCGAGGGCAAAGGCAACGGACGAGAGCACCAGCAAACTGAGCGCGATCAGCCATTGATCGGGCCCGGGGTAAGCGAGTCCGGCGGTACTACAGATGCACAGCAGAGAGGCGAACACTAGAAACTGTTTTTTGAGGGCGCGGCGATCAGCAATGGCACCGATGACGGGACCGGCGACCAACACGATGAAGTTCGCCAGTCCGATCGCCAGAGTCCAAAGCAGCGTTGCCTGTCCAGGCGTTTCCACATCCAAAGGCGCGGCAATGACGGCAACGAAGTAGGCGCTGTAGATGGCCGTCAACACGACCGTCGCATAGCCAGAGTTGGCAAAATCGTAAAGTGCCCAGGACCAGAGTTCTCGCTTGCTTACCGGCGGCGTAGATACCTGACTATCGGCTGGTTGGCTCAATGCGCTGGACAATCCTTCAACTTGTTGCATTTACGCGGAGTGCGGCGGGAGTCTACCATTGCCTCGTCGAAGCAATAGAGCGACAACTCAGCCGTGAGTGTACAGGATACCGCATTAGGCCTCATAGACGCCTGCGTCGCACAGGTCAACTACCCGCTACCAGCACAAGACGCACTGGAGCAGTGTCGTCTGGTGTCGCATCGCGGCGAACACGATAATCGTGCGGTGCCGGAAAACTCTCTGGCCGCGTTTGACGCCGCGCGCCGCGCCGGTGTCTGGGGCATCGAGTGCGACATACGCTGGACTGCCGACCTGGTGCCGATCATCTGCCACGATTCAAGTCCGCACAGGGTGTTTGGCCTGAAGACCCCGCTGTCCATGCTGAGTTTTTCCGAGCTGCGCTTAGCGGTTCCTCAAATTCCGACTCTGGAGGAAGTGATCGCTGAATTCAGCAAAGACTGCCATTTTATGCTGGAGCTGAAGGACGGTTATTGGCCGGAGCCAGAGCGTCAGCAGGCCCACCTGGCGGACCTGCTGAGCGGGCTGCGAGCAGGGTGGGACTACCACGTGCTGGCTCTGCAGGCCGGACTGTTCCGGTACGCCGGGTTCGCGCCCACAACCTGCTATCTGCCGGTTGCCGAATTCAATATCCGCCAATTCAGCGCGCTGGCGATCAAACGGGGCTACGCCGGTGTGGCGGGACATTATCTGCTACTGACCAGAGAGCTGCACCGGCGCCATCGACGAAGGGGACAAAAGCTCGGTAGTGGCTTTCCACGCTCGCGCAGCGGTCTGTTCCGCGAGCTCAATCGCGGCACGGACTGGATTTTCACCAACCACGCCGTCGCCCTGCAACACGAGCGCGATCAGGCTCTAGCGCTGTTTTTCAACGAGCATTGAACACTGATTGAGCAGCTGGCTTCACGCATAAACGCTGTATTATACCGGCGCGAATGGTACCATCGCGCCCCCGGAAGAAAGCTTGAAGACAGTGCGATCTGCGGCCCGGAGCGAGTGAGCTTTTGAACCATCGACAACACCTTCTTGCGGCCGCACTCTGGCCACTACTGCTGGCGCTTGCGGTCCCCGCCTGGAGTACGAGTATCTGGGGCGTGGACGACCTGAGCATTGCAATGGGCCAGGGGCGGATCGAGAACAATCGCCTGGTACTTGAGCCAGACGCTTCGGGGCGAGTCTACCTGACCTTCAACGGTCGAGACCTGGATCTGGCTGAACACACCCAATGGCGAGTATCCGCTCATAGTAGCCATCCGTGGGAGACCTTCATCGTCTGGAAAACCCGTGAAGGGGGTGAGCAGAGGTTCCAGTACAAACTCCCCAAGCCGCTTCGCTACAACCCCATCGTGGCCAGCACGCGGGACGTTGAGGGATGGCGGGGCAACGCCACGCAGTTCGGCCTTGGCTTCAGAATTCCAGCGGGAAATCGACTGGTGCTGGAGGATATCCGCGTCCAAGCCCCAGGCCTCGCTGACACACTGGAGCAATGGAATTACGAGTGGTCCTCTCTCACACCCTGGCAAGCAGCTGACATCAACCTTTACACGGGCACCCGCTACTTCGAGCAGGGCCAACACCCGGTGGTCGTCTTCGCGCTGTTAGCGGCGGGCTTCCTCATGGCCTTCCTGCTGGCTGGTGTGCTGTATCCAATGCAACGTGCTACTCGATGGGCCGGCGCTGGGGTGATTGTTCTGTCAGCCTGGATTCTGCTGGACCTGTTCTGGCAAGTCAGGCTGTGGCGGCAGCTGGAGCTCACTCGCGAGGTCAATGGCGGCAAGACGACCGAGGAGCGCATCCTGGCAAGTGATGACGGCCCGCTGTGGACGTTCGCAGAATCCGTGAAGCCCCTCATCCCCGAGCGCATCGCGAGGGTTTTTGTCGCCAGTGATACAGATCAAAGGGGCCTGTTGACCACTTACTATTTGACCCCGCGCAACACCTCCTGGAACCGCCGCAGCGCCTTGCTGCCAGGGGCAGAGACGTTCCGCAACGGCGACTACATTGCGTTGATTCATCCGGTCGATATGCGCTACCTACCCGACCAAGGCGGCTTACGCTTGAAAAGCGGTGAATTGCTGCCCGTAGAGCATGTCTGGGGCAATCGCGATGGCGATCTCTTCCGAGTGATTGCGGAGTGACCATGGCAAGCCCCTTGTTCGCCCTGCTCATGACATGCTTGCCCGTCGCGGCGGCACTGGAACGCGCCATCCCGAGACGCCAAGCCGGCCGGCTCGGTTGCATTGTCGGCTACAGCCTGTTGCTGGGCATGGTCGGCGTGAGCGTCGTCATGCGCGCCTTCGACCTGCTCGACATCCCCTTCACGCTGTGGGGCGTTGGGATCGTCTGGTCAGCCACCGGTCTATTGAGTCTGCTCATCCCGCGCTGCAATGCCTTCGCGGCATCGAACGCACGCACGGATACTCTGGGAAAAATGATCGTCGCCATCTGCATCACGCTGATTGCGTTGCGGTTGTACACATTGGGTCTGGAAGCCATTTTACGCCCGACCTACGCCTGGGACAGCAAACAACACTGGGGAATGCTCGCCAGGGTGTTCTACGAATTTGCCGAATTGCAAACCTATGTCGCTCGAGACCAATGGCTGAACGGCGATGGCACCGACTACACCAACCTGCATCCCAGCTACCCGATCACTGTGCCTCTCGTGCAAACCTGGTTCGCCATGGCGCTGGGCAGCTGGGATGAGAGCCTGGTCGGCTTCCCCTGGGTTCTGTGCTATGTGGCGCTGGGTTGCCTGTTCTACGGTCAGGCACGCATGGCGGGCGCTGGCCCTGCGCTATCCACGGCGGGCACCTACATGCTGTTGTCGCTCCCCTATCTCAATATCCAGGTCGCGCTGCCGGGTTACGCGGACCTGTTTCTAGCCACCTCGCTGCTGGGCGCGGCCGGCGCCTTCTACAACTGGGCGCACGATCGGCGGGTCTGGCAGGCCGTTCTGGCAGCCGGCAGCCTGCTGACCTGTCTCGGCATCAAACACGAGGGGTTTTTCTGGCTATTGTGTTTCGTGCCAGGCCTGTTGATGGTTTTGCTCGGTTGGCGCGTCAGCCTTCCTCTGCTGGGGGGTCTGCTGGTCGGCCTCGTGCTGTTCCTGTTTTGGCTACCCGAGGACCTGATCATCGCAGGGCACAGTTTGCAAGGCATGCAACTGGGTATGCGTCCGGAAGGCTGGACACCGGTGTACCGCAGTGCCCTCGTGCACGACAACTGGCACTTGGCCATCTACCTATTGTGCGTCGCCGCCTTCGGCCTGCTGATCAGGCGCGAAGGCAAGCCGGCTCTACTCGGACTGGGGACTGCCTTGCTGTGCGCGATCGGACTGTATCTGATGCTGTTCGTCGGCACTGACAGGGTCAGTGGCGCTATCCGGTATACGGCCCTGAATCGAGTTGCACTTCAGCTCACACCCGCCCTAGGACTGTTCACTCTGCTGGCGTTTTACCAGCTTGCACGTCCACTGACCCCAGCTTTGTCCGCAGAAAAGTGATGTTGTGGCGAATGGGCTGCTCCCATTCCTCAGTCAGGCCCTCGAGGGTCAGCGCATGCTCGAGCACCTCCAACGCCGCGCTGTAGCTTCGTTGTCTTACCAGCAGGTTCGCGTAGTTGTTGCACAGAGAGAGGCGGCGGTAGCCCGACTCATACAGCGACCCGTACACCTCTTTGGCCACACTATGGCGCCCAATGCGATAACTGGCTTCGGCGAGAGATTCGAGGTTAGCCTGCGGCTGATAACCGAGTTCCACCGCCTGCTGGAAGCGCTCAATAGCGCCACTAAAGTCCTGCAGGTAATACATACGAACGCGACCGGCGTAAGACGCCAAACGCCCGTCTGCCTCCTCTTCCAGCGCGTGTTCTATCATTTCAAGGTAGCGGCGCTGACGGTCCGCCTTGGGCTTGAACGGGTTACCATTCGTGTCGTGGTGTATCACCGCCTCCAGAGAGTCATACCGGACACCTGGCAGATCCTCAGCGACCACCTCATGCACCTTTCCCACATACCGAATGTCCTGCCTGCGCCGGAACAAGCGGGCAATGGGATTGATGCTGTAGCCCTCGTAAGCCCAGCCCAGCGGATGCGACTGCTTCAATCGCTGCCAGCCAGGCTCCATAGGATTGTCGGAGTAGTCGTGTCCCTGCAGAAAAAACACGTCCCGATCGGTATCCAGAATCAATTGACGTATGTGCCGGAGATCGGACGGAAGGATTATCTCATCCGCATCGAGCACCAGCAGCCATTCCCCAGCCGCCCGGTCAACCGCGTGGTTCCGCGCTGCGGCAAAATCGTCGTGCCAGCAATACTCGTAAACCTGCGGGGTGTAACGTCTCGCGATTTCAACCGTGTTATCTTTCGAGCCAGTGTCTACCACAACGATCTCGTCGACATGGTCGCGTACAGCGTCCAGACAGCGGACCAGAAAATAGGCTTCATCCCGCACGATCATGCACAGAGAAAGACGAGGGGGCATGTCAGTTACTTTAGTCAAGCAGGTACGTTCAGGTGTAGGCATCCCGGTGGGTCACTATACCGAAACGCCCTACCGAGGCACAGTACTGGCACATCGGCCAGTAGGTACCCATCCGTGGGTGCGCTATGATGCAACGTCATCCAGCATTGACGCGGAGACACCATGTCCAACGAGCACAACAAATCGGTTGTTCTGAACCTGTGGCAAGCACTTGGGGAGATGAACTGGGACGCCATGAAGGCCTGCATGCATCCAGACGTCCACTACGAGGATGTCCCCAGCGACGACCCCGGCGCCCACGGGCCGGAGAACACGATCAAACGATTACAGATCGCCTTCAATCATTTGCAAAAGCAAGAGCAGGTCACCCATCACATCGCCGCGGAGGGGGACGTGGTGTTTCTCGACCATACAGAAACCTGGACCTTCAGCCGCGGTGAGACGGCATCCCACACCTTCTGCACGCTGCACGAGATGAAGGATGGTCTAGTCTATCGGTGGAGCGATTACTGGGATATGCAAAAATTTGTAAGCCAGTTCCCCGATTGGTTTATCGAAGAAATGATGAAGTCGACGGCGGCGGACTTCAGCACCTGATAGCTCCAGCTGCAGTGTTCGCGCGCCGCCTGGTGTAACCCTACTCGGTTGGCGTGCTTGCCATGAAGCCCAGGGTCGCCGCTAGGCGCCAACGCTGATCAGCTGAGTGTCGCTGCTGCTGCCATCAGTGCGATAGCGGTACTGGACTTCACTCCCGCTAGGGGCCTCATCCACGCGACTGTCCTGCGGCAGTTTGAACTCCAGTTTCTGTCCGCTGCGTACTCGGCAACGTGCGTCTTCGTCATAACGAGTTACAGAGTGGATTTGGACCGTGGTTGTTTCCTGTCCGGCCTGTTCACCATGCTGTACCGTGCCTTTCAGCAAACAATCTTTTTCACCGGCGGCCAAGAGTGGGCCAGAAGCTGCGGTAAATGCCGCAACTACCAGAATTTTTTGAATTTTTTTCATTTTCGTCACCTCCTTCTTACCACATTACACCCAAACGATGCCCGCTTGCCACCTTGCGAGGGGTTTTTTTCATAAATCTGTAATACTTTTGTGCTAATCACTCTCGATCGGTCACAACTCTGTCACAGTTCTGTAAGAAAACCGTCTTAGTATCTCGATATTAAAGCGCGAAATTCTCGCGCACACCTCGTGGAGAGCTCGATGGCCCGAAGTATTCCCGCACTGTCCTTATGCCTCGTAACACTCTGGGCTAGCGCTCCGACCGTCGCCCTATCGCTGGCGCCTGAGGAATTTCAGGCCTCTCGACAGATGGCCTGTGTACTGGCGCAGCAGTCGCTGGGGCAACTCAGTGAAGAGGAATACGGCGCACGCGCCCATACGTTGCTCGAAGACTTCGACGAAGTAGAACGGGACAACATCATCTCCAAAGCGCTGGGGTACTACGATGGACTGATGTTCTCAATCTCTGATGACAACACCGACGCCATCCATGACAGGCTGCAAGACTTCATCGACTCCAGCACTTGCGCAGGCGGTTACCGTCAGGTCACGCTGACACTCTGACGGGCATCAATCATCACTCGAGGATGGTCCTCTTGTAGCACTTGTGACCGTCGCCTAGGGCGCCGGATCAGGCGCGGCAAATGGCCTCAGATTTCGCCAGGGGTTGAACACCTGTAACGAAGGGTTGTCGCGCACACCGGCGCGCGCAGCTCCAGCATCAATAAAACCGTCCCAGGGCGTGTGTAGCGCAAGGACTTCAGTCGCCACCTGATCGGCACGCGTGACGGGGGCTGTCAACAGAGCGCTGTCATAGAACACCTTGTCGCACACATTGTTCAGCGAACACACCCACTCCCCTGCCTCCAGCCAATTGAGACCGGCCAGTTCGGTATCTGCCAGTGCGAGGGTAACCTTGGCCTCAAAGTCGACAAAGGGTGTGGCGACACGAGTGCGAATCTCCCCATACTGCTCTGACTGAGTCACCTCTGTAGCCGGACTGAGCAGGATGTGCGGATCCAGGCACGCATCCGATGCGACGCTATCCAGAACCAGCGTATTCGGGTAGCCATCTGCGCCAAGCACGTAGGTATACCACTGGGCTCTCACACCACAGGGGTCGTCTTCGCGCTTGAACACGGCCAATGACAGGTAGAAGTCCGCGTCTTCGTCGGCAAACAATTCCACCGCCACCGGCGTATGCGCGCCCGGCCCCACCGCCGACATCAGCAGACCAACGGGATCCAGAAGCGGGAAGTGATAGTGTGCCGTCGGTACGGTTTCGTTGGTCGTGGTCGCCGTCAGCGCCACCGCCTCACCGCGAATGGCAGCCGATGCAATGTTCTGCACCGTGCCTGGATAAAAGCCGTTCTTAAATTGAATCAGCTCCGCCAAAAACTCTGGCGTCACGTCCAGGTAGGGCGCGTCCAGATTCCACCAGGGCGAGATGACAATCTCCTGGTTGGTTTGATACACCGCCGCCAGCAGAGGTTGTGGCTTGAGGAATGCCGCCCATGGCGTATTGTCCGTGAGGGTAAACGCGCCGGCCTCTATTCGAATGGCATCGCGATTGACCGCTGTGCTGTTGTAAAGGACGCGATCAGCTACCGCGTTACCCCAAAAAACGAAGTCATTGGCGGTCATGAACACTCGATCGAAGGCCTCAGTAACAGCAGGGGTTTGCGGCCAGGGAATACTCGTTGCGAAGTAGGTTGTTTCAATCTGGGTGCTAGGATCTTCAATGCCGACATAGGCGTTGAGTGCGCCTCCGGATTCTTCGTAGGAGACCGGCTCGCCAAGAGTGAGCAAGTTCACGGAGTCTGCGGAAATGGATTCTGCACGGGCATCCACCACCAGAAAACGCGGTACGCCCGTATCCGGGTCTTCGACAAACACAGACCATTCAGCACGCGCGCCGGATACCAGACCGCCAGAGGACTGGTAAATGTTAAGGACCATCATGAAGCGCGGAGGATCGCTCTCCAGCATCCTGAAGGGCGCGAGCTGAAAGCCGGCCGGCAGGTGCGCAGCCTCAAAAGCGGCAACCTTTGTGGAATCCACAAACTCAAAGTTGATAAAGATTGCAGCGGGATCCCCGCCAACGTCAAAATTTAACCAGGGTGCATTGCCACCCTCCACCACGGCGTCTGTGTAGTCGATAGCATCCATGTCCACAAACAGCGTTTTCAGGAGTGGACGCAGGTCGTCGGCAGCTGAGAGACCCGCCAGGTCGATAGCCACCAAATCAGGCACAGCGAACGCCGACGGCGCGGGCAAACCCTGCAGCTGCGCCTGTAGTTCATCGACATAGCCCGCCGCGTTTGGCGTATGGAAAGCCATAACACCCTGCATCTCCCCAGCGTCGATACCGAAGGAGGCACTGACGGCTCGCGCCTGAGTGAGGCTGGTTGCACCTGAGCCGGGTGCGGCGATCGCACCGTACAAGGCGGGCAAGCCGTACACCAGGCTGTTGGGGAAATCGACCGTCAGACCCGCCGTATACTCACCCAACGGCCCCAACTGGATTCCGTTTTTACGACCGGTGTACACATCCACCGCCTGCCTAAGCGTGGACGCCTTACCCAAGCCCAACGTGACCGCATCAAGACGTACCAGCTGCAGCCCAGTCTTCTCGATGTTCCAACGTGGAAACCCGCGCAGAGTCCCCGCCGGTCGAACGCCAACCTCTGCGAGCAGATCACTGACCTGACCGTCACCCAACCGCGCCAGCAGCAGATAGGTGTTCGGAGCATCTGTCAGTTGGGCCAGCACGATACGCTGGGCGGCCGACGCCACCGACATACCGGCGCTGTATTTCTGAATCAGCTGCAGCGGGGCCGGTTTCCACTGTACCCCGCTGACATCGGTTGACATCGCACCTGTCTGATTGGGGTAAATCTGGAATACGCCTCGTGTGCTGGCGGGCAACAGGTCTAGCACATCAATCTCGAACCTGGGCTCCAGCACGGCATCCACTTCAAGAAGGGTGAGAGACGGAGGCACATCCAGCAACTCACAGGGGGCCGTACTGCCTACGCACAGCCCCTGTTTCCAGCCCAGAAAACGATAGCCCGGATCGGGTACGGCGGTGAAGGTTTCGGTAAAGGTGTCCCCTTGGACCTCAATGATGCAGGTATGCCCAGCCGAACAGTCATAGGCACCCGAGGCCGATACGATTTGGCCACCTTCAGGCACCGTTTGGATGATCCTGCAGGCCTGCAAAAACAGCAGCAGCGCCAGGGACAAGCTCAGGCGGATCAGGCGGACAAATGGGTCACGGTGGGCAGCGCCATGCGCTGCCACGGGCCACCGCGACAGTTGAGGGCACACTGTCGAAGCCATTGGGCAGTACTTTCCTTGCAGATTTCCTGGTCGGGTGATGCGGGCGTTATTGGACGGTGACTAGCCGCGCCTGTTGTGTACACCATTCCCGATTGGCATCTGCTGCGTTGTCAAAGACCGGTCGCTTTAATTGTACAGAATTTCGGACTGAAGAACTGTTGCCCAGTATGACACACACAATAAAACCGTCAATCTTGTTTTTTTTAACGCCAAGAATGCCGGCGCAAGTGGACTAAGGCAGCGGCTTTGACTTCATCCTGCAAAGGTGATTTGCTGCTTTGCATACCGATAACATCATGGCGTCTTCGACCCGCCTCTGGAGGTGCACTATGCCCGGCTCCGTTTCCGGCCATCTCTGCCATCACCTTAAAACACTACTGAGCCTGCTCGCGCTCTGCTCGACCGCCTTTACCGCGCAACCGGTCATGACGGCCGCTCCGAACGATTCCGGACTGCTGATCTACTCCACCGAAGGCAACCGACTGCGCCGCTTCGATGTCGACACCATTGGCGGGCCACTCACAGAAGATGTGTTGATTGAAAGATCCTCGCTGGACCCCGAGCGGGGGCGCGACACCAATGGCGTGATCTGTGCCATTCCTGATGGCAGTGGTCGCTTTGTTCTTGGAGAGGACACCGGCCAGCCGGACGTTCCCGCAGGCTGGGGCGTTTTTTCCGCGGACGGTCATCAGGAAGGTAAGCTGACGGCTACCTACCAGACCAGCGGTGCAGAGCCATTTGGCTGTACCTTTGACGCCAAGGCACGCTTGTTCACCACCGATGTCGGCAGCCAGGCGATCGGCTCCTCGACGGGGCAGTTGACCCTCTGGTTCCCTCCCTACGATGTCTTTCCCGGCACTGAGGGCACCTATCCCAACGCGAGTGTAAGCGACAATTTCTGCAAGATCGCCGTTGATATCGGCACGGCCGGCCAGCCTGTGATCGATGATCAAGGGCGCATTTACGTGACCTCTTCAGGAGGGCTCTCGGTTTTGCGTTTTTCACCCCCCTTCCCAACCGGTCCGGACGCCACCGGCGGCTGTGGTTCGACAGATCCGCAGGGCTCACCGCTGGCGGATACGGTCAAACGTGAAGTATTCCTCGGTCCGGATGGGCTGAGCACCTACTCCGGCATCGCACTTGCCCCTAATGGCAACCTTTACATTGCGACCAATCTGACCGGCACAATTGCAGAGTACAATACCGACGGTACACTGGTGCGGATGGTTCTCGACCCCGGTACCTTCGAGACTCTGCCGATTCCTTCCGGTAACCCGCAAAGTCTGGCGGTGGCGCCAGACGGATCCATTTACTACGCAGACCTCGATCTACAGGGGACACTGCCCGACGTCGGGCCGGGCCCCAATGGCAAGGTGCGCCGCATCCAGTTCGATCAGGTGGGCCAACCGGGTGCGCCGGAGATCGTCCGGGAGAACCTCTCGTTTCCGGACGGTGTCGCGGTCATACCGGGCAACCTGGAACCACTGACGGAATGGCGAACCTACGCTGGGTCATATGATCGGTTGTTCTACAACCCGACCGAGACGATCCTGAATCGCAGCAATGTTCACCTGCTCACCCCCGCGTGGCGCTTTCCCACCGACGCCATCATCACCGCATCACCCACCGTCGCTGCCGTCAATCTACCGGGCGAGGGCTTGACACAGGTGGTGTATTTTCAGTCCTGGGATCTGTCCATCTACGCGGTGCGCCTGCTGGACGGCAGCCTGGTCTGGGAGGTTCCGACAGTGGAACAGCCGGGCGCATCTTTTCCCAGCACCGGATCCGCGGACGTGTCAGAAGTGGACGGCCGCCCGGTGGTGTTCATCGGCGCTGGACAGATCATGTACGCGCTGGATGCGGTAACCGGCGAGGAAATCTGGCGCTTCACGGCCGGCACCGGCTGCGAGAATGAATTTGGCAATCCACCCGGGCAGTGCGGCTTTGCCGGTGAACGCAACCAGATCGAAAGTTCTCCGGCTGTCGTGGGTGGCCGCGTTTTCTTCAGCATGGATGTGAACGACGTTTCCACCGGTAAAGGCGGCTACTACGGTCTGGATGCAACAACCGGGCGGATGGACTGGTACTTTGATCTCGAGACCGGCGCTACCTGCCGGCCCAATCCGGATGACGACATCCGCCGCTTCGATGGCTACAACAGTGAAGCACTGCTGGGCCTTCCAACCGGTTTTCTCAGTTCCAGAGCCGGTTGCGGCTTTGACCGCACGCCGACCGGGTGCGGAAACGTCTGGTCTTCGCCGGCGGTCGATGAGTCCCGCGGGCTCATGTACTTTGCCAGCAGCAACTGCGACACGGACGACGACCCAACCACACCCACACCGCCCCCTCCCATGCCACCGTATGACGAGGCCATCGTCGCTCTGGACCTGGACGGCAACCCGATATGGCGCTGGCGTCCGCGTGAAATCGACAACGACGACCTGGCGTTTGGGGCCGTGCCCAACCTGTTCAGCATCCAAACACCGAAAAATGGCGCCATCGATGTGGTGGGAGTGGGTAACAAGGATGGCACCTACTACGTGATAGACCGTGACGGCATCAACGAACTGAACGGTACCGCCTGGAACGACACCGACCCTTCAGACCTTCCCTACTGGACAACCAATGTCGTGCCCGGAGGCGACATTGGCGGCATCATTGCCACCGCCGCTGCGGACACCGACAAACAGAGAATCTATCTGTCGACTGCGCCGGGAACGAACGCCGCCAATGGACCCCCCGCAGATCCTCAACGACCCACTGTGCATGCTCTGGACATGAACACCGGAGCCGTCGTGTGGAACAACGCGGGCAACCCAAGCGCATTTGCCAGTTTCGGACCCACCAGCGCCATTCCCGGTGTGGCCTTCGCCGGCCAGGTACCCGCCGCGTTCCTGCGCGCATACGACACCCAGGGCGACGCCGGTACGCGGTTGACCAGCATCAACCTGGACAACACTGCACTCGCCTCTGGTGCGGTGGTGGTGGACGGCATTCTCGTCATCGGCGGCGGCATTGGCACGCGCACGCGGACGGGCAGCGGTCCTTCCGATATCACCGCTGGCCTGCCCTCGCCACTCACTGCCCTCTGTGTACCTGGAACCCCGAACTGCAATATCTGTCAGAACGGCATTGTTGAATCGGTTGAGCAATGCGATGACGGCAACAACGTCGACGGAGACGGTTGCTCTGTAAGCTGCAAGACAGAATCGTTTTTACTCTACGCCGGAGTCGCAACGGGCGGCTCGGTGCGGTTCATCGTCAATGGCCGCTCACTGGCAGTACCCACACAGCCCGGGCAGACCGCACAGGAGATCGCCAACGCCAGTGCCGCTGCGATCAATGCCGATTTAGACCTGAGTTCCGCAGGTATCCGCGCTACGGCGAAGGACTATCTCTTCTATACCGATGCCATTCTCACCGGTGCTGAAAGTAATGACAGTGGCGTGTTTACCGGGTTGATTCCACCCGGCTGCTGAATCGTCAAGCGTCTTTTTTATGCAGCAGGCAACCGCCTGCTGCGGTAGCGAAGAATCCACAGCAGCGCCACCAGCGCGACGGCACTGGTGCCCAGCGACACCATTTGCAGCTCCATCACGTAAGGGTGGCGTAGAGATTCCAATACACCCTTGGCACCGTCGTGAATCACTAGGTACAACAGCGCCAGCTGGCCATCGAAGCTACGTCGCTTGTCGAACCAGATCAAAAAGAGTCCGGTCGCCAGTGACGCCAGCAGAAACATCAAATTCAGGGGCAGCACCGGGTGACTCGGATGCGTCGGGTGCGGCAGGTGGCCCGCTTGCAGTTGCACATACCAAGCCTGCGTCCCGGGCGGGTGTGGTATACAGATCGGGCCATCGCACTGAATGCCGGTGCAGCAGCCGTTGAGAAAACAACTGACACGTACCAGCGCGAAGCACAGGCAGACTGTGATGCCGAGGACGTCCAGAAAACGCGGTACAGAAAGCTCCGGAAGGACCCAGCGTTTCAACAACGGCCCCAGCAGAACGATCGCCAACAGTGCACCGGGATAGCGCAATCCACCGCGCAACTCGTGAGAGATTGGACTGTACAGCTCCCACCCGCGCACCCAAAGCGAAAACAGCTTGGCGCCCGCCAGCGCGACCGTTGCAATCAAGACCATCAGCAGCACAGAGCGGGCCACAGCGATACCTTCGCCGCGCAGATACCAGACGAAAAACGTCATGCCCAGGATCCCGATGGGCGTAATCAGCACGCGCAGCCAGTCGAGTCCAAACATGCCCTCAGGGTACATAGCGCTCTCTGTTGTCCGTTTTCTGTTATCTGTTATCTGTATCGCGTCATCTTGCCTTGCGCGTGCTGGCTTCCACCTATCACCTTCCGGTTCAACTCGGGATCAGTGATCGCGCTGGAGCGTGATTATTACAGCATTTCATAAAGCATCACAGTCCTTCAGCCTTCGCCAGTCAACCCTCGCTAAGGTAATCAGTGTGCTTCGCGAACAACCGCGGCACCGAAAAAACCAAGGAGACTGACCATGAAGCAGCTTCGATTGGCGACCTCGGTCGTTTTGACAATGGCGAGCAGCCTGAGTTCGGCGGATGCAGGACAAGCTTACGTCGGGTTAAAGAGTGGCTTGTACAGCTTCGATAACCTCGACAGCAAAGACCACCTCGATGACAGCTTCTCAGATTATGCCTGGGGCGGATACCTAGGCTACCGATTCACTTTTCCAATGGCTATCGAAGCGGAGTACCTAAAGCTGGCGGAAGACAATGTACTGTTCGGTACCGATTTTCAGGGGAACGTCTTTTCCGCGTCCCTAAAGCCGACCTGGGACCTCGGTGAGCACTTCGAGCTGTACGCTAAGCTCGGTTGGGCCTGGTGGGACGCGGAGCTGCAGGCCGGTTGGGACAAACCACTGGCCGAAAAATCCTTGTCCTGGAATGACGGATTGATAGGCTTTGGTGCAGCGGTTAAGTACGCCGGCTTTCATCTTCGACTGGAGCATCAGATGAGCGAGCTTAGAACGCACTTGTTTGAAGACGTGGACTCGGAGCTGCTAACGCTGGGGATCGGCTACCGCTTCTAGTCCATGTTTGCCAGAAAAAAACCGGCGATTACCAGGGCAGCGCATCGATATCGGCGTTGCCCCCACTCAAAACGATGGCCACTCGCTGCCCGGCGAACAGATCGCGCCGGGTCAGCACCACCGCGAGAGGCACTGCAGCAGAAGGCTCGACCAGAAGTTTCATGCGCGTCCAGATCAGACGCATCGCCGCGATCGTATCTGCATCATCAACCGTCAGTATCGCCGTGACGTGTTTCTGTATCAGCGCAAAATTCAGCGCTCCCAATGAGGTACGCAACCCATCGGCAATGGTTCGCGGAGACAGCTGAGATTGCCGCACGCCGCTGGCGAAGCTGCGCGCCGCATCGTCGGCACCGGCAGGCTCTGCGCCTATCACTGCGCAATCGGGCCACAGAGCGGCGGCGGCCACCGCACTGCCTGCCAACAAACCGCCACCGCCAACCGGCATCAGCAGACTGTCCACCGGCTCGGCCAGCTGCTCGACCAGCTCCAGCACACAGGAACCTTGCCCGGCAATCACCGCAGGATCGTCGAATGGCGGCACGAAGGTTGCGCCTGTCTGGTGGCACAGTGCATCCAGCTCAGCTTCACGCGCCGCCAGTGTGGGCTCGCAGAACCGAACTTCACCGCCATAGGCGCGCACAGCCTCGATCTTGCACGTCGGTGCATTATCGGGCATGACGACGTACGCCGAGATCCCGGCTCCGGACGCCGCGAGGGCCAGCGCGGCGCCATGATTACCCGATGAATGGGTGGCTACCCCCCGCTTACGGCGTTTTTCCGGTAGCGAGAATACCGCGTTGTGCGCACCTCTGGCCTTAAACGCACCGCTGCGCTGTAGATTTTCACACTTGAAGAACAGTTGACACCCTGCCTGCTGGTTCACCAGGTGGCTGGTCAAAACCGGCGTGCGGTGCACGTGCGGCGCAATTCGACCGGCGGCCCTTCGAACCGCTGCCAAATCGATAGGGTGCGGAAGCTCGTGACCCATTGACCATCTCCACACAATAGAGCGTACAACCAACACTACCCTGCCATCCGTTTCGCCAGGATGGCACCTTGCAGACTCACACCCGTAGGCCGTAGCGAAGCCAAGCCACCCCCAAACACCGATGGTCAAGACCGCACAGTGGCCGCCAGCACTGCTGCCATAGGGCCCGCAGAGCCCTTCCTGGAGCAGCTTAGCAGCGCAGTTTTAACATTTCCGCAACATATTCATAACAAGAGTGTCATTTTTCGCCTCTAGCATGCCTCATACGTCGACAGCGCCTGGGGACTATTCACAAACCCCTTGACAACGCTCTGTGTCATGCGCTTTCGGACCACCAAAAACAGATTTGGGAAAGGCGTACTCTATGAAGCAACTCTACGCGGGACTTGTCGTGTCCTTGTTCTCTCAACAGGTACTGGCGGGAGACGCCTTTATCAGAGTGTTCGTTGACGAAGCTCCCCTCAGCGGTGCCCAGGTCATCATGGACGGTGTGCCACTGGGCACAACCAACCAGCGTGGCGGTGCCAGCGGCGAAATCGGTAGTGGAACGCATCTTCTCATCTTGAAAGATGATGACATCGAATTTCCCATAGAGTTCAGTTCAACCATCGACGAAGACGTCGAGATCAGCGTCACCTTCACCACAGCGGAAGGCGATGAGCCCAAAGTTACCATACGCAAGTTCAGCCCCGACGAGGTAGACGCACAGGGTTTCCTGACCGGACAAGTCATGGACTCGACGGGTAGCGCAATAACCGGCGCCACCGTCAGTATTAGCGACACCCCTTACACCGCCACGACCGATGCACAGGGCATCTTTACCCTGCAAATACCACGCGGCGAATACGAAGTGTCCGTCGCGGCGGCAGGTTTTGACACCGCCACCATGCCCGGCGTTCGCATCATGGCGGATCTGGGCATCAACGCCTCCGTTCGCTTGAACCCGGCGGGAACCGCGGCTGCCGCGCCTCCCGATGCCCCGAATCTTGAAGAGGTGTTCGTGCTGGGCGTTTTCGACCCGCAGCAGGATTCTGCAAGCGTCGAGCGCTACGCCACGTCCATTACCAATGCCATTGACGTCGAGCAATTAGAGCGATTCGGGGACAGTGACGTCGCCGCAGCGCTCAATCGCGTCGTGGGTGTGGCGGTCACCGACAGCAAATACGCTACGGTGCGTGGTCTGGATGGGCGCTATATCTCCAGCACACTGAACGGCCTGCTGATGCCCAGTACCGACCCCCAGCGACGCGACGTTCAGCTGGACCTGTTCCCCACCGACATACTGGGCGGCATAGAAATTCAGAAGTCCTACACCCCAGACCAGCTCGCATCGACGACCGGCGGCTCGATCAAAATCATCACCAAGGGCATTCCAGATGAGCAGATTCGAAAAATTTCTGGCTCCATTGCCTACAACACGGAATTCACCGGTGAGGACATCGTCAAGTATCGCGGCAGCGATTCTGACTGGATCGGCTACGACAGTGGTCTGCGAGACCTGCCCTCCGGGGTACTTGGTGCGACCGATCAGGGTCGCTCACTGACTATCTGTGACCCTGAGATCGACCCAATCTGTACGTCCCCCATCGACGCTGCACGATTGGGGGTGAGATTTCAAGACGATTACAACCTCAAGGAAAAAACAGCGGTACCTGACGGTTCTTTGTCCGCCGTTATTGGCGATCGATTACCTGCGGGCAACAATGAGTGGGGCTACTATGCAGCAGCCACGTACGACTACTCAACCAGCAATCGCACCGACGCAGAACTCACCAACCCCTTGGAGACAACGGGTGGCTACGAGCGTGCCGAAGAGACCGTCAAGCTGACGGGCTACGCAGCCCTGGCTTATGAATACGGCGATGCGAACACCGTCGAATCAAAAACCACCTTCCTGCGGGCTTCAGACGACACCACTCGTCTCGAGAGCGGCCTGGACGGACTGGAAGACAACGAGCTGGACATCTATCTGCTGCAATGGGTAGAACGTCAGTTTTTCTCCCAGGCTTTCACCGGCTCCAACGAATTCGTTTTCGACAGCGGTGCGCACGTGCTTGACTGGCGCATGGCCTACTCTCGCACTGAGCGCGATGAGCCCGACCGACGTCAATACACCTACTTCAATGGCAACCTGTCCACGTCCGCCTTCGAACGCCGCTGGTCGGACCTGGAGGAAGACGCCTACGACTTCGGCGCTGATTACACCATACCCCTGGAGTGGGGCCGCTCCAACTACACAGAGTTCAAAATCGGCGCGCTGTATTCTGACAAAGATCGTACCGTCGACCAGTACCGGTTTGGCGTGCGACTGGGGGACAACGGTGACGATTTGGATTTGGGGATCGACCAGAATCTGGAAGAGGTGTTGTCCTACCAAAACTACGCTCTGGACAGGGTCCGTCTGGCTGCCAATACAACGGATACCGATTCCTACGATTCAACCGAAAAAATCTACGCCTACTATCTGACTACCAACACCGAGTTGGGTGAACAGTGGGACGTCTTGCTCGGCGCGCGGTATGAAGACTTCGAGCAGACCCTGGATTATCCCAACGATCCCTTATCTTCAAACGAGTTGCCTTACGATGATTGGTACCCAGCGCTAAACGTCACCTACCGGCTCACCGAAGAGCTGCAGTTCAGAGCCGGCTACTCAGAGACCGTGTCGTACCCCGGCTTGATTGAGCGCTCTGAAGCACAGTCCTTCGACCCCGACACGGACGACCCGATCTTTGGCAACCCGGACCTGGACGTGTCCACCATCGACAACTGGGACTTGAGAGCCGAGTACTACTTCGAGAGCGGCGAGAACATTTCGCTGGCGGTGTTCTACAAAGACATCACCCAGCCCATCGAGCGCGCGGTACCGGACGCCTCCGGATCTGCGGCAAGGGGCATTACGTTTCTCAACCAGGACAGTGCTGAACTGACCGGTGTTGAACTGGACGGCACCATCAATATCCTCGACGAACCCGAATATCTGTTTTTTGTCAGCGGCAATGTCACTTACATCGATTCCGAAGTGCAGCTGTCGGAAGAGTCCATCCGTCTTGAGGGTGCCAACGCCAACGGCCGTCAGCTGCAGGGCCAATCCGAGTGGCTAGGCAACCTACAGTTCGGTTTCGATCACTATGAAACCGAGCAAAAGGCCACACTGCTGATCAACTATTTCGACGACCGCATCTTCCGAGTTGCTCGAGGCGCCAACACAGGCCCCGAGTTTGAAGACGGACGGCTGCTGGTCGACCTTACTTACGAAAAAATATTCAGTGAGCAATTCACTCTCGAAGCCTCAATCAAGAATTTGCTGAATTCGAAGGTCGAGTTCTCACAGAATGGCCGCACCATTGAAAGCTTCAAGACTGGAACGCTTCTTGGTGTCAGCTTGAGCTACCGGTTCTAGGCGCGTACGGAGAAGGAAGCGTCTCAGCCGGTGTACAACGCAGTAAACGGTGCGGAAATTCTGCATGAACTGTTCAACCAATCAGGAACCACATCATGGTTAAGACAAAACTATTGATTGCATGCCTTGTTCCCCTTATCGGCCTGCTCGGCTGTAGCGGCGACGAAGGTGACGATGTAACGATTATCATCGACGATGGCGGCACAGGTACAGGCCCCGGCACCGGCCCGGGCACTGGAACGGGACCCGGCGGCGGCGACAACTGCGACAACGTCGTGGAAGCAAGCTACGTCACTTTCAATGACACCTGTACGATCGGTACCATCGAAGGCACCGTCGACACCGACTACACGCTGCTCGAAAGCGTGCAGTGGCGGCTGTCCGACACGGTGACCGTCGGTGACGGCAACCGGACCGTCGCGGATCAGGCCGAGGTAGACGCGATACGCGCCGCCGGAGTAACGCTCACCATAGAAGCCGGCACCGATATCCGCGGTTTCGATAACGGTTCCCTATTGGTGACCCGTGGCTCCAAACTGGTGGCCGACGGTACTGCCACTGATCCGATCACCTTCAGCAGTCTGGACGACGGCTTTGACGGCCTCGGAGAATGGGGCGGCGTAATCATCCAGGGCTTTGCACCTCAATACGGTCAGGGCGACACCGGCCCCTGCTTTGGTTCTGGTGTGGTGTGCAACGTCGAGGGCGAGGGTGGCACCGACATCTCCGTCTACGGCGGTAACGACATGGCCGACGACTCCGGCGTGATTCGCTTCGTGCGCATCGCCGAAGGCGGCCTGGTCGCAGGCCCAAACAATGAAATCAATGGACTGACCCTACAGGGCGTCGGCTACACCACTGTTTTGGAGTACATCCAGGTACACGATAATCTGGACGATGGTGTTGAATGGTTCGGCGGCACCGTCGATGCGCGCTACATCGTGCTGACCAATAACGATGACGACGACATCGATTACGACGAAGGCTACATGGGCAACATTCAGTACGTCATCATTCAGAAAAGCGATGCGGAAGCACCCCAGGGTAGTAATGACCCCCGCGGTGTAGAAGCCAACTCTTCCGACGACGAATACGTGCCGCAAACCGAGGCGGTACTGGCGAACTTCTCGCTGCTCGGCAACAACGTCAACAACAACGAAGGATCATCTGAGGGTCAGCAGCCGGGTATGCGTCTGCGCGGCGCAGTCACCACCTCGGTGTACAACACCGCTCTGAGCAATTGGGACATCGGCTGTGCACGCATTGACGATGCCGACGTTAATGGTGACGGTTCACTGATCGTCGATTCCGACATCACCATCGTCAACGCTCTGGGCGATTGTGCCGACGGCTTCTACCAGCGTCGTGCGGCCAATACCGAGCAGAACATCCAGAACATCCCGTTGAGCTACAGCAGCACACTGGCCGTCGAGCAGAGCGAAGCTGTGCTGAGCGGGCCGACCTCCATTCCTGCGGTCAACACCGGCTCCGGCTTTGTTTTCGATCAGACCGACTACATCGGTGCGGTCGATCCCAGTGCCCCCACGGGCTGGTGGGAAGGCTGGACACTCCCGGGTACCGTGGGAGCCACCGATGAGGTGGTGGAGCCCGCGGACTTTGTGAGCTGCGCCAGCGATACGGTGTGTACTGTCTCAGGCGTCATCGACACCGACTACACCTTCATCGCAGGCGTTGAATGGCGCCTCGACGGCGAGGTGCTGGTGGGCGAAGGAAACCGAGCAGTAGCGTCCGAGGCCGATGTTCAGGCTATTCGCGATGCGGGCGTTACCTTGACGATTCGCCCGGGTGTACAGGTACGCGCCTTCGACACTGGCTCCCTGCTGGTCACCCGCGGCTCCAAGCTGAACGCGGTTGGTACCGCTTCGGCACCCATTACCTTTAGCAGCCTGACCGACGAGGACTTCGACGGCGAAGGCGAGTGGGGTGGTGTGATCATCCAGGGCTTTGCGCCTCAGTTCGGCCAGGGAGGTACCGGCGCCTGCTTCGGCAGCGGTACCTTCTGTAACGTCATCGGCGAGGGTGGCACAGTGGTTGGCAACTACGGCGGTAACGATCCAGCCGATGACTCAGGCACCCTGCGCTATGTGCGGATCGCCGAAGGTGGCCTGGTGGCCGGTCCAAACAATGAGATCAATGGCCTGACTCTGCAAGGCGTTGGCTACGGCACCAACCTCGAGTACATCCAGGTACATGGTAATCTGGACGACGGTATAGAGTGGTTTGGTGGCACGGCTAACCTGCGCTACGCGGTTCTGACCAACAATGATGACGATGACCTGGACTTCGACGAGGGCTATCAGGGTAATATTCAGTACGTCATCATTCGCAAGAATCCTAACAAGTCCGCACCGACGGGCAGCAACGACCCGCGTGGTATTGAGGCGAATTCATCTGATGACGAATACGTCCCCGAAACCAATGGCAATCTTGCCAACATCCTGGTCCTCGGCTCTGCAGTGAACAACGCGGAAGATTCCGATGCCGGTGCGCAGCCGGGTATGCGGCTGCGGGGTGCTCTGACCACGGCGATCTACAATACCGCCGTAAGTGACTTCGACGTCGGCTGTGTGAGAATCGATGACGCAGACGTAAACGGTGACGGATCACTGATCATCCCATCGGATGTAACCCTGATCAACGTATTGGGTATGTGCACAGACGGATTCTACAACCGTCGCGCCGCCGACACCGAGCAGAACGCCGGCGAAGCCAGCGTCATGATCGACGACGCCTATGCGCTGACCGGCTCTGACGCTAATGTCGCAGCACCGGGTATTCCCGCGGTGGAAAACGGTTCCGGCTTCACCTTCGATGACACTGACTATGTGGGCGCCGTGGAACCTGGCACCAGCGCTGCGAACGCCTGGTGGTCAGGCTGGATCATCGAAGGCTCTCTCTAAAACACCAAGACAAGCTTGGAGTGACTGGCCGCGCCCATCGGGCGCGGCTTTTTTTTGTAACCTGGAGAGATATAAATTTGTGCGAGCACAAAGAGTTACCTTTAAAAATTCAGTGTGCAGCCTACCTGTTCAAGTTTTGTAGCGCTTACACTTCCGCAAATGACACGGCCCCGCTACAGGAAAGAACAAAGAAAAGCCAGTGCTATTTTTGGGTAAGGGTAAATTAGTTGATTAGTATATGATCACCCACAAGGTATCGGTATGTGTTACGGCTTTCTAAGCGAGTAAGCGCAACTTGACAACGACAAGCTCGTGAGATTTTAAATTTCGGAAGTCTTTCTTTTTAGAGCATCAGGCAGATAGGCATGCATCATGCCAGGCAGAAAGTATAAATGACTTTCCTGAACTCAAAACTGGGGCGTTCCATAACCAGAGCAAGGCAGCGTATTTTTGCCAACGCGCGAGACATGGTGTCAGTGCATGACTCTAAAGAGCGTTCCGTATTCCAGCAAGTCACAGACATCATTCGCCTGAAGCTGCATGGCAATGGTATTCAGGTCAAAGAGTACTTCAGTCAGGGACTGTTTCGGAAGGATGTATACCCTGGAGAAGACCTTGCCAGTTTTGGCGGACTTCATTTTAAAAATAGAGTTCACTCAAAACTCAATGACATTCGATGGGAGGGCATGGTAACGGACAAGCTCATCCAATACTCGCTTCTAAGGCAGTTCGGAATTCCTCATCCCGAGGTAATCGCAGCGGCATGCCATCGCGAACGCAAATGTGGTGATATACCCGTCTTCACCAGTATTGGTGAGCTTGCTCGCTTGCTTCGGCACCCGACGACGCCCTTTCCCTTGTATTGCAAGCCGGTGAAAGGCTACGCGGCGCGAGACATCAGCAAGATTCTTCGTTACGAGCAACAGTCGGATGCACTCGCGCTGCACGACGGTCGTCTAGTACCTCTATTCGAGTTTCTTGGCAGTCTCGAAACGGATGAATGGGGCTTTCTATTCCAAGAGGCTGCAGAAGCACCGCAAGAAACAAAAAGCGTATGCGGCGACGCGGTTTCCGGTTGCCGAGTCATAATGCTGCTGGATAATGACAAGGCTCATGCCTATCGAGCAACTTGGAAAATACCTAGGGTCGGCAATATTGTCGATAATTACGTAGGAGGCAGTTATGGAAACCTCATATGTGATATCGACATCGCTTCTGGGCTTGTCAACCGTGTGGTGAGTGGCGCTGGGCTATCGCTGGAGCTCAATAAGCCACAACCAGATACTGGCTTCCAACTGCTGGGAATGAAGGTTCCCCAATGGGACGAGATGCTCGAGGTGCTTTCACTCGCTGCCCCCAGCTTTCCCGGTTTTCGATGGCAACACTGGGACATTGGTATCACGGCCAAGGGACCCATGGTCTTTGAGTTAAATTCAGCGGGCAGTAACGACCTCCTCCAGTTGAGTTCGGGAAGAGGTATCAATGACCGTCCACTGCAGAACTTCCTAGGAGCTTTCGAAGGCGGGCCACCGCCTTCCATCCCCGTGTTCTCCAAGCAGGCTGACCAGTGCACCGAAGCGCTCAACGAGCCATCCAAGGAAAAACCAAACAATTCACCCTTCCCTATGTCGGAAACTCATCAGCTGAAGAGACTATGACAGGGCGTAATCTACTGCGATCAAGGTCGCCAAATCTCAACAGGCAAGGCGCAAGCGGCTTTCGGCGATTTCCTGGCAATTACCGGTAACCGGACTCGTCCGCTGCAACTGTTCTTGCGGATATCTGTTTGGGCTCGAAGACATACGTCACAGGCAGTAAGCCTAGAGACGAGTAGGCGTTCTGTGGCTTTAACCGGTAGCACCTTACGCGTTACCTGTCTAAACCTACTGGTTTACACCGGCCGCACAAAACATCAGCCGACGTCACGGTCACCACTTTCTCCGGCGGGGGGTATCGCTGGCTGAGTCCCGTCGCGGACGGCACGATAATGGGGTGAGGTAATTTCTATATTCTCTCTTTGGAAAGCGTCGAGAATGTTTGCGTGTAAGTCGGAATAGATCCTGGGCAACAGTTCCGGCTTGTGAATCCAGCCATTGACCTCGTAGCTAACGTAGTTATCTTCCAGCGCTGTCTGTAGGACGAACGGCTCGGGCTGTTCAATGATGTTCTCAGTTCGGTGGGCCGCGTCGATCAGCAGACGGTTCACTGTCTGCCAGGGTACGTCGTAGCCAATGGTGACAGAGGTGTGCACCAGAAGCCCACGGCGACCCATATTGTTGCTGTAGTTCATGATGTTATTGTTCAACACCATGGAGTTTGGAATCGACACAATCTCGTTTTTAAGGGTCTGCACACGGGTGACAAAAGTACTGCGCTCTACAATTCGGCCCCGCGTCTCGGCGATTTTTACTTGATCGCCCTCCTCAAAAGCTCGCGTATAGGTCAGCACAACACCGGCAATAACATTGGCCACCGCAGTCGTCGAACCCAGTGACACCAGGACACCTACAAAAATAGAGATGCCCTGAAACGCCGGTGAACTTGAACCTGGCAAGTAGGGAAACACGATCACAGCGGTCAGAGCGTAAACAAGCAACCGAATGATGCCAAAGCTGGTTTCTGCCCACTCCGGGTAAAAGTTTTTCAAGTAGATTCGCCGGCTACTGATGCCCTCGAAAACGACACCGATCATACGCACCACATAGCGAGCCAGGAATATGATCACAATAATGGTCACCAGGTTGGGCAGATAGTCGACGAAGCCAGCCCATACAAATCTGAGGGCATTGATGACCATGACGATAATGCCAGCGGCGAGATTCAGGGACCAACTGAAACCCGTCAGCAGACCCGTTACACCGACAACCATCAACGCAACGGAGATCAACCAACTCAGGGTGCGCCAAAGGCTCATCCAGAACGCTTTCATGTCCGCGGCGGAGACCAGGTCCTGAGCCTGCCAGCGTAACGGCTTGTAGCGCTGCTCTGGAATGGCATCCAAGCGCTTAACGCGGCGACCAATGACGAAGCGGCTGACCAGCAGGAGCAGCATGCAAACGCCGAACACGCTCGCGGCAGTCACCAACCGCGCCAGAGGGGCCGTATCGTCCATCTCCTGAAAAAAATGCAGAATGGCAGCGGTCAGCTCTCCGGCTGCCTCCTCCGGGGCGGGCATATCCGTTATGCTCACTGTTGTTTCCGCGGGTGTATCAGCCATAATCCTTAGCCGTGTGCTTTCTGGTCGCCAAAGCATAGCAGTGGCTCATCGCGCAGCCACTGCCCTCTATTGGACAGCGTGCCGATAAAATACTAGTATTAGCAAACATTTTAGCTGTGCTGAGTGACCCGGGTTGGCTGAGCGTTCGCGTCGCCGACCCACCCCGTGATCCATCACTCGATAGTGAGGTGCGAACCAGTGAAGGCGACTCTAAGCAGGTTCTGGCTGGCCACTCTGACCGCGGCGGCCCTGACCGCCTGCAGCGGTAAAGACGACGTCGGTAACATCAGTCAGGCCACGAGCGCCAGTCTGACGCCATCCAATGAGCAACTTGCCGCGGTGTACAACCGCAGCTGCCGCACCTGCCACACCATTGCCGGCACGGGTGCACCCTTGACCGGGGATGAGGCGGCCTGGGCGCCACTGCTGGCCAAAGGCATGGATACGTTGGTGGACAATGTTGTGAACGGTGTGGGCGGCATGCCGCCGCTGGGTTTGTGTATGGACTGCGATGCTGCCCAATTCGAGGACCTCATTCGCTTCATGGCAACAGGCAACTAGCGATGCTGGGGCGCCGGTCACTTGTTAACGCACTGGTACAAGGTATCATCGCCAACAGCGCCCTGCCCGCTCTGGGACAGTCGGATCGCGGTGAGCGAAAACTGCCTTGGCGCAATTGGTCTGGGTCGCAGCAATGCCTGCCGGCTGCACGATTGGCGCCAGCTTCGCTGGACGAGTTACAGGAACTCATCGTGACCAGCAGCGGAACGATCCGACCGGTCGGAGCGGGCCACTCTTTCTCTCCACTGGTACCAACCGACGGCACGCTGGTATCGCTGGCACGCCTCAGCGGCCTGGTGCAACACGACTCGGACACGCTTCAGGCCACCGTCTGGGCTGGCACCCGACTCGGAGAAATCGGTCAGCCGTTGGAAGACGTAGGTCAAGCCATGGTAAATCTGCCGGACATCGATGAACAGGCACTGGGCGGCTGCCTGGCGACCGCCACCCATGGCACCGGAGCAAAGCTGGGCTGTCTTTCCAGCTTGATCAGCCATCTGCAAATAATGGATGCAGAGGGTAACCTGATCGATTGCTCGGTGACCAAGAATCCGGATATCTTCCAGGCTGCGAAAGTCTCCCTGGGCAGCCTCGGCATCGTGACTCAGGCCACCTTGCAAAATGTCGCACCGTTCCGGCTGCGCAAGGAAACGCATTGGCTGAACTTCGAAGACATTCTAGCCAACGCCGAGCGGTTGGCGGATCAACACCGCAACTTCGAGTTTTACTTCATACCGTTTACAGGCATGGGTTTTACCGACGCATACGACGTCACCACCGAGCCCATTGGTGCCACGGAAACACTGGATGATAACGAGGGAGTAAAAGACTTGATGCTGGCGCGAGATGCCCTGTCCTGGTCACCGGGACTGAGAAAGCTCGTACTCGGCAGTTATATGCGCACGCTCCCCAGCGAGACCAGCATTGAAAGCTCCTGGCGCAATTTTCCTAACGAACGCAACGTGCGATTTAACGAAATGGAGTATCACCTGCCGAGAGAGTATGGACTCACCGCACTGAGGGAAATCCGCGACGTGCTGGAGACAAACCACGATGAAGTCTTCTTCCCGATCGAGTTTCGTTACGTGCAAGCAGACGACATCTGGCTCAGCCCCTTTCAGGGGCGCGACTGCTGCTCCATTGCCATTCATCGCTACTTCGAAGAAGACTACGGCCCCTATTTTAAAGCCATCGAACCGATCTTCCGGAAGTATCACGGCAGGCCCCACTGGGGCAAACTCAATACATTGAACCGGGAAGACTTCGCGGATCTGTATCCCCACTGGGAGGATTTCATCGCGGTGCGCAATGCGCTCGACCCCCAGGGCCGCTTCCTCAACCCCTACCTGCACTCCCTGCTGGGCTGACAGAAGACACGATATGAAGCGTCGCAATCTCCTGTTGGCTGGTGCTGCTGGCACCGCAGGACTGATCGCCCTGGCACGCCCCAGAGACCGGGGCGATGCGCATCCGGAGTTCTTTGAGCAGTTGAGTGCCGCCCTGGACAACGCGGGTGCGGCCAAACCCACTCTGATCGTGGATCGAACGCAGCTGCGTCGCAATGTGGCCATCCTGAAGAACCATTTGCAAGACCGATTTGATTACCGAATTGTGGCCAAATCGCTTCCCTCGCTGTCACTTCTGGAAGACATCATGTCAGCATCGGATTCACACCGTTTGATGTTGTTTCACCAGCCCTTTGTCAATGCCGTCGCCACACAGCTACCTGATGCCGACATCCTGCTTGGCAAACCCATGCCGGCAGCAGCAGCTCACAACTTTTACCGCGAGTTCAAAGGCGGCACCTTCGACCCTGCCCGACAGCTTCAGTGGCTCGTAGATACACCTGAACGCATGCGTCAGTACTCGGCGCTGGCCAGTGCTCAGAACACCACTATGCGCGTTTCCATCGAGCTGGACGTAGGGTTACATCGCGGCGGTGTCAGCGATGACCACCAGCTGCTGGACATGCTGTCGACTCTTCAAGCATCCCCATATCTGAGCTTGTCCGGACTGATGGGTTACGAGCCCCACATCATCAAGATTCCGGGAGACGTCATCGGCTATCGAGACAAGGCCATGGGGATGTACGAACACTATCTCCAGTTGACCAAACACACCCTTGGGGCTGCATGGCCAGAGCAACCTGTGCTGAACGCCGCGGGTAGCCCGACCTATCAGCTTTACAACCGCGGGCAGTTTCCATGCAACGAACTGGCCGCAGGCTCCTGTCTAGTAAAACCAACCGACTTTGATCTACCCACGCTTGCCGATCACAGCCCGGCAAGCTGGATCGCCGCCCCGGTCTTGAAGACCGAGGATTCACTGCGCATACCGGGCATCGATCTCGGCCCACTGCAGAGTCTGTGGGATCCCAACCGCGCGCGCACGTTCTTCACTTACGGCGGTTACTGGAAGGCGGAACCGGTATCGCCCCCGGGACTGCGATACAACACTCTGTATGGCCGATCTACCAACCAGGAGATGCTCAACGGGTCAAGCAAAGTACCTCTCGCACCAGACGATTGGATCTTTCTGCGACCGACGCAGAGCGAATTCGTGTTTCTCCAGTTCGGCGATATTGCCGTCCTGGATAACGGCGTCATTGTTGACCACTGGCCAGTCTTCAGCTGAGCCGGGTTACCCAATCGCTCCGTGAGTGGCTATCTCTACCCATACTGCTCCCTGTAACCTCGCGTTGCGAAGATCAGGTTTCCGGTAATCATCGAACTACGCTTCCCACCGCTCAACCACCGATTGTTGTCACGATTGCCACTCGGGCAGGTTGAACTACCCTGTAGTCAAGCGACGCCACACGAACGCTTTCACAATTGACTGGAGATCAGCCTGTGCCAAAAAGACACCGCCCGCAGTATCGACTGTCGCTCCTGGCGACCTGCATCGCCACTTTCACACTCGTGGTCACCAGCCTGCAGGCGTTTGCCGTAGACTGGCCACAGGAAATCGAGGCTGAAGAAGGTACGATCATCATTTATCAGCCACAGCCCGATGAGTTGGAGGGCAATCTCCTGACAGCCCGAGCGGCCATGTCTATCGAACTGAAAGATCGCGACGAGCCCATCTTTGGGGCCATGTGGCTCACCGCAAAGCTGGATACGGACCGCGCCACAGACACGGCCACCGTAACCGACATTCGCGTCAGTAAGGTTGTATGGCCGGACTCCAAGGATAATCAGGAGCAACGCTTTACCCAGGTAGTGGAGACGGCTGTGGCGGGCACCGAGCTGGTATTCAGCCTCACGGATTTGTCGTCTGCCCTGGCGGTATCGGAACAGGTTCAAGAGAGTCTCGAAAACCTGAACACTGACCCACCTGTCATTTTGTTCGAACAACAGCTTGCGGTTTTACTGCTGTACGACGGTGAACCGCGTTTTAGCAAGGTAGAGGGCAGCGGCTACGAACGCGCGCTCAACACGCCCTTGGCCGTGGTTAAGGATGACCGAACGTATTACCTGACGAGCGGCAACCTCTGGTATCAGGCTAATGATCCACTCGGCCCATGGCAGTCGACAGCCAATCCGCCTGCTAATCTCGCAGCGGCGATCCCTAGAAACGACGACCCCGCCCCCGCCGAAACGCCCGTGATTGTCACCGCGACGCAACCCACAGAACTGATTGTATCGCAGGGCAAACCGAGTTGGGCCAGCCTGCAGGGTGGCAAACTGCTCTACGTCGAGAATACAGAAACGCCTTGGGTGCGTGACCTCGCCAGCGGCAGCATGTACGTGCAGTTATCAGGCCGCTGGTTTAGAGCAAGCTCTGAGGAAGGACCCTGGGACTTCGTTAGGGCGGACAAATTGCCTGAAGCCTTTTCCGAGATTCCACCTGCGTCTGACATAGGCGGCGTACGCAGCTCGGTTGCAGGCACCGATGAGGCAAACGAGGCTCTGGCGGATGCGCACATCCCGCAAACCGCCGTTATCAAACGCAGCGAGGCATCACTGACGGTCAACTACGACGGCAACCCCAAATTTAAAAGGATAGAAGGTACGGACGTTGCCTACGCCGTTAACACGGAGGCCCAGGTTCTACTGATCGACGGGCGCTACTATGCTGCCGACAACGGTGTGTGGTTCACCGCCACCGACGCCACCGGACCGTGGCAGGTCGCTGACACTGTGCCCACGGACAAGCTCGCGCAAATTCCACCCAGCTCTCCGGTCTACAACACCACCTACGTCACCATATACGACTCCACACCCGACGTCGTGTATGTGGGATATACACCCGGCTATCTGTGGTCCTATCCCTACTACGGCGTTCCCGTTTACGGTACGGGCTGGTACTACCCGCCCTACTGGGGTGGCGGCTACTACTATCCCCGCACACCAACCTGGGGCTTCCATGTGGGATACAACCCCTGGACGGGCTGGAATTTCGGCGTCAGCTGGGGAGGCCCCTTTCTTAGAGTAGGCGTTAGCTTTGGCGGCGGTTGGGGCGGCGGGTATGGTTGCTGTGGCGGCTGGTACGGCGGAGGCTATCGGCACAACGACATCAACATCAATACGGGCGATATCAATATTGGCAACAACGTTAACATCGGGAACCGCCGCAATGATGTCGATTTGAGAAATCGTAACAACGCTCGCACCAATCTCTATGAGCGCCCGCAAAACCGCAGCCGCAATGCGGACCCGACCGCGGCAAGAGCCAATTTAAAGAAGGCTCGCAGCAACCCAGACAGGGCCAACAACCTTTACGCGGATCGCAATGGCCAGATTGCGCGCCGCGAGGGCGATCGCTGGGAGGTTCGAGAAGACAACCAGTGGCGTGACGCCGGTGGAGCTCGCGACATCGACCGGGAAGCCATACAGAACAGTGGCGCGGTCAGCAACGCCGCTCAGCGCGCGCAGTCGGTAGACCGTTCGCAGCTGTCACAAATGGACCGCCCAAACCGCCAATCGCGTCCCCAGTTTGATCGCCAGCGGCTGAATCGTGACCATCACGCGCGTCAACGTGCTGGGAATCGCAGGCGACGCTAAACTGATGAGCGGTGTCACACCCTCACCGGCCAAGTCAGCCAGTGGATCAGCCAGCTGGCGTCTTCTGGCCTTGGTGATATTCCTTGGCCTGTGTTCAGTCGAAGCACACTCGCAGGAGCTTGAGCCCCGGACCTATACCAACCTGCCTGTCGGGCTCAATTTTGCCGGCTTGGGCTACGCTTACTCGGAGGGCGAAGTGAACGCTGCACCTTCCGTTCCGATTGAAGATGCGGAGCTGACCTTGCAAGTCACCGGTGCTGCCTATGTCCGCTCAGTGGATCTTTGGGGGAGAGCCGGCAATTTCACCGCGGCCTGGGGAAGAGCCTGCGTCGAGGGGTCTGCGTTGCTTGAAGGCGAACGTGTGCGCGGCGATCGATGTGGCAGCACCGATCCGTCCCTGCGAGTGGCCTACATGTTTTACGGAGCACCGGCGATGACCATGGAAGCGTTTCGCCGTACCGCAGTGGGGCGCGTCATCGGTCTCAGCCTGAAGGTGAGTGCACCCTGGGGCGACTACAGCAACGAAAACATCATCAATTCCGGTTCCAATCGCTGGACGATCAAGCCGGAGATTGGCGCGTCAAACCGCTGGGGAAAATGGAGCGTGGACGCTGCGTTTGGTGTTCGTCTGTTCACTGACAACGACAATTTCAAGGGTAGTGTGACCCTGGAACAGGACCCGCTGTACCAGGTGCAGCTGCATCTGATCTACGACCTGCCTAAACGCTGGTGGATCGCCTTGAATGGCAACTACTTCTGGGGTGGTGAAACGCGCAAAGACGGCATCCGGGCCGATGATCGTCAAGAAAACTCACGCCTGGGCCTGACTTTGGCGCTACCTCTGACCAGGCAGCAATCGCTGAAGCTCTACGCCAGTCGCGGTATCGTCACGAGTATTGGTAACGACTCGGACACGGTCGGTGTGCTTTGGCAGTACCGCTGGCAGTGATACCCCTGGCTAAACGCTACCTCATATCGCGTATTCAAACCGATGCCTTGATACCCAAGATCAACGCAACTCATCGACGATGGAACCCTCTCGCATGGGTCGACCTACCGACACCTGCAGTGCCCAGGAATCATTGTCGACTGCGCCGACCGATATCACGAAAGGGCCTATCGGCGTCCTGCCGTTCAAGCTCAGAGCAATTCCCGTCAACAGGTCTTCATCCACATTGTCCACACGGCCATTCACTTCGCCGACGGTGAGGCGCAGGCCGGCGTAAAGCGCTTGATCAAACAGCGTTTGAATATCCGCCAAACGCCAGTTGTAGTTAGCACCGGCCAACCAGTAGCCATCGCCTCTGAGTTGATCCGTTTCCAATCCAGGAAAGCTGCGCAAACCGCCAACTCGAAACAAGCGGTAGCCCGGCAACGTACCTCGCACCTCATCACCTCCCGCCGCCACGAGGCCGACGGTGTCGCCGCCAAAGGGCACTGACACGGTAACCAGTCCCTCCATCATGCCGTAATCGCCGTCGCCATCGAGCCAGCTCCCTGAGTCGAGATACCGAAAGACGATCAGTGAGCCGCGGCTGGCGAGCCCCGGCGTGCTACGGGTATCGTACTTCAACTGGGCGAGGGCATTGGATTCATGCACGGTATCCGTTTCCGGCACCAGCTCGGTAGAGCCGGTTTCACGATTGGCCTTATTCCAAGCACGCTGTAACCCTAGCCGGAACTGGGCGCGGGTGTCGAGATTGTAGCCAAAGTCCAGGTTGGCATAGCTCTCATCGAAACTGTACTGCGCGATGCGATCACCGTCGTCATAGACATCCTCTAGGTAACGGTCGAACCCCAGTCTTGGTTCCACAAAAAACCGCTGCCGACGCTCCAACGGTTGGTAGAGACTGGTTTCAAGTTCAAAATCTGTGCCAATCTGCGCCTTGTTGCGCCACTCCCCACCGTAAGCGTTGAGCCACTCTCTGCGGTAACCGCCGCGCAACACAAACGCCGTCTGGCCTGCCTCTGACCAGCCAAGACCAAGATCAAAGTTTACAAAATTAGGCCCCCAGGATTTCTCGATCGGGTTGAATTCCACGATAGCATTGTCCGCGGAGCCCGTGACCGAATACGTGACGGCCTCAAAATCGCCGAGCGCATTCACACGATTACTGTCTTCGCTGATCTGCGCCGTTGTCACAGTGGCACCGGGTTGCGTATTGCGTATCGCCTGCTCAACGTACTGTGTATTGACTCTGTTGAGGCCTGAGATGCGAACTTCGGCCACCTGCAACTCGATTTCGGATTCGCTGTTGAGCTCTCCGCGCCAGGCTGCATAGGCTTCGGGCGACAGTGAGTACCTCCTGAGGCTGTCCAGATTCGCGAGCGCGGCTTCGCGCCCGAGGGGGATCGCCTCAGGCACTCGCTCAAAGCTGGCCGAACCGATATCGCCCATCGGCACCATGATGTTGACATCGTCATCGCCCAGTGAAGCGCGTTGCGCTCGAGTGTTGGCGTCAATCATCACGTCGATTGAGCGGCCGGCCAGACTCACCGAACTCAGCAGATCTTCCGCCGTCGGAGGTGGGGTCTCCAAAGACACGGCGATAATGACGTCTGCGCATAGCTCTCGAGCTATATCGACGGGCAGATTGCGCATCTGACCCCCGTCCGCGAGCACCTTATTATCGATGATGACCGGGCTGAAGGCGCCCGGGACGGCCATACTGGCGCGCATCGCCACGGACAGATCACCGCTGTCCAGCACAACCATCTCCCCGGCTACCATGTCGGTGGCAATGGCGCGAAACGGTATCGGAAGTCTGTCAAAGTCATCAATCTGTCGCGACGTCGCTACCAGCTGACGCAAGAGATCATCGATATGCTGCGAGTTGAGCACGCCACCCGCATCCCGAAGGGATCCATCGACTATGCCCAGATCGAGGTTGTTGGTGAACGTTACGTCGCGCAGCTTCCGCTCTATGGGAATGCTGTCGCGATTGCCTTTGCCGCCAACGGTGGTTGCCCAGTCCACCGCCAGTACTTGTGCCTCGATACTGGCAGGACTGACACCCGAGGCAAACGTGGCACCTACCAAAGCACCCATGCTGGTCCCGGTCACACAATCGATCGGTATGCGCAGTTCATCCAATACACGCAATACACCGATATGCGCTGCCCCTTTGGCACCACCACCACCGAGCACGAGACCAATGCGGGGCCTGTCTATCGACGCATTATCCGCAGCCCATGCGCCGTTGACCGCCAACAAAACCAAGCCTGCCAAGAGCGCAGTCATTCGACCAATGAGTGTCATGGTGGTATCCCAGAGCCGCAGAAGCAGACAGTATAGGCCCAGCAAGACCGCTTGCGAATAGATGAAAACGGTCTTGGACACCATCAGTCCGATAACACAGGCTATGGCGCCCTGTATCGGAGCCTACCTTAGTCCGCACGCCTGGCGAGCCAGCCACACAGCGTTTTCCACATCCGCAGCATCGAATGAGCACTCAACAGGAAGGCTTCAAATTGTGCCGGCTGTTGACCAATGAAGATACCACTCAAGACTCAGATTCAAGCGTCAATTTGTGTGTTGCTTAGTAGCACGCCCTGAGCCCACCGCTCGGGGGAATGGCGCGGACGCACACCCCGCAATCTCAACAGTGTACAACTGGGGCAGTAGCCCGCGCGAGCCCTAGTTTATTGTCATCGGATCGGCCGATGCTGGCGTCACGAGGCAATCTGCACATTCACGCGATTTCAGCACTTTTGGATTGGAACCATCAAAGTTTTTGTATAATCTGCCCCTAAATCAGCCGAAAGTGTGACTCGCGTCAGCTACTTCGTCACCTTCATTGGTATCATTACCATTGTGGGACATTGGCCCTGATACGGGCATCTTGCTGCAGTCTATTGAGATGCAGCAGGAAACGGTGCCGCGTGTCGAGATTCGATCCCACAGAAATCGAATAAAAATCCCAAACAGCACGAACCATGAACGTACCACCAGATGTGAGCATCATCGTTGTGAGCTGGAACACCGAATCCCTGGTGGACGAATGCCTGGCGTCTATCGAACAGCAGATGCCCGAAGATGCCTTCTACGAGACCATCGTTGTCGATAACGCCTCATCCGATGGTACCGTAGAACTTGTCAAAGCTAAGTATCCAAAAGCCACTTTAATCGCTAATGACGAAAATCTAGGATTTGCCACCGCCTGCAATCAGGCCGCGCGCCGGGCCGTGGGACGATACTTCCTTCTGTTGAACAGCGACGCATCTTTGCGTGATGGTAACGTAAGGAAGCTGGTAGACATGATGGATAAAGACGAGTCCATCGGTGTGATTTCCGGTGCGTTGATGGGCTCGAGCGGAAGAGTAAGCGTGCCGTGCAAGAGCTTCCCCCGACCGGTGGAGCTGATACTGGGCTACTCCATCAACTTGATCTACCGGAAACCCAAGAAGTCAAACAACAACCGCAACGCGAGATCGATCAAGCGTGATGTGAATGGTACAAAAATTTATGAAGCGGACTGGGTCCCAGGTTGTTTCGTGTTGGTCCGCGGCAGCCTGATGGATGACAACAATCTGCTGGAAGACGATATCTTCATGTATTACGAAGACGCACTACTGTGTTGCAAAGCCTGGGGGAAGGGCCTGCGTGTTCTCGCAGTAGAATTCACCGTGGCGGATCACGTCTCAGGAGCAAGCTCACGCCAGGTGTCAGTGACCGCCACCCGTTACAGCTATGAAAGCAGCCTGGTGTACGTAAAAGCCATGTTCGGCGACAAGACTCTGAAATGGTACCAACGTGTCAATCGTGGTATCTGGCGAGTGATGTTTTCAGCTTTAACCGCCCTGAACTACCTGGGCATCACGGAGCGAGCTGACGAAAAGCGCAAGATCTTCAGATCTCTACTGGCAGTTCCTCAGCGAAGCTAGAAGCAACACACTGTACTTCAGGCCTTATTGCTCAATGAGAGTCCGGATGCTTACATTGCATCGAAGCCAAAACGGGCTCGTCTCGCTGCTCTTTTTCTTTTAGGTATCTCTCAAGAACCCCGCCGCGTAGCGTCTTCCAGGTTTGAGATCGAACTTTATTGGTATAGCTCTTACCCAAGTAAAGATCGCCCAGTTTACTGAGAGGTTCTGACCGTGACGTACCGGCTTCAAGATCCTCAATCGCCTGTATCATCATGCAAACGCCAAACTTAACAACTTTTTCGTACAGACTATGCGGAGTGTCCTCGATATCTATCTGTGGACGGCCCTGGTAGAGAATGTCACCATCATCGATGCCCCCGGCGATGTAGTGCACCGTCGCACCTACGCACTCAGGCTCTTGGTTGAACACTGCCCAATCTGTCGTATACAGACCTCGGTAGCGTTGCGACAGGCCACCGTGAAGATTCAGAGAGCCCAATTTGGGAACCGACAATATCTCCTCCTGCAATAGGGACGAACCACAGACCGCCACAACATCAGGCTGCAGTTCTTGCAGCCGTTCAATGTACTCTTTGTCATTGATGCGATTCGCACCTGTGGTATACAGCAATGCCGTACCATCAGGTGCGTTTACCTGATCGCCCTGCCCTCCAAAGTTACAGGCATTCTCTGGCAGATAAAATTCGGCGTACTTTTTATCTCGCTCGTACAGGATGCGGTTGTAAAGCTTGGTAACCAAAACGTGTGGTCGCACTAAATGTGAGGCAAGCTTGCTGAGAAATGGGCGATCGTCATGCTGATTCTCTACAATAACAGCAATCACGTTTACCGACTGTAGAAGTCGATTGGCGAAGAAGATGTCGGACTCATCTTTACTGACGATCACAACGACTCTTAGTCTTTCCATGCGCGTATGCTCCGGGGCCCATTCATGGGCTAGTCACACTCGATTTGTTACTCGAACAGCTTACTCGGTAGAAAAAAAGAGAAACCAGCTAAAAAACTGCGCCATCTAGGTGCCAACCTTGTTTCGTTTCAGCCAACGGGACAACCTATCTCTAAGCTGCCGTATGATCGGTACAACTGTGTACTCCAGCCCATACAGAGCCATACCAAGGGGCCTTTTTGAAGCCATGTGAATGGTAACAAGGTGCTGCCGCTCTTTACTCCAATTGCGCAGATACCAGTAGTCATTCGCGCAGCTGTAATACTGCGCTACCTGACCTTCTTCGAAGAGCGTTTTCAACGCCGTGTACTCGAGCACCGAACCTGGAGATAGCCTTCGAAACTCTTCCGCATAATCTGCATTGATTGGATAGGCCACTCGACCGTGCAGCAGATGTAGCTCGTATGCGATTGGCGTCGTATCGTCATACATCAACCAAATGTTCATCTTCCCTTTTGGTCCAAGAACATCCGCGAGCGATAACAGAAACTCATAGCCGCTTTGGTTGGACCCCAAGTCAGTACCAATCTCGCGCTTCCAACTGCGCATGGATATGGACAGCATATCTTGTAAGCGTGAATCATCACGTGATTCTACAGAATAACGAGAAACAGAAATGCTCTTTTCCCTTTTTATACGGTTGAGTTTGTTATTAAGGCTTTTTCGAAACTTGCGAGACTTACCTTTTAGAAACTCATCCCAGTCATCTGAAACCCCGATAATCGGCGTCACTCGCCCGCGAGATTCGCCAAGCAGTCTGCCTGGTGCTTGATATTCGCTCACAAATGAACGCAGCATAGATTCCCGAGGAATCTTATAAAATGACAGAAGATCGACGGCACTCTCATCGACAACCGCCTTAAGGGCTGCGCGTTGATCCTGGGCGCTCAAGCCAGGATCAACAATAACGTCACAGAACGGCGAATGCTCATTTCCCATCAGCTTCTGCTGGGTGACAGGAACTAAACCCCTGAACCAGATTCGCTCCAATAAAAAGGGAGCCACAACCACAAGCTTGGCATCCATGAACACCGTGACAATTTTTAACTTGCAGCCCTCGCCGAATACCTGCCACCAGGTATATAGCCAGTGGTGTGTGAGCGGCAAAGGCTCATCTTCATATTGCCCAAGCAGCCGCGCCCAGGATTCCTGCATCTCCATGAACTCACTGGCGCTGGAAACGATACCTACTCGCACGTCAGGGCTCCGCAACGTTCCGCTCTCCGAGGCCAAACTAGTGATTTGCGTCTCTATCGGCTTGACTACTGAATTGACTGATTTGAAGAGGCGAGAGAAGACAGTAACCGAGACAGCTTCGCTACTCCGGCTCTTGCCTTACGGTACACGACAACGGGCGGCACCGTAATGTTGTCTTTGATCCAAAACGTGCGCAGCGGTTCTTGCAAATGTATCCTGCGGCTGGCGGTATAGAGAAAGAAATTCACAGCCATGTTGATACCGGAGGACTGTACAAAGTGCCAACAACCCGCCGGCACAAAAATCACTTCGCCCGGTTTCAACGTAGCCCTGAATCCCTTCGCTTTCTGGAACTGCGCCCGGTACTTGGGCTGAATGTTAAGTGGCTTGATCTTGCTAGAGAGAACAGTGCCTTGCGCTAACTTACTTAGATTAAGTGGGCTGTACTGGGGTATAAACTCCGACTGGTCACTCGGAAAGATCACAAACTCTTTCTCTCCTTTATTGAGCATCATCACTGAATCCCATGCGTCATAGTGGAGTAGTGTCGTGTTATTCCCTCCACCAAACCATAAGTTGGTATTGTATATTCGTGGTTTATCGATCCAGTCAGGTATGGTCAGTGATTCAGCCAGAGTGCCGAGCCCGTGTCCTTCTGCGCGTATACCCTTTTCGCCAGTTATCTGCTTCGCTCCGATGTATATGGCGTCACCGTTTTTTATGTTTTCAACAACATCCCGAATGGGCATGAATTCAGCAGAGTTGAACTGGTTCACGCCATCGGCGTCTGGCCGCATAATCGGAACATCAGTGTTCATATTGGACAGAAAATTCAAATCCCAGCTTTGGAAAAAGCCCAGGTCCTTCCTCAAGCCCTGGAATATCAGGGGGCGCCTCGCCGTTCTTAACAATTGGGCGACAGCTTCGGAGACATCGATTTGTACTCGCTCTATCTCCTCCAGATTGCCATCGTAGATGTTCACTAGTCTCTCTTTTTCGACTCAGCCCAGAGCTTCATTGCAAAACCCTAGGGGTTTACTTTGCAAACACACCGGCTTCTGACCACTTTTTTTGCAGTGTACACAACGAAGGGACGATTCTCCACCTGTCGAAGTTTCGCCCCTCACTAACGCCCTTGCGACGCAAGTCAGATAGGAGGCTCTGGCTTTGGCAGATGCAATGATAGGTTTTCAACGCAAAGTCGGCAGCCGGATCACCGGCCAAGACCACATTAACCATACCCTGCATTTACGGCTGTAGACTTAGAATACCGCGCATCTTTGAGGACACTTGCTACGGTCCGTCTTGTTTAACACAGAGGCAAAAGCACCAAGACGAACACGTTGAAGCATCAGATACTTAAATTCTAGTTGTGTTCGCAGATACAAGATCCGCAAGGCTCTACTCTAAAGCATCGGGTCAGGTTCCGCGTTGCCTTGCTCCAACTTGAAGCGGCCAGGCGAATCGAACAGGTAGCGTGCCACATCACCGCCGGGCCACCTCACTTCCAACGTGTAAGGTGGCGGTTGGTCTCCCAGCCCAAAATGCTGGGTGTAGGTATCCTGAGTCAGATTGATGTTCAGGCCCACCTGCCGAAAACCCAGCAGTGATCCATCTTCAGTGTACAGGCGCAAGGTGGCGCCAATCGCATAGCGATTCGCAAGGCGGCCGCGTAGGTCAAGACGCAGTGCGGACGCGGGAGCCGGTGATGCGTTGAGCAACAGTTGTGGCTCACCCCAGGTGCCGGGTACCTGACCAAACCCATTGGTAATGATCGCGTCCACTAAATCGTCATTGTCAAAAAAACCGTAGGCAACCATATCAGCCCGGTGCAGTTGGTCCTGAGGGCGAGCGGGCAACTCAGCGTACACAAAGCCGTCGCCCTCCTGATTGACCAGCACAAATGGCACACCATTGAGGGTGCCTTCTTCACCATGTCGAATACCCAGCAGATCCAGCCAACCATCGTTGTTGAAGTCGGCGACGGCACTTGCCACTGTGGCCTGTCGGTGTGCAAGCGCATCCGTATGCAACCGATCAAATTGACGAGTACCCGTATTCATCAGCACAAGATCCGCGATACAGCCAGCTTGCGCACTGTATAGCCCGGATGTCTGAACGTCCTGGATGCCCTGACCAGCAATGAATCCCTTGAGCGTGCGCTCCGAGTCTGCCATGGCGAATCGCATGTGCCAGCGGTCCGCAGCCTTATCGTACCAAACGTACGTGCCCAGGCGATCAAAGGAAGGCGGTTCACCCATCGCCTCCTGTTCATCAAGGGTGAACTCACGGCCATAAGGATTGTGGGCGGTCGCGCCCAGGTAGATACCTCCCGCTCCTGCCCTGAAACCCGATTCGTTCGCCGGTATGTGCTGATTCAGATTGAACAACAGTTCATCGCCCGAGCTACGAAACGACGTGGTAATGGGCGCACCGACATCGGCTCCACGAATCCGATAGATCAGTCCGCGCTCGTTAGCACTGACGTGACTGGCGTTCGAATACTTCACCACCCGGCCGATGAACAGATCCAGCAAGCCATCGTTATTGAAGTCCGCGGCTTTCACGGAGTAGGAGCCATATGCGATTACTTGGGTATCGTTGGCACCGGCAGCGTCCCAGTGGATTTTTACCTGACGGTTCTCAATCGACAGGTAATCGAGCTTGCCATCCTGATCAAAGTCAGCGACCGTACCTCGTCCGTGGTCGTTCACAACACCACTGTAGAAGTCACGAACAGCCGGCTGAAGAGCGAATACCGGCTGCGTACTGGTATTAAGAAAGTACTGATTGGGAAAACCCTCTCTGGCGAGAGTTGCCAGATACAGATCGACCATCGAGCCGTCGGCGGAGGCAATAGGTACAAATGCTCGCGAACGACTGGGCAGCAAGACCACATCCTCTGGCAGCGTAACTCTCTCAAAGCTTATCCCATGTGTCTGGCTGGTATTGCGGAACAACATGTTCGGGTCGCCCTGACCGACACCATCAGATCCACCACCGGCGATTGCGATGTCCAAATCTCCATCGTTATCCAGATCGACAAAGGTGTAAGCGTGACGATCGTAGCGGCGATCCGTTTCAAGGTCCTGCGACTGGCTAGTAAAGCCGCCTCCATCGTTTATGAACAAGTACGGGTTGTACTCGTGGGCGCCGATCAGAATGTCGTCCCACGAGTCACCATTAACATCTGCTACAGACAGCGCAAACGTCTTGATGCGTAAATCTTTTCCCAAGCGCTGCGTCGCATCCAAAAACCTAACGTCCCCGGTCGGTCTCACAGGAAACACCACTGCATCGCAAGCAGGGGAATCGGCGGATGCCGTGCCAACCGCGAACGGGTGCTCAGGTTGATTGGGCGGCTCAGACCGCGGTGCGTACAGCTGCTGCCAGGCAAGCCATCCCGACAGGCAGACAATGAGGACGACGAAGAGTCGTAAGATCACGACTGCTCCAGCGACTGCTTGGTCACTGCCATGAGGGCCCGAATCCCGCCTAGCATATGAAACCTAAGCCCCTTGACGGCTGAGCAGAATCCCTATTCGGACTTGCCGGCTCAACTGTCGGGGACAGACCTAGGGCACTAACCTGCGCGTCTGTCGAAGGTAATCGGCATGGCCTTGATGCCCTGCACGAAATTGGACTTCATGTAGGTCACTTCGCCCG